>DATEBA010000056.1:0-2556 GCA_035288045.1 Actinomycetota bacterium
CCACGATGCCGGTCTCGATCAGGACGGTGGTCACGCAGATCGTGTTCGTGCCGGACATCGGCGGATACTCGGTCTGCTCCATGATCACGAACCCGGCGTCGGCCTCGGGGAGTGTCGGCGGGAGCAGCAGGTTGCAGTTGGCCGCCGGGTACCCGCGCGGCTCGCGCAGCATGCGCTTGCGGAGATCGTCGTGATGGTCCCGGACGTAGACCATCTTGTCGAACATCGTGGCGCCGGGGACGTCGGGTACTCCCGAGACGATCACCCGACCGGGTTCGCCGCAAGCATGCGCGTCGACCGCTCTGACCGAGTGTGCGAACGCCATCGCGCCTCCTGCCCGCGCTAGACCGCCCGGCCCCCCGCGCCGGGGACGGAGTCCATCAACTGCCTCGTGTACCAGTGCTTCGGCTGCGACAGGATCTCGTGGGCCGATCCCTCCTCGACGACCTCTCCCTGGAACAGCACGTAGATCCGATCCGCGACCTGGCGGACGACAGCGAGGTCGTGCGTGATGAACAGGTAGCCGATCTCCAGCTCGGTCTGCAGGCCGCGGAACAGATTCAGGATCTGGGCCTGCACGGATACGTCGAGCGACGATACGGGCTCGTCGCAGACGAGGAGCTTCGGCTGGACCGCCAAGGCGCGGGCGATGGCTACCCGTTGGCGCTCGCCACCCGAGAGCGCGGCCGGCTTGCGGCGAGCATAGGCCGGGGGGAGCCCGACACGGCCGAGCAGCTCGCCCATAGCCCCGGCGGCCGACCCCTGCCTGCCCGTGAGGCTGGCCGCCTGCTGGAGCGCCTCCGTCAGGGTGCGGCCGACGGTGTGGCGCGGGTTCAGTGTCGAGTACGGATCCTGGAAGATCATCTGCACGGTGCGCCGGAGACGGGTCCGCTCGTCCTTCGATAGCGCTCCGAAATCCGAGGCGTCGATCGTGTCGATCAGGATCCGGCCCGCCGTGGGCGTCTCGAGGCCGACGAGACAGCGGCCGAGTGTCGTCTTCCCGGATCCGGACTCGCCCACCAAGCCGACGCACTCGCCGGGCTCGATCGCCAAGGACACGCCCTTGAGGGCCTCCACGCTGCGGCCCCGCCCGAGATCGAAGGTCTTCACCACTCCCTCGATGAACACGAGCCCAGCGCCGGTCGAGGCGGCGATCGACCCCGACGCGGCTTCGAGAACACGGGAGCGGAGCTCGCGCATCTCGGTCCTGATCTCATCCAACCGGACGCAGGCGCTGAGGTGATCGGGCTCGACCGTCGTGAGCTGGGGCGGGCCGGTTCGGCAGGCGTCGTCCACCCAGCGGCACCGCGGAGCGAACGGACATCGGTCGGCGACGTCGTCGGGGGCCGGGACGGAGCCCGGGATCGAGGCCATCTCGCCGAGCTTGCGGTCGACGGAGGGCTCGGATAGCAGCAGTCCCAGCGTGTACGGGTGCAGGGGTTCGCGTTCGAGCGTCTGGGCGTCCCCGACCTCCAGCAGCGACCCCGCGTAGAGGACGTAGACGCGGTCGCACGTCGTGAACGCGACGCGGAGATCGTGCGTGATCAGGATCAGCCCCATCCCTCGGGCCTGCTGGACCGAGCGAAGGAGAGCGAGGATCTCGGCCTGGGTCGTGACGTCGAGAGCCGTGGAGGGCTCGTCGGCGATCAGCAGCTCGGGGTCCTTGGCGAGCGCCGCCCCGAGGGCGACCCTCTGACGCATCCCGCCGGAGAGCTGGAACGGGTAGCGGTCCGCCACGAGCGGGTCGTCGATCCCGACCTCCGAGAGGCGTCGCGCCGTCTCCTCCCGGACCTGATCACGTCGGAGCCGACCTCCGTCGGCGGCCGTCAACATCTCCCCGATGTGCTCGCCGCAGCGAAGGAGCGGATTCAGCATCGTGAACGGATCCTGGAACATGAGGGAGATGTCCCCGCCGCGAAGGGCGCGCATACCCTTCTCGGGGAGATCCATCAGCTCTTTGCCCTGGTACCGCACGCTCCCGTCGGCGAAGACGCCCTGGGGGAGAAGCCGGATGACTGCCCGCGCGGTGAGGGATTTGCCCGACCCGGACTCGCCGACGATCCCGACCGTCTCCCCGGACCGCACCGCGAGGTCTGTGCCGTTCGTGATCGTGTGTCCTCCCTCGATCGAGCCGGACCAGATCCGAAGTCCCTCGATCTCGAGGAGAGGCGTCGCGCCGCCCGCTCGCCCGGTCATCGAGCGGACATCCGCTCGTAGGTCCAGTCTCCGAGGATGTTGATGCTCCCGGCCGTGATCACGATCGCGGCAGCGGGCAGGAGCGCCGCCATCGGGTTGGTGAACAGGATGGTCCGGTTCTCGAACAACATCCGGCCCCAATCGGCCGTGCCCGGCGAAACGCCGAGGCCGAGGAACGACAGTCCGGCGAGGCTCACCAGGGCGAAGGCGAAGTCCAGCACGACGTACGCCGCGATGATCGGGAGGACGTTCGGGAGGATATGGCGGAACATGATCCTCGTCCGCGGGATGCCGAGGGTGCGAGCAGCCTCGATGTAGGGCAGCGGGCGCTGCTCCAACACCGCGCTTCGAACGATCCTC
>DATEBA010000057.1:0-30490 GCA_035288045.1 Actinomycetota bacterium
CCGCCGCTGCGGGCGTCCCGTGCATAACCACGCTCCCCGGCGTCCTCGCGGCGCTGCGCGGTATCGAGGCCCTTCGGGGACCAGGCTCCGCCCCCCGGTCGATACAGGAGCACCACGCGGGTGTGGCCGCCCGTGGCGTGCAGGAACGGCTGGTGACCCTCGAAGACGCCATCTCCGTCGAGGACGCGGCCAGGTGAGGCGGGCGCGCGCGGAGATCCTGTCGGCCCGCCGCCTCGGCGCGTTCCACTCGCTCACGCTCGTCGCTCCCGAGATCGCCGAGCGGGCCCGTCCGGGACAGTTCGTCGCGATCGGGATGCCCGAGGACCGCTCCTTCTTCCTGAGGCGCCACTTCTTCATCCATCAGGCGTCGAAGCGGGGGGGCTGGGCGGGAACCCTCGAGATCGGGTTCGGCCGCGGAGGGCCCGGCACGGAGTGGCTTGCGAGTCGCAGGGCCCACGGATTCCTCGACGTCATCGGCCCGCTCGGCAAGCCGTTCGCCTATCCGCGCCGCCTCACCAACTGTTTCCTCGTCGCGGATGGGCACGGCGCGGCGCCGCTCTACTTCCTCGGCCAAGAGCTCCGGTCGCGAGGTAAGCGGGTGGACATGCTCGTCGGCGCGCCGAGTCTAGAGGAGGTCTTCAAGCCGATCGAGGCCAAGCGGCTGTCCCAGACGGTCGCGTTCGTGACGTCAGACGGGAGCCTCGGTGAGCGCGGGGCGGTGGTCGATCTGCTGCCCGAGATGCTTGATCGATCAGGAGCCGAGGTGTTGTACGCGGCCGGGCCGCGCGAGACGCTCCGAAGCATCGCCGATGTCTGCCGGGCGCGCCGCCTGCCGGCGCAGGTCGCGGTGGAGGAGCGGATGGGGTGCGGACTCGGTCTGTGCTTCACGTGCGTCGTGCCGGTGATCCGCAAGGACGGAAGCGGCTACGACAACCTCCGCGCCTGTGTAGAGGGCCCGGTGCTGAACCCCGAGAGGATCTTCTGGGACCGCTGGGCCCCCGTGGGGAAGCGTTCTACTCCGACGCCCGTCGAGGGCTTCCCCGTCGTGCGGGAGTGGCCGGAGTGAAGGCGACCACGGCGGTGGATCTGAACGGGCTGGCGTTCCAGAGTCCGGTGCTCGTGGCCTCGGGCTGCTTCGGGACGGGGAAGGAGGTCTCCGGGATCGTGGATCCCGGCAAGCTCGGTGGTGTGGTCACACGGACGATCACCGCCCTGCCGCGGCGCGGGGCGCCCGGGCCGCGCGTGGGGGAGACGATCTCGGGGATGCTCTACTGCGTCGGCTGGCAGAACCCGGGCGTCGAGGCGTTCCTGGACGAGGAGCTTCCCCGCCTGGCGCGCCCAGGCCTGCCCATCGTCGTATCGGTTGGTGGGGCCAGCCTCGAGGAGTTCGTGAGGGTGACCGGAGCCGTCGGTCGTGCGCCCGGAGTGGCGGCTCTCGAGGTCGCCCTCGGCGGGCCGGACGAGGAGCTCGGTCTCGAGGCGTTCGCCGCGCGTCCCGAGAGAGCGGCGGAGGTCGCGGGGGCCGTTGCGCGTCTGGCGCCCCTCCCCGTGTTCGCGAAGCTCCCCGCTTTGGTGGCAGACCTGGCCGAGACCGCCAGGGCGTGCGTGCGCGCCGGCGTGCACGGGCTGACCCTTGTCGACGCGGTGCCCGCGATGGCGGTCGACATCGATGCCATGCGACCGCTCCTAGGGGGCGCCACGGGGTACCTTTCGGGGCCCGCGATCCGACCGATCGCCGTGCGCGCCGTATACGAGGTCGCCCGGGTCCTTCCGGGGGTGCCGATCATCGGCGTCGGCGGGGTGGTCACCGGCCGCGACGCTGCCGAGATGATGCTCGCCGGGGCCTGGGCGGTGCAGGTCGGGACCGCGGCGCTCGTCGATCCCGCCGCTCCCGTGGACATCGCGCAGGGGCTTCTCGCGTTTCTTCGGGAGAAGGGCCTAGCGTCTCCCGCCGATCTCCGAGGACTGCTCCGGACGGCGCGGGGAGGGGGCGTGGGGTGATCCCTCCCCCGAACAACCCCCTGATCGCCGCGATCGACGTCTCCGATATCGGCCGGGCCGAGGGCCTCGCACGATCCCTCCAGGGCCGGGTCGGCCTGTTGAAGGCCGGCCTCGAGCTGATCTGGGCCCACGGTCCGGAGGCCGTTCGCCGACTGGCGGTCCACGGGCCGGTCTTCGTCGACGCGAAGCTCCACGATATCCCGACCACCGTCGAGCGCGCATCCGCCAACATCGCCCGGCTCGGCGTCGCGATGCTGAACGTGCACGCCCTCGGTGGCGAGGCCATGGTGGAGGCCGCCGTCCGCGGGGCGCGCCGCGGTTCCGAGGAGGCCGGCGATCCGATGCCGCTCGTGCTCGCGGTTACCGTGCTCTCGAGTCTCGACGAGTCGCTGGCGAGCCCGGCTTCCCTTGCGTACGAGGCCAAGTCGGCGGGTGCCGACGGGGCGGTCGTGTCGGGCGAGGACGTGCGAGTGGTGCGTGAGGTCGTCGGCGAGGAGTTCTGCCTCGTGGTTCCCGGCATAAGGCCGACGGGCTCGAACGGTCACGATCACGCGAGGATCCTCACTCCCGCCGAGGCGATCGATGCCGGCGCCGACTACCTGGTGGTGGGACGGCTCGTCACAGGGGCCTCGGACCCGGCCGCCGCGGCGACCGCGATCCTCGCGGAGATCCGTTGACCGCGGAGATTTGGCGAACGTGCAGGCAGGGGCCGGTGTTCGCGTTGCCCGGCGAACGACGCGCTGCGTATAATCGCGCGGTTCCCGACCTCAAAGGAGCGTGCCATGCCCCTACCGACCCTTACCGAGGAACAGCGCAAGCAGGCGCTCGCCAAGGCCGCGGAGGCGCGGCGCAGACGAGCCGAGCTCAAAGGGGAGCTCAAGTCCGGGAAGCGCACGCTGAAGGACGTGCTGTCGAGGCAGGGTGACGACACGGTAGGCAAGATGAAGGTGTCTGCCGTCCTCGAGTCCCTGCCCGGGGTGGGGAAGGTCCGGGCAAGGAAGCTGATGGAGGAGCTCGACATATCCGCGAGCCGCCGTGTGCGCGGGTTGGGGGCGAAGCAGCGCGAGATGCTCCTAGCGCGGTTCGCGAAGAAGTAGCCGCCGACGGCTCGCATCGGCCGGCTCTTCGTGATCTCGGGCCCCTCCGGTGTCGGCAAGGGGAGCGTCGTTAGGCGCCTGCTCGAGGAAGACCCGGATCGGCTCTGGTACTCGGTTTCGGTTTCCACGCGCGCGCCGCGGCCGGGTGAATCCCCCTCTTTGGACTACTGGTTCGTGACCGAGGAGGAATTCGACGCCCGGCTCGCCCGCGGCGAGTTCCTCGAGTGGGCGGAGGTCTTCGGGCACCGCTACGGCACGCCCGTCGCACCGATGGAGGAGGCGGTTCGCCGGGGCCAGGACGTGCTCCTGGAGATCGACGTGCAGGGAGCGGCCAAGGTGCGGGCGCGGGTCCCCGACGCGGTCTTGATCTTCCTCAGACCGCCGTTCCGCGAGGAGCTCGAGCGGCGTCTGAGGGCGCGGGGAACCGAGGACGAGGGGTCGCTCGCCCGCAGGCTCGCCACGGTGAACGAGGAGCTCGCTCAGGCCGGCTGGTTCGACCACCTGGTGGTGAACGACGACCTGGAGCGGGCGACGGGGGAGGTGGCGGCTATAATCGAGGCCTACCGGGGCGACCGGCCCCACGATGCGAAGGATCCGTCCACATGATCGAGCCGAAGATCGACGACCTGCTGTCGGTGGTCGACTCCAAGTTCTCGCTGGTGATCCTCGCCGCGAAGCGGGCACGCGAGATCAACTCGTACTACGGCCAGCTCGGCGAGGGCCGCGGGGAGTTCGTCCCGCCGCTCGTCGAGTCCGGCGGGTTGACGAACAAGCCCCTGTCCCTGGCGCTCGAAGAAGTCGTGGAGGGAAAGATCACGGCCGAGCGTCCCGAAGGGATTGGGATCAAGTAGCCCCCTCGCGGGGCGCCGCGTGCTCCTCGGCGTCACGGGTGGCGTCGCCGCATACAAGGCCGCCTACCTCGCGCGGCTGCTTGTCTCGAACGGTGCCGACGTCCGCGTAGTCTTGACGAGGAACGCCTCGCGCTTCGTCGGCGCCGACACCTTCTCCGCACTCACGGGGAACACCGCACACGGATCCTTGTGGGAGGAGCCGGGGTCGGTTCTCCACGTCGCGCTGGCGCGCGGCTCCGACGTGGCGGTCGTCGCGCCGGCGACCGCCAACGTGATCGCGCGACTCGCCCATGGGATCGCCGACGATCTGCTCACGTCGACGCTTCTCGAGGCCGTTTGCCCTCTCGTAGTCGCTCCGGCGATGCACTCCGGGATGTGGCGGCATCCGGCCACACAGGCGAACGTCAGGGCGCTCGCCGAGCGCGGGGTCCGGATCGCGGGGCCGGTCGAGGGTGCCCTGGCCGCTGGCGACGAGGGCATCGGCCGCATGGCCGAGCCGGAGGACGTGCTGTCGGCGATCGAGACGGCCGTCTCCGGCGCCGGTGACCTCGCGGGCCGGCGGGTGCTCGTGACTGCGGGTCCAACGCACGAGCCGATCGACCCGGTCCGCTACGTCGGGAACCGCTCCTCGGGGAAGATGGGGATCGCGGTCGCGGTGGAGGCGGCCGCCCGAGGGGCCGACGTCCACCTCGTGCTCGGACCGGGCGCCGTGGAGCCTCCAGCCCACATCAAGACCGTACGGGTCGAAACGGCCGAGGAGATGCGCGACGCGGTGCTAGGGGAGTTCGAGGGCGCCGACGCCGTCGTGATGGCCGCAGCCGTCGCGGACTTCCGCCCCGAGCGGGCGGCGGCTGGCAAGCTCAAGAAGGAGTCGGGCCCACCCGATGTTCGTCTCGTGGCGACGCCCGACATCCTTCGCGAGCTCGGCGAACGAAAGGGCGAGCGGGTGCTCGTGGGCTTCGCGGCCGAGACCGCGGACCTGGGGGAGCGCGGGCGCGCGAAGCTGGCCGCGAAGAACCTCGACCTGGTCGTGGTGAACGAGGTCGGACGGCACGGTACCGGCTTCGGGAGCGACACGAACGACGCGATGATCATCACCCGATCGGGCGTAGAGGAGCCGCTCCGCACGTGGTCAAAGAGGGAGCTCGCGGCGGCGATCTGCGAGCGGTTGGCCGGGTTGCTCTCCGAGCGCCGCTGAGACGTCGATGCCGCGAGCTATACTCCGGCGGTCATGCGCGAGGGCTACCTCTTCTCCTCGGAGTCGGTAACCGAGGGACATCCCGACAAACTCGCCGACCAGATCTCCGATGCGATCCTCGACGCGATCCTCGAGGTCGACCCGACCGGTCGAGTTGCGTGCGAGACACTCGTCACCACGGGCATAGTGATGGTCGCCGGCGAGATCACGACGTCCGGCTACGTGGATATCCCCGCGGTGGTCCGCCGGACGATCACCGAGATCGGATACACCGACGCGAACTTCGGCATCGACGGTGCGACCTGCGGGGTGATCACGGCGATCCAGGAGCAGTCGGCCGATATCGCTCGGGGCGTCGATCACGCGCTCGAGGAGCGGACGGGGGAGGCGCACGACGACCTCGACACGCTGGGCGCTGGCGACCAGGGGATGATGTTCGGCTACGCGTGCCGTGAGACCGACGACCTCATGCCGATGCCGATCGCGATGGCCCATCATCTCTCGAAGCGTCTGGCCGACGTCCGTAAGGCGGGCGTGGTTCCGTATCTGCGGCCCGACGGCAAGAGCCAGGTCTCGATCGCGTACGTGGACGGGAAGCCGGCCCGGGTCGACACGGTGCTGATCTCGGCGCAGCACCGCGAGGAGGTCGACGTGGAGACGCTCCTCGCTCCGGACGTGACGGCCGAGATCATCGAGCCCGTGCTCCGGGAGTTCGCGCTCGACGCCGACGACGTTCGGATACTGGTGAACCCGACGGGAAGGTTCGAGATCGGGGGTCCGAAAGCCGACACAGGCCTCACCGGTCGGAAGATCATGGTCGACAGCTACGGGGGCATGGCGCCACACGGAGGAGGGTGCTTCTCCGGCAAGGATCCGACCAAGGTCGACCGGTCGGCCGCATACATGGCGCGCTACGTCGCGAAGAACGTCGTCGCGGCGGGGCTGGCCGCCAAGTGCCAGTTGCAGGTCGCCTACGCGATCGGGACAGCGCACCCGGTATCCCTGGCCCTGGACACCTTCGGAACCGAGCAGGTCGACCCGGCGAAGCTCGCGGGCTCGATCCGGGAGGCGTTCGACTTCCGGCCTGCAGCGATCATCCGCCGCCTCGACCTGCGCCGCCCGATCTTCAAGGAGACGGCCGCCTACGGGCACTTCGGGCGCAAGGGCTTCCCCTGGGAGGAGACCGATCGCGCCGACGAGCTCCGCCGCGCCGTCGAGTAGCTCTCCGGGCGCCGGGCGGGTCGGGACGATCCTCTCGGGACCGGTCGCCGTCTGCGTGGACCGGCCGATCCTCTCGCTCGACCGGCCGTTCACCTACACGATCGCCGACGAACTCGCGGCGGGCGTCGGCAGTCTCGTCAAGGTCCCGTTCCACGGCCGCGCCGTCCGGGGATGGGTGCTCGGGCCGACCGACGACGTACCCTCGAAGGTGCTGCCGGTACGCAAGCTCGTCTCGCCGGTCCGCTTCTTCGACGAGCGGATGCTCCAGGTCCTGCGCTGGGTCGCCGACCGCTACGTGGCCCCTCTCGCAGCGGTGATCGCTCGCTCACACCCGCCGCGCGTCGCGGCGGAGGAGATCGGTGGTGCGGGGCTGGCGAACTCGCGCGCCCGGGGGGCTTCGGCCTCCCGGCGCGGCTCGCGGAGTGCTGGCGCAACGCCTCACGCCACCCACCTCCTAGCGGCCTACCGGGGCGGGCCGGACCTGCTACGAGCGGTGTCGTCGAGTTCCGGTGGCTTCGTCCTGCGGCCGGCACCGGACGAAGAGGTCGTGGTGGCCGTCGAGCTGGCCGTGGCGGCGATCGCCGCCGGGAGGACGGTCCTCGTCCTCGTGCCGGAGGCGTCGCCGCTCCCGGCGACGGCGGCCGCGCTCCTGGAGGCCGTAGGCGACCGGGCGGTGCTGTTCTCCGGAGGAGATCGCCGCAGCAGGTACCGCACCTGGCTGGAGATAGCCGGCGGGCGCTTTGACTGCGTTGTGGGCACGCGCCCCGCCTTGTTCGCCCCCGTAGTCGACCTGGGGTTGGTCCTCGTAGCCAGGGAGAGTCACGCGAACCATCGCGAGGAGCGGGCCCCCTACTACCACGTGCGCGACGTGGCGCTCGCCCGAGCTCGCGTCGACGGAGCGACGTGCGTCTTGTCGGCGCTCTGCCCCAGCTCGGAGGCGGCCGCGTTGGGCCTGCCGACGATCGCTTCAGCAGGGCGGCGATGGCCGCCGGTCGAAGTGGTCCGCCCCGGAACCGAGGGTAGGGCCCCGCGTCTCGTGGCCGCTCTCAAGGCCGCGCGGCGAGCCTTCCTGTACTCCCCCGTGCCCGGATACGGGGTCGCTCAGGTGTGCCGATCGTGCGGGGAGCCGGCGCGGTGCGGCGCCTGCGGAGGCATCATCCGCCAGGCGGAGGGGCGCATCGCGTGCGCCGTCTGCGGAGCCCGGGGTCGTTGCGGCTCGTGCGGCTCCGTGGACCTCGGGATCCGTCGTGGCGGTGCCGAGCGCGTGGAGGAGTGGGCGGCACGCCTCGCCACCGTCCCCGTGCGACGGATCAAGGGGCGCGGCCCGGAGCCCGGGGATGCGGTCGTCGTAGGCGGACCCGACGCTGTGAAGGACGTCGGCACGCCCGCCCTGGACCTGGTCGGGATCCTGGACGTGGACCTGGCGGAACGTAGGCCCGGGCTCTCGGCGCTCGAGCGGTCCCTCGCGACGTGGATGGAGGCCGCCGCGTGGGCCGCTCCGCACGGCCGAGTCGTGGTGCAGGCATCCCGTCCCAACGACCCGGCGGTGCAGGCTCTCGTATCCGGTAGGCCCGAAAGGTTCCATCGTGCAGAGGCGGCGCGACGCGCGAGCGCGGGATTCCCGGTCGGCCACCCGGTGTTCCGGGTGGTCGGCTCGCCGGACCTTCCCGGGGAACTCGAGCGGCTCGGCCCGACGACCCTCCTCGTCTCAGTCGAAGAGGGCCTGACGCTATGCTTGCTCGCGCTCGACCCGGCGCGACTGGAACGCTTCGGGCGCGCCGCACGCGAGCTCGCGGAGCGCGACGTGGTGCGTCGGGTCGAGGCCGAGCCTCACCTCTGAGGGAGCTCAGATTGGCGGTACTGTCCATCCGCGTGCTGGGGGACCCGGTGCTCCGCGAGACCGCGCGCCCGGTGGAGCGGTTCGATCGCGCCTTGCGCCGGATCGCCGAGGACATGCTCGAGACGATGTATGAGGCTCCCGGCGTGGGCCTCGCTGCGAACCAGGTCGGGCTGTCCCTGGCGTGCTTCGTCTTCGACGACGGCGACGGACACGAGGGTTTCGTCGCCAACCCGAAGGTCTTCGATCTCCAGGGCGAGGAGACCCTCGACGAGGGCTGTCTGTCGATCCCCGGACCGTTCTATCCGACGCCGCGGGCGCTGCGAGCTCGCGTCCGCGGGAGGGACGTGAGGGGCAGGGACCTCGAGCTCGAGGGCGAGGGACTGCTGGCGCGGATCTTCCAGCACGAGACCGACCACCTGAGCGGCGGGCTCTACATCGACCGGTTGCCCGACGACGGTCGGAACGAGGTCCTCCGCCGGTTGCGAGAGGAGGAGGCCCGACGGGCGGTGGGGGGCGACCCCGGATAGCTACTCGCGTATCCTCCGGCTCGTGGAGCCGCTGCGGGTCGTGTTCCTGGGGAACGACGTCTGGTCCGTGCCCTCGCTGGAGGCGCTGGGAGAGTCCCGACACGAGGTAGCTCTGGTAGTGACGAGGACGCCGCGCCCCGCACCTCGTGGGAGCGATGTCGCTCCCACACCGGTCGCCGAGGCCGCGGTCCGTCTCGATCATCCGCTCGCAGAGGTCGACACGGTTCGGTCGGGGCCGGGGCTCGAGGAGATTGTCGAGGCGCACCCCGACATGCTCGTGGTCGTCGCCTACGGCGAGATCCTCACCGAGGAGGTTCTCGACATCGCTCCGGCGGTGAACGTCCACTTCTCCCTTCTCCCGGCGCTCCGGGGAGCGAGCCCCGTCCAGCACGCGCTCCTGGCCGGCCTCGCGCAGACGGGCGTGACGACGATGCGCATGGACCGGAACCTCGACACGGGGCCGATCCTGCTGCAGGCGAAGTTGGAGGTCCTGCCCGAGGACGACGCCGGGAGCCTGGGGAAACGGCTCGCGCTCCGGGGCGCCTCGTTGCTGGTCGAGTCGCTCGATAGAAGGGGCGAGATCGAGCCGCGCGCCCAGGACCACTCGAAGGCGACCTACGCCCCGAAGCTGGGCCCCGAGGACCGGAGGCTCGACTGGGAGGAGGACGCCGAGGCGATCGTCCGAAGGATCCGAGCCTTCGCACCGGAGCCCGGCACGTCGGCCTCCTTCCGCGGCGACGTCCTCAAGATACTCCGTGCCCGGGCCGAGGCCACAGGCGGACAGCACGGGACGATCCTCGACGTGATGACGAGTCCCCTCGTCGGCTGCGGCCGGGGATCCGTGCTGCTCTTGGAGGTGGCCCCCGCCGGGCGCAAGCGCATGTCCGGAACCGACTTCGTGAACGGCTTTCGCCCCGAGGTCGGCGAGCCGCTCGAATGAGGGGCGGCGCCCGCGCCGTTGCCCTGCGCGTGGTCCGCCGGGTCGTCGAGGAACGCGCGTACTCGAACCTGACCCTCTCGTCCGAGCTCCGGCGCTCCGCCTTGGCCGTGGCCGACAGGGCGCTCGCGGCGGAGCTCGCGTACGGGACCCTCCGACGGATGCTGAGGCTCGACAGCGCGATCGAATCTCGGGCCGGCCGGCCTGTGGCCCGGATGACGCCCGGCGCGCTCGCGGCGCTCCGCCTTGGCGCGTACCAGCTGCTGTTCACGAGGATCCCCGCCCACGCCGCGGTCGGAGAGACGGTGGGGCTCGTCGCAGGGCGGGAGCGGGGGTTCGTCAACGGAGTCTTGCGCGCGATCGCCGCCGACCCGCCGTCCCCGCCCGAGGGAGACGACCCAGCGGCGATCGCCGCCCGGACCGGAGTCGCGCCGTGGGCGGTCGAGGAGCTCGCCCGATTGCTCGGGCGGGAGGGCGAGCGTGCCGCCGAGGCGCTCGCCGAGCGGGCGCCGCTCGCGCTTCGAGCCGTCGGGGGGGCCAGCGACCGCCTCGAGACCGCGCTCCGCGGATCGGGATTGGAGCCCAGGAGGGGCGCGATCGTCCCGGAGACGGTGCTGGTGGATGCCGGGGCCCCCGATCAGCTTCCCGGCTTCCGGGAGGGGTGGTTCGCGGTCCAGGACGAGGCCTCGGCGTTCGTCTCCGGCGCGGTCTCATCTCTTCGGGGCGACCGCGTGCTCGACGCGTGTGCGGGACCGGGCGGAAAGGCCGCTCATCTGGCGGAGCTCGCCGGCGGCGTGGTGGCCGGGGACGTGTCTCCCAAGCGCGCGGGGCTCGTCGTCCGCGCCGCGGAGCGGCTCGGAGTGCGTGCGCTCGTCCTGGTGCAGGACGCGCGCCGTCCGGCGCTCGAGGCAGTCTTCGATAGGGTGCTCGTCGACGCCCCGTGCTCGGGGGTCGGAGCCGCCCGGCGAAGGCCGGAGCTTCTCTGGCGTCCGCTCGAGGAGGAGGTGTCGCGGTTGGCGGAGCTTCAACTCGAGATCGTCGCCGCGGCGTCGGAGCTCCTGGTTCCGGGCGGGCGGCTCATCTACTCCGTGTGCACCTTCCCTCGGGAGGAAACGGACGGGGTCTGCGAGCGGCTGCTCGAGGCGCGCCCGTACCTGGAGCCCTCCGACGTCCGCGGCCCCGACGGCCCGGCTCCCCGGGTCCGGCTCTGGCCGCACCGCCACGGCACAGACGCGATGTTCGTAGCGGCCTTCGTCCGGCTCACCTGAGCGAAGGCGGACCCCCCTGCGGGTAGAATCGCCGCGTGGCCAAGCTCGCAGCGTCGATCCTGTCCGCAGATTTCGCGCATCTGGGTGACCAGGTAAAGCTCGTGGAGCCGTATGCCGACGCGATACATGTGGACGTGATGGACGCGCACTTCGTCCGGCCGCTCACGATCGGACCTGTGGTCGTAGGGTCCCTCCGGCCGCTCACGGCCCTGACGCTGCACGCCCACCTCATGATCGAGCATCCCGAGCGGCTCTTCGACGACTTCGCTGCAACGGGGACCGACATGGTTACCTGCCACCTGGAAGCGGTGGACGTCCCGGAGCCGGTGCTCCGGAAGGCTCGGGAGCTCGGGATGCGAACGGGTCTCGCCGTGAATCCCGACACACCGGTCGAGGGCGTCTTCCCGCATCTGGACGAGCTGGACAATGTGATCGTGATGAGCGTCCGTCCCGGTTGGGCCGGCCAGACCTTCCTCCCCGAGTCCCTCCCCAAGATCGAGACCGCGCGCTCGGAGATCGAACGCCGCAGGCTCTCGGTCGACGTCGAGGTCGACGGCGGGATCACCGTCGAGACCGGAGCAAGGTGCCTCGATGCGGGCGCTACCGTCATCGCCGCCGCGTCGTCGATATACAAGAGCGAGGACCCGGCCGCGGCGGCGCGCGCCCTCGCGGCCTTGGCCAAGGGAGCCGCCTGATGCCCGAGACGATCCTCGTCGTCGACGACGATCCGGATATCGCGCGGTTCGTCGAGGTGAACCTCCGGTCGGCCGGCTACGACGTGGCCGTGGCAGCCGACGGCGAGGAGGCGCTCGAGAAGGCGAACGAGATGCGGCCCGACCTTGTGCTTCTCGACGTCATGATGCCGAGAATCGACGGCTTCGAGGTCGCGCAGCGCCTGCGCCGGAACCCGCAGACCCAGAACACCTCGATAATCATGCTCACCGCCAAGGCCCTCTCCACGGACAAGGTTCTCGGCCTCACCGCGGGTGCCGACGACTACATAATCAAGCCCTTCGACCCGATCGAGCTCCTCGCGCGCGTGAAGGGCACGCTCCGCCGAGCCAAGGAGATGCGGAACCTCTCCCCGCTCACCGGTCTCCCCGGGAACATACGGATCCAGGAGGAGATCGAGAGGATGGTCCGAGAGGGCAAGCCCTTTTCCGTGCTGTACTCCGACCTCGACAACTTCAAGGCCTACAACGACCAGAAGGGGTTCGTCCGGGGCGATCGCATGATCCAGTCCGCCGCGCGAATCATCCAGGACGCGGTCGTCGAGATGGGTGGCCCCGATGCGTTCGTCGGCCATGTCGGCGGCGACGACTTCATCGCGATGACGACCCCCGAGGTAGCCGAGGATGTCGCCAAGAGGATCTGCGAACGCTTCGAGCAGGCGAAGGCCGACTTCTACGAGCCCGAGGACATCGAGCGCGGGTTCGTCCGGATCGAGGACCGCAAGGGCGTTCTCCAGGAGATCCCGCTCGTGGCGATCTCGATCGGGATCGCGACCACGGCCCGCCGGGACTTCGCCCACTACGGCGAGGCCGTGGCCGTCGCGACCGAGATGAAGCAGTTCGCCAAGCGGGACGCCGGCTCGTCCTACGCGGTCGACCGTCGCCAACCCGCCTAACGGCTGGCTTGGGCGGCCGTGGCCCGCAGCCCGGAACCTTGCCTATACTTAGTACGAAGCTCGTCTTCGGGGCGGGGTGCGATTCCCCACCGGCGGTGAGAGTCCGCGACCCTCTGGACGCCATCCAGGGGTGGACCCGGTGAAAGTCCGGGACCGACCGTGATAGTCGGGATGGGAGGAGACGGGCGGTGCCGGCACCGGCATTCGCCGCTGCCGCGCCCTGCCCTTCGTCGCTCTCCGCTCCGGGAGAGGTCGAGGAGTGAACGACGAGGCGTACATGGAGTGGGCCCTGGCCCTGGCCGAGCGCGGCCGCGGCAGGGTCTGCCCGAACCCGATGGTCGGTGTCGTCCTCGTGCGGGACGGCCGCATCGTTGGGGAGGGGTGGCACGAAGGCCCGGGAACGGCCCACGCGGAGGTCCGCGCCCTCGATGCGGCCGAGGACTCCGCTCGCGGCGCAACGCTCTACACGACCCTCGAGCCCTGCGACCATGACGGCCGCACTCCGCCGTGCACCGACGCCATCGCGTCGGCCGGCGTCGGCCGAGTCGTCGCCGCGATCCGCGATCCGAACCCCATGGTCGACGGGCGCGGCCTGGCGAGGCTGGAGCGGGCCGGCATAGAGATACGTACCGGTCCGCTCGAGTCCGAGGTGTCGCGTCAGCTGGAGGCATACGTACACCACGTCCGCACCGGGCGTCCGTTCGTTACCGTGAAGATGGCGGCATCGCTCGACGGAAAGGTCGCCGCGCGCGACGGCACGTCACGGTGGATCACCGGCGAGGAGGCGCGCGCCGACGTGCACCGGCTGCGCGCGGCCTCCGACGCGATCGTCGTCGGGGCGGGTACCGCGCTCGCCGACGATCCCGCGTTGACCGTTCGCGACCCCTCCTACCGCGGCGCGCAGCCGCTCCGCGTTCTGACCGACGCCACCGGGCGGGTGCCGGCGACCGGCGATCTCTTCGACGGCTCCGCGCCGACGCTGGTGGCCACGTCGGAAGAGGCCCCGGGCGACCGCCGACAGGAGTGGCGCGCCGCCGGAGCGGAGACGCTCGTCCTCGAGACCGACGGCGCCGGCGTGCGGCTGGACGCGCTCCTCGAGCACCTCGGGAAGCGGGAGGTCCAGGCCGTGCTCGTCGAGGGCGGGCCTACGCTCGCCTGGAGCGCGATCCGAGACGGTCTGGTCGACAAGGTCGTCGTCTATCTCGCCCCTATCTTGATCGGCGGACGGGATGCCCCGGGGATCCTCGAGGGGGAAGGGTTCGCGCCGATCGCCGACGCGCCGTCCCTCGACGTGCTGGACGTGGGGCCGATAGGCCGGGACTTGAGGGTGGAGGCATATGTTCACCGGCATCGTTGAGGAGCGCGGCTCGGTCCACGAGATAGCGCCCGAGCGGCTAGTGGTCGCCTGCCGGACCGTGAACGAGGACTCCGCGATCGGTGCCTCAGTGGCGGTGAACGGCGTGTGCCTAACGGTTGTCGAGCGTTCCCCGGACACCCTGGCGTTCGATCTCTCCGCCGAGACGCTTTCGCGAACGAGCCTCGCGCGTCTGCACCCCGGCGACCCGGTGAACCTCGAACGGCCGCTCACGCTCGCGGCTCGGATCGGAGGGCACCTGATGCAGGGGCACGTCGACGGCCTCGGCGAGATCGCCGACGTCCTGCCGGACGGGGCGGGGGGTGCGACGCTGGAGATCGAGGTCCCCGAACGGCTCCGCCGCTACATCGTTGAGAAGGGATCGATCGGCGTCGACGGCGTGAGCCTCACGGTAGCCGGCGCCGACGACGGACGAGTAAGGATAGCGCTCATCCCGCACACGCTCGAAGTGACGACGTTCGGGGGGGCCATCCCCGGGCAGCCCGTGAACCTGGAGGTCGACGTGATCTCGAAGTACGTGGAGCGGTTCCTGGAGGGGAAGACGGAATGAAGACACAGGGCACCCACACGGATCGTTCGGTCTTCGGCACGATCGAGGAGGCGATCGAGGACATCCGGCAGGGCCGGATCGTGATCGTGGTCGACGACGCCGATCGCGAGAACGAGGGCGACTTCATCATGGCCGCCGAGAAGGTGACCCCCGAGGCGATCAACTTCATGGTGACCCACGGCCGCGGCATCGTGTGCGTGCCGGTCACCGGGGAGCGCCTCGACGAGCTTGGGATCCCCCTCATGGTGACTCAGAACCGAGAGAGCCACGGGACGGCCTTCGCCGTGTCCATCGACGTGCGGGGCCGTACGACCACGGGCACGAGCGCGTTCGACCGAGCCGCAACCGTGAGGGCGGTTACGGAGCCGGGCACGCGTCCCGAGGAGATCCACATGCCGGGTCATGTGTTCCCACTGCGGGCCCAGGAGGGCGGGGTGCTCAAACGCGCCGGTCACACGGAGGCCGCCGTCGACCTGGCGAGGCTGGCGGGTGTGTACCCAGCGGGCGTTCTCTGTGAGGTGCTTCACCCCGATGGCACGATGGCGCGCATGCCGCAGCTCGTTCGGGTCGCTCAGGAGCACGGGCTACGACTCATCTCGATTGCAGACCTGATCGAGTATCGGCGTCACCGCGAGCGGCTCGTCCGGAAGGTGGCGGAGGCGACGATCCCGACCGACTGCGGTGACTTCCGCGCCTACGCATACGAGAGCGCGGTCGACGAGCTGATCCACGTGGCTCTGGTCCAGGGCGAGATCGGCGACGGGGAGCGGGTCCTCGTCCGTGTCCACTCCGAGTGCCTGACCGGCGACGTCTTCGGGTCTCTCCGCTGCGACTGTGGCACCCAGCTGGGGAGCGCCATGGAGGCCGTGGGGGAGGAGGGGCGTGGGGTGGTTCTGTACGTGCGCGGCCACGAGGGCCGCGCGATAGGGCTCACGCACAAGCTCCGCGCCTACCAGCTCCAGGAGCAGGGCCGCGACACCGTCGAGGCGAACGAGGAGCTCGGCTTCGCGCCCGATCCCCGCGACTACGGGATCGGCGCGCAGATACTCGTCGATCTCGGCGTGCGCTCGATGCGGCTGCTCACCAACAATCCCCAGAAGCGGGCGGGCCTCGAGGGCTACGGGCTCTCGATCCTCGAGCGGATCCCGCTCGAGACCCGGCCCACTCCGGAGAACATCGAGTACCTGCGGACCAAGCGCGAGAAGCTCGGTCATCTCTTGTCGAATCTGGAGCCGGTCGTCGTCGAGGAGGCCCCGTGAGGGAGATCCGGGGCGACGGCGGCGTGGTCGGCAGGCGGTTCGCGGTCGCCGCCGCCCGGTTCAACTCGGTCGTCGTCGAACGCCTGGTCGAGGGCGCCCGAGGCTACTTCGACAGTCTCGAAGCCGGGGACGTGGACCTCGTTTGGGTGCCGGGGGCTTTCGAGCTCCCGCTCGTGGCGCGGCGACTGGCGGCGTCGCGACAGTACGACGCGGTCGTTTGCCTGGGAGCGGTGATCCGCGGTGAGACCGCGCACTTCCAGCACGTGGCCGGGCAGTCGGCCGCCGGGGTCGCTCGGGCGTCGCTCGAGACCGGGGTTCCGGTGATCTTCGGCGTCCTCACGACCGACACGATGGAGCAGGCCCTGGACCGAGCCGGGGGCGCCCACGGGAACAAGGGGTGGGACGCTGCGAGGGCCGCTGTGGATATGGCCCGCCTGATGGACGCGCTCCCGAAGGAGGAGCGGGCGTGATCGTCGACAAGCCGTGGGGGAAGGTCGCCACCTACGCGCTGAACCAGCCGGCTTCGGTAAGGGTCATAACCGTTGAGTCGGGGCAGGAGACGAGCGTCCACTATCACCAGATGCGGGATGAGATGTGGGTCGTGCTCGACCCGGGCCTGACGATCCAGATCGGGGAGCGAACGGTCGAGGCCGAGCCCGGGGAGGAGTTCATGGTCGAGGCGGAGGTGACGCACCGGATCACGAACCGCGGCGCCAAGCGCGGGCGGGTCCTGGAGATCGCATATGGCTACACGACGGAGGACGACACCCAGCGGCTCCAGGACGACTACGGGCGCCCGCTGGAGCCCGACTGGTAGGACGCGGCGAGTTCCCGTTGCCCCGGAAAGGGGCGCATGCTACGCTCGCGCGGCTCAAAGACTGGGAGGTCGGGGACGTTGGCAACGCAGGGCACCGTGAAGTGGTTCAGCAACGAGAAGGGGTACGGCTTCATCGCCCGTCCCGACGGAGACGACGTCTTCGTGCACTTCTCGGCCATCGTGGGCGAGGGCTACCGTTCCCTCACGGAGGGCCAGGAGGTCGAGTTCGATATCGTGGATGGCCCAAAGGGCCAGCAGGCGGCCAACGTCCGGCCACTCTCCTGACCGTCGACACACCCCGCGCCCGCACCTATACTCTGCGCGGTGATCGTTCGATCCAAGCGCCGACGCCCGTCGGTGCTTCGTCGTTCCGGAGGTGATGCGGGGTAGCGGTTGAACCGCGCATAAACGAGAGGATCCGGGCCGCCCAGGTTCGCCTGGTCGGGGCGGACGGGGCGCAGATCGGCATAGTGCCGACCCCCGACGCGCTTCGTAGGGCCCAGGAGCTCGACCTCGACCTGGTGGAGGTGGCGCCGCAGGCGAACCCTCCCGTTTGTCGGATCATGGACTACGGCAAGTTCAAGTACGAGCGGGACATCCGGCAGAAGGAGGCGCGCAAGAAGCAGGCGCGCGTGGAGGTCAAGGAGATCAAGTTCCGCCCCAAGATCGATCCCCACGACTACGCGACGAAGCGCGGGCACGTCGAGCGGTTCCTGAGAGCCGGCGCGCGGGTCAAGATAACGATCATGTTCCGCGGCCGCGAGATGTCTCATACGGAGCTGGGCAGGAAGATCCTGGATCGTCTCGTGGAGGATCTGGCCGACCTGGCGGTCGTCGAGGCGGTGCCCAAGCAGGACGGTCGGAACATGATCATGGTGATCGCGCCCAGCAAGAAGCCCGCCGCGGCCCCTTGAGAGGCTGATCGATGCCGAAGATGAAGGCCAACAAGTCGACCGCCAAGCGGTTCCGCATCACCCGAACCGGGAAGGTGCTCCACCGGAAGGCGACCGGGAACCACATGCTCACTAAGAAGAGCGGTGGTCGTCGCCGGCGCGTGGAGGGGATGGCCGAGGTCGGGGCCGAGCGGACGGTGGTCCGCCGGCTCCTGGGGAAGTGAGCGTATGGCCAGGGTGAAGCGAGCGGTCCACGCTAAGAAGAAGCGCCGCGAGATCCTCGACGCGGCGAAGGGGTACACCGGGTCGCGCCGGAAGCGCCTCCGTGTGGCCAAGGAGCAGGTCATGCACTCGCTGGCCTACTCCTACCGAGATCGTCGGGACCGCAAGGGGCAGTTCCGCCGGCTCTGGATCGCCCGTATCGGGGCCGCTGCCCGTCAGAACGGGATGTCGTACTCGCGGTTCATATCTGGGCTCGCCGCCGCCGGTGTCGAGCTCGATCGCAAGATGCTCTCCGATCTCGCCGTTCGGGACCCGAAGGCCTTCGCGCAGCTGGTAGAGGCCGCCAAGGCCGCCGGAGCGAAGTAGGCGTCCGACGCGGCACCGGCCGGACGCCGGTCACCCTAGAATCGCCGGGGGCGAACGGGGAGCCGCTGTGATCACGTCGCCGAACAACCGGAAGGTCTCTCAGGCGGTCAGCCTGAAGAAACGCGCGTTCCGCGAGCGAAACCGCCGGTTCCTCGTCGAGGGGGCGGGGTCCGTCGAGGAGGCCATCGGGAACGCCGGCCGGCTCGAGACGCTGTTCCACTCGGACCCCGCGGACGGGCTGGTCGAGCGCGCGAGGGCCGCCGGCGCATCGGTGCTCCGGGTGAGCGAGGGAGTCATGGGACGCCTGGCGTCCACGGTCACGCCGCCGGGGCTCGTGGGGGTCGCCGCCTTCCTCGACGTCCCGCTCGCATCCCTGGCGGTGGCGCGCGGCTGCGTGGTCGTGCTCCACGCCGTCCGAGACCCAGGTAACGCTGGGGCGGTGCTCCGCTCCACCGATGCGGCGGGCGGAGACGCGGTGGTGTTCGGCGGGACGTCCGTCGACGTCTACAACCCGAAGACCGTCCGTGCGTCGGCCGGATCGATGTTCCATGTGCCGATCGTCCGCGGGGTCGAGACCGTTCCGGCGCTCGAGCAGCTACGCGAGAGGGGGATGCGAGTCCTCGCGACGGACCCCGAGGGAGACGAGGACCTGTTTCAGCTGGATCTGTCCACCCCGTCCGCGTTCCTCTTCGGCAACGAGGCGTGGGGCTTGCCCAAGGAGGTGGCGGCGGCCGCCGACGCAACCGTGCGCGTGCCGATCGCCGGCGGGGCGGAGTCGCTGAACGTGGCGGCCGCCGCCACCGCCTTCCTGTTCGAGTGGGCGCGCCAACGACGTGAGGTCCGGCGGACGGCGCTCGAGACCCTGATCGCCGCGGCTGCGCACGACATCCGTTCCCCCCTCACCGCGATGAAGGGATTCGGCTTCGCGCTGCAGCGTCGGTGGGAGCAGATGACCGAGGAGCACCGCTCGACCATGCTGGCCGGCATCCTCCACGACACCGATCGCATGGACACGATCGTGAAGCAGCTCGTCGACGCCGCGCGCGTCGTGTCGGGTCGCTTCGAGGCCTTCCCCGAGGAAGTGGAGGTTAAGGCGCTCGTCGAGGACCTGGGCCAGATGTTGTCCCGCGACCCCGAGCATCCGGGCGTCGTCTGGGAGGGTCCGGATGCGAGGGCGTTCGTGGACAGGGATCGTCTTCGCACCACGGTGCACGCCTTCGTCGAGTCGGCGGTGTGGTGGGCGCGCGAGGGGCCCGTGCACGCGTCGGCGAGCGCGCGTCGAGAGCGCCTGCACGTGCAGGTATGGCGAGGCGGGACGGAGCTCGAGTCGGGGAGCGTCGAGTGGCTCTTCGAACCCCGCAGACCGGGGACCGGGGCGGGGAGCAAGATCGGCCTCTACGTCGCGCGGGGCGTGGCGGAGGCTCAGGGGGGGTTCGCTACCGCTGAGGTCCGCGACGGCGCGCTTCGCCTCGCGCTGGATCTCCCCTTCGCGAAGCGGCCCTGAGCGCTTCGGTAGACTCCCCATCCATGGAGCCGCCCGAAGCACTCGCCATCCTCGAAAAGGAGCGAGCGCGCGGTCGGGAGCTGATCTCGCATGCCGGCTCCCTCGGGGCGCTGCGCGAGGCCGAGGTCGCGGTTCTGGGACGCAAGTCCCGTTACTCCGAGGTGCAGCGCTCACTCGGGTCGTTCGTCGAGGGCGACCGGCGTGCGGTAGGCAGGCTCGCGAACGAGGTCCGTGCCGCACTCGAGGAGGCGATCGGCGGGCGGCGCGCGGAGCTCGAGCAGGAGTCGCGTGGAGCTCTCCTCGACGCCGATGGCATGGACGTCACCCTTCCCGGTCGTGGGCTCCGCAGGGGCTCGCTCCATCCGCTGACCTTGGTCGAGGACCGGATCATCGAGATCTTCACGCGCATGGGATACCGGGTGGCCGAGGGGCCGGAGATCGAAGACGACTGGCACAACTTCGAGGCGCTCAACATCCCACCCGACCATCCCGCGCGCACCATGAAGGACTCCCTCTACCTGGACGTTCCCGGTCTGCTCCTGCGGACGGAGACGTCCGCCGTGCAGATCAGAACGATGGAGTCCCAGGAACCTCCGGTCTACGTCGTCGCGCCGGGCCGCGTGTTCCGGCGGGAGACGCCGGACGCGACCCACTCGCCCATGTTCCATCAGGTCGAGGGCCTAGCGGTGGACGAGCGTATCTCCTTCGCCGACCTAAAGGGCACGCTGGAGGCGTTCGCCCGCTCGATGTTCGGCCCCGACCAGCAGGTCCGGCTGAACCCGACCTACTTCCCCTTCGTGGAGCCGGGTGCCGAGGTGGAGGTATCCTGCTTCCACTGTGGCGGCACGGGCTGCCCGGTGTGCGGCAACGGGTGGCTCGAGCTCCTCGGCGCCGGCATGGTCCATCCGAGGGTGCTGGAGAATTGCGGCTACGACGCCGAGCGCTACACCGGGTTCGCGTTCGGGTTGGGGATCGAGCGCGTAGCGATGGTTCGCTACGGGGTATCCGACCTCCGGGCCTTTTTCGACGGCGACGTCAGGTTCTTGAGGCAGTTCGAGGGCGTCGCATGAGGATCGTGCTGTCCTGGGTTCGCGAGTTCTGCCGGGCGAAGCTCGGTGCCGAGGAGCTCGCTGAGCTGCTCACGTCGCGCGGGGCCAAGGTGGAGGCGATCGAACGCCCGTGGGAGCGACTGTCCGGTGTTGTGGTCGCGCGCGTGATGGAGGTCCGGGACCACCCGGGCTCCGACAAGCTGTGTCTCGCCCGCGTGACCACCGGCGCGACCGAGCGGCAGGTGGTCGTGGGTGTGCGAAACATGGCGCCGGGCGACCTCGTTCCGCTCGCCGGTCTGGGGGCGACACTGCCCTCCCTGCAGGAACCGCTCGCGGCCCGCAGGATCCGCGGCGTCGTCTCCGACGGCATGTTGTGCTCCCCGTACGAGCTCGGCATCAATGCGAACCACGAGGCGATCCTCGTGCTTCCTCCGGACCTCTCGCCGGGTGAGGAGGTGCTGGGCGCGCTTGGCCTGGACGACGCGGTGCTCGACATCGAGGTCACGCCGAACCGCCCCGACTTCCTATCCGTGATCGGGGTCGCGCGAGAGGTGGCCGCGGCGACGGGGGCACCGTTCACGTCGCCGGACACGTCGGTGGAGGAGGACGACGAGAAGGCGGAGGAGGTAGCCACGCTCGAGGTGCTCGATCGCGAGCGCTGCCCCAGATACCTCGCGAGGGTCGTGCGAGGGATTCGCCACGTCGACGCACCCCTGCGCGTGCAGGCGCGGCTGACCGCTTCGGGGATGCGCCCGATCTCGGCCGCGGTGGACGCCACGAACTACTCGATGCTGGAGATCGGGCAACCGCTCCACCCGTTCGACCTCGGCCTCCTGGGTGGCCCCGGCATCCTGGTGCGCCGCGCGGCGGCGGGAGAAAGACTCGTCACGCTCGATGATGTGGAGCGCGCGTTCACCGAAGACGACCTCCTGATCTGCGACACGGAGCGCCCTGTGGCGGTGGCGGGGGTGATGGGGGGCGCGGTCGCCGAGATGTCGGAGTCGACTACCGACGTCCTCCTGGAGAGCGCGCACTTCGAGCGCGGCGGGATCCAGCGCACCCGCCGAAGGGTCGATCTGTCGACGGAAGCATCGATGCGCTTCGAGCGCGGGACCGACCCCGAGGCCGTCCCCACCGGCGCCGATCGCGCGTGCCGGCTGATGGCCGAGTGGAGCGGCGCGCGAGTGCTCTCCGGCGCCCTGGAGGTGGGCGCCGCCCCGGAGCGGCGGCGGATCGCGATGCGGCCCTCGCGGGCGACGATGCTGCTCGGGTACCCGGTATCGGCCGTCGATACGAAGGAGGCCTTCGACCGGCTCGCCATGGCGAACGACGTCGCCCGAGACTCGGTCGTGGTCGAGGTTCCAGGCTACCGCGTCGACGTCGAGCGCGAGGTGGACCTGATCGAGGAGTTCGTGCGGGTGCAGGGATACGACCGCGTCCGCTCGACGCTGCCCGCGGTTCGGCAGGCGGGCGGCCTCCCCGCGACGTACGCGTTCGCAGGTCTCGTGCGGCGGGCCCTCGCGCGCGCCGGTCTACGGGAAGTTCGACTCCCTTCGTTCGCGTCTGGGGAGGATGTCGCGATGTTCGGCGACGAAGGCGCGGTCGGGATCGCCAACCCGCTCGACGCAGCCGAGGATCGCTTGCGCGGGCGACTGCTCCCAGGACTGCTGAGAGCGGTCGGACGGAACCGGTCGCGCCAGGTCCGAAGCGTGGCCATCTTCGAGGTCGGAACCGTGTTCCGTAGGGCAGACCCCGTGGCCGAGCGGCTCCAAGTCGGCCTCGCGATGAGCGGTCCGGCGGAACTGTCCTGGGTCGAGCGGGAACGGCCCTTCGACTTCTTCGACGCGAAGGGCGCCCTCGAGGCACTGCTCTCGGACGTCGGTGTGCGCGACTGGTCGCTAGGGGGGCTCCACGGCGGGCCGTTCCATCCAGGTCGGGCCGCAGCCGTTCTCCTAGGAGGAGACCCCGTCGGCTTGGTCGCCGAGCTTCACCCTGCGATGGCCGAGGACCTCGCGCTTTCCGGTCGGGTCGCGATCGCCGAGCTCGAGCTCGCCGCGCTGATGGCGCACGCCTCTTTCGATCTCGTGGCGCAGGAACCGTCGCGGTTCCCGCCGGTCCGACGCGACCTAGCGTTCCTGGTGAACGAGACCGTCCCGGCCGGAGCCTTTCGGGAAGCCCTCCTTGCGGCCGGCGCGGAGCTGGTCGATACCTGCTTCCTCTTCGACGTCTTCACCGGGGGCCAGCTGCCTGCTGGGAAGAAGAGCCTGGCATTCTCGTTGGATCTCCGGGCGACCGACCGAACCCTGACCGACGACGAGGCCGAGGCCGCGATCGCGAGGATGGTGGGGCGCGTGGCCAGCGACTTCGGCGCGGAGCTACGCGCCGGCTGAACTGCGCGTTCGGTGCCCTCCGGATAGACTTCTTGCTCGATGAGTCGCGACTTCCTATCGATCGACGACCTCACGCCCGAGGAGCTCGGTGGGCTTCTGGACCTTTCCGCTCGCGTGAAGCGGTCGCCGGATCAGTACTCAGAGCGCCTCCGGGACCTGAGCGTGGCGATGATCTTCGAGAAGCCCTCGACACGGACCCGCGTCTCCTTCGAGGTCGCGATCGCCTCGATGAGCGGCCACCCCGTTCCCCTTTCGGGCGCAGAGCTCCAGCTGGGCCGCGGCGAGACGATCGAGGACACGGGCCGTGTCCTGTCGCGCTACGTCAACGCGATCGTCCTCCGGACCTTCGAGCAGGAGCGCCTGGAGGTCCTCGCGGGGGCAGCCTCGGTCCCGGTGGTGAACGCTCTCTCGGACTTCGAGCACCCGTGTCAGTGCCTCGCCGATCTGCTGACCGCTCTCGAGCACAAGGGTGAACTGGCCGGGCGAACGCTCGCCTATCTCGGCGACGGTAACAACGTCACCCATTCGCTCCTGTTGGGAGGCGCCAAGCTGGGCATGCGCGTCCGCGTCGCGACCCCGCCCGGGTTCGAGCCGATCCCGCAGATCGTGCACCGCGCCGAGGAGATCGCCGAACAGACCGGCGGCTCCGTCGAGCTCGGTCACGACCCGATGGCGGCAGTGACCGGGGCGGACGTCTTGTACACGG
Source organism: Actinomycetota bacterium (assembly GCA_035288045.1). Taxonomy (GTDB): domain Bacteria; phylum Actinomycetota; class UBA4738; order UBA4738; family HRBIN12; genus DATEBA01. Next base: position 23,699 of record DATEBA010000057.1, read on the forward strand.
ACGTTTGGGCCTCGATGGGCCAGGAGGCGGAGGCCGACGAACGCTCGCTCGTGTTCCCGGCGTACCGTCTCGACGAGAAGGCCGTCGCCCTGGCCGCCGCGGACGTGATCGTGATGCACTGCCTTCCTGCGCACCGTGGCCAGGAGATCACCGACGAGGTGATCGACGGCTCCCACTCGGTCGTCTGGGATCAGGCAGAGAACCGCATGCACACGCAGAAGGCGCTTTTGCTGTGGCTCCTCGATCTCGCGTGAGGTAGGAGCGGTCCCGTGCCGCGCGCCAACGACGACGTCGAGACGCTGCTGCTGGAGTACGCCGACCTCCTCTCGATCCTCTCCGATGACCCCTTCAAGCCGCGCGCCTACGAGAAGGCCGCCCGAGCCGTCGGCGGCTACCCGGCGGACGTTGCGGATCTCGACCTCAAGGGTCTCCACGAGATCCCGAGCGTCGGGAGGTCGATCGCGGAGAAGATCCACGAGTACTTGACGACCGGGGCGATCCTGGCTCTGGAGGAGCTCCGCGAGCAGATCCCGGACGGCGTTCGCCAGCTGCTAGGCGTGCCGGGGCTGGGACCGAAGAAGGCGATGGCGCTGTATCGGGAGCTGCACATCTCGTCCGTCGAGGAGCTGCTCGACGCCGTCCGCGACCACGGGCTCGCCGAGCTCAAGGGGTTCGGCGCGAAGACGGAGGAGAACATCCTTCGGGGGATCCGGCAGATGCGAGACTCGGGGGAGCGCGTCCAGGCCGGCGTCGCCCTCGATCTTGCCGAGGAGCTTCTAGGCGAGCTCCAGGCGCTCAAGCAAGTGCGGCGCGCCACGTACGCGGGCTCGCTCCGGCGTATGTGCGAGACGATCGGTGACATCGACCTCCTCGTGGCGAGCACTGCCCCCGGGCCGGTCATGGACGCCTTCACCTCGCTTCCCGCGGTGGACCGCATCCTCACAAAGGGCGAGACCAAGTCGTCGATCCTCACGACCAAGGCACTGCAGGTGGATCTCCGGGTCGTTGCCCCAGAGGTCTGGGGCGCTGCGCTCATCTACTTCACCGGGTCCAAGGCCCACAACATCAGGATCCGAGAGATGGCGGTGAGGCGAGGCCTGAAGCTGAACGAGTACGGCCTGTTCCGGGCCAAGACCGGAAGGCTGATCGTAGCCGAGACCGAGGAGGAGGTCTACGCGCACCTGGACCTGCCGTACGTGCCGCCGACGATGCGCGAGGACCGCGGCGAGATAGAGGCTGCGCTCTCCGGGGAGCTGCCCACCGTCATCCAAGCCAAGCAGGTCCGGGGCGACCTCCACACGCATACGAACCTTACGGACGGGCTCGCGCCGCTCGAGGGGATGCTCGAGACCGCGGCGGGGATGAGGTACGAGTACTACGCGGTAACCGACCATGCTCCCAAGCTCTTCATGCAGCGGATGACCGACGAGAAGATGATCGCCCAGCGCGAGCAGCTGAGGAGGCTGCAGGCGCGCTACCCGAAGATGACGCTTCTCCACGGCTCTGAGCTGAACATCGATCCGGACGGCGGCGTCGACTGGCCGGAGGGCTTCCTCGAGGGCTTCGACGTGCTCGTCGCCTCGATCCACACGCACTTCAACCTGTCGAAGGATCGGATGACGAGACGGCTCGTCCGCGCGATGGAGAATCCGTTCGTGAACGTGATCGGGCACCCGACCGCTAGGCTGATCGGCAGGCGGCAGCCGATCGAGCTCGACCTGGACGAGGTCTTCGCTGCGGCGGCGCGCACGGGAACGGCTCTGGAGATAAACTCGTTCCCCGACCGTCTAGATCTGAAGGACGAGCACATACTCTGGGCCCGCCGCCACGGCGTCAGGTTCTGCGTGAACACCGATTCACACGCCCCGGTCCACCTGCCTTTCATGCGGTTCGGCGTCGCCACCGCGCAGCGTGGGTGGTTGGGCAGGGAGGACGTGATAAACGCGTGGCCGCTCGGGAAGCTCCGACGGTACCTTGAGAAGGGTCGGTCGGGCTGAGCATGGACCGGCGACGGCTCGGCCGGCGGTTCTTCGCCCGCCCGGCTCCGCAGGTGGCACCCGCGCTCCTCGGGCGAGTGCTCGTGCGCTCCGCGGCGGATGGGAGGCGTCTGGCGGCGAGGATCGTCGAGACCGAGGCCTACGAGGAGGACGACCCGGCGAGCCACTCGTTCCGCGGCCGCACGACGCGGAACGACGTGATGTTCGGGCCGGCCGGGCGCCTGTACGTCTACTTCACCTACGGGATGCACTTCTGCGTGAACGTCGTCACCGGCCGCGACGGAGAGGGAAGCGCGGTGCTGCTGCGCGCGGCCGAGCCACTCGAGGGCGCGGACGCGATGGCGGAGAGGCGCGGCACGCTCGACGCGCGACTCCTCTGCAGCGGGCCCGCCCGGATCTGCCAGGCGTTCGGCGTGGATCGAGAGGTCGACGGGGCGGATCTTGTGGAGGGCGATGAGTTCTGGATCGAGCGCGGGGGGCGGGTCGGAGACGCCTTCGTGGCGGCGGGACCGCGCGTTGGGATCAGGACCGGGGCGGACCGGCGATGGCGCTTCGTGGTGGCCGGCGACCCATTCGCGTCGAGGATCAGTCCGATTCCGGCCTCACTGCGACGGTGATAGTGACGACGCTGGTCTGCTGCAGATCGACCCCGGCCCCCGGGCTCTGACCGACGACGGTCGCGGGCGGCTGTGTGGTCGAGGTGGCGGCCTCGACCCGGGTGTAGAAGCCGCTCTCCCGGAGAAGCACCTCCGCGCGGGCCCGCGCGAGCCCGATCACGGAGGGCACGGACACGACCTGGTTCGACGTGGGCTGCGCGCAGGTCTTGGTCGGCTGCGTTCCGACGACGAACTCACGGGTCTCGATGTTGCCCGGAGGTGTGAATCCGTTGGGCAGGCAGACGGGATCCTGCGTGACGTCGACCTCCAAGGAGACGAAGTCGATCTCGGGTCCCGGGAAGTCGCGGATCGGATAGCGCTCCGCGGCTTGCGACATGAATGCGCGCCAGATCTCGGCCGGCCAGCTCCCGCCCGTCACTCGGTACAGACGAACCCGTCCGCAGCACATCGAGATCTGCTTCTGTGGGAAGCCAACCCAGACGGCGGCGACGAGCTGGGGGATGGCGCCGACGAACCACGCGTCCCGCCACTCCTGCGCGGTTCCTGTCTTTCCGAACTGCGGCCTGTCGATGTCGGCGAGGTAGCCGGTCCCGTAGTCGATCACCTTGGACAGAACGTCTACCGCGGCGGCGGCGACCGGTGGGTCGACGACGGGCTCGGGCTCCCGTTCCGACAAGTACAGAGCGTTTCCGAGCGGGTCGGCGATCCGGATAACGGGGGTCGGCTCCACACGGTAGCCGCCCGCCGCCAGCGTTCCGTACGCCGAGGCCATCTCGAGCGTGTTGACCTCGTTCGTCCCGAGTACCGCCGAAGGGGTGGCTTGGAGCGGCGCGTCGGGCACCGTCGTGCGCGTGCAGCAGCGGACGCCCATCCGACGCGCGGTCTCCACCACCCTTCGCGCTCCCTCGTAGACGTCGCCTCGACCCACCGCTCGCTCGATCTCCACGTACGCCACGTTGACCGAGTTGATCGTCGCCGACTCCATCGAGACGTATCCGTAAGCCGAGCCCTCATAGTTCTCGGGCGTCCAGGCCGTGCCGTTGTCGAGCGGCACGGTGGTGCTCCAACCGGGGAAGGTCTCGCTCGGAGAGATACCGCTCTCGAGGGCTGCGACGAGCGCGAAGGGCTTGAACGAGGAGCCCGCCTGACGTCCGGTGCTGCCGCCGACCGCCAGGTTGAGCCGAGCGAAGCGGTCGTTGTCGGAGAAGTAGTCGCGGCCTCCAACCATCGCGGCGATCTGGCCCGTGCGCGGATCGATGACCGTCATCGCTGCCCGGGGGTCGCTGCGGTAGGGAAGGACCGAGGCCACGGCGTCCTCGGCGAGAGTCTGGAGGCGAGGAACGAGCGTAGTCGTGATCCGCAGGCCGCCGCGGAAGAGCAGGGCGTAGCGTTCCTGCTGCGACTCGCCGAAAGCCGGGTTGGATAGGAACCACCGCTCGAAGTAGTCGACGAAGTAGGGCGCGATGTATGCGTCCTGCTCCTTCGACGGGCGGAGCCGCAGCGGCGTCTCGAGCGCCTCCGCGAGTTCGGCGTCGGTGGTCATCTCCTGCTCGCCCATCTCGCGAAGCGTCTGGTTGCGCCGGGACGCCGCCCGAGCAGGATAGACGAAGGGGTCGTAGTCGGACGGGTTCTGGATGATCGAGGCGAGAAGGGCAGATTGAGCAAGCGTGAGGTCCGGCGCGTCTCGCGAGAAGTACGCCTGCGCCGCGGCCTGCACCCCGTAGGCCCCGCGGCCGAAGTAGACCGTGTTCAGGTAGCGGGTGAGTATCTCGTCCTTGGAGTACGCCTGCTCGACCTGCATGGCGACGACCGCCTCCTTGATCTTCCGCTCCAGGGTGCGCTCGGTGCCTACGAAGGCGTTCTTCACGTACTGCTGGGTAATGGTCGAGCCGCCCTCGACGACGCGGCCGGAGGTGGCATCGATGTAGGCCGCGCGTAGCAGCGCCTTCAGGTCGATGCCGCGGTGCTGATAGAAGCGCTTGTCCTCCACGGCCACGACGGCGTCGCGGAGACTCTGTGGGATCTGCGTGGAATCCACCACGATGCGGTTCTCGCCGGCGTGGAGCTCGGTGATCAGGGTGCCGTCGGCAGCGTACAGGAAGGAGGTTTGCGCGATCGCGTCTGAGCGGACCTCCTGCTCCCGGAGCGGCGGGAGGCTGCACGCGGAAGCGGCTACTGATAGGACGAGGAGCCCCGAGACGAGTGGGAGACGGCGACCGGACATCGCCCGGCAATGATACCGGTGGTTACCTTAGTCGCTGGTAGCATCGCCCGCGTGAGCGGGCGGGATCCCTTCGACGTCCTCACCACCGGTGTGGCCGACGTGGTGCCCGAGGAAGGTCTCCGGGAGCTGCTCGCGTCGGGCCGCACGCTCCGCGCGAAGCTCGGCATCGACCCCTCGCGTCCGGATCTGCACCTTGGCCACGCGGTGGTTCTTCGTACGCTACGGCGCTTCCAGGACCTCGGCCATCAGGCCGTGCTTATCATCGGTGACTTCACCGGCCGGGTCGGCGACCCGTCCGGACAGTCTGAGACGCGACCGCTCCTCTCGGAGGACGAGATCGACGCGAACTCCAAGACGTATCTGGAGCAGGCGGCGCTCGTCGTCGACATCGAGCGCGCGGAGGTGAGGCGCAACTCGGAGTGGCTGGCCACGATGGACATGGGCGACGTGCTCCGACTCGCTTCCACCTACACGGTCGCTCGGATGCTGGAGCGCGACGACTTCCAACAGCGCCAACGTGCGGGGCAGCCCATCACCGTCGTGGAGTTCCTCTATCCGCTCCTGCAGGCGATGGACTCGGTCCAGATCAGCGCAGACGTGGAGCTCGGGGGGACCGACCAGCTCTTCAACCTGCTCGTGGGCCGGGAGATCCAGCGCGCCTACGGGCAGAACCCTCAGGTGGCACTCACGATGCCGCTCCTCGAAGGAACCGACGGCCGGCGCAAGATGTCGAAGTCGTTCGACAACTACGTGGGACTCACCGAGCCGGCAGACGACATGTTCGGGAAGCTGATGCGCGTGCCCGACGAGCTCGTCGTGAAGTACCTCCGCCTGTGCACCGATCTCGATCTCGACGAGCTCGACCGGGTCGAGTCGGACTTAGCGTCGGGGTCGCTCAGGCCCGACGTCGCCAAGCGCAGGCTGGCGGCCGCCGTCGTCGACCTGTACCAGGGCGCGGGGGAAGGCACAGCTGCCGAGAGGCGCTTCGATCGCGTGCACCGTGAGCATGAGCTTCCCGAGGAGATAGCGGAGGCGCCGGTCCCCGCGGAGGCGATCCGCCAGGAGGGCGTGTGGGTGCCGGGGATGCTCGCGGCTCTCGGTCTCGCCTCGTCGAACTCCGAGGCCAGGCGGTTGATCGAGCAGGGTGGGGTGCGCCTGGACGGGACCCCGCTGGACGATCCGGACCGGGAGTTGGCCCTCGAGGACCTCCGCGGGCGGGTGCTCCAGGTGGGCAGGCGCCGCTTCGTGCGGCTGAGATAGCCCTGGACCTGCGGTTCGACGGGCTGTTGACGCCCGCGGCCCTGGTGCTAGCATCTACGTGGCGCGCCCCCGACCCTTTCGGGACTGGGTTCGCGCTGCGCGCACCTTGAGAACTGAACAGTGTGCCAAAGCCAGTGCGTTTCCCCGTTAGCTGGGGGCGTGTTCTTTCGCGCCCCGCAGCCGACGGTCGTACGAACGATCCATCCGGATCACGGTCCGAAGGGGGGTGTCCCCCGAGGGCCACTCCATCGAAGGAAGCGAACCCGGCCCTTGGCCGGCTCGTGGATCTCTACGGAGAGTTTGATCCTGGCTCAGGACGAACGCTGGCGGCGTGCTTAACACATGCAAGTCGAGCGGTGAACCGGGCTTCGGCCCGGGGATCAGCGGCGAACGGGTGAGTAACACGTGGGCAACCTGCCCCAGGCTCTGGGATAACTCCGGGAAACCGGGGCTAATACCGGATACTCTCGCGACCCCGCATGAGGTCGTGAGGAAAGCTCCGGCGGCCTGGGATGGGCCCGCGGCCTATCAGCTTGTTGGTGAGGTAACGGCCCACCAAGGCTTCGACGGGTAGCTGGCGTGAGAGCGTGGCCAGCCACACTGGGACTGAGACACGGCCCAGACTCCTACGGGAGGCAGCAGTGGGGAATCTTGCGCAATGGGCGAAAGCCTGACGCAGCGACGCCGCGTGGGG
>DATEBA010000058.1:0-53409 GCA_035288045.1 Actinomycetota bacterium
CCGCCGTTCTGATGTGCGAGCCATCGCTCCGCGGCGCGCGACCGAACGGCGTGTTGACGACCAGGTCCACCGCTCCACTACGGATGAGGTCGGTCACGTTCGGGGTTCCCTCGGACACCTTGCGCACGACCTCGACCGGGATGCCGGCCCGCGCCAGCACGCCTCCGGTTCCCGTCGTCGCGAGAAGCCGGAAGCCGAGCTCGGCCAGGCGCTTCGCGGGCAACAGGATCGCCCGCTTGTCGCGGTTGGCCACCGAGACGAAGACACTGCCCTTCCCGGGGAGGGAGGCTCCGCTAGCGATCAGCGCCTTCGCCAGGGCCAGACCGGGATCGTCGTCGATCCCCATGACCTCACCAGTCGACTTCATCTCGGGCCCCAGGATCGTGTCCTGCCCCGGGAAACGGCCGAACGGGAGCACGGCCGCCTTCACCGAGGTGTACGGCAGGTGCCGGTAGTGACCCCGGTCTTGCGGCAGCATGCCCGAGTCGATCAGGTCGGCGAGGGAGCGCCCGAGTAGCACGTGGGTCGCCGCCTTCGCAAGCGGGATGCCGGTCACCTTCGATACGAACGGCACGGTCCGCGAAGCTCGCGGGTTCGCCTCCAGGACCCAGATCCGCTCGTCCTTCACGGCGAGCTGCAGGTTGAGCAGTCCGCGGACCTCGAGCCGACGGGCGATCCGGCGCGTGATGTCCTCTACGGCATCGAGCTCTTCGTCGGAGAGGGTCTGCGGCGGGATCGCGCAAGAGGAGTCGCCGGAGTGCACGCCCGCCTCCTCGATGTGCTCCATGACCGCCCCTATCCGCACATCGGCCCCGTCGGCCACCGCGTCCACGTCGATCTCGATCGCGCCCTCGAGGAACCGGTCGATCAGCACCGGGTGCTCCGGCGCGACCTCGGCCGCCGCCGTCACGAATCGCTCGAGCTCGCCGTCGTCGTAGACGATCCCCATCGCGCGGCCGCCCAGGACGTATGAAGGACGCACGACGACCGGGTAGCCGATCTGCTGGGCGACGGCCCGCGCTTCGTCGAGGTCTCGCGCCTCCCCGTGAGGAGGCGCGAGTATCCCGAGCTCGGCGAGCAGCTGCGCGAACTTGCCGCGGTCCTCGGCGAGGTCGATCGCCTCCGGCCTGGTGCCGAGGACCGGGAAGCCCTCTTCCTCGAGCACGCGAGCGAGCTTGAGCGGTGTCTGGCCTCCGAACTGCACCACGATCCCGACCGGGCGCTCGGCCTCGCACACCCCGAGGACGTCCTCCATGGAGAGTGGCTCGAAGTAGAGCCGGCTGGAGGTGTCGTAGTCCGTCGACACCGTCTCGGGGTTGCTGTTGATCATCACGGACTCGTAGCCGGCGTCCTCGAGCGCGAAGGCGGCGTGCACGCACGCGTAGTCGAACTCGATACCCTGACCTATCCGGTTGGGGCCGGCCCCGAGGATCACGACCCGCGAGCGCTCCGCCGGCCGCACCTCGCTCTCCTCCTCGTAGGTCGAGTAGTGATACGGAGTGCGCGCCGGGAACTCGCCCCCGCAGGTGTCCACCGTCTTGAAGACGGGAACGACCCCAAGCTCTGCGCGGCGGCTGCGAACCTCGTCACCGCCGGCGCCCGCCAGCCGGCCGAGCCGAGCATCAGACAGGCCGAACCGCTTTGCCTGCCGAAGGTCCTCCGCGGAGAGGTCCCCGAGCGACCGGCCCCGGAGTCCGTCGGCTTCCTCCACGACCTCGGCGATCTGGTCCACGAACCACGGGTCGATGCCCGAGGCCACCGAGACCTCCTCGACGGAGAGCCCTGCCAGCAGCGCAGACTCGACCAGGTGCAGGCGCCGCTCGGTGGCCACCCGCAGCAGGTCGAGGGGGTCGGCCTCGTCCCCGCCGGCCCGGAGCGCCGGGTCGTCCGCACCTAGATCGAACCCCGTCTTCTCCATCGACCGCCACGCCTTGCCGAGCGCCTCCTTGAAGGTGCGCCCGATCGCCATCACCTCCCCTACCGACTTCATCGTCGAGGTGAGCCGCGGGTCGGTCTCGGGGAACTTCTCGAACGCGAACCGCGGGATCTTCACGACTACGTAGTCGATCGTCGGCTCGAATGCCGCCGGTGTCTCCCCGGTGATGTCGTTGGGGATCTCGTCGAGGCGGTAGCCGACCGCGAGCATGGCTGCGATCTTCGCGATCGGGAATCCGGTGGCCTTCGACGCGAGCGCAGACGAGCGCGACACGCGGGGGTTCATCTCGATCAGGACCTGGCGTCCGTCGCGCGGATCCACCGCGAACTGGATGTTCGATCCGCCGGTCTCCACACCGATCGCGCGGATGCACGCCAGCGCGGCGTCGCGCATCGCTTGATACTCGCGATCGGTGAGGGTCTGCTGCGGCGCCACGGTCACCGAATCCCCCGTGTGAACCCCCATCGGGTCGACGTTCTCGATCGAGCAGACGATGACCGCGTTGTCCGCGCGGTCGCGCATGACCTCGAGCTCGAACTCCTTCCAGCCGGCGACGGACTCCTCGACGAGGATCTCGTGCGCGGGGCTCTGGCCGAGGCTCCGGTGCGCGACGTCCGCCAGCTCGACGTGATCGGAGGCGAACCCGCTGCCTCCGCCGCCGAGCATGAAGGACGGACGGACGATCACCGGGTAGCCGATCGCCTCCGCGAGCGCCACCGCGTCCTTGACGGTCCTCGCCGTCCCCGCGCGCGGGACCGGCAGTCCCGCCTCCAACATCGCGCGCTGGAACCCGCTCCGGTCCTCCGCGCGGCGGATCGTCTCCAGGTTCGCGCCGATCAGCTCCACGCCGTTCCCGTCGAGCTCGCCCGACTCTGCGAGCGCGACGGCCAAGTTCAACGCGGTCTGGCCGCCGAGCGTAGGCAGCAGGGCGTCGGGGCGTTCCCGGCGGATGACCTGGAGTACCGACTCGGGGGTGAGCGGCTCGATGTAGGTCGCGTCCGCGAACTCTGGGTCGGTCATAATCGTGGCCGGATTCGAGTTAACGAGCGCGACGCGATAGCCCTCGCGTCTCAGCACCTTGCATGCCTGGGTCCCCGAGTAGTCGAACTCGCACGCCTGGCCGATCACGATCGGTCCGGAGCCGATCACGAGGATCCTAGAGATACCCGTGCGCCTAGGCACCCGACATCAGCTCCCGGAACTCCTCGTACAGGTAACGCGAGTCGTGCGGCCCGGGCGCGGCCTCGGGGTGGTATTGCACCGAGAACGCCGGCACGTCCGAGCACCGGAGCCCCTCGAGGGTCCCGTCGTTCAGGTTTCGGTGCGTTAGCTCGACGCGCCCGAACGCCGTCGAGACCCCGCGCGACTCGCCCGGCCCGGCCGCCGGCCACCCCCTCGGATCGACCGCGAAGCCGTGATTGTGGGACGTCACCTCCACACGCCCCGTCCGCAGGTTCTTCACGGGCTGGTTGGCCCCGCGGTGGCCGAACTTCATCTTGTAGGTCTGCCCGCCGAGCGCTAGCCCCAGCAGCTGGTGCCCGAGGCAGATGCCGAATATCGGCACGTCGGCCACGAACTCACGCGCGGCTTCCACGCCGTAGTTAGTCGCGGCCGGGTCCCCCGGGCCGTTCGACAGGAACACCCCGTCGAACCCGCCGCCGAGGACCTCCTTCGCGGGCGTCTCCGCCGGGAAGACGGTCGTCTCGCACCCGGCGGCGGCGAGGAGGCGAAGGATGTTCCGTTTCATCCCGAAGTCGTAGGCGGCGACGCGGAAGACATGTCCCCGCGAGGCGTCGGCGGGACCGACCGCCGCGGAAGCCTCGTACGGCTCCGCGACGGTGACCGTCCTGGCCAGGTCGGCCCCCGCCATCCCCGGCCGCTGTAGGACCCGCGCGACGAGCGAGGCCGGATCGAGGTCCTCCGTGGACACCCCGCAGCGCATCGCGCCTTGTTCTCGGATCCGCAACGTGAGCCGGCGCGTATCGATGCCCTCGATGCCCAACACACCGGCCTCGTCCAGCGCGTCCTGGAGCCGTCCCTCGGCGCGCCAGCCGGATGCGCGCCGCGATGCCTCCCGCACGGCGAAGCCCGCTACCTGGATCCGCGACGACTCCGCGTCATCGGGGTTCACACCGTAGTTCCCCTGGTGCGGGTAGGTCATCGCGACAACCTGGCCGGCATAGGAGGGATCCGTCAGCACCTCCTGGTACCCGCTGATGCCGGTGTTGAACACGGCTTCTCCGAAGGTCTCGCCATCCGCGCCGAATCCCCGCCCACGGAACACCGAGCCGTCCTCGAGCACGAGCAGCGCCTCCGGTCCCCTCACCGCTGCGTCTTCCCCTCGGAGACGACGAGCTCTCCGCGGTACACGGTGTGTACGACGCGTCCCCGAAGCGTCCTTCCCAGGAACGCGGAGTTGCGGCTCCTCGAGGCGAAGGGCGGCTCCACCACCCACTCGGACGCGGGGTCGAACACCACGAGGTTGGCCGGCCGCCCCGGCCCGATCGGCCCGCCGTGGTCGGCCGCCCCCAGGATCCGCGCCGGCGCGATCGACATCGCCTCGATCGCCCGCGCGAGCGCCAGCCTGCCGGAAAGAACCAGCTCCGTCATCACCACCGCGAGCGCGGTCTCGAGGCCTATCGTCCCCGGCGGCGCGTGGTCGAACTCGGCCTCTTTCTCCTCCACGGCGTGGGGCGCGTGATCGGTGGCGACGGCGTCGATCGTCCCATCGGCGAGCCCGGCGTGAAGGGCATCCCGGTCCTCTGCCGAGCGGATCGGAGGGTTCACCTTCAGGTTCGTGTCGTAGGAAACGAGGTCCTCGTCGGCGAACACGAGGTGATGCGGCGTGACCTCGGCCGTCACGCGCAAGCCCTCCGCCTTGGCCCGGCGCACCATCTCCACCGAACCAGCCGACGAGAGGTGGCAGAGGTGCAGCCTGCCGCCGGTCAGGCGGGCGATCGCGAGGTCGCGGCCGACCACGACCTCCTCGGCCTCCCGTGGCTGCCCCGCCAGCCCGAGCGTGTAAGAGTAGTAGCCCTCGTGCATCTGCCCGCCCTCGGCGAGCGAGGCGTCCTCGCAGTGCTCGGCGATGACGACGTCGTCGAAGGTCCGCGCGTAGGTGAGAGCGTTCCGGAGCACACGGGCGTTCGGCACGCATCGCCCGTCGTCGCTGAAGACCCGAACCCCGGCCTCGACCATCTCCCCGAGCTCGGCCATCGCCTCGCCTTCCAGGCCCTTCGTGATCGCGCCCACGGGGAAGACGTCGCAGAGCCCGGCCCGGGCGGCCAGGGCGCGGACCTCGTGGACCACGGCGGCGGTGTCGGCAACCGGATCGGTGTTCGCCATGGGCGACACCGCCGTGTAGCCGCCCGCGGCCGCGGCCCGGCAGCCACTCTCGACCGTCTCCTTGTCCTCGCGACCCGGCTCTCGAAGGTGCGTGTGAAGATCCACGAGACCCGGCCCGAGCACGAGCCCGTCGCAGTCCAGCACTGCCGCCCCGGAGGGATCGATCCGCTGCGCGACCGCGCCGACGAGGCCGTCCGAGACGAGCACGTCCGCGACCGCGTCGCGTCCGGAGGCCGGGTCGATCACCCGCGCTCCGCGGAAGAGCAGCTTCTCAGGCAACCTCCCCCACCTCCTCCCCGGTCCCGCCGAGAAGGAGGTACAGGAGCGACATACGGATGGCGATCCCGTTGGTCACCTGTGCCTCGATGACGGCCTGCGGCAGATCGGCCACGTCGGAGTCGATCTCGATCCCCCGGTTCATCGGTCCGGGGTGCATGATCAGGGCGCCTTCGGGGAGCGCGCCCACGCGCTCGCGTGTGAGCCCGAAGAGCCGCGAGTACTCCCGCACGCTGGGGAAGTACTGCTGGCGCTGCCTCTCTCTCTGGACGCGCAGCATGTAGCAGACGTCGAGCTTCGGGAGCACGGAGTCGATGTCGTGCGAGACCTGGACTCCCCAGGCCGGGGCCTCGGGCGGGATGAGCGTGGGCGGGCCGACCAGCGTGACTTCGGCTCCCATCTTCACCAGACCGAAGGACAGCGACCGCGCCACGCGCTAGTGCAGCACGTCCCCGATGATCGCGGCGCGGAGGCCCTCGATCCTGCCGAGCCTCTCACGGATCGTGTAGAGGTCGAGCAGCGCCTGCGTGGGGTGCTCGTGAGTGCCGTCGCCGGCGTTCAGCACGCTACCCTTCACCCACTTCGTGAGCTGATGGGGCGAGCCCGACGACGAGTGCCGTATCACGATCGCGTCGGCGCCCATCGCCTGGAGGGTGAGCGCCGTGTCCTTTAGGCTCTCGCCCTTCGCCACGGACGACCCGCCCGTCGAGAAGTTGATCACGTCGGCCGAGAGTCGCTTGGCCGCAAGCTCAAACGAGATGCGGGTCCGGGTCGAGTTCTCGTAGAACAGGTTCACCACCGTGCGGCCTCGCAGCGCCGGTACCTTCTTGATCACGCGGGTTCCCACCTCGCGGAAGGACTCCGCTGTGTCGAGGATCCGCACCACGTCCTCGGCGGTGAGGTCGTTGATGGATAGCAGATGCTTCTTCATCGCGGTTCCTCCATGACGACGGCGTCCTCGCCGTCCGTCTCCTCCAGCCGCACTCCCACCAGATCGTCCGTCTGCGTCGGCACGTTCTTCCCCACGAAGTCGGCACGGATCGGGAGCTCCCTGTGCCCGCGATCGACGAGAACCGCGAGCTGGATCACGCTGGGGCGGCCCATATCCATCAGGGCGTCCATCGCCGAACGGATCGTCCGGCCGGTGAACAGCACGTCGTCGACGAGTACCACGGTGCGCTCGCTGACGTCGAAGCCGATCCGCGTCTCCTTCACCTCGGGCGCCTCGGCGCGGAGCCCTATGTCGTCGCGGTAGAAGGTGATGTCCAGGACGCCCACCGGCACCTTCACGCCCTCGATCCTCGCGATCTCCTCGGCCAGGCGCCGGGCCAGGTCGTCGCCGCGAGCGGCGATCCCGACGAGCGCGATCTCCCCGGCCCCCTTGTTCCTCTCGAGGATCTCGTGCGCGATCCGCGTCACGGCTCGGCGGATCTCCGCCTGGTCCATCAACCGGACGCCCATCAGAACGAAACGCCCCACCGCGCGCGCGGCAAGGCGTCCTGTGCGTACCTCAAGCTCTTCGCCTCCCTTCCCGGCCTCACTGGACCGGACTTAAAGGGGAAGTACCCGAGGGCAAGGATAGGCCGCCGGACCCACCACGGCAACGGGGCGGCGGGCTACACTAGGGGCACAACCAACCAAGGAGTGGCCATGCTTGCCGTTTCCCTAGGTCCGACCGAGATCCTGATCATCGTCGCCCTGATCGCGCTCCTGTTCGGCGCAAAGCGGATCCCTGAGCTGGCCCGCTCTCTCGGCAGGTCGCAATCGGAGTTCAAGAGAGGCATAAAGGAGGGCGGGACCACCGAGGATGAGCCTCCGAGGGAGGCCTCGCCCCCGTCGCAGGGCGACGCTCCGGCCGAGAAGCAGGACTAGCCGGCGGCCGAGTCCCGGGCGATCTTCCCGAGCACGCCGTTCACGAAGCGGCTCGAGTCCTCGGTCGAGAGCTCCTTCGCGAGCTCGACCGCCTCATCGATGGCCGCCGCGACCGGGACATCGGGCCGGTGGAGCACCTCGTAGGTCGCGAGCCGCAAGATCGCGCGGTCGACGGCCGCCATGCGTGGCACCGTCCAGCCTTCCGCCGCGGCTCCGATCCGAGCGTCGAGCTCGTCGAAGTGCCCCTGGACCCCGGCGACGAGCTCGTGCGCGAACCCTGGGATCTGCTGCCCGAGACCCGTCCATTCCTCCATCACCTCGACGGGCGCCCGACCGGTTGCGTCCGCCTCGAAGAGGACGTCGAGCGCCGCGCGGCGCTCCTCCCGACGGGTCACTTCGCTCGCTCGATGTACTGGCCGCTCCGCGTATCGACCTTGATCCTCTCCCCAGGCTCCACGAACAGGGGCACCTGCACGACGAGGCCGGTCTCGAGGGTCGCCGGCTTGAGGGTGCCCGAGACCCGATCCCCCTTCACCCCCGGCTCGGTCTCGGTCACGGCGAGTACGATCGACGCCGGAAGCTCGACCGACAGCGGGACGCCCTCGTGCGCCGCGATGGTCGCGGTGGCGCCCTCGGTCAGGTAGCTCGCCATCCCTCCGGCGACCGCCCCCGGCACGTGCATCTGCTCGTACGTCTCGAGGTCCATGAAGACCAGATCGTGGCCCTCGCGGTAAAGGAACTGCTTCTCGCTCCGCTCGAGGTGCGCGTATCCGACGCGCTCGTCGGCGCGGAAGGTCCGCTCCAGTACCGCGCCGGTCTTCACGTTGCGCAGCTTCGTCCGAACGAACGCGCCGCCCTTGCCGGGCTTCACGTGCTGGAACTCGAGAACCGTGAACAGCGTGCCGCCGAGATCCAAGGTCATACCGTTCTTCAGGTCGTTGGTCGAGACACTCAAAGGACCGTCAGCTCCTTGCTCGATCTGGGGAGCACGCGTCCGCCGTCTGGGGTGACGTACACAATGTCCTCGATCCGGACGCCGCCCTTCCCGGGAAGGTAGACGCCGGGCTCGATGGTGACCACGGTTCCCTCGGGCAAGACGTCCTCGGAGGTCCTTCGCACCGTGGGCCCCTCGTGGATCTCGAGCCCCACGCCGTGGCCGAGGCCGTGAGAGAAGGCATTCCCGTAGCCGGCGTCGGCGATGATGACCCTGGAGGCCGCGTCGACGTCGGCGGCGGACGCGCCGGCCCGCACCGCGTCGACCCCCGCCTGCTGAGCGGCCCGCACGAGCTCGTACACCTCTAGAAGCTCCGGAGCGATCTCCCCGAACGCTAGCGTTCGCGTCATGTCCGCGTGGTAGCCGGCGAACAGCGCGCCGAAGTCCGCCTTCACGATGTCGCCCCGCCGCAGATCGCGGGCGGTGGGCTCGTGATGCGGTTCGGCCGCGTTCTCGCCGAACGCGACGATCGTCTCGAACGCCAGCCCGTCCGCGCCGGCTCGGCGCATCGCGAGCTCGAGCTCCAGGGCGGCATCTCGCTCGGAGACCCCCTCGCGAAGGATCCCAGGCAGCCCGTCAAATCCCGCGTCGGTGATCTCCTGCGCGCGCTCGAGCAGGCGGAGCTCGGCCTCGTCCTTCACCCAGCGGAGACGCTCGACCTCCGGGCCGGCGGCCACCAGCTCGACCCCCTCGAGCGCGGCCACGAGCTCGCCGTGAGCTTTCACCGTCGTGCCGGCCGCCTCGAACCCGAGTCGGGCGATCCCGAGCGACCGGCACGCCTCCAGAACGAAACCTGGGAACCCATCGAGGTAGACGCGCCGCTCGAGGTCCCCGACCTCGCGTCGCGACTGTTCGTCGTAGCGCCCGTCCGTCAAGAACAGGGAGTCGCCGGTGCCGGCGATCACCTGGCCGTTCGAGCCGCTGAAGCCGGTCAGGTACCTCACGTTCGGCAGGCGCGAAACGAGCAGCGCGTCAACGCCCAGGTCGGCGAGCCTCTCGGCGAGCAGCCGGCGCCTCAGCGCGTGATCCATGCGATAGCCTCCAGCGCCAGGTGGTACACGCCCGCCCCGAAGCCGACGATCGAGCCCCGACACACGTCGGCGATCACCGAGCGGCGCCGGAACTCCTCCCGCGCGTCGACGTTCGTCATGTGCACCTCGAGCACCGGGAGCCCTGAGCCCTCGATCGCGTCCCGGAGCGCGTATGAGTAGTGGGTGAGCGCCCCGGGGTTGACGACGACCGCGCCGAACCCCTCGCCGGCAGAGTCGTTCAGCCAGCCGACCAGGTCGCCCTCGTGGTCGGACTGCCTCCATGCCACGTCGTGCCCGAGCGAGGCTGCCCGCACGGCTACCTCGCTCATCATCTCCTCGAGCGTCTGCTTCCCGTACCTCTCGGGGTCGCGCCGACCGAGCGCGTCCAGGTTGGGCCCGAACAGGTAGAGCACGTTCATCGCGCGGCTCCCATCTCCTCGAGGATCCGGAGGACCAGGTCCTCCGCCACGTGATCGACGACGGATGGCCGCCCGACGTCCTCGAGCAGCACGAAGCGGACACCGCCCCGGTACTTCTTGTCCAGGCGGAACGCTGCCCCGATCGCCCCGGTGTTCGGGAGCGAACGGTCGACCTCGAGCCCGAGCGAGGCGAGCAGCCGCACGTGCCGGGCGGCCAGGCCGTCCGGCGCCATCCCAAGCGCCTCGGCCACGCGCGCGGCGAAGACCATCCCGATCGCGATCGCCTCTCCGTGCGACCGGCCGGAGAAGTCGTCCAGGCGCTCGAGCGCGTGTCCGAGCGTGTGACCGTAGTTCAGGACCAGGCGTGCTCCGGCGTCGCGCTCGTCCTCCGCCACCGTTCGCGCCTTCGCGCTGACGCACCGCGCGACGACCTCCTCGAGCACCGCGGGATCGCGGGCGAGGACCCCGGAGGGGTCGGTCTCGAGGAGCGCGAGAAGCTCCGCGTCCATCGTGAGCGCGTACTTCGCCACCTCTGCGAGCCCGGAGCCGAAGTCCCGGTCCCCGAGAGTGGCAAGGGTGTCCACGTCGGCGAGCACGGCCCTCGGCTGGTAGAAGGCGCCGGCGAGGTTCTTGCCCTCGGGCAGGTTCACCGACGTCTTGCCGCCGATCGCCGCGTCGACCTGAGCCGTGAGCGTCGTCGGCACCTGAACGAGGGCCACCCCGCGCATGTAGGTCGCGGCGACGAACCCCGCGAGATCGCCGACGGCTCCGCCGCCAAGCGCCACCACCACGTCGTCGCGATGGGCCTCCTGTGTCGCCAGCTGGCGGAGGAGGGCCCCGTACACCGCCAGTGACTTGGCTTCCTCTCCCTCCGGGGCGCCGAGCGACACCGCTCCCAGCCCAGCCTTCGACAGCGCGGCCGCGAGCGGGTCGAACCAGCGGGTCCCCACCGCGCGGTCCGATACGACGAACGCGTTCTCGGCGCCGGGGAACCCGGGCAGGTGCTCGTGCGCGCGTTCGATCACCCCCGCCCCGATCGTCACGTCGTAGGGGCCGGCCGGAGCCGGGACGGTCACGCGGACCAACGCAGCTCCTCCTCGATCGCGGCCGCCACCGGACCGGGATCGCCGCTCGCGTCGACGACGTGCGCGGCGAACTCCCGGTACAGGGGCTCACGCTGTTTCAGGAGACGGACCAGGTCCTCCTCCGAGTGGATGAGCGGCCTGTCGGCCGCCGGTCGTACCCGCCGCTGGAGGATCTCGAGGGGGACGTCGAGGAACACGGCGGTGCCCGTGGCTCGGAGCGTCACGCGGTTGGCCGGCTCGAGCACAACGCCGCCTCCGCACGCGACCACGGACGGGTCGCTCGACGCCGCCACCTTCGTTAGCATCTCGGCCTCCATCGCGCGGAACGCGGCCTCGCCGTCCTCGGCGAAGATGCGAGAGACCGGGCGACCGTCGATCCGCTCGATCTCCTCGTCCAGGTCCACGAAGGGGATGCCGAGGCGCCCGGCGAGCTCTCCCCCCACCGTGGACTTCCCGGAGCCGGGCATCCCCACCAGGTAGATGATCACCGAAGGCCCTCCAGGTAGGCCTCGAGGTTCCTCCGGGTCTCGGGCAGCGAGTCCCCGCCGAACTTCTCGAGGATCGCGTCGGCCAGCACGAACGCCGTCATCGCCTCGCCGATCACCCCGCCGGCGGGGACGGCGCACACGTCGGTCCGCTGCTTGATCGCGACGTCCGCCTTCCCCGTCGCGATATCGACGGTGGAGAGCGCCCTCGGAACCGTCGAGAACGGCTTCATCGCAGCCCGGACCCGGATCGGCTGACCGGTGCTCATGCCGCCCTCGATGCCGCCGGCGCGGGCCGTCGTGCGGGCGAGCGTCCTGCCGCGTGACACTATCTCGTCGTGCGCCTTCGAGCCCGGACGCGCCGCCGTCGCGAATCCGTCACCGACCTCGACGCCCTTGACGGACTGGATGCTCATGAGCGCCAGAGCGAGGCGCGCGTCGAGCTTGCGGTCGTAGTGCACGTGGGAACCTAGCCCCGGCGGGCAGCCGTAGGCGAGCACCTCGAAGACGCCGCCGAGGGTATCGCGCTCCCTGCGGACGCGGTCGATCTCCTCGACCATCCGCTCTCCCGCTGCCTCGTCGAGGCACCTGACGGGTGAGGCGTCGACTGCCTCGAGGTCCTCGGGGAGCGGCACCCGCGCGGTCCCCGCGGTCGCCACCTTGCCGACGCGGACCACGTGCGAGATGACCCTGATACCGAGCTCGGCCAGGAACGCCTTGCAGAAGCAGCCGAGCGCCACCCGGGCCGCGGTCTCGCGCGCGCTCGCTCGCTCGAGGACGTTTCTAACATCGTCGAAGCCGTACTTCTGCACGCCGACGAGATCGGCGTGGCCCGGCCGCGGGCGCGTGAGCCGCTCGGCGGGGTCGAGTTGGCCCTCGACGCCCATCAGGCCCTTGTACTTCTGCTCCCACTCGGCGTTCTCGATCGTGACGGCTATCGGGCTGCCGAGCGTTCGCCCGTGGCGCACCCCCGAGAGGATCTCGAAGCGGTCGCTCTCGAGCTTCTGGCGGCCGCTGCGTCCGTAGCCGTGCCTGCGCCGGGCGACCTCTCCCGCGAGCTCCTTCGGGGAGACGGGCACGCCGGCGGGAAGGCCCTCGAGTATGGCCGCGAGGCCCCTCCCGTGCGATTCGCCGGCGGTGAGCATCCGGAGCATGGGTCAATCATAGGGAAGGCCCTTGCGCCATGGCCTCGCGGGTTGGTGAGGGCGGCCCCGAAAGGGGCCGCCCTCGGACCGGCGACCGCTCCCCCCGAGCGCGTGTCGCCGGTGGCTCAGCTCACTTGGCTTCCGTGACGCACAGGCTGAACGTCTGGCCGCCCACCTCGAACCGGCCGCAGGTAGTCGTCACGGAGAGGACCTCGACTCCGCGGAACGTGTCTCCCGCCGAGAGCTCGCCGGAGGCGTGGCCGTTCACCTCGATCCGCACGGTGCCGTCGGTCGTGACCTCGAGGAGGACGACGTCCTTGTCTCCCACCGACGTCGACCCGTCGACGGGCGGCGACGTGGGTGGAGGAGACGTCGGCGGTGGCGAGGTCGGCGGTGGCGAGGTCGGCGGTGGCGACGTGGGGCTGACCCCGACGGTCGGGCTCACGAATATCCCCGGGGGCGAGAACGGGTCCCTCCCCCGGAACGCGAGCTCGACCGGCGGGGTCTCGCGGGGCGTCGGAGTGGCCGTGGCTCCGGGCGAGGGCTCCTCGGCGCTCGGCCCCGGACCCGCCGGGGGCAGCACCGCCTGCTCCTCTTCACCCCCACCCAGCACGAACAGGAACACGTAGATAAGTCCCACGACCGCGGCGGCACCGAGGATCATGAGGGCACGTTTGTCGCGGGGGGTCAGTGCCATGTCTCGTCACGCTCCAGTGGTCGGGGCCGACGCGAAGTAGCTCTCCCCGGGCGCGGGGTCGGAGCCGGGGCCTGCGCTGGGGTCGGTCGTGTAGAGCTCCAAGGTGAGCTGCATCGAGAGCCCGCCCGTATCGCTGCCCTCCTCGCCGCCACCCCGTGAGATGGAGATGTTCATCACCTTCGCCGCCCGCGGAAGCGTCTCCAGCCGGTAGGCGAACTCGTCCAGCGAGAAGAACTCCCCGTTCACGGTGACCCCGGTGGTGATGATCGAGAACTCGCCGGACTCGTCGCCGGCCGGCGCGCCGGGCGCCACCGAGAAGAACTCCACGCCGGCCCTGTCGGCCGCGCCCGAGAGCAGCCGGATCATGCCCGGCAGGTCCTCCGTCGGCGGCACGAGCGTCTCGAGCTCCCGGATCTCGGCCTCCGCCTCGGGCGCCTCGGCGCGAGCATCTTCGAGCCGGCCGAGCTCGGCCTGGAGCGTGCCCTCCTGGTCCTCGGCCGCCGCGAGCTGGTCCTCCTTCGCCGTGACTTCGTTCATCTTCGGCAGCACGAGCAGAACCACTCCGAGAACGGCCAGCACGACGCAGGCGGCGCCCGCGATGATCGGCCCCCTGCGGCTCACTGGGGCTCACCCCCCCGGGAACCACGCTTGGTCACTGCGTCCTGCGACAGGTCCACAGAGCCGCTGAACTGATACGCCGATACGCCGCTCTCCGCCTCGGCGAGCTGCGCGGAGGCCGCCCACGGGTTCACCCAGCCCGCAACCTGCTCGAGGCGGGTGAGCCAGACCGCCAGGCTGTCGATATCCCGTGCCAGCCCGTTGAACGAGATGCTCCCGATCAGGCCCGCTGAACCCTCCTCGGGCGGCTCGCCCTGGGAGGCCGTGGCCACGTTGAGCGAACCGGTCAGGTCGGTCAGGTAGGCATCGGAGGGGATAAGCCGGGAGATGTCGCGCAGGAAGCCCGACCAGGACACCTCGTTCGCGAAGACGACGTCGGTCAGGTCGCGCTTGCGCTGGAGCGCCGTCTGAAGGTCGGCGAAAGGCTGGAGCTCGTCGATCACCGCCTGCAGATCCGCGTTGCGCGACTCCTGCGCGAGAAGCTGCTCCTCGACCCGACCGAGGTTCATGACCTGGAGCACGTAGAAGAGCCCGACGACGGCGAGCAGCCCGACGCCGGCCAGAACGACGAGCGAGGTCAGCCTGCGGAGCCGCTGGCGCTGACGGAGCTCCGGGGGAAGGAGGTTCACCTGGCTCATGCGGCGGCCCTCTTTGCGGGCGTTGCGAGCCCGACGGCGACCGCGAGCACGGGCTCCGCTTCGGCCACGGCCTCGTCGTCGAGCGGGAGCTTGGACGTCGCGCGCGAGAACGCGCGGCCGCGTTCCACCGTCACCGGGATCCTCTCCTGCATCAGTTCGAGGAAACCTGCAAGCTTGGAACCGCCGCCGGTCACCACGACGCGCCCGATCCGGGCTCCCGGCACCTGCGCGGTGTAGAACTCGAGCGACGATCGGACCTCGTCGATGAAGGCCGCGGCGCGCTGCATCGCGATCCGGCGGACCTCCTCCACCGGCGGGGCGCCCTCGACCGCCTCTCCGCGCTTCAGGCGCTCGGCGACCTCGTCGTCCACGCCGAGCCCGCGCGCGATCGCGAGGGTGACGTCGCGCCCACCGGAGGGCAGGATCCGGACGAACCTGGTGATGCCGCCGTCGTGCACGCAGATGTTGGTCACGTGGGCGCCGACATCGATCATGGCCTCGTCGCCGACCTGGTCCAGGTTCATGCCGCCCTCGGAGGTGCCGACGGAGCGCACGAGGGCGAACGGCACGAGGTCTATCCCGACGGGGTCGAGCTTCGCCTGCTCGGCCGCCTGGACGACCATGTTGACCATCAGCTTCTGGGCTGCCACGAGCATGATCCGGAGCATCCTCCGGCCCTCCTGCTCGAACTCGCCGAGCGGGTCGAAGTCCAGCACGGCGTCCTCTACCGAGATGGGTATGAACTCCTGCACCTGATAGCCGAGCGACTCCCGGAGCTCCTTCTCGGGCAGCCACGGGAGGGTCACCTCTCGCACCACCACGCGCTGGTTGCCGACGCCCAAGAAGACCTTCTTCTCCTTGAACCCTCCGCGGCTCCACAGCTCCCGGAGGGCCTCGGCCACGGCGTCGGGCTGACGAACCTCCCCGTTCTCCACCGCACCCACGGGGACCTGCACCTGAGCCGCACGCACGACGGTCGCGGCCTCCGGGCCGCCGGCGACCTCCGCCGCCCGGACGGCCGTCGACCCGATGTCCAGTCCGATCCTCGTCTTGCCCATGCTTACTCGCCCTCGACCCTCACCGAGCGGTCGGACAGGTACCGATTCACGTCGGATTCCCTTATCCGGTAGTTCTTCCCGACCCTGATGGCGGCGAGCTGTCCGCTCTTGATCAGGCGATACACGGTCATGTTCGATACGCGCATCGTGGCCGCCACCTCGCCGACCGTGAGGAGGCGGTCTCCGACGAACCCTCGCCGCTTGCTCATGTCACACCTTCCACAAGTGCCACAGCTTGCACAACTTTCACAATTTCAACATCTGCCCCGTACTCCCCCTCTGCCTCAGGAACTTCCAGGGGTCCGGACGGTAACAATCGCAACACGTGTTGTCAATCCTCCCGCCTGCCTACTTTCGGCACGATAGTGCTAATTACATAGATGTAATTTACTTCAACCTCAGAAATCACACGACCAACACTCGCGCCTGCGGTAGAGCAAGCAAGCCGCCTCTGGCACCAGCCCTCAGGAGAGCGTTCGAAGGTAGAGATCCGCTAGATCCGGGCCAAACAGCGTCCCGACGACCGCTCCTGCCGCCAGGAAGGGCCCGAAGGGGATCGCTCCCCTCCTTCCGGCCCCCCGGGCCATCGCGATGAGGGCGCCCACGCCGCCCAGGAGTATGCCGGCGCCGGCCGCCACCCCTACGGAGGGCAGGTGGATCGAGCCCAGAACGAGCCCGGTGAGCGCGTTCAGCTTGACGTCGCCCATGCCCATCCCCCGTGGGGAGATGATGGCGATCAGGAAGAACGCGCCGCCGTAGGCGGCCAGGCCGATCGCCCCGTCGATCAGGTCGACTCCCACGTCGAGGGAGTCGCCGAGGACGATCGCGACCGCCGACCCGACGAACGCCGGGTAGACGATCAGGTTGGGGATGATCCGGTGCCGCAGGTCGATCAGGCCAACAGCGGGCATGAGCCCCATCAGGACGGCACCCAGCACCGCCGGGAGCAGGCGGTCGAACCTGAGCGCCGCCCCCACGTAAAGGGCACCGGTGGCGAGCTCGAGCAGCGGGTACAGACCGCCGATCCGCTCACCGCAGGCGCGGCACCGACCCCGCAGAAGGACCCAGGACACGACCGGGACGTTGTCGAGAGCCCGGATCTGGGTCCCGCAGACGGGGCAGCGAGACCGGGGGGCCACGACCGACTCCTTGCGGGGGATCCGGTGGACGAGGACCGAGTTGAAGCTCCCGATGAGGAGCCCGAATAGCCCGAAGACGACGACGCGGAGCGCGGTCACCGGGCCGGCTTCAGATGGCGAGCTCCTGCCAGAGGGTCTGCTCGAGTCCGGTGCCGAAGCCGACTATCCGCTCGACGCGCTCGTTGTAGACGATGTCGAACCCGTTCTTGATGTCCATCGAGCCCGCGTAGAGAGCCCCGTCGGCCCCGTTCGACTGGTTCTTGAAGGCCATCTTGCCGGGAGTGTAGAGGAGCCCGGCGATCCCGTCGTCCGGGTCGGCGGGATCCCCCGAGTCGAAGACGACCGAGTTCTTCCCGAATATCGAGCAGTCCCCCCCGTTCGTCGAGCAGGTCGTGCCCGTCGGCGGCACGTAGAGCGACACGAGGACGAGCGTGGCGGCCGACGTGGTGGTGATCTCGCCCGTGTTCCCAAGGGTGATCGGGGCGTTCGTGACGATCGTGAGGTCCCCGGAGAGGGTCATGTCCTCGAGGTCGACCAAGGTGCTCTGGCTCGGGTTCTCCTGCCAGATGATGTACGTGCCGCTCATGTTCGCCGTGCTGACCGAGCTATTGAACTGCGAGACGGCCGTCGGAGAGAAGTTCGTCGGGTCGTAGTCGCAGCCGACAGCGTCAAGGGCGAAGCAGGTGAAGCCGGGGTAGTTCCCGATGTCGAAGGTGTATTCGGGGAGAGACCCTTGCGCGGGGGGGTCCGTACGCGTGTTGGGGACCGCAGATGGCGTGGTTGCAGTCACGACGCCGCAGGCCGTCGCCGTACCGTTGACCGTGCCGCCTGTGATGGCGTAGTCGGTGTTCGGCGTCGGCGGACACGAGACGGTCGAGGGAGCCGAGGCCGTTGCGTCGCCCTCGACCGTGCTGGTGATCGTCCCGAGGTTGATCTTGCCGCCGGCCCAGACGTCGCCGTCCTTCCCGGAGCAGGTGGATCCGTAGCTCTTCAGGATCTGCGCGCCGGCCTGGACGTCCACGCCGCCGGCGGCGTTCAGCACGCTCCCGCAGATGATCGCCCCGGTCCCTATCGTGACCGCGCTGTTCGCGAAGATGTCGCCCATGATCACCTGGTTGTTCTTGACCTCGAGCGTGTCGGCCGAGAAGAGCGCGTACTGGAACTTCGGCTCCGGCTCCATCGTCACCTCGACCTTCCTGGTGACATCTGCCTCAGCCATGCTCGGGAGGTAGCCGATCGAGGTGATCATGGTCTCGCTCTTGGTTCCCGACCAGGACACCTGATACTCCCCTCCCCCGCCGGTGCATACGAGCGCCGTGCCGATCGGGCAGGGCGACGTCGAGTCGCGGTTCACGCCGAGCCGGGTGATCGCGTCGTTGACTCCCGCCTCGGTCGGGCCGAGCGTCCGGGTGAACCTCGAGCCCTTCTCCGAGATGTTGAACGCCGAGTTCCCGGCCGAGAGAGCGACGACCATGAACAGGGACATGACCATCAGGATCACGACGGCCGTGACCAGGGCGAACCCCTCCTCGCCACGGTGCGCTCGTTTCAGCATTCCCTCATCCTCCTCACACGTTCCGCAT
This sequence comes from Actinomycetota bacterium, assembly GCA_035288045.1. GTDB lineage: Bacteria > Actinomycetota > UBA4738 > UBA4738 > HRBIN12 > DATEBA01. The sequence goes on from DATEBA010000058.1 coordinate 18,322, forward strand.
CGAGACGTCCGACGTGATCGTCACCTCGGACGTCTTCGTGCCGAGCTGCAGGTTGATGGTCACCTGGTCCAGTAGCCCGTCGTGGCTCGTGTAGGTGAAGACGCTCGGCGACTTGAGGCTCGACGCAACCGTTCGGAAGTTCGTTCCCCCATCGGTGGAGATCTCCAGCGCGAAGGGTGCAGCTGAGCCGGTAGCCCTCCACACCACCGACGTCGCGGTGCCGTTGATGTAGGTCTCCATGTCCAGGGTGTCCACGTCGCTCACGGCCTGATCTACGGACTCCGCCTGGCGGATCTGCTTCACCATCTGATCGAGCGCGACCTGGCCATCGCCGAGCACGTCGCGACGGTTCTCGACGATGCCGGTGGTGCCCATCGCACGGACCATCATCGCAAGAGCGGCCGAAACGATCAGCAGCATCACGGCCATCGTGACCATGAGCTCGGTCACGGTGAGACCCCGTTCATCGCCCCACCTAGACGGTGACGTGGTTGCTCTCTGCACTCTGGTTCCCCGCGTTGTCGACGGACACGACGTAGTACTCGTAGTTCGTCAGGTTGTCCATGCTCGGGTCCTGGCACTTCGTCGGGACGCCGTAGATGTAGTTACACGTGATCTGGCTCCACGTGGAAGACGTGGTCGGCCGGCGCCACACCTGGTATCCGGCGAGGTCGCCGGGCAGCGGCGCGGGTGCGCTCCACTGGAGCACGGCCGACTTCTTGTTGGCCGCCCGGGAGGCCGTGAGGCCGCTCGGAGCCCCCGGCAAGCCCGTGTCGAGAACGATGTTGTCCGAGTACGCGGACGAGACGTTCCCTGCCGCATCGATGAACTTCACGTACACGGTCTTGGTTCCGTCTCCTGAGTCGAGCGTGTAGATCGCGCTGGTGGCGTAGTCCTGGGCGGCCCCGTAGGTCACGCCGTCTGTCGAGAACTGCATCTTGGAGACCCCCGAGCCTCCCGGCTCGTCGGTGGCGTCCAACGTGAGCGTCACCTGGAGCTGTGTCGTGTATCCGGAGCCGGAGTTGATCACTATCGAGCCCGTCGGCGCCGTGTTATCGGGATCGGGGGGCTCCGGGTTGGTCACGGTGACCTCGCAGTTGAGGGCGGTGTTCGTCGCGCTCGCCCCGTCGTCGTCGAATACGCGGTTCACCACCGTGTAGGTGCCGGCGGGGTTGTACGTGTGCGACTGATTGACCCCGCCGTTGGTCACCTCGTAGGTACCGTCGCCGTCGAAGTCCCAGTCGACCTGGGAGATCGTGCCGTCGACGTCGGTCGCCTGCGCGGTGAAGTTGGCCGTCTTGTCGACGTTACTCGTGAGCGGGCAGATCACCGTCGGCGGCTGGTTCACCGCGGCGCCCCCATCCGCGTGATAGGGGACCTTGCCGTCGGAGAACAGCGAGCCCATCGTGAGGCTCGACGCCACGCCGTTGGAGATGCTGTCCCACGACACCACGATCGTGACCCGCTTCTGGTCCTGGCCGTTGGAGTCGTCGACGCCGTCCTCGTTCCCGTCGGCGGCGTCGGCCCCGCCGGTGCCGTCGAGCGGCGAGTCGACCCACGTCACGAACGTGTACACGGTGTACGACGTGTTCCCCTGCTGGACGTCGGTCTGGTAATGGAGCAGGTAGGGGTTCGCGTCCTCGACGACGAGGGACTCGAAGCCGAGGGGTCCGTCATCGTCGGGGTCGTAGGTGAGCGGGGGGCCCTCGTCGACCCAGTAGTCCGGGTTGTCCGGGTCGGTTGAGTGGGTGATCGGGTTGGCCAGCTCCTGTAGGAGGATCACGTTCTCGTAGTTGAGATTGCGCGCGAGCTCCATCTGCTGGTCGGCCAGGCTCTTGGCGGCGAACCGCTGCCGGGAGAGGCCGCTCGTCTTGAGCCCGGTGTTGAGGGCCTGGGCGACTGCGAACGCCCCAACCGAGAGGATCATGCCGGCCACCATGACCTCGACCAGCGTCAGGCCGCGCTCGTCACGGAGACGAGCGCGGAGACGGACGAACCACCCCGCGTTGCGCATCAGCTCACATGCCCCTTACCTGGGGTTTCGGCAGTCGGAGCCCTCGCCTTGAATAGGGTCACCACCCTCCGGTGCACTCCGCCGTCGTGTCCACGTCGGTGTAGGTGGCGGAGCCGCCGCGGCTCGTCGCCGGGCTCGCGGCGATCTGAGCCACGCACCAGTAGGTGCCCGTGCCCCCCGCGCGCGCGACGAGCAGGAGCAGATCGCCCGAGGCCACGTCTATCGCTATCTCCCCGACCGCAGGGGGCCCCGGCGTCACCCAGGCCAGATTCGGGATCTCGGTCTCGCCCTCCGGCACCCCGAACGCCGAGTAGTCCCGGGTCTGGGCGTAGTACGCGACCGCCCCAACGAGACCCATCCGCAGGTTCGTCTGCGCGGCTCGATCCTCGGCTCGCTCGCGGGCGCCCAGATACACGGGCAGGGCGACCGCGATCAGGATCCCCACGATTAGGACCACGATCATGACCTCGACCAGCGTGAAGCCTCGCTCATCGTCACGCATCGCACGTTCCCCGGTAAGACCACAGAGGGGCGGCCCTTAGGCCGCCCCTCTGAGGGTCGCGAACGCCGGAATCTACCAGCCGCCGGTGCAGCCGGCGAAGGTGACCGAGGCGACGTTCCCCAGGTTCTGCCCACCGCCGGCCGATGTGTCCTTGGCGAGACAGAAGCTGGTTCCCGAGCCGGAGAGTGCGTTCAGCACGATCGTGTCGTCCAGCTCGGTGACGTAGACGACACCCTCGGTGTCCACGTCGGCGACGGCAGCCGCGACATCCCACGTGAGGGAAGGCTCGATGGCCTCGCCCTCGGTGTCGTCGAACCCGTCGTAGGTGTCGTCGTCGGTGAACCACGTGTCCGCGGCGGCGACACCGTTGCGGATGTCCGACTGCGCCGCCTTGTCCTGGGCCCGCGTGCGGGCGCCGAGGAAGGTCGGCAGAGCGATGGCGACCAGGATGCCGATGATCAGAACGACCACCATCAGCTCGATGAGCGTGAAGCCCTCTTCCTCGCTGCGCCGCTCCAACAGGCGCTTGAGCATAGGGTCACCTCCCCTTTCCACTGCCTGAGCGCGCCCTCTGCGCGCGTCCCTGAAGGTGTCGGCAGCGCCGGCACGGGACTGAAGTCCCACCCGGGTTTCTGCCGCCGGATACCCGGTTCCGGGTAGGGGCGTCCTCCGCGGCTACTGCACCAGGTTGATGATGTTGAACATCGGCATGTAGAGGGCGATGACCGCCGCCCCCACCCCACCGCCGATGAAACCGATCAGGAGCGGCTCGATCAGAGACGTCAGCGCGTCGACGGTGGCAGTCACCTCGTCGTCGTAGAACTTGGCCACCTTCTCGAGCATCGCGTCCACCGCTCCGGTCTCCTCGCCCACGGCCAACATCTGAACCACCATCGGTGGGAAGACGGCGTGCTCCGCCAACGGCTTTGCGATGCTCTCGCCCTCCCGGACGCTCCCCTTCACGTCGTCCACGGCGATGCTGATCGTCCGGTTGCCGACCGTCTCCGTGACGATGTCGAGGGCTTGCAGGATCGGAACGCCGGAGCGGAGCAGCATTCCGAGGGTGCTGGAGAACCGCGATAGCGCGGTCTTGTGGAACAGCTTGCCGAAGACCGGGACCTTGAGCTTCAGGCGGTCGAGGGTGATACGGCCGGCCTCGGTCTTCTTGTAGCGTCGGAACGCGTAGACCCCTGCCGCGGTGAGCAGGATCAGCACGTACCAGTAGGCCCGCACGGCCTCCGACGCGCCGAGGAGCATCCGCGTCGGGAGGGGAAGCTTGGCTCCGCCAAGCGAGGCGTAGATCGTCTCGAACTGCGGCACGACGAACAGCAGCATCGCCGTCATGATCAGCGACACGAGGATCACGACCACCACCGGGTAGGTCATCGCCGACTTGATCCGCTGGCGGAGGGAGACCTCCTTCTCTATGTTGTCGGCCAGGCGCAGCAGCACGTCGTCGAGCACGCCTCCGGTCTCTCCCGAGCGGACCATCGCCACGTAGAGCTCGGAGAAAGCCTTCTCGTGCTTGGCGAGCGCGTTGGAGAGCGACGAGCCCTGCTCCACGTCGGTCCGACACTGCGTGAGGACCTTCGCCAGCTCCTTGCTGTCGGTCTGCTCCGCGAGGATCGCCAGCGCGCGCAGGATCGGGAGCCCCGAGTTCACCATCGTGGCGAACTGGCGGGAGAAGACGGCCAGCTCCTTCAGCTTCACGCGCCCCGGACGAAGGTTGATCTCCATCTTGAGGCCCGCCCTGTGCTTGCCGATCTCGAGGGGCACGTAGCCCATCTCCCGAAGCCGCTGGATCACGAGGCCCTCGTTGTCGGCGACCAGCGTCCCGCTCACCAGGTTGCCGCCCCGGTCGCGGACCTTGTACGCGTAGGTCTCGGACATCAGCTACCCCCTCCGAAACCGCTCGCGCCGAACGAGTCTCCCCATCCGCCGCCGCTCCCGAGCATCTCGCCCTCGAGCTCTCCGGGGGCGTATCCATCGCTGGACCCGCCGGAGCCTCCGAGCAGACGCTGTAGCTCCTCGGGGTCGTGACAGCGCTCGTACGCCAGCTGCTGGGAGATCTTTCCCGCTTTCACGAGGGTCGAAAGAGACATGTCCATCGTCTGCATGCCGAACCGGCCGCCCGCCTGCATCGACGAGTAGATCTGGTGGGTCTTGCCCTCCCGGATAAGGTTCCGGACCGCAGGCGTGGCGACAAGGATCTCCACCGCGACCGCCCGCCCCTGGCCGTCGACCGTCTGTAGCAGCTGCTGGGTGACGACCCCCTGCAGCGTCGTCGAGAGCTGAACCCGGACCTGCTGCTGCTGGTGCGGCGGGAAGACGTCGATGATGCGGTCGATCGTCTGGGGCGCGTCCTGGGTGTGCAGCGTGGCGAAGACCAGGTGCCCCGTCTCGGCTGCGGTGATCGCCGTGGAGATCGTCTCCAGGTCCCGCATCTCGCCGACGAGGATCACGTCGGGGTCCTGCCTCAGCACGTGCTTGAGGGCCTGGGCGAACCCGTGGGTGTCGGCCCCGACCTCGCGCTGGTTCACGATGCTCTTCTTGTGCTTGTGGAGGAACTCGATCGGATCCTCCACGGTCATGATGTGTCCCGCCCGCTCGTTGTTCACGATGTCGACCATCCCGGCAAGCGTCGTGGACTTGCCCGAGCCAGTCGGTCCCGTCACCACGACGAAGCCGCGCGGGAAGCGCGCCAGGTCCTTCACCACAGGCGGAAGGCCGAGCGAGTCCACGTCCTTGATCTCGTAGGGGATGAGGCGGAAGGCCGCGCCGATCGAGTCCCGCTGGAAATACACGTTCACGCGGAACCTGGCCTTCCCGGGCAAGGCGTAGGACATGTCTAGCTCGAGCTCTTGCTCGAGCCGCTCGCGGAACTTCTGCGGGAGGATCGCGTAGACCATCCCCTGGAGAGCCCGCGGCGAGAGCACGGGGTACTCCTCCAGCCGTTCGAGCTCCCCGTGGAGCCGGATCGTCGGCGGGGCGCCCGCAGTTAGATGGAGGTCCGACGCGCCCTTGTCCAGCATCAGCTCGAGGAGCTCTGGAACCGGGATCTGGATGTCCTGCTCTTCCTGCACCATGCTCATCTACTTCACCACCCTCGCGACTTCCTCGATGGACGTTTGGCCGTGACGAGCCTTCGCGAGCCCGTCGTCACGGAGGGTCTGCATGCCCTGATCGATCGCGACCCTCGTGATCTCATCGGAAGAAGCGCGCTCGACCGTTAGCCGCTCGATCTCCTCCGACATCAACATCACCTCATACAGGCCGATGCGACCCCGATACCCGGTGTTGGAGCACGCCGAGCACCCCACGGCCCGGAAGAGCTCCTTGATCTCCGGGATCTCGTGCTCGCGGTAGCCAGCCTCGAGCAGCTCCTGGGCCTCGGGCTCGTAGGCCTCGCGGCATCGCTCGCAGAGCTTGCGCGCCAGGCGCTGGGCGACCACCGCGTCCACGGCCGAGGCCACGAGGAAGGTCTCCACGTCCATCTCCGTCAGCCGGGTGATCGCCGAGGGAGCGTCGTTCGTGTGCATCGACGACAGCACCAGGTGACCGGTGAGGGCCGCCTCGACGGCGATCATCGCCGTCTCGCGGTCGCGGACCTCACCGATCAGAACGATGTCGGGGTCCGCCCGCAGGATGGAACGCAACGCGGATGCGAACGTGAGCCCCGCCTTCGGGTTCACCTGCATCTGGTTGACGCCGGGAAGCCGGTACTCGACCGGGTCCTCCACCGTGATGATGTTCTTCTCGGCCTCGTTCAGGATGTTGAGCGTCGCGTAGAGCGTGGTCGACTTCCCCGATCCGGTCGGCCCGGTCACGAGCAGCGCGCCATAGGGCCTGCGGAACGCCGTCTCGAACCGCTTGTACGCGCCCTCGAGGAGTCCGAGCTCCTCCAGCGCCATGACGGCCTGGCTCTTGTCCAGCACGCGGATCACGACCTTCTCTCCGTAGACGGTGGGAAGGGTCGCCACGCGCAGGTCCAGCTGCTTGCCGCCCACGCGCATGCTGATCCGCCCGTCCTGAGGGATTCGCTTCTCGGCGATGTTCATCTCGGCCATGACCTTCAGCCGGCTGATCAGGCCGCCCTGGATGTTCTTGGGCGAGTGCATCACCTCGTGGAGCACGCCGTCGACTCGGAACCGGACCCGGACGTCCTTCTCGGTCGGCTCGATGTGGACGTCGGACGCGCGGTCGCCGACGGCTTGCGTCATGATCGCGTTCACGAGCTTGACGATCGGCGCTTCCTCGAGCGCGGCCTCGAGCTGCTCTTCCTCGGTGCCGTCCTCGGCCTGTGTGGCCGCCTCGCTCGCGAGCTGCTCCACCTGGCCCTCGAGCTGACCGAACTTCTGGATCGCTTGCTCCACGTCGGCGGCCGTCGCCACCACCGGTTGGACCTCGCGGTTGGTGATCGCGCGGATGTCATCCAGCGCGTAGACGTTGGCGGGGTCCGACATCGCAACGAGCAGCTTCCCGTCGCGCTCCCCGATCGGTATGGCCCTGTAGCGCCGGGCGAGCGTGTCGGGCAGGAGCGAGGCGATCATCGGATCGACGTTGAACTCGGAGAGGTCGGCGAACTCCAGCCCCACCTGCTCGGCAAGCGCGCGCACGAGGTCGGCCTCCCTGATGAGGCCCATGTCGATCAGGACGCGGCCGAGCGACTTGGGGGTCTTGTGGTGCTCCTCGAGGGCGGCCTGAAGCTGCTCATCGGTGATGAGTCCCTGCTCGATCAGGATCTGACCCAGCTGCTTCGGCTTGCGCTTCGTGGTCACCATGCGAGCTCAGGTCCCCTCTTCGCGTCCCCCATCATTCGTCCTGTTCCGTCGGCTCCTGAAGCAGCCGCGAGAACTCCTGTGCGAGGAGGACGCGGTCGACCTCGGCTTCCTCGTCCCCGGGCGCGGGCTTCACCGGCGTGGGCGCAGCGGGAGCCGCCGGGGCCGGTCCCTCGGGCTGCGGAGTCCCGGCCTGCTCCTCGGCGGCTGCGGGCTGGGCAACCGGTGCCACCGGTGCCGACTTCTGTTCCTTGTGCAGCGACGTCCGCGGCTTCCCGCTCGGGGCGGCCGGGACGTCGGGGATCTTCAGGGCCTCCCGCTTGGCGCGCGACTCCTCCGCGGTGAGGAGCGCCTGCTCGACCTGCTCGATCAGGAGGCCCGGACGAACGGCCGAGCCCGCGATCGCGAAACACGCGTACGGTCCGCGCCGAACGTAGACCCAGGTTTCCTCCCCGTACTGGAGGAAACCCTTCTCAGGGTCTCCGAGCGCGGCGAACCTCAGCCAGGCCGGTTTGGCGACGCTCTCGTCACCGGCCGGGAACGAACCCAGAACCAGCCCGTCCCGCGACAGGATCAGACAGCCCCGAACCTCGCCGACGCCGACCGCGATCCGCGATGCGAGGGCCGAGAAATCTTCCATACGCTGCGTCCTGCCTGAAGCATCGGAGACGCGGGGGACCGACTTGAGACCTAGGCCGGGGATATGCCGAGGGTGCAGCCCCCGGCACGGACCCGGACGGGCTGGTCGCGTTGGGACACAGCGCGTTCAGGCGTCCAGATGCCCGTCGGCGAGCTCCGCGAGAGCCGCCGCGGACATCGCCGACATCGGCGCCGGCCGCCCCGTCCAGAGCTCGAAGGAAAGCGCGGCCTGGTGAAGCAGCAGTCCTAGGCCTCCGAACGCGGATGCGCCGACGTCGCGCGCCGCCTGTTGGAGCGGAGTCGTCGACGGGAGGTAGAGAAGATCGACGACTAAGGTCTCGGGCGTGAGCGCAGGCAGCGGAAGCAGCTCCCCCTCCCGCCCAAGCGGCGTTGCGTTCACCACCAGGTCGGCGGCGACCCCCGTAGCATCCCCGAAACCGACGGCGCGAACCTCGGCCCCGAACCCCTCCACGGCGGAAACCACGTCTGCCGCGCGCGTCGCGTCTCGGGCCGCAACGACGATCGACGTCGCACCCCCTCGCGCGAGCGCCAGAGCGCAAGCCCGAGCGGCGCCGCCCGCGCCAAACACGAGCGCCGAGCGGTCAGTCGGGTCGAACCCAGCGTCCCCACGGAGGAACCGGTCAAAGCCGGGAACGTCCGTGTTGTGGCCGGCGAGCCCTCCGGGGCCCACGACGATCGTGTTCACCGCGCGAAGGCGCGAGGCGTCCTCGGAGAGATCCGCTATCAGCTCGGCGCTCTCAGTCTTGTGGGGCATCGTCACGTTCGCCCCGACGAACCCGAGGGCCGGCAGTCCCGCAAGCGCCTCGGCGAGCGAGCCCGGCGGGACCGGTAGCGCCACGTAAACCCAGTCGAGCTCGAGCGCGGCGAACGCCGCGTTGTGGATGGCCGGAGAGAGGCTGTGCTGCACCGGCCAGCCGATCACCCCGACCGCCCTGGTGGAGCCCCGAGCGCCCACGGGCTCCTCACTCACCGCATCGCTGCCTGTCTGCCAGGAAGTCGTCGTAGGAGGTGCTGAACTCGTGGTGGCCGTCCTTGCCGCACAAGACGTAGTAGAGGTACGGCACGTCGTCGGGGTCTAGGGCGGCGAGGAGCGAGGCGCGACCCGGGCTCGCGATCGGGGTCGGCGGCAACCCGGGATGCAGGCGCGTGTTGTAGGGGCTGTCGATACGCAGGTCGGACTCCGTGAGCCCGTTCGACGGGTCGGGGTCGACGTACTGAAGGGTGGCGTCGATCCCGAGGTTCATGCCCCTCCCCAGCCGGTTGTAGATGACCGCCGCGACCTTCGCACGCTCGTCGGGAACGCGGGCCTCACGCTCGATCATGGAGGCGACGATCACGATCTCGTAGGCGGACATGCCGAGGCGCTTCGCGTCGCCCCAGGGCAGCGACTCGGCCTCGAGCCGGAACTGCTCGAGGAGCCGCTCGGCGACGGCTCTGGGCGTCACCTTCGCCTCGACGAACTCGTAGGTCTTGGGGAAGAGGAAGCCCTCGGCGGTCGGTGTCCCCTTCGGCAGGTACGGGGGGAGCGACAGCTCGCCCCCCTCCACGAGGTCAAGAAGGCTCCGGGCCGGGATCCCGAGATCCTCCGATGCGCGCTCGGCTATCTGGGTCAACCGATAGCCCTCCGGGATCGTGAAGCGCAAGGTCGGGATCGGCGGAGGTGGCGTCGTTAGCACGTCGAGCGCCTCGTCGAGGGTCATATTCGTCGTGAGCGCGTACGTGCCCGCGCGGATGTCCTCGTCGAGGCCGGACTTCTGCAGGAGCGACCGGCCGAGGAAGCCGCCACAGCGAGTAACCCCTCTCTCGTGTAGGAGCTCAGCGACGGTCGCGCCTGTGGCTCCCTCCGGGACGCGTAGGCCTACTGAGTCTCGGCGCCCCTCCGCCCCCTCGCACCAGCGGACGTACGCCACCGCGCCCGCGCCGATCACGCCCGCGACCACCGCCACCGCCACGAGGATCGCGAGGGCCCGGCGTCCCGAGCGACGAGGTCCCGGCGGACCGGCCTCGCGGGACTCCAAGGTCTCGAGCATCGCCGCGCAGCATACCGGCCGCCTTTCGGCCCACCCGGCGTTCGGTCCGTATGTCCGCAGCCAAGACGAGTCGGCCCGCCGGAGATCTGGACCTTGATAACCGAACGTATGTTCGGTATACTTCCTGATAGCTCCCCCCGGAGACCAAGTTGGGGTTTTCGGGTGACGCAGTACGAGAGCAACGAGCAACTGACAGCAGGCATAGACGGCTTCCACGGCCTCATCTGCACAGCTCAGCGCCAGATGTTCCGCGCGATCGCCAAGGCCGACCGACGCGGGGCCTGGCGTGACTCTGGCGCAAGGGACATGGCCCACTGGTTAGCTATGCGCCAGGGGATCTCCCTGTGGAAGGCCTGCCGCTGGGTGGCGGCGGCCCATGCCCTGCAGCGGCTTCCCCGCATCGCGGAGGCGTTTGCCCGCGGAGAGCTTGGCACGACAAGGTCGTCGAGCTCACGTGGTTTGCCCCCGCGGGGGCGAATCCCGGCTGATCAGGTGGGCAAAGGGGGTCTACGCCGCGGCGATCCGCCACAGGGCCGACCTTTCGGCCCGCCAGCAGATACAAGACGCCCGGGAGGCAGATCGTGCCCGAACGCTCTCGTGGTGGTTCTTCAAAGAGAACAGCCGCTTCGGGCTCTGGGCCGAGCTACCCGCCTAGCAGGGAGCGGTGGTTGCAAGAGCCATAGAGCGCGCTTCGGCCGAGATCCCGGTGATGCCCGGGGAGGAGGACCCCCTCTATACCGATGAAAGAAGGGCAGATGCCTTTGTCGCCCTTTGCTCGGCCCGTATAGCAGGTGACAAAGACCCCGATCGGGCCACGGTGGTCGTTCACGCACAGCTTGATGGCCTTTCCTCGGGGGATGGGGGCTGCGAGATAGAGAACGGCCCGGTGATCCACCCCGAGACCGCCAAGAGGCTTCTTTGCAACTCAGGACTCAAGGCCGTGGTGGAGGACGGCACCGGCGATGCCCGTCTCGGGCGGGTATCAAGGGAGCCCTCCGCTTCTGTGATGCGCCAGCTCCGCTACCGGGACCGGGAGTGCCGCTTCCCCGGCTGCGGTGCGCGGAGGTTCACCCAGGCCCACCACATCGTGTGGTGGGAGAACGGGGGAAGAACCGACCTGGACAACCTTGTCCTCGTGTGCTTCTTCCACCACAAGCTGGTGCACGAGTACGGGTGGAGGCTTGCACGCGAGACCGACGGGACCGTCCGTTGGTTCCGACCCGACGGAACCCGCTTCATCGCCGGACCGGCGCCGCCGCGTCGGTTGGTCGAACGACAACCGTCGGTGCTAGCAGGCGTGGGGCCTGAAGAGGGATTCCCACGGGAACTGAATGGGCCTGCTGTGGCAAGCCCCGGTCTCCCGCCGCCGTGCCCGCCGTCGCGGACGGTCATCCAGGCCCGGGCCGATCCAGGTAGGACTGCAGGATGACCGTGGCGGCGGAGCGGTCGACTACCCGGCGGCGGCGGCGTCCCTCGGTGCCGGCCTCCCGGAGGACGCGCTCGGCCTCGACGGTCGACAGTCGCTCGTCTTGAAGCGCTACCGGTACCTTGAGCACCGCACTCAGCGTCTCGGCGAACTGCTCCACGAGGCGAGCCCGATCCCCCGGCTCGCCGGAGAGCATCAGCGGATGCCCGACGATCACGAGCGATACGTCGTGCTCCTCCACCAGCTTCGCGATCGCCTTGATGTCTTCGGGAGCTCCCGTGCGGATCGTGCCGAGCGGAACGGCCGTGCGCCGGTCGTCGTCGGAGATCGCGACGCCGATCCGGGCGTCGCCGAGGTCCAGTCCGAGCACTCGCCCGCCGCCGGTGAGCTGATCCATGTTGGTCATCGGCTCAGGAGCTCCTCGAGCCTTGCCGCGACGAGCTTCTGGACCGCCTCCTTCACCGCGTCGCCCTTTGGACCGCCGGCGAAGCCGAGGATCGGCTTCCCGCCGGCGCCGCCTCCGATCGCCCTGGCCGCCGGCTCCAGCAGCCGGGGAGCCTCCACACCCCGCGCAACCAGGTTCTTGCTGCACGCAGCGACTATCAGGGCCTTGCCGCCCTGCCCGGTTCCGAGCACGACGGCGGCGCCCCCATCGCCCTCGAGACGCCCCACGGCGCCCTGGGCCAGCTCTCGGAGCTCGTCAGCGTCTCCGTCCTCGAGCGAGGCGACGAGCTGCACCCCGGCGACGACGCTAGCCCGGCCGGCGACCTGAGCGGCCCGCTCCCCCACCTCGCGCTTGCTCATCTTCCCGAGCTCGCTCTGAATGCGCTTGAGCTGCTCCATTACCTGGCGGGCTCGCTCCGGCGCGCTCCGCGGGTCGCCGGCTCCGAGCGCCCGGGTCACCTCCTCGAACAGCCGTCGCTCGAGGTTGATCTCCCTCAGCGCGTCGGGGCCGACGAGCGCCTCCACACGGCGCATGCCCGCCCCTATCGAGGCCTCGTGGAGGATCCTGATCACCGCCACGTTCCCCGTCCGTGAGGCGTGCGTCCCGCCGCACAGCTCGCGCGACCAGTCGCCGATCTCGACGACGCGGACCTCGTCGCCGTACTTCTCGCCGAAGAGCGCGATCGCGCCCAGCGCCCTCGCCTCCTCGAAGCTCGTCAGGAATGCGCGCACGTCCTCGTCCTCGGCCAGGCGTCGGTTCGCCAGCTCCTCGGCCTGCTCCAGGACCTCCCTCGGCACCGCGGAGTGATGGGGGAAGTCGAAGCGGAGCCTTCCCGGCGCCACCAGCGAGCCGGCCTGGCGCGCGTGCTCGCCGAGCACGTGGCGTAGGGTCCAGTGCACGACGTGGGTGGCCGTGTGCGAACGCGCAGTGGAATCGCGGCGGATCGCGTCGACCTCGGAGTGGGCGTCGTCGCCCTCACGGACCTCTCCCGACTCGACCCGCCCGACTTGCACGATCGCCTCGCCCACCCGCTGGGTGTCGGAGACGCGCACTGTCCCCGTGGGCGTTCGGATGGATCCTGCGTCGCCCACCTGCCCACCGCCCTCCGGGTAGAAGGGTGTTCGGTCCAGAACGATCCTCACCTGCTGCCCATCGTGCGCTATCTCCGAGCCGTCCTCCCCGACGAGCGCCGTGACGCGCCCGTCGCCGACGAGGCCGGCGTAGCCGGTGAATTCAGTCTTCCCCGCCCGAGCGACCGCCGCTGCAACGTCCTCGTCGATCCCCCCCTTCCTCACCGCCTCCTTCGCGCGCCGGCGCTGCTCGTCCATGAGCGCGTCGAAGATTCCCCACTCGACCGAGAGACCCTCGTCCGCCGCAAGCTCCTCCGTCAGCTCCCGCGGGAAACCGTGAGTGTCGTGGAGCTTGAACGCGACGTCGCCCGCCAGCGTCCCTCCGGTCGGAGCCCCCATCGCCGCCTCCCGGAAGAGCTCCATCCCCTGCCGGAGCGTGCCGGCGAACCGCTCCTCCTCCGAGCCGGCCACCTGTTTCACGAACGCCAGGTTCTCCCGCAGCTCGGGGTAGGCGTCGCCCAGGACCTCGGCCGAGCGCTCGGCGATCGACCCGGTCACCGATCGCTCGACACCGAGCCTGCGAGCGTGCGAAACCATACGCCGGAGCATCCGTCGGAGGACGTACCCGCGGCCCTCGTTCGACGGCTGCACGCCGTCGGCTATCAGGAAGCTGGTCGCCCGGCCGTGTTCGGCGACGATCCTCATGGAGACGTCCACGCGCTCATCGGCGCCGTAGGTTTTGCCGGACAGCGACTCGACGACCTCCAGGATCGGGCGCATCACGTCGGACTCGTAGAAGGACTCGAGCCCGTTCAGCACCGTCGCGAGGCGCTCTAGGCTCGCGCCCGTGTCTATGTTCTTCTTAGGCAGGTCGCCCAGGACCTCTGCGCGCTCATCGACCTCGTTCTGCATGAAGACGTGGTTCCAGATCTCCATGTAGCGCTCCTCGTCGACGGCCGGGCCTCCCTCCGGTCCGTACCTCTCGCCGCGGTCGACGTAGATCTCGGAGCACGGACCGGCCGGGCCCGCGGCGTGCGTCCACCAGAAGTTGTCGGCCTTCCCGCGCCGCACGATCCTCTCCGCGGGGATCCCTATGTCCCTCCAGATGTCGATCGCCTCTTCGTCGGTCTCGTAGACCGTCACCCACAGCCGCCCGGGGTCCATCCCGAGAACATCGGTCACGAGCTCGTAGCCCCAGGCGCACGACTCCGCCTTGAAGTAGTCCCCGAAGGAGAAGTTGCCGAGCATCTCGAACAGCGTCAGGTGGCGGGCCGTGTGCCCGACGTTGTCTATGTCGACTGCGCGGAAGCATTTCTGCGCCGTCGTCGCGCGCGGGAACGGCGCCTCGGCCTGCCCGAGGAAGTACGGGATGAACTGGTTCATCCCGGCGTTGGTGAGCATGAGGCCGGTCTCGGGCGGGGGGATCAGCGAGGCGGAGTTGACGACCGTGTGACCGTGCTCCTCGAAGAAGCGCAGGAACGTCTCGCGGATGCGGGAGCCCTCCATAGGCTCAGTCTAGCCGCGTGCCTGGAGCTCCTCTTCCTTCTCCCGCATCGCGCGGCGGCCCTCCTCGAGCGACTCCGCCACGAGCTTGGAAAGCTCGAGGATGCCTCCCCTGGCCTCGCGTGCGATCGTCGCCGGGGCGACCTTGCTCGCCTGGCGTTTCGTCCACCGGCCGGCGAGGATCGCGCCGGTGGCGCCGGCGCCCAAGCCGAGTGCGACCCAGAAGAGCCTCCTCACGCCTTTCCCTTCGCACCGCGGAACCGCTGCGCGGCCTTGGACAGACCCGCGCCGAAGCCGATCAGCTTGACGAGCGGGCTGGACACCGTGTCCTCGACGAGCTTGGAGATCTTCTCGACGCGCCCGAGGATCTTGCCTGTCGCCTCGAGCATCGTGTCCATCCGATCGAGCTCCCGGTTCACGTTCGTGACCGAGGTCTTCACCTCGGAGAGCAGGGGCACGGTTTCCTCGCGGATGCCGTCGATGAGCATCTTCGTGCTCTCCAGCATCCGGAACACGTTGATGAGCACTACGCAGATGAACAGCACGAGCAGGCCCCAGAAGGCGGCCAGGACGATCAGCGCGACGTCCCCTGCCGAAGCGAGCATGACCATCTCCTTGTCGTGGGTCCGGGCATCATACCCGGCACCCCCCGGCCGGCCGCTAGTCCCCTTCGTCCCCCTCGCCGGAGGGCTCGTAGTACCGCTTTCCCTCGAAGCGGTCGGGGCGATACTCCTGCTCGACCCGGTGGCCGGGGTAGTCGTGGGGGTACCGGTAGCCCTCGCCGTGACCGAGCTTCTCGGCGGCCGCGTAGCTCGCATCTCGCAGGTGGGGAGGCACCGGGTCGGTTGAGGCCGACGCGTCTGCCTTCGCGCGTCCGAGCGCCCGGATCAGGCTGTTGGACTTCGGCGCCCGGGCGAGGTAGATCGCAGCCTCCGCCAGGTTGAGCTGCGCCTCGGGTAGACCCACGTACTCCACCGCGTGGGCCGCGGCCGTTGCGACCAGCAGCGCGTGAGGATCGGCGAGCCCGACGTCCTCGGAGGCAAGGATCACCATCCGTCTGGCGATGAACCGCGGGTCCTCACCGGCTTCCAGCATCCGCGCCAGCCAGAACAGGACCGCATCGGGATCCGAGCCGCGCATGCTCTTTATGAACGCCGAGACGACATCGTAGTGGGTGTCGCGGTCGTACACGACCGCCTTCTTGTGGATCGCGTCCGAGACGCGCTCAAGGTCGACGACGTCCTCGCCGACGCGCGTCAGCAGGACCGCGGCCTCGAGCCCCGTGAGCGCGATCCGCGCGTCGCCGCCGGCGATCTCCGCCAGGTGATCGAGCGCCTCCTCCGTTGCCGAAACGCCGAGCCCCCCGAGCCCCCGTTCCTTGTCCGAGAGCGCTCTCTGGAGGACCGCGCGGACCTCCTTTTCCTCCAGCGGATCGAGCCGAAGCATGATGCACCGCGACAGGAGTGGAGAAACCAGGCTGAAGAACGGGTTCTCGGTCGTCGCGCCGATCAGCGAGATCGTCCCGTCCTCCACCGCGGGGAGCAGGACGTCCTGCTGCGCCTTGCTCCAGCGGTGGACCTCGTCGATGAAGAGGACCGTCCGGAACATGCTGTGCCGGGCGCGATCCATCACCCGCCGGGCATCCGCGACGCCCGACGACACCGCGGAGAGCTCCACCAAGTGGGCGTCCACGGCCCGCGCGAGAAGATGAGCGAGCGTGGTCTTTCCGGAGCCGGGCGGGCCCCACAGCACGATCGAGGGCAGGTGACCGCCCTCGACCAGCTTAGTCAGCGGCTTGCCGGGGCCGAGCAGGTGGGACTGCCCCACGAATTCCTCGAACGAGCGCGGACGCATCCGGCTCGCGAGCGGTTCCTCGCCCATGAGATCCCCTCGTAACGGTCGGTGGGCCCAAGAAGACTATCGAACGAGGAGAGGGCAGCCTATTGGACGGAGGGCGGATCCTGGAGGCACGCGGGCGCGCACGCCCTAAGCAAACGCCTGCGCCGCCTCGGGGGCGGACGGTGCATGATCGAGGGGGACCCGGGAGCCGGCACGCGGTTAGACCTCTCGCGGCTCAGCCAGACGGATCCCCAGCTCGCGGAGCTGCTCGTCGGGAACGGGAGCCGGCGCGCCTGTGAGGGGATCGGCCCCCGACTGGGCCTTCGGGAACGCCGTCACGTCGCGGATCGCGTCCTTGCCGGCCATCAGCATCACTATGCGGTCCAGGCCGAAGGCGACGCCGCCGTGGGGCGGAACCCCGTATCGGAAGGCGCGGATCAGGTGACCGAACTTCTCGTCGATCTCGGTCTCGGAGAGACCCAGGACGCCGAACACGCGTCGTTGCCGGTCGGGGTCGTGGATCCGGATGCTCCCCCCGCCGAGCTCAAAGCCGTTCAGCACGAGGTCGTAGGCGCGCGCCTTGGCCGTTTCCGGTGCGAGGTCGTCGCTCGCGGGCGACGTGAAGGGATGGTGGACCGACACCCACTTGTCCTCCTCGTCGCTCCATTCGAATAGGGGAGGGTCCACCAGCCAGACGAACCGCCACTCCGCCTCGGGAATGAGGCTGAGGCGGTCCGCCATCAGTCGGCGGAGCCCGTCCAGGGCCGCCGCGACGCGGTCGGGCTGGTCGGCGACGATCAGAACGAGATCTCCGTCGCCGGCCCCTGTCGCCCGGGCGGCGCCGGCGAGCTCCTTCAGCGAGAGGTGCTTCTCCACCGGCGAGCGGTACGCCTCGCCCTCAACCGCGATCGTCACGAGACCGGCCGCGCCCCTTCCCCTGGCCTCTTGGACCAGCCCGTCGATCTCCTTGCGGGAGAGCCCCGCCGCGCCGGGCGCCGCGAAGCCCTTGACCCGCCCGCCCGACTCGAGCACGATGGAGAACGCCCGGAACCCCGTACCCGCGAAGACCGGCCCGAGGTTGGCAAGCTCCATGCCGTAGCGTAGGTCGGGCTTGTCCGTTCCGTAGCGCTCGATCATGTCGTCGTAGGTGATGCGCGGGAAGGGGAAGGGCACCTCGGAGCCGTTCGTCACCCGAAGGATCTCGGCCATGAGCGGCTCGATCACGCCGATCACGTCCTCCTCCGAGACAAACGACATCTCGACGTCGAGCTGGGTGAACTCCAGGCCGCGGTCGGCCCGCGTGTCCTCGTCGCGGAAGCAGCGCACGATCTGGTAGTAGCGGTCCTGTCCTGCGACCATGAGCAGCTGCTTCAGCTGCTGCGGCGACTGCGGCAGGGCGTAGAACGCTCCCGGCTGAAGCCGGGAGGGAACGAGGAAGTCGCGCGCTCCTTCGGGCGTGCTCCGGGTAAGCATCGGCGTCTCGACCTCGAGGAACCCGCGCTCGTCGAAGTAGTCACGGATCGTGCGGTTGACAAGATGACGGAGAGCGAGCACACGTGTCATCTCCGGACGCCGGAGGTCGAGGTACCGGAAGCGAAGGCGCAGGTCCTCCGACGCCTCGATCCGATCCTCGAGCGGGAACGGCGGGGTCTCGGCCTCAGCGAGGACCTCGAGTGCCTCGACCGCGACCTCGACCTCGCCGGTCGGCATGTTCGGGTTCACGGTTCCCTCCGGACGCGGCCTGACCGCGCCCTCGACTCGGACGACCGACTCGGTCTTCAGCCCTTGCGCCGCTCCGTGGGCCGCCGGTTCATCCTCTGGGTGGAACACCAGCTGGACTAGCCCCTCGCGGTCGCGGATGTCCACGAACGTGACACCGCCGTGGTCCCGCTGTCGAGCCACCCAGCCGCAGAGCATCACGCGCTCGCCGACGTGGTTCGCTCGAAGCTCGCCACAGGCGTGCGTGCGCATGCTCGTTGCGCGGTTCACGGCACTAGTCCCTTGAGCTTCTGGACGAGCCCGGCGGCGGCGATGGTCTCCTGCTCCCCGTCGGAGAGCCGCCGCAGCGTCGCGGTTCCGTCTGCAACCTCACGCTCCCCGACGATCACCGCGTAGGCGGCGCCGGCGCGGTCGGCGGCCCGCATCTGCGCGCCGAGGGGTCGCTCCTCGAAGCCGGCAGCCGCCGGGACACCCGCGGCGCGCAGCTCGCGGACGAGCTCCCGCCCCAGCTTCGCGGCTTCCTCGCCGAGCGTGACCAGGTAGCACGCCGGCCCGCGCCCGGCGGGCATAGCAAGCCCCTCCTTCTCCATCGCTAGCAGCACCCTCTCGAGCCCGAGCCCGAATCCGACTCCGGGAGTCGGCGACCCGCCGAGCACCTCCGCGAGGCCGTCGTACCGCCCGCCACCGCAGAGGGTCGCCTGCCCGCGCGAAAGTACACCCGAGGCGAACTCGAAGGCGGTTCGCGTGTAGTAGTCGAGGCCCCGAACGAGGCGCGGCTCGACCTCGTAGGCCACACCCTCCTCGTCGAGCGCGGCGCGCACGGACGAGAAGTGGTCGGCGCACTCCGCGCACAGCCGGTCGGTGATGATCGGCGCCCCCGCGGCGACCGCGACGCATGCTTCGTCCTTGCAGTCGAGCACCCTGAGCGGGTTCTCGCGGAACCGGTCCCGATGCTCGTCGGAGATCCGTTCTCGGCTCGCCTCGAGATACGCGAGCAGCTCGGCTCGGTACGCGGGTCGGCAGACCTCGTCGCCGATCGAGTTCACCAGGAGACGGAGCCGCGCGAGCCCTCGTTCACGCAGGAACCGGTCGGCGACAACGATGACCTCCGCATCGGGCCCGGGACCGGGTTCTCCGATCGCCTCGACGCCGAACTGCCGGAACTCGCGCATCCGCCCCGCCTGGGGGCGGCCGTGGCGCCACATCGTGAACAGGTAGTAGCCCTTGAAGGGCGACGGCAGGTCGTGCGCGCGATCGAGGTAGGCGCGCACGACCGGCGCAGTACCCTCCGGCCGGAGCGTGAGCGATCGGCCTCCCTTGTCCTCGAACGTGTACATCTCCTTCGTGACGACGTCGGAGGTCTCCCCCGCCGCCCGCGAGAACAGCTCGGTGTGCTCGAACGCCGGGGTGTCCACGTACCTGTAGCCGAAGAGCCTCGCGAGCCGGTGGGCCTCCTCGTAAAGGTCGAGCATCGCGTCGGCGCCAGGCGGCAGAAGGTCGGCGGTGCCGCGCGGGGGGTTCAACTCCACGGCACGCCCACCAGGAAGGGGTTCGTCGCCCGCTCGGCCCCAACCGTCGTCGCCGGGCCGTGCCCCGGATGGACGGGCAGCTCGTCGGGCAGCTCGAGGAACCGCTCGAGGCTCGCGCGCATGTCCTCCGGCGAGGAGTTCGGGAAGTCGGAGCGCCCGATCGAGCCGGCGAACACGAGGTCGCCGGAGAACACGATCCCGTCGGTCCGGAAGCAGACGCTCCCCGGCGTGTGACCGGGCGTGTGTAACACCTGGATCCGCAAGCCGGCGAGCTCGAGCAGCTCGCCGTCGAACACCTCGCGCACGATCTCTACCGGAACCGCGGGCGCCGGGAAGCCCGACCCCCACGCCTCGGCGTCGGTCAGCGCGAGTCTGTCGGCCGCGTGGATGTAGAGGGGCAGGTCGTCGCTACAGATCTCCGCGGCCGACCCGATGTGGTCGAGGTGGCCGTGCGTGGCGAGGACGGCCACGGGACGCTTGCCGACGGCCGCCAGCATCTCCCAGACGCGCGCGGGCGCGAACCCGGGATCCACCACCACCGCGTCGTCGGAACCGTCCGTCGCCGCGAGCCAGCAGTTCGTGGCGAACGGGTTGTCGGAAAAGACGTCGAGGTACATCGGGGCGCCATCTTATCCGGGCACCCTCCGAGGCGGGCCGCCACGATTCACGCGGAGTCGAGAGCGAGCGTGACCGGCCCGACGTTCACGAGCTCGACCTCCATGTGCTCGCGGAAGGCACCCCGGGCCACCCGCGCGCCCAGGCCCTCGAGGGCGCGCGCGAACGCCTCGACCCTCCCGGCGGCCACCTCGGGGGGGGCCGCGGCCGCCCAGGAGGGGCGACGACCCCTGCCGACCTCGCCGTAGAGGGTGAACTCCGGCACGACGAGGATCTCTCCACCGACGTCGGAGAGAGCCAGGTTCATCTTCCCCCGGTCGTCCTCGAAGACCCGCAGGTGGAAGACCTTCTCGGCGAGGCGCTTCTCCTCGTCACCCGCGTCGCCGATGCCGACGCCGACGAGAAGGAGGAAGCCGTGGCCGATCTCGCCGACGGTCTCGTCGCCGACGCGGACCGAGGCCCGCGCCACGCGCTGGAGGACCACCCGCATCAGCGCGGGACGATCCTGTACGCGTCGAAGACCCCCTCGACACGTTTCACAGCCGCGAGGATCCCCGAGAGGTGCGTTATGTCGGCCAGCTCGAACGCGAACCGGAGCCTCGTGATGCGGTCCCGCCCGACAGCAGACGTCGCCGACACGATGTTCACGTGGTGATCCGAGAGGACGGTGGCGACATCGGACAGCAGCCGCGTACGGTCCAGGGCCTCCACCTGGACCGCAACGGTGAAGGACGTCGGCTTCCCCTCCGCCCACGCGACCTCGATCAGGCGCTCGGGCTCCTTGCGGAGCGCCCGGACGTTCGGGCAATCGGTCCTGTGCACCGACACGCCCTGCCCGCGGGTCACGAAGCCCATGATCTCGTCGCCGGGAACCGGGGTGCAGCAGCGGCCGAGCTTCACCCACACGTCCCGCATGCCGCGCACCACGACGCCCTGCGCGATCTCCGGTTTGGCGAGCTTGACCGGCCGCGCGAGCGGGACGTCGGTGACGTCCTCATCGGGCGTGCCCGTGAGGGTCCGCGAGAGCCGGGCTATGACGGACTGCGGCGACACCTGTCCTTCGCCGACCGCGATGTAGAGGGCGTCGAGGTTCGGGTAGTGCAGGGCGAGCGCGACCTGGCGGAGCGTCTCCTCCGACACGAGGCGTTTGATCGGCAGCCCCTGCTTGCGCATCAAACGTTGCATCGCGTCCTTGCCCTCCTCGAGGGCGTCGGCGCGCCGCTCCCTGGAGAACCAGTGCCGAACCTTGTTCCTGGCGCGCGGCGTCTTCACGAACTGGAGCCAGTCGCGCTTGGGCCCGTAGTCCTGACCCTTGTTCGTGAGCACCTCCACCGTGTCCCCGGTCCGGAGCTCGTAGTCGAGAGGAACGAGCTTGCCGCCCACCTTCGCCCCGATGGTCCGGTGGCCGACCTCCGTGTGGATCGAGTACGCGAAGTCGACCGGCGTCGCTCCGGCGGGCATGTTGACCACGTCGCCCTTGGGCGTGAACACGAAGACCTGGCCCCCGTAGAGGTCGATCTTCAGGCCTTCCATGAACTCGCGCGGGTCGGCCATGTCCTTCAGCCACTCCATCATCTGACCGAGCCACGCTAGGTCGGCGGTGTCCTTGGCCTTGCCCTTCCCCTCCTTGTACCGCCAATGGGCGGCGATCCCGAACTCGGCCGTGCGGTGCATTTCGTGGGTGCGGATCTGTACCTCGATGGGGCGTCCCCCGGGGCCGACGACGGTCGTGTGAAGTGCCTGGTACATGTTCGACTTGGGCATCGCGACGTAGTCCTTGAAGCGCCCGGGCACCGGCTTCCAGAGAGAATGGATCGCGCCGAGGGCCGCGTAGCAGTCGCGCATGGAGTCGGTGAGCACGCGGATCCCGATCAGGTCGTAGATCTCGTTGAACTCCTTGCCGCGCAGGATCATCTTTTCGTAGATCGAGTAGAGGTGCTTGGGACGCCCGACGACCTCGGCGCGGAGTCCAACCTCTCGGAGCTTCGCCCCCGCCTGCCCGAGCACCTGGTCGATGAGCTTCTGGCGCTCGTCGCGACGTTTGTCGACGAGACTCACGATCTCGCGGTACGGGCCGGGGTGCAGCGTCTTGAACGAGAGGTCCTCGAGCTCCCACTTCACCTGCTGGACACCCAAGCGGTGAGCGAGTGGCGCGTAGATCTCGAGCGTCTCGGTCGCGACCCGACGCTGCTTGTCCGCCGGGAGCGGCGCCAGGGTCCGCATGTTGTGGAGTCGGTCGGCGAGCTTGATCAGCAACACTCGGATGTCGCCGGCCATCGCGACCATCATCTTGCGGACGTTCTCGGCCTGCTCCTGCTCGCGGCTCTTGAACTCGATCGTGTCGAGCTTCGTCAGCCCGTCGACGATCCGGCCGACGTCGGGGCCGAACTCCCCCTGGAGCTCGTCGAGGGAGACGCTGGTGTCCTCGACGACGTCGTGGAGAAGCGCGGCCACGACCGAGGTGGTATCCAGGTGTAGCTCGGCTAGGATCGTGGCGACGGCAAGAGGGTGGCTGATGAAGTCCTCACCGGTAAGCCGCTTCTGTCCCTCGTGCGATCGCTCCGCGAAGGCGAACGCCCGTTGGAGCTCCTTCACGTCCGCCTTGGGGTTGTAGGAGCGGATCGTCTTCAGGAGCGCGTCCAGGCCGTCGGTCTCGGCCTCGCCGGGGCGAAGGCGCGCGAGCAGACCCCCCCTCTTCTCGGCCTTCTCGGCCTTCTCGGCCTTCTCGGCCCGGACCTGCTCCTTGCTGTCCACCTCGGGCCAGTGTAGCCCCAGCTCAGTAGCCGATGAGCGTGTACACGTCGTATCCCTGAAGCTTGTCGCGCCCCTTCAGGAACCCGAGCTCCAGCAGGCAAGCGACCCCGACGACCTTGCCGCCGATCCGCTCGACGAGCGACACCGTCGCGCGCGCCGTGCCTCCGGTCGCGAGGACATCGTCGACGACCAGGACTCGCTCCCCCGGTTTCACCGCGTCCCTGTGTATCTCGAGAGTCGCCGTGCCGTACTCGAGGGCGTACTCCTCGGCCTCGGTCTCCCAGGGCAGCTTGCCCACCTTGCGGACGGGGACGACGCCGGCCCCGAAGTGATAGGCCACCGGCGCCGCGATGATGAAGCCGCGCGCCTCGATCCCCACGACCTTGTCCACGTTCCCGCGACCGAAGTGCACGACGATCAGGTCGATCACGGTCGAGAACGCGAGCTCGTCGGCCAGGAGCGGCGTGATGTCCTTGAAGACGATGCCCTCCTGCGGGAAGCCGGGAACGTCACGGATCAGCGCCTTGATCGATTCGAGGTTCACGCTCACCTCCGTTTGCGCTTGGCCGGAGGGCGTCGACCCGACGGGCGACCCCGGGGCGTCGGGCGGGTCGTCGCCCTAGCTGCCGCGGTATCGACCACTGCGGGCTCCGGCGCAACCTCCCGGAGCGCCGTGCGGCCGGCGGCCTGCCGCGCCTGGATCCGGGCGCGGACCTGCCGGTAGCGCGGCTCCCGCTCCTTCAGCACCGCGAGCACCGGCGATGCGACGAACAGGGACGAGTAGGTGCTGGAGAGGACCCCGACGAATAGGGCGAAGGCGAAGTCCTTGAGCGTCGTTCCGCCGAAGAGCAGGAGCGCCGTGATCGGTAGCAGAGTGGCCAGGGACGTGTTCACCGACCGCATGAAGGTCTCGTTCAGCGAGATCGACACAACGCCCGCATATGACTCCTTCGCGATCATCGCGGTGGAGACCGTGTGCTCCTTGATCCGGTCGAAGATCACGACCGTGTCGTAGAGCGAGTACCCGAGGATTGTGAGGATCGCGATCACCGTGGCCGGCGTCACCTCGCGCCCGACGAGCCCGTATATCCCCGCCGTCACGATCAGGTCGTGGGCGAGCGCGGCCTGCGCGGCGACGGCCATCTTCCACTCGAATCGGAAGGCGACGTAGATCGACACCAGGACGAGGAAGATGATGAGCCCCTGGAACGCCTTCCGCGAGATCTGCCCACCCCACGTCGGCCCCACGTCCTGGACGCTCATGTCCTCGGAGGCGCTGCCGGCCTGCTCGGCCAGGGCGTCGAGGAGATCCGTACGCTCCGTCCCGAGCTCGTTCAAGCTGGAGGTTCGGATCGTGATCTCCCCCCCGCCGACGACCTGGACCTCCGCGCCCGAGCGCCCGAACTCGGCTAGCGTGGCCTGCACGTCCTCGGCGGTCAGCCCGCGTGAGTCGGGGTAGGAGATGAGCGCGCCCCCCTCGAAGTCGATCGAGAACTCCAGGCGGATCCCCAGGACCCCGACGAGCGAGAGCGCGATCAGCGCACCCGAGAAGGCAAACCAGCGACGCCTTTGCCCGACGATGTCGAATCCCGGAAGCTGGTGCCCTCGGAAGGTCTCGAGGAAGCTCACCGTGCGCCTCCGGCGATCGGCCCGGCCGGCACCGGCTCCGCCGCGACGCCCGACGAAAGACCGAACCCGCGCAGGTTCATCAGCCGGTTGCTTCGCGAGATAAGGAAGACGGTCGGACGCTTGAAGAAGTACACGACGAACATGTCGAGGCCGGTCGCGATCCCGAGCGTCAGGGCGAATCCCCGAACCGACCCCACGGCCAGCGCGTAGAGCACTCCGGCCGCGAGGATCGTCACGATGTCGGCGGCGACGATCGTGTGCCAGGCGCGCGCGAACGCGGGCGCGACCGCCGACCGCGGGGTCTTGCCGTGGCGGACCTCGTCCTTCAAACGCTCGTAGAACACGATGTACGAATCCGCGGTGATCCCGAGCGACACGATGAGCCCCGCGACGCCCGCGAGCGTCAGGCTGTACCCGGCGGTGCGCCCGAGAAGCGACACTATGCCGAGCGCGAGCACCGCCCAGATCGCCATGCCCAACCAGGTCACGACTCCGAGTAACCGGTAATAGAACGCGAGGTAGAGCGCGAGTGCGCCGAGCCCCGCGGCGCCGGCCAGGAGGCCCTGCAGCAACGACTCCTCGCCAAGCGTCGGACTCACCGTCCGCACCTCTGACTTCGTCAGCTCCACGGGAAGCGCGCCGGCATTGAGAACGGTCGCGAGGTCCTTGGCCTCCCGCTCGGTGAAGCTCCCGGTGATCCGGCCGCTCCCGCCGGCGATCTTCTCCTCGATAGTCGGGGCGGACACGATCTCCTCGTCGAGCACGATCGCTAGCTGCTTGCCGACGAGGCGCTCCGTGATATCGGCGAACTCGTCGGCCCCCTCTCCGGTCAGACGGAAAGTGACGATCCAGCCCGCCTGGAGGTTCGTCTGACTGACGGTCTGGTAGGCGGCCTGAGCCTCGGCGATCCGGTCGCCGGTGATCTCGACCGGCCCGAGGTGGTACCTCGCCTGCCCGTCCCGGTCGAGGAACCACACCTTGCGGTCCGCGAGCGCGTCGAACGAGCATGCCTCGGTCAGACGCTCCTCGGGCGCCGAGCACGTCACCTCCTGTTTGGCGAACCCGGGGTCGCCCGGCCCTAGCACTGAGAGCACCTCACGCTGCTCCAGGCGCGCGGTCGTCCCGATCAGCTCGAGAAGCCGGTCCTGACCGGTCTCCTGGAGCCGCGCCTCGGCCTCATCTCGGGTCGGGAAGCACCCGAGGTCAACGCCGCTCCCGGAGGCCACGCAGAACTCCCTGCCGCGAGGCTCGATCGTTCCGCGCGCCAGTCCCGGGAGTTGCACCTCGATGTTCACGCCGGAGACGAATATCTGTGGCTCCGCGACGCCGAAGGAGTCGACGCGGTTGCGGATGTTGTCGATCGCCCGGGCCATGACGTCGGGCGGGGTGCCCTCCGGCGCAGTGAGAGTCACCTCGACCCCGCCCTCGAGGTCCAGGCCGAGCACCGGTCGCGTGCCGGTGGCGAAGCCGACGACCGCCGCCGTCACGAGGGCGGCCACGAACAGGACCGAGATCACGAGCCCGCGCACCGGCTTCACGCCAGCTCGACTCCGTTGATCGTCAGCTTGAACCGGCAGCCGAGCGTGCCGGCGGCCCGCCTGCACAGCTGCATCCGGCCGAGGAAGATCTCGAAGTACTCCATGACCTGACTGATCTGCGTGTCGATCGTGAGCTCGAGAGTGACCGTCTGCGCGTCCGAGTCCACCCTCAGGAAGGACTGCTCTGCCGCGAAGTTGACGCGGTCGTGGATGTCGAACTCGATCTGGCCGGTCTTGCGCACCCGGCTCCGGTGCACGTCGGACTTGTCGGCGAGGATCACGGCGGCCGCCTCGGGCGAGACCGCCCATCCGTTCTCCTCCTCGTGATTCGCGATCGCTGCAACCACCGACGCGAGGTCGGCCGGAGGCGCCCGATCGCGCAGCGCGTGGTAGACGAGCAGCGCCCCGGTCTGACCGTGCCCCTCGCGCGACACCATGTTCCCGACGTCGTGGAGGTAGCCGGCCACGCAGCCTCGGTTCGCCGTCGGCTCGTCGAACCCGAGGCGCGAGAGCACCTGGAACGCTATCCGGGCAGTGAGGTTCGCGTGGCGGAACCCGTGCTCCGTGTAACCGAGGGCCTCCATCACCCTGTCCGCCGCTGTGATGAAGGAGGACAGCTCCTCGTTCTCCTGGATCCGCGCAAGAGTGACGACATCGAGGGCGCCGTCGGTCCGGCTCTCACCCGGGGCCTGCGCCCTGCTGGCCTCCGCGGCCTCGCTCACGATTGCTCGTCGGCCCCCTGGATCGGGCCCTCGTCCCCGTCGCCGTAGTCCTCCTCGACGAGCCGGCGGGCGATCCCCTGGCGGACCATCCGGACGGTCGTCCCGGGCGCGATCTCCACCGTCAAGATTCCCTCGTCATCGTTGATGTCGGTGATCCTGCCGAGGATGCCACCCGAGGTCATGACGTCATCTCCGACCTCGAGGCTCTCGATCATCGCCCGCTGGCGCTTCACCCGTCTCTGCTGCGGCCGGATCATCAACAGGTACATCACACCCAGGAGCACCACCGGGAAGAAGAGGGCACCAAGGGGGCTAGCCTGCTGCCCCTGGTCGCTGGCCTGCGCGATCAGCTGGATCATCTCGGACGCCTCCTCGGGCCGGGCTCGGCCGGCGTGCAGCATACAGGCTAGCGCGGCCTGCTCAGACTGGTAGCGCGCCCTCGGCAGTCACGCCGAGGTGTCGATACGCAGCGGCGGTAGCCACCCTCCCGCGTGGGGTGCGCTGGAGGAACCCCAGCTGGAGCAGATAGGGCTCGTAGACGTCCTCGACCGTGTCGGTCTCCTCCCCCACGGCCGCGGCGAGCGTGGATAGCCCGACCGGCCCGCCACCGAACTTCTCGATCACTGTCGTGAGTATGGAGAGATCCAGCTTGTCCAGGCCCTCTGTGTCGACCTCGAAAAGCTCCAGCCCGGAGCGGGCCACGTCGCCGGAGATCGCACCGTCGTGACGGACCTGGGCGACGTCGCGCACGCGGCGAAGTAACCGGTTCGCCACTCGAGGCGTGCCGCGTGCGCGACGGGCGATCTCGGCGGCCCCCTCCTCGTCGATCCGGACACCAAGGATCCCGGCCGAGCGCCTCACGATCCGGCCCAGGTCCTCCCGCGGGTAGTAGTCCAGGCGGGGCGAGAAGCCGAAGCGCTCGCGGAGCGGCAGCGTGATCCGCCCCGGACGCGTGGTCGCTCCGATCAACGTGTATCGAGGCAGGTCCAGGCGAATGCTCCTGGCCGAAGGCCCCCTGCCGAGCACCACGTCGAGCTTGAAGTCCTCAAGGGCCGGATACAGCACCTCCTCGACAGCGCGCGGCATCCTGTGGATCTCGTCGATGAACAGGACGTCTCCCTCCTCGAGGTTCGTGAGGATCGCGGCAAGGTCCCCCGGCCGATCGAGGGCGGGGCCCGATGTCGGCTGGAACCCCACGCCCATCGAGTTCGCGACGATTCCGGCGAGCGTCGTCTTGCCCAGCCCCGGCGGCCCGGAGAAGAGCAGGTGGTCGACCGGCTCGTTCCGGGCACGCGCACCCTCGATGAGGAGGCCCAGCTGCTCCTTGATCCGCTCCTGCCCGACGAACTCCTGCAGCGTCTTCGGCCGGAGAGCCGCGTCGAACTCGAGCTCGTCCTCCAGGACGATCGGCTCCACGATCCGCTCGTCGCTCATGCCCTGCCCACCTTCTGAAGCGCTTCCCGCAGCAAGTCTTGCACCGGATGCTCCCCGTCGGTCGGAAGCCCGGCCATGGCCTCGCTTGCCTCCTGGGCGGAAAGCCCGAGGGAGAGGAGGGCCTCGCGGACATCGGAGAGCGGCCCCTCGAGCACCACGACGTCGCCGCCGAGTCGGTCCTTAAGGTCGAGCACGACCCGCTGGGCGAGCTTCTTGCCGACCCCCGGTACGATCGTCAGCCCGCCCACGTCGCCGGTCGAGACCGCCCGGCGGAGCGCCTCGGGCGTCAGCGCCGACAGGAACCCGAGCGCGACCTTCGGCCCAACGCCGGTCACCGTGACGAGCAAGTCGAACGACTCACGTTCGCCGGTCGAGGCGAAGCCGTAGAGGATCATCTGGTCGTCGCGGACCTGGAGCCGCGTGAACAGCTTGCCCGGCTTGCCCACAGGCGGGAGCTTCGCGAGCGTCGAGGCCGACACGAGGGCCTCGTACCCGGTGCCACCGACGTCGAGGACGACGCGCCCTCCAGCCTTCTCGGCGATCTTCCCTTGCAGGAACGCGATCACCGCGCGGCCGCCCGACGGGTGAGGGTCCGCATCCGGGACTGCAGCATATGACAGAGGGCAACCGCGACCGCGTCGCAGGCGTCGGGCTGCGCGGGCACCCCGCGAAGCCCGTGGGCTCGCTCGAGCGCGGCCCGGACCTGATCTTTCGCGGCGTTGCCCACGCCCGTCACGGCCATCTTCACCTCGAGCGGCTGGTACTCCTCTACCGGAAGCCCCGCCTCGGCAGCGGCGAGCAGGACAACGCCGGTCGCACGAGCAACGGCCATCGCGCTCGTCGTGTTGCGGTTCCACATGACGGTCTCGACGGCCACCGTGAGCGGTCGGTGTTCGGCGATCGAGGCCGCGACCGCCTCGTGGATCCGCCGCAGCCGCTGCGGCTCCGGCAGATCCGATGGCGTTCGGACCGTGTCGGTGAAGACAAGTGACGGGCGGCGTTCTGGGCGGGCGAGCACGGCGAGGCCGACCGTAGCGACTCCCGGGTCGACCCCGAGCACCGATCCTTCGAACATACGTTCAGTCTAGGGAGCCACGAGTGCGGGGGCAAACACCCGGCTCAGCCTACCTCGGCCATCACATCCTCGGGGATGTCGAAGTTCGCGTAAACGGCCTGCACGTCGTCGAGATCCTCCAGCCCTTCGAGAAGCGCCAAGACCTGCTTGGCCTGCCCGCCCACGACGGGCACGGCGCCCTGAGGCACCATCGTCAGTTCAGCCGCCAGCATCGGGATCCCGGCGGACTCGACGGCCCCTCGAACGTCGCGGAAGCTCGCGGGTTCGCAGGTGATCTCCCACGTCGACTCGGAGTCGGAGAGGTCCTCGGCGCCCGCCTCGAGCGAGAGCTCGAGCAGCTGCTCCTCCTCCGGGGCCGCAGCCTTCTCGATCTGGATCACGCCCTTGCGGGCGAACATCCATGCGGTGCTGCCGGCCTCCCCGAGGTTCCCGCCGTTTCGCGTGAACGCGTGTCGCACCTCTTGAGTGGTGCGGTTGCGGTTGTCGGTGAGGCACGCGACCAGCACCGCAACGCCGCCGGGACCGTAGCCCTCGTAGGTGACCTCCTCGTACTTCGCGCCCTCGAGCTCTCCGGTCCCGCGCTTGATCGCGCGCTCGATGTTCTCCATCGGCACCGAGGCGTCGCGGGCCTTCTCGACCGCCGAGGCGAGCGTCATGTTGCCCTCGAGGCTGCCGCCACCCTCGCGCGCTGTAACCTCGATCGCTCGCAGGAGCTTCGCGAACATGTTGCTGCGCTTGGCGTCCTGCGCGGCCTTCTTCCTCTTGATCGTGCTCCACTTGGAGTGACCGGACATCGCTCAGGCCTTCCGCATCACGTACTCGTGCAATGCCGTCTCGCCGACGAGCTCGGGGTGGAACGAGGCAGCGACGAGGTTCCCCTGCTCGAGGACGACCGGGTGACCCTCGTGCTCGGCCAGGACCCGGACGCTCTCGCCCACGGCCTCGACCACCGGCGCGCGGATGAACACGCCGCGGACCGGGTGCTCGATGCCCGCCACCGTCAGGTCGGTCTC
The DNA here is from genome assembly GCA_035288045.1 of Actinomycetota bacterium. Classification (GTDB taxonomy): domain Bacteria; phylum Actinomycetota; class UBA4738; order UBA4738; family HRBIN12; genus DATEBA01. The sequence continues at coordinate 48,617 of DATEBA010000058.1, forward strand.
GAAGGACTCGATCTGACGGCCGTAGGCGTTGCGGCGGACGGTGACGTCGAGGAGCGCGAGCAGAGGCTCGCCCCCCTCGACCCGCGACGCGAGCACAATCATTCCCGCGCACGTCCCGAGGATCGGCATCCCATCGCGCGCTCGCTCGACGATAGGGTCAACGAGCTCTGCCAACCGCGCGAGCTTCGAGATCGTCGTCGACTCCCCGCCGGGGATCACGAGCAGGTCGGCGACCGCGAGTTCGGCAGGAGTTCGCACCTCGACCGGCGTCGCGCCGGCCTTAGCGAGAACGAGCCCGTGCTCGCGGAAGTCGCCCTGGAGCGCTAGGACGCCGGCCTTCACGGGCTCACCACCCGCGGGTCTGGAGCAGACCCTCCTCGCCGATCTCCTTGATGTCGAGGCCGGGCATCGGTTCGCCGAGGCCGCGCGAGACCTTCGCTAGCGCGTCGGGGTCGTTGAAGTGAGTCGTCGCCTCGACGATCGCGCGCGCGCGGAGGGGCGGGTCGCTCGACTTGAAGATGCCCGAGCCGACGAACACCCCGTCGACGCCGAGCTGCATCATGAGCGCTGCGTCTGCCGGCGTCGCGAGCCCGCCGGCGGCGAAGTTGACAACGGGGAGCTTCCCGGTCGCCGCCAGTTCCCTAACGAGCTCGAGCGGCGCACCGAGCTCCTTGGCGGCCGACACGAGCTGCTCCGGGCGGAGGGTTGAGAGCCACGCCATCTCGCGGAGCATGGTCCGCTGGTGGCGGACGGCCTCGACCACGTTCCCGGTCCCCGCCTCTCCCTTCGTCCGGATCATCGCCGCACCCTCGCCGATCCGCCTGAGCGCCTCGCCCAGGTTCCGCGCGCCGCACACGAACGGCACCGTGAACGCCCACTTGTCGATGTGGTGCTCCTCGTCGGCCGGGGTGAGCACCTCGCTCTCGTCGACGTAATCGACGCCCAGGGCCTGGAGGATCTGCGCCTCGACGAAGTGGCCGATCCGGGCCTTGGCCATCACCGGGATCGAGACAGCGTTCATGATCTCCTCGATCCTGGTAGCGTCCGCCATGCGCGCGACCCCACCCTCCGCGCGGATGTCGGCGGGGACACGCTCCAGGGCCATCACGGCGCACGCGCCGGCGTCCTCGGCGATCCTGGCCTGCTCGGCGGTGGTGACGTCCATGATGACGCCGCCCTTCAGCATCTCGGCCAGGCCGGACTTCACGCGGAAGGTGCCGGTCTCGCGGTCCACTGGTATCCCTCCTCAAGAAGCACTCTCAGCTTGAGTGTACCGCCCCACCTGGGGCGGAGGTCCGCAGCCGCGCGGCCGGGCGCCTACCTCTTGGAGGTCTCCACGTCGAGGGTCGCGGGGAACAGCTCGATCCAGGTATTGCCGGGAGCGAGCTCGACCTCCTCTCCTGTCTTGGTCGTGAACGTCGTGATGTCTGTGAGGTCGGCCCGCTGCCACCGCCCGACGATCATCCGTCCGTCGCGGAAGACGTAGGCCCTGCCGGAGCCGGTGAGGGTCACCTCCGGCGACGGATTGCCGGCCGCGTCGACGATCTCGCCGGCGTGGACCTCGACCACCTGGACGACGACGTTCGTAGAGGAGACCTGGTCACCAGACTCGAGCACATGGGCTTCATCGCCGTGGGAGCGAAGCCATGCGCCGTCCCTCTTCGACCAGGACCAATACACGTCCGAGGACCACGAGAAGCTCAGATGGACGCTGCCGACCTTGCGGGCACCCGTCGGCGCGCGCTTCGAGAACGAGGAGACCGGCGCCGGGATCGTGTTCCCTCCGTCCCCGACCGCGTAGAGGCCCTTCGTCGCGGCGTAGAGGTTGTGCGGGGCGGAGCGGCTCGGGTCACGCTCGAACGCGTCGGGCGCGTTCGTCTCCGTGAGGTCGATCAGATCGGCCTCGGCGATCGCCTCGCGCACCTTCCTCGCGCCTCCCGAGTGGGCGACAAGCGGATGCCCGTACTGCAGCAGAACGTCCGGGTCCGTGGTGCGCACGCTGCGGACCGGGCCGACGCGATCGACGTCGTCGCACTGGAAAAGGACGATGAAGCGAGTCAGCCCGCCCTCGACCGGCTCCTCGTAGACGACGTCGGCACCATCGAGTCCCGCCTGGGGCCGAGCCTCCGGCGCGTTCTCCACTTTCACCGCCAGAACCGGCCGGCCAGGAACGGCGCCGCCTGGCGCCTGGTGCCCCGTGAGCGGGCACGGCGGCGGCGGCTCCGGCGACGAATCACCGGTTATCGAATCGATGACGTTGCGGATCACCGCCGGCGTGTTCCCGGTGAGGGCGAGGACCCCGACCCCGGCGAGAATGCTCGCCGCCACGCCCACGCCGATGGTCATCTTTCCGCGGCGCGTGAACGTCAAGGGGGAACCTCCTGGGATTGTATCGGGGCTCGCGGGCGACCCGAGGGCCGAGGCCCGATGCTACCCGCGGATCGGGCCGGCCTCAACGACCTCCGGCCGATCGTCACATCTCCTCCAGACGCCGGATCCGATCCTGGATCGGGGGGTGGGTCGAGAACAAACGCTCCAACCGGCCGGTGCGCTCGCCCTCGAAGCGAGAGGGCTGCGAGAGCCACAGATGCGCGGTCGCGTTGTTCGCCGAACGCATCGGCGTGGTGCTCGCCGCCATCTTCCGGAGCGCGGCCGCGAGTCCCGGGGGGTACCTAGTGAGGAGCGCCCCCTGCGCGTCGGCCAGGTACTCCCGCTCCCGCGACACCGCGAATCGGATCACCTGCGCGATGAGCGGTGAGAGCACGAGCAGCGCGATCCCGAGGATCGCGAATGCGCCCTCGGCGCCGCCGCCGCGGTCGTCGCCCCGCCGGCCGCGGAACCCTCCCCACCAGAAGGCCCGCAGGAAGAACTCGGACACCAGTACGATCGCTCCGACGATCGTCACGACGATCGTGCCGACCAGGATGTCGCGATCGAGTATGTGGGAGAGCTCGTGCGCCATGACCCCCTCGAGCTCGACCCTGTTCATCGTCTCAAGGAGACCGCGCGTCACCGCGACGTGCGCGCGCTCTGGGCTCCGCCCGGTGGCGAAGGCGTTCGGCGCGCGCTCCGGGATGACCCACACCCGCGGCTTCGGGATCCCCGCGGCGATCGACAGACCCTCGACGATGTTGTGCAGGCGCGGCTCGTCCTCGGGTGACACCTCCCGGGCCCTGGCGGCCGCGAGCACTATGCGGTCGCCGGCGCCGAGGGCGATCCCAGCCTGGATCAGAGCGATCGTCACGGCCACCGCAAGCCCGACCAACGGGTCGATCCACAGATACCCGATACCGAAGCCGAGCGCGCCGAGCACGAGGATCGAGCCCAGGATCAGGAGGACCGACTTCCGCTTGTTCGCGGCGATCTGCTCGTACACGGGCTACAGATCAACCTCCACCGGCCCGCGTTCGGGATCCTCAATGTCGAAGAAGGACCGCTCGGTGAAACCGAACACCCCGGCGACGAGGCTCGAGGGGAACGACTGTACCGAGGTGTTGAACAGCATCACCTGGTCGTTGTAGAACTGCCGCGCGTAGGCGATCTTGGACTCCGTCGCCGTCAGCTCCTCCTGGAGGTCGAGGAAGTTCGAGCTCGCCCTGAGCTCCGGATACGCCTCCGCCACGGCGATCAGTCGCCGGAGCCCACGCGTGATCGCGTTCTCGGCGTCCGCCTGAGAGGCGACGTCCGCCGCGTCCAGTCCCTTCGAGCGAGCCTGGGTGACCCTCTCGAACAGCTCGCGCTCGTGGGCCGCGTAGCCCATCACGGTCTCGACGAGGTTCGGAATCAGGTCGTATCGGCGACGAAGCTGCACGTCGATCCCCGACCACCCGTTGTCCACGCGGTTCCGGAGCCGGACGAGCCTGTTGAACGCGAGAGCGGCGTAGAGGACCGCAACGGCGAAGATCCCGACGAGGACCCAGACGGCGGTCACGGACCGAATCCTAGCAACGGCCGCTTAGGCGCCGGTCGCCACTAAGTACAGGGCCTCCAGGCGCGGAACGATCCGCTCCCAGGAGTACTCGGATGCCCGCGCGCGGCCGGCGTCTGCGAGCCGTTCCGCGAGCCGCCGGTCGCCGAGGATACGAGCGACGGCCGACGCGAGCGCCACCGGGTCGCCCGGAGGCACGAGCAGGCCCTCGATCCCGTCGCGCACGACCTCGCGGTACCCGGGGACGTCGGTCGCCACGACCGGGAGCCCCGCCGCCATGGCCTCGACCAGCACCATCCCGAAGCTCTCCTGCCCGGTCGCCGACGACACGAACGCATCACAGGCCGCGAAATAAGGCGGCAGGTCGGCGTGGGCGACGGTTCCCAGCATCACCACACGCCGGCGGACGGTGGCCTGCAGGCGGTCGACCGCAGCGCGGTCGCGCCCTTCGCCAGCGACGACGAACGACAGGTCGGGCAGCTCCCGAGCCAGCAGGTCGAAGGCCCGGACCGCGACCGGGAACGCCTTCTGGCGGTCGAGGCGGTTCACCCAGAGGAGCCGTCGGCCTTCCGGTAGCCCCTCCGCAGCGCGGGCTTGCTCGAACGGCTCGACGGCCACGCCGTTCGGAACGATCTCCACGTCTCCGGGGAAGGCTCGCGCGACGAAGCTCGCGGCGGCCGCCGACACCGCCACGCGCACCCGGATCCGCCTCCATACACGGCGAAGGGCCGGCGCCGCCGCGGAGAGCAGCCGGGAGCGGTGCAGGTACGCGTGGAATGTTGCCACGACCGGGACCTGTGCGGCCTCGACCGCGAGCATCGAGGTGCTGGGCGTCAGCGGCTCGTGCGCGTGGACCAACTCAGGC
>DATEBA010000059.1:0-2590 GCA_035288045.1 Actinomycetota bacterium
CGTGTCCTCCTTGGAGCTGGACGGTCAGATCGTGGTGGTCGGTGTCGATCGCGGCGGGACGGGCTTCATCCCCGTGGCCGGCAGCACGTTCCAGGAGGGCGACCACGCGGCGCTCGTCGTGCACAAAGACGCGCTCGAGACGCTCGATGAGCTGCTGACGCCGATCGGGGAGCACTGAGATGCGCATCGTGCTGAGCGGCGCCGGAGCGGTCGGTAAGCATCTGGCCGCCGACCTCACCAACCGGGGTCACGAGGTGACCCTCATCGAACAGAACCCCCAGACGCTGGAGGAGGCGAAGGAGTGGGCGCCCACAGCCTCGTTCCTCCTGGGCGACGCGTGCGAGCCGTGGGTGCTCGAGAAGGCGGAGCTGCGCACCGCAGACGTTGTGGTCGCGGTCACCGGAGACGACGAGGACAACCTCGTGACCTCGCTCCTTTCCAAGCAGGAGTACGGCGTGCCTCGCGTGCTCGCCCGCGTGAACCACCCGGACAACGAGTGGCTGTTCACCGAGCAGTGGGGCGTGGATGCCGCCGTCTCGCCGCCGCACATCCTCACGGCGATGGTCGAAGAGGAGGTCACCGTCGGCGACCTCGTCCGGCTCCTCCCGCTGGAGCGGGGGCGCATCTCTATCGTGGAGCTCACGATGCCCGACGACTCCCCCAACGCAGGTCGGCCCATCTACGAGCTCCGGCTACCGCCGGATTCGGCCATCGTGGCCATCATCCGCGAAAGCCACGTGGTGATCCCCCAGCTCGAGTCCGTGATCTCGAGCGGCGATGAGATCCTCGCGCTCTCGGTCCCGGAGGCCGAGGATGCGCTCCGTCAGGCGATCGTCGGGAAAGGCTAGGACCGACCGAAGGGTCGGCGAGCCGGCCCCTCGCGCGAACACCGTTCCGGCCCGGTCCTTAGGACCCGAACTCGAAGCTGGGGTTCACCAGACGGCGCTCGCCACGCTGCTCCCCGAGCATGCCCTCGACCACCAGTCGCGTGCCCAAGCCTAGCCCCGGGATCGTGCGCCGGCCCATCCAGACCACCGTGACCTCACCGGTTCCGTCGTAAAGGAGCGCCTCGAGCGACTCGTGCCCTTCGAGCGGGTTGACTGTGATCCGCCGGACCACGCCCGCGAGCCTGGAACGGCTCCGGCTCTGGGCGTCCACGATCCGGACCGACGCCGGGACCGTCGCGGCCCATTCCTCGATCTCCTCGGCGTAGCGTTGCTCGTCGCTCTCGGCCATCCGCCGGAAGTACCGACGCAAGCGTTCGAGGAGCCTCATGGGCGCGTCGGAGCGGCGGCCGCTAGACCGTCGCGCCCTCCGTCTCCGGGACCGTCTCCTCGACCGTCAGCTCGGAGCGCCGGTGCTTGCTCACCCAGATGGCGCCGGCGATCACGAGCGCCGCCGCGACGGAGACGACGATCCGGACCCCGGTGCTGTCGGCCTGCTCGACGATCACCGGGGCGATCAGCAGCGCGACCAGGTTCATCACCTTGATCATCGGGTTCAGCGCCGGGCCTGCCGTGTCCTTGAACGGGTCCCCGACCGTGTCGCCGATCACGGCAGCCTTGTGCCGGTCCGAGCCCTTGCCACCGTAGTGGCCCTCCTCGATGTACTTCTTGCCGTTGTCCCACGCCCCGCCCGAGTTCGACAGCATCACGGCGAGGAGCTGGCCCGTCAGGATCGCGCCGGCCAGGAACGCGCCGAGTGCCTCGGCCTTGAACGCGAACCCGACGAGGATCGGGCTGAGCACGGCCAGGAGCCCCGGCGTCATCAGCTCGCGGAGCGACGTGCGCGTGCAGATGTCGACGACGCGCGCGTAGTCCGGCTTCTCCTCGTACGTCATGATCCCGGGGTGGTCGCGGAACTGGTTCCGGACCTCGACGACCACCTGCGAGGCTGCGCGGCCCACGGCGCGGATCGCGAGTGAGGAGAACAGGAACGCCACCGAGCCACCGATCAACAGACCGACGAGCACATCGGGCTGATCGACCCGGATGCCGAGGAAGTCGAACCCGGCCTCCTTCAGCGCCTCCTCGAACGAGCCGAACAGCGAGGTCGCCGCGATGACCGCCGTCGCGATCGCCATGCCCTTCGTGATCGCTTTCGTCGAGTTGCCCACGGCGTCCAGGCCACGCAGGATCTCGGCCGGCCGGCCCTCGAACTCGCCCGACATCTCCGCGATGCCCTGCGCGTTGTCCGAGATGGGACCGTAGGTGTCCATCGACACGATCACGCCGACGGTCGTGAGCATCCCCATGCCGCTCAGTGAGATGAAGTAGAGCGCCTCGGCCGTGTTGTCGCCGAGGACGAAAGCGCCCGCGACGGCGGCCGCGATCACCAAGATCGCCCACACCGTGGACTCGAGCCCGACAGAGAAGCCGGAAAGGATCGTGGTGGCGGGACCCGTCTGAGTGGCCTCCGCGATCTCCTGCACCGGTCGGTACTTCGTGTCCGTGAAGTACTGGGTGAGCACCTGGATCACGCTCGCCAGGATCAGCCCGATCAGGACGGCGACCGCGGGACGGTAATCATCCATGTACGCGCCCGAGATACCGAACACGACGACGGCGGAGATGAACGCCGAGAGGAAGAA
>DATEBA010000060.1:0-3873 GCA_035288045.1 Actinomycetota bacterium
GAGGATCGTTCGAAGCGCGGTGTTGGAGCAGCGCCCGCTGCCCTACATCGAGGCTGCTCGCACCCTCGGCATCCCGCGGACGAGGATCATGTTCCGCCATATCCTCCCGAACGTCCTCCCGATCATCGCGGCGTACGTCGTACTTGACTTCGCCTTCGCCCTGGTGAGCCTCGCCGGGCTGTCGTTCCTCGGCCTCGGCGTTTCGCCGGGCACGGCCGATTGGGGCCGGATGTTGTTCGAGAATCGGACCATCCTGTTCACCAACCCGATGGCGGCGCTCCTGCCCGCTGCCGCGATCGTGATCACGGCCGGGAGCATCAACATCATCGGAGACTGGACCTACGAGCGGATGTCCGTTCGATGAACGGGCGAGAGGGCGGCGCGACGTCTCTCCTCGAGATCGAGGGACTCCGGATCTGGTCCGGCTCGACCGAGGAACGGCACACGATCACGAACGGCACCCACCTCGCGGTGCGGTCCGGGGAGACTGTCGGGATCGTCGGCGAGTCCGGATCGGGCAAATCCCTGACCGCGCGGGCAGTCATCCGGCTCCTCCCCCAAGGCGTCTTCGCCGACGGGAGCGTGCGGTACCAGGGCAGAGAGCTGATGGATCTCCCCGAGAAGGGTATGCGCGCGCTTCGCGGCGGGGACATCTCCCTCATGTTCCAGGACCCGTTCACGATGCTGAATCCGCTCCTTCGCTGCGGCGAGCACATCGGGGAGATGTTGACGGCCGCCGACGGAGGTCGGCTCCGACGTGATCAGGTCCGGCAGGAGACGGCGCGACGCCTCTCGGAGGTCGGGATCGACGACGCGCTCGTGGCGGACCGCTACCCGTTCCAGCTCTCCGGCGGGATGCGTCAGAGGGTCGCCCTCGCGGCGGCGCTCGCCAAGGACCCGGAGCTGCTGATCGCCGACGAGCCCTCCACGGCTCTCGACGTCACGACCCAGGCCGAGATCCTCGCGCTCCTTCGCTCGGTCCAGCAGGCCCGAGGGATGGGGCTGATCCTGATCACGCACGACCTCCGCGTCGCGTTCACGACGTGCGACCGCGTCTACGTCCTCTACGCGGGGTCGCTGCTGGAGGTCGGGGATGCCCAGACTCTCGAACGCGAACCCCTGCACCCGTACACGCTGGGACTGCTGCTATCCGAGCCCTCGGTCGACCACAAGCTCGGCGAGATGGCCTCGATCCCGGGCTCCGTCCCGGCCCCCGACGACGTCGCCGACCGATGTCCGTTCGCTCCGCGGTGCCGCTGGGTGGACGACGCCTGCCGAACCGGCCCGCCCCCGCTCACGACGGTTGAGCCAGATCACCTCAGCGCCTGCGTCCGGTTGGATGAGATCAGGACCGAGATGCGCGAGCTCCGCTCCCGTGTCCTCGAAGTCGCGTCGGGGTCGATCGCGGACTCGACCGGCGCTGGGCTCGTGGTCGTCGAGGGGGTGGTGAAGACCTTCGATCTCGGGCGCGGCCGCAGCGTCGAAGCCCTCAAGGGCGTTTCCCTGGCGATCGAGCCCGGGGAGTGCGTCGGCCTGGTGGGCGAGTCCGGATCCGGGAAGACGACGCTCGGCCGCTGTCTCGTCGGCCTCGAGACCCCCACGTCGGGTCGGATCCTGATCGACACGATCAACGCCTCGGATTTCGGAGCCATATCGAAGGACGAGCGGGCCCGTCTCCGGCGCACCGTGCAGATGATCTTCCAGGATCCGTACTCGACACTGAACCCGCGCCACACCGTCGGCCGCACCCTGACGGAGGCGCTCCAGCAGGCGGCCAGCCTCACAGGCAGGCATGGGTCGGCCGCGGGGGCGATGGCCGAGCTGCTCGACCGGGTCGGACTCCCCCAGGCCTACGCTCCCCGCAAACCCGCCGCGCTCTCGGGGGGCGAGCGCCAACGGGTGGCCATCGCCCGGGCACTGGCCGTACAGCCCAAGCTCCTCGTCTGCGACGAGCCCGTATCGTCGCTGGACGTGTCCGTGCAGGCACAGATACTGAACCTGTTCCGGGGCCTGCAGTCGGAACTGCAGATCGGCTACCTGTTCATCACGCATGATCTCGCCGTCGTCCGTCAGGTCGCGGATCGGATCTACGTGCTGTTCCAGGGAGAAGTCGTCGAGGAGGGATCGGCCAGCGAGATCCTGTCCCAGCCGAAGCATTGGTACACGAGGCAGCTGATGGACTCCGTCCCCGGGGCGACCGGGCGGGTGGTCTAGCGCAGGTCGGAGGCGCGGATGGCGTTCTCGCACACGGTCAGAGCGGTCGACGCCCATGCAGGCGGCGAGCCCGGTCGGGTGATCGTCTCGGGGGTGCCCGACGTCCCCGGCGCCACGATGTTCGACAAGATGGTCTACGTTCGAGACCATCACGACGACCTCCGCAAGCGCATGCTGCGCGAGCCGCGCGGATACCCGGCGGCCAACTGCAACCTGCTGCTCCCGCCGACCCTGCCCGAGGCCGACGCCGGTTTCGTGATCATGGAGCAGACCGAGTATCCGCCGATGTCGGGTACGAACACGATCTGCGTGACCACCGTCCTGATCGAGACAGGCATCGTCGAGGGGATAGAGCCGGTCACGGAGCTGGCCCTCGAAACGCCCGCGGGCCTGATCCGCGTCACGGCGGACGTCACGGACGGCAAGGTCACGCGTGTGACGTTCCGCAACGTCCCGGCCTTCGCCGTCCACCTCGACGCGACCGTGGAAGTGCCCGAGCTCGGGCGGGTTACCGTCGACGTCGCCTGGGGCGGGATGTTCTACGTCATCGCGGAGGCGAGCCAGGTAGGCCTACGTCTCGAACCGGAGGAGGGGCGCGGCATCGTGCGTATCGGAGAGATGGTCAAGGCCGCCGCTCGCGAACAGCTCCCGGCCACGCATCCCGAGAACCCGGTGATCGAGGGCGTCACGATCTCCCAGCTCTGGGGACCCGCTCGCGATCCAGATGCCAGCCGGAGGAACGCCGTCGTCGTCTCGACCGGCACGCTCGACTGGAGCCGCCCGGAGACCTGGACTGGCGCGATCGACCGCTCCCCTAGCGGGACCGGGACGTGTGCCGCCATGGCGGTCCTGCACGCGAAGGGTGAACTCGGCATGGACGCGGATTTCGTGCACGAGGGGATCCTCGGCACCCGGTTCGTCGGCCGGCTGGTCGAGGAGACGACCGTAGGTGACTTTCCGGCGGTAGTACCCACCCTCAGCGGTCAGGCCTGGATCACCGGGTCAGCCGAGTACGTGCTCGACGAGACCGACCCCTTCCCCGAAGGGTTCACGCTCGGAGACATCTGGGCCTGAGGAACGGCGCCCCGGCGAGAGGATCCCGAGCTCGGTCATCCGCAGGACCCGCTCGTGTGAGGTCCCGGCCAGACGAGCCAGCTCTTCGGGCGGATGGCCCGCGGTGCACGATGGTACGCGGCTCGATCTGTCGAAAGCGAGCCGGCCCGTTCGTCGTGAGGGTGTCGGACGATCACGGCCCAGGGGGCCGGGAAGGAGGAGGACATGGCGGACTTCGTGCTGCTCTACACCGGCGGCAAGATGCCGGAGACCGAGGAGGAGCAGGCCCAGGTCATGAAGGCCTGGGAGGGCTGGTACGGGACGATCGGCGCCGGCCTGAAGGACGGCGGGAACCCCTTCGGACCCTCGGCCAAGACGGTGGGCGCGGGGTCCATCAAGGACGGCGCGCCGGGCCCGCAGCACACCGGCTATACGATCGTCTCCTCTGCCTCGCTCGAGACGGCGACCGACATCGCGAAGGGCTCGCCCGTCTTGGAGGGCGGCGGCTCCGTAACGGTGTACGAGGTCATCGAGGCGATGTAGGCACCGCCCCCGACCATCGGGACCGATGAGGCCGGGCCGAGAGGTCCGGCCTCTTCGACGAGG
>DATEBA010000061.1:0-22477 GCA_035288045.1 Actinomycetota bacterium
CCCCCCGACCCAGCCAAGAGAGGGTGATGAGATGAAACGCTGGTTCTGCCTCGTGGTCGTCGGTGTTGTCGTCGGGCTCTCCCAGCCTGCTGCAGCCGACACGCAAGTCGTGTTGGCCCCGTCTCCGACCGATCGCAAAGAGGTGCCCGTCGGAAGCCGCGGTGTGGCCGTGGATGATTCCGGCGACCTCTATGCGACCGGCTCTGCGCGAAGGGGAGGCGGCGACGAGTTCATGGTCGTGAGGGAGTTCGCGGACGGCCGTCGGCTCGTTTGGGAGCGTCGCTGGCGGATGCGCGAGCTCTTCGATTCGGGAGGCGAGAACGTCGCGCTCGGAACCGATGGCATGGTGTACGTGGCGGGCTGGGTCGAGCACACGGGCATGGAAGGCCGCGGGTGGTTCCTGCGGAAGTACTCCCCGCGCGGGCAGCTGCTCTGGACCCGAACGACACGCGAGTGGCGCGATCTCGCCGCGGAGGCGATCTCGGACCTTGACGTCGGCAACCGCATGGTCGTGGTGTCCGGCTACGGTTTCGGGTGCTGCGCGGATCCCTACCGCGACGGATGGATCCGGGCCTACGACCTCGAGGGGCACCTCCTGTGGACCGGTCCATTCGAGGCACTGGGCATCCGTAGGGCCTTCTACGACCAGGCGAACGGGATTGCGATCGGCAAGCTCGATGGCGTCTACGTGGCAGGCTGGATCCAGTGCGCGCGCCAGCGGGATCCCGAGGGGTTCGTCGACCGGGACGTGATCGTCCAGAAGCTCTCGCCCGCAGGTCGTGTCCTCTGGACGCGGGTGCTCGGTGACCGAGGCCGGGATCGCGATGAGGGGATCGACGTAGCGGCCAAGGGCGACGTCCTAGTGCTCACGGCGACCATCAACGAGCGCGCGGTTCGTTGGGACTACCCGCACGCCTGGATTGCGAGGTTCACGTTCGACGGGGATCTGAGCTGGAGTCGTGAGTGGGGGAGAGAGAACCGTCGCGCCGCCCTGCCCGCAGCCCTCTCGGTCGCGCCCTGGGGGGCGACCTACGTCGTGGGACAGGCTTACGAACGGGACCGAGGTCCGAACCTGTTCGTGCGCAAGTACGCCCCGCGGGGTCGGCTGCTATGGGCGAGCACGATCGACCGGCGCGACCAGACGGTATTCGCCGTTGACGTGAGCGCACTGCCCAAGGGAGCCTGCGTCGCGGGCTACGCGTTCAGGAACGCGAGCTGGAGCGAGACCGGCGCGTGGATATGGAGGTTCGCCGCGTAACCAGGGCCCATGCCGGCGGTGGTTCGCCCCTAGCGATCGCCCGGACTACCTCCCAGAAGCGCTCCGCGCCTGTCTCCACCTCTTCCGGTCGGTGCCTGAGCCACCACATAGCTCCGACGCGCTCGTTCACGACGAGCTCGCATCCCGCCGCCGATGCCTCCAGCACCGTCCGGCCGCAGCTGTCGACGCCGCGGGGCAGGAGCAGGAACCGCTTGAAGCGGGCCATCAGGTCCGGCACGTCCTCCGGCTGGACCTGCCCGTGGTAGCGGACCCTCGAACCGCGGGGACGGAGCTGTCCCGCTCCGTAGAAGTCGACGGTGCCGTTCCGTTGGGCCCACCGCACCGCGTTCCCCAGCCCCTTGTGGGCGCCCGTCATCTGGCCGATCCAGATCGTGCCGCGCCGACGCCGGCCCTCGCGCTTACGTGCCGCTCGGCGGAACGGCCCCAGCTCTATCGCGGGCGGCATCAGACCGGCCGGCGCCCGCGTCGGGTAGGGGAAGCTCGCGAGCTGAAGCGGCGACACGAAGATCACCGCCGCCGCGTGCGCAAGGAGGAAATCCCGGAGCTCCGGGGCGCCTCGCTGGTGGACGTCGTGCACGTACTTGACGACGGGAGCCTGCGCGAGGGCCTCGACGGCATCGGCCGGGTAGCCCGTCACGTTGTGGACGACGTAGGCGTCGCATCCTCGCCGAACGTCGTCCGGCGGGCAGGGAACGATCTTCACCTCGCGCGGCGCGCGGCGAAGCAGCTCGCGGCACGTGAGCTCCGCTCCCCCGATCACGTCGGTTTCCGGATCCGCCAGCCAGCCAAGACGGAACGTCACGCGCCAATCGAACCACAGGGAAGCCCTAGCGGGCCCCGATGGCGCTTCGAAGGATCTCGACGAACTGGTCAAACCGCGCCTCGCGCAGGTTCGGCTTCCGGTGGAACAGTCCGGGATCGAGCTCCTCGGTCACCAGGGCGTCCTGGAAGCGCTCCGCGAGCCAGTCGACGATCGAAACTACGAGGTCGAGGTCGACGTCGTCCCGCACCTCGCCCCCCTTGATCCCGAACTCGACGAAGTCGAGGGTCCCGTAGGGGTCCTCGGACACGAGGAATCGGTTGATCTCGCGCTTCAGCTTGAGATCGGTGCCGTAGTCCCCGATCAGCACGACCCTGTTGGGGATCCAGTCCTCCTGTATCAGGTGCTCGGTCCGCTCCAGCCAGTAGCGCAGCACCGCGAAGAACCCATCCTCGACTACCTCTTCCGGCGCGTCGAGCCAGGCGGGCAGGGAGCTAACGGCCCTCTTGTAGGCAGCGAGGAAGAGGCCGGCCTTGCTGCCGAAGTGCTGGAAGATCGAGCCCTTGGCGATCCCCAGCTCGGTCGCGACGTCCTCGACCCGGGCGCCCCGGTAGCCGTGCTCGGCGAAGTGGTGCATAGCCGCCTCGACGATCCGCTCGCGCTTGGCCTCGGTGCGAGCTGCGCGATGTGACTGTAAGTCACGCATCTCGTCTCCCATCCTAGGGTCGTCTGTGGTAGACAAGCTACCGGTGGAGCGACCCACCGCCTGACTGCGGGTCAGACGATACGACGCCGCAGATCCGACGGCAAGGCCGGCCCGGCGGGGAGGGAAGGACCGATGCAGGACGACCTCGACGCGCTCCGGCGGGCGCTCATCACAGCTGACCGCGAGGCCGCTCTCGGCGCCGCCCAGAGGCTTCTGGACGCCGGGGTCGACCCGACCCTCATCCTCGAGGAGGGCATGGCCAAGGCCATGTTCGAGCTCGGGGAGATGTGGAAACGCGGCGAGGTCTTCCTGCCCGAGGTGGTCGCCTCGGCCGCGGTATTCAAGGAGACGAACGCGATCGTCGAGCCGGTGCTCCTGGCCGCGCGGGGGGGGTCCTCGAGCCAGCACCTGGTCGTGATGGCGACCGTGAAGGGCGATCTTCACGACCTCGGCAAGAACATGGTGGGGGCGATGCTTCAGACCTCGGGGTTCGAGGTCCACGATCTGGGCAAGGACGTCCCGGCCGACCGCATCGTCGCCACCATCGACGAGCTGTCCCCGAAGATCGTGGGTCTGTCGGCGCTGCTGACGACCACGGTTCCCTATCAGGAGACCGTGATCAAGATCCTGGAGCGGGAAGGGTTCCGCGATCGAGTGAGGGTCATGGTCGGTGGCGCCCCGGTTACCCCGGAATGGGCGGATAAGATCGGCGCCGACGGCTACGCGAGCAACGCGCCGGAGGCGGTCGAGCTCGCCCGCAAACTCGTAGGGGAGGCGCAACTGTGAACACCGAGACGGTCCTAGAGTCGCCGGGGGGCCGCGTAACGATCGGGGACGAGCACCCCTTCGCCGTCATCGGGGAGCGCATCAACCCGACCGGTCGTAAGCGCCTTGCGGAACAGATGGTCGCCGGCGACCTGATCACGGTGCAGGCCGACGCCGTGGCGCAGGTGGAGGCCGGAGCGCGGATCCTGGACGTGAACGCGGGGATCCCGGGGTTTGACGAGGCGGCGATACTGACCGCCGCCGTGCGCGCGGTCGCCGAGGTCGTGGATGTTCCGCTATGCGTTGACTCGTCGACGCCCGAGGCGCTGGAGGCCGCGCTCCCCGCCGTGGGGGGTAGGCCGCTCGTGAACTCCGTGACAGCCGAGGACGCCTCGCTGGAGCGGCTGCTACCGCTCGTGAAGAGGCACGGCACGGCCGTGATCGGGATGGCGAACGACGAGAGCGGGATCTCGATGGTGCCCGAGGAGCGGCTGGCGGCGGCGCGGAAGATAGTGGAGGCCGCCGCCGACTTCGGGATCCCGCGCGAGGACGTCGTCATCGACCCGCTCGCGATGCCGATCGGGGCCGACCCGCGCGCTGCCTCCGTCATGTACGAGACGGTTCGGCTGATACGCGACGAGCTTCACGTGAACGTCTCCTGCGGGGCGTCGAACGTGTCGTTCGGGCTTCCCGACCGCCACACGATCGACGCGACGTTCCTCACGATGGCGATCCATGCGGGCATGAACTGCGCGATCACGAACCCGCTGCGTGCTTCCGTTCGGAAAGCGATCCTGGCGGCGGACCTCCTGCTCGGCCGGGATGGGTACGCGACGGCCTGGATCGCAGCTCATCGCGCGGAGGTCGCCGCCTCGACGGCGGGGTGACCGATGCGGAAGCTCGAGGTCACCTACCGGCCGAGCGGTAAGACGGCGCACGTACCGGTGGGGACGACGTTGTTCCACGCCGCACACTGGGCCGGTCTGCCGATCGAATCTACCTGCGGTGGTCGGGGGACGTGCGGGAAGTGCTCCGTGAGGATCCTCTCGGGCGAGGTAGAGGCGACGCCCGCCGACCACCGGCACCTCTTGCCCGAGCGGATCGGCGAGGGCTGGCGGCTGTCGTGCCGCGCTGAGGTCCACGGCGACGTGGAGTGCGAGGTCCCGCGGCTCCTCCGGGCGCCCAAGGCGGCAACGATGGGCGTGGGGCGATTCGTGCTCCTCGAGCCGAACGTCCAGAAGGTGCTCCTCGAGATCGCGAAACCGAGCCTCGAGGACGCCAGGAGCCACCTGCGGCGCGTCCGCGACGGGCTGCTCGACGAGGGTCTCGAGCCGGCGTCCGGCCCCGGGCTCCTTCCGAAGCTCGCCGAGGTCGTCGGGGAGGACGGTGCTACCGCGACGGCGGTCGTCGTGGGCGACCACCTCGCCGACGTGGACCCAGGCGACACGCGGGAGCGGATGTTCGGTGTCGCGGTGGACGTTGGCACCACGACCGTCGTCGTCACCCTGATCGACCTCCGCTCCGGGACGGCGGTGGCGGTCGAATCGACGCTCAACCGCCAGGCGCCGTTCGGGGCCGACGTGATCGCCCGGATGGGTCACGCGATGACCCAAGGTGTCAGGGACCTCCGGGGGGCCGTGCTCGACACCATGAACGGGCTCGTCGCCGACGCCTGCGTCTCCGCCGGGGTCGAGGCGGCCGAGGTCTACGAGGCCGTGGTCGTGGGGAACGCGACGATGCTGCACCTCCTCCTCGGCGTCGACCCGCGGTCGATCGCTCTTTCGCCGTTCGTGACGGCGTTCCTGGAGCCGCTCGATCTCCGCTCGTCCGACGTCGGCGTCGCGATCCACCCGGAGGGCAGGGTCGCGGTCTTCCCCTCGATCGGCGCGTACGTCGGCGCGGATATCGTCGCCGGCATCCTCGCCAGCGGCCTCGCGCGCGAGGAGCCGCTGCGGCTGTTCGTCGACGTGGGGACGAACGGGGAGATCGCATGTGGATCGGTCGAGCGCGTCGTCGCCACCGCCGCGCCGGCGGGCCCCGCGTTCGAGGGGGGCCAGATCCTCCACGGCATGCGGGCCACGGAGGGCGCGATCGAGGGTGTCGTCCTCGACGACGACGTGCACCTGCAGGTGATCGGCGGTGACGTCGAACCGCGGGGGGTGTGCGGGTCGGGACTGATCGACGCGGTCGCGCAGCTCCGCCTCGTCGGCCTGCTCGGCGACAACGGAGTGCTCCGCTCGCGCGAGGAGGTCTCCGGGCATCCGCTCGCGGGGCGGATCAACGAGCGCGACGGCGTTCGGGCCTTCGAGCTCGCCCCGGGTGTGGTCCTCACCCAGCTGGACATCCGGGAGCTCCAGTCCGCGAAGGGCGCGATCTCGACGGGCATCGAGGTCGCGATGCACACGCTCGGCGTCGGCGCGGAGGACCTGGACGAGGTGCTGCTCGCCGGCTCGTTCGGCACCTATATCAACCCCGCGAGCGCGCGGGTGCTCGGTCTCGTGCCGCCGGTTCCCGTCGCGCGGATCCGTGCGGTGGGAAACGCGGCGCTCGAGGGCGCGAAGATGGCGCTCCTTTCCTTCCGCGAAAGAGAGGTGGCCTTCCAGCTGCCTGAGATCGTCGAGTACGTCGAGCTCTCGGGGGCGAGCGACTTCAACGACCGGTTCATCCGTAACCTGGCCTTCCCGCCGCTCGAGGAGGTGCGGGCGGCATGAGCGTGACCGGCGCACCGTTGGCACCCGTCGCGTTCCTCGCCTGCGGGGCCCTCGCGCTGGAGACGGCCGAGATCGTCCGGCGCCGCGGCTGGCACGCGGACGTCCACGGCGTGTCCGCGTTCCTCCACCTCTCGCCCCTCGACATCGCGCCGGCGGTCGACGCGAAGCTCGCGGACCTCACGGGGCGCTACGGGCGCGTGATCGTCGTCTACGGCGACTGCGGCACCGGCGGCCGGATCGACCGCGTCATCGAGCGCTACCCGGCCGCTCGGCCGGCCGGTGTGCACTGCTACCAGTGGTTCGCCGGTGGGGACTTCGCGCGGATCGCGGAGGAACGCCCCGGCACGTACTTCCTCACGGACTGGCTCGTGCGCTCCTGGGACACCGCGGTTGTGCGCGGGCTCGGACTCGACCGCTGGCCGTGGCTGAAGGAGACCTACTTCGGAAGCATGACCCACGTCCTGTACCTGCGACAGGACCCCGACCCGGCGCTGGAGCGCAAGGCCTCCGAGATCGCCGCGTACCTCGGGCTCCCGATCGAGATACGCGAGACCGGCCTAGAGCCCCTTGAAGCTCTCCTGGAGCCGCTCATGGAGGAGACCGATGTTCACGCGTGAGACGGCACCGAACGTCCTTTCGCCGGAGCAGGAGCAGATCCTCCACGAGCAGGCGATGCGGATCCTGCAGGAGATCGGCACCGACGTTCTCCACGAGGGGGCGAAGGACCTCTTGAAACGGAACGGGCAGGATGTCGACGGCGACCGCGTGCGGTGGGACGAGGCGTTCGTCGAGGAGATGGTGGCCAGGGCGCCCTCCTCGTTCCGCGTGCTGGGCCGGAACCCCGAGCGTTCGATCACGATCGGCGAGGGAGCTCAGGTGTGGGCCAACGTCGGCGGCCCGCCTTTCGCGAGCGACCTCGACGAGGGCCGAAGGAGCGGGCGCATCCAGGATCACGACGCGCTCGTCAAGCTGACTCAGGCGACGGACGTGCTCGCGTGCGTCCAGAGCGGGGCCGTCGAGGCGGTGGACCTGCCGCACTGGACCCGGCACCTGGACATGGACTACTCGGTCCTTCGCTTCTCGGACAAGCCGTACACGTGCTACGGCACGTCCGGTCCGAAGGCGCGCGACGCGATCGCGATGGCGGCGATCGTCCACGGTGGCCGCGACGCGATCGAGCGAACGCCGGTCACGATGGGTGTCGTGAACTCGAACAGCCCGCTCGTTTGGGACTTCCGGATGGCCGACGCGCTGATCGCTTGGGCCGAGGCGAACCAGCCGATCATCGTGACGCCTTTCCTGCTCGCAGGCGCGACCGCTCCGGTCTCGGTGGCGGGTGGTCTCGCTCAGCAGGTGGCCGAGACCCTCTCGGGCGTCGCGCTCGCGCAGGCGGTCCGTCCGGGGGTGCCGTGCCTCTACGGGTCTTTCTTCACCGCCACCGACATGCGCACCGGATCGCCAGCCTTCGGCACGCCGGAGTCGGTGGTTGCGGTCCTCGCCGGCGCGCAGCTGGCCCGACGCTACGGGCTGCCGTTCCGCGGGGGCGGCGCTCTCGCGTCGTCTAACGCGCCGGACGCGCAGGCGATGAGCGAGGCCCTCATGATGATGTGGGCGACGGTGCTCGCCGGAACCGACTTCGTGCTGCACGCGGCCGGTTGGCTCGAGGGTGGGCTCACCGCCTCGTTCGAGAAGTTCGCGCTCGATCTCGAGATACTCGCCTGGCTACGCCGGATCATGGAGCGCGGGATCGGCTTCAGCGAGGAGGAGCTCGCGTTCGACGCGCTCGCGGAGCTGGGGCCCGGCGGCCTGTTCCTCGAGTCGTCGCACACGATGACGCACTTCCGAGATTGGCTCTCGATGAGCCCTGTCTTCACGACGCCAGACCACGGCTCCTGGGAGGCGCAGGGCTCGCCCACGGCCGACGTTCGCGCGAACGCCCGCTGGAAGAAGCTGCTCGAGTCCTACGAAGACCCCGGCCTCGACGAGGCGGTGGACGAAGAGCTGAGGGCCTACATCGACAAGCGCAAGGCCGAGCCCCCCGAGGACGAGGAATAGTTCAGGCTCGGAGCCGCGCCAGCACGATGTCGTGGAGCGCGGAGTTGGTGGTCACGACGCTCCCTCCGTGGACCGGCGGTTCTCCGTCGAGCGTCGTCATGCGGCCGCCCGCCTCCTCGACGATCACCTGGAGCGCGGCCCAGTCCCACGTCGAGAGCTGCGGCTCGACCGCCAGATCGGCCGACCCGCGCGCCACGAGCAGGTGCCCCCAGTAGTCGCCGAACCCGCGAGTGCGCCTGGACGCGCGCATCAGGTCCACCAGCGCGTCCCAGCGGGGCCCGCCGACCCACTCCTTCAGCTCGGCGAAGCAGAAGAACGCTTCCTCGAGGCGGGCGGTCTCCGACACGCGGATCCGCTCGCCGTTCAGATGGGCCCCCGTCCCCCGGATGGACTCGTAGCGCTCGCCGAGCGCGGGGGCCGAGACCACGCCCAGTTCAACGCGACCCTCGACCATCAGGCCTATCAGCGTCGCCCAGACCTGCACGCCGTCGGCGAAGTTCTTCGTGCCGTCGATCGGGTCGAGCACCCATATCCGCGACCCCTCTCCGGTCCCGCCCTGCTCCTCGCCGAGGACGCCGTCGTCGGGGAACCGAGCCGCGAGCGCCTCGCGGACCATCGCCTCGATCTCCAGGTCGGCCTGGGTGACCGGCGTCATGTCCGCCTTCGTGCGGACCTCGAGGCTCGCCCTCCGGAACCAGCGCAGCGCGACCGCGGCCGCCGCGTCGGCCAGCTCGTTCGCGAACGCGAGCTCCTCCTCCAGCATCGGCCACGAACCTACACGGTCGACGGCGAAGTTGTGGGCTACCCTGCTCTCCTGATGCAGACGACCGTCGAGGCCACCGAGAAGCACAAGGTCAAGCTCACGATCGAGGTCCCCCCGGAGGACTTCGGTCGGGATCTCGACCGCGCCTACCGCAAGATCGCGGAGCAGGTGAAGATCCCGGGCTTCCGCAAGGGCAAGGTGCCGCGCAAGGTGATCGACGCGCAGATCGGTCGCGAGACCGTTCTCGAGGAGTTCCTCGGCGCGAGCATCCCGGACTACTACGAGAGCGCCATGCGCGAGCAGGACCTGGCTCCCATCACGGACCCCGACATCTCCCTGGAGCAGGTGGAGGAGGGCAAGCCGCTCGTCTTCACCGCGGAGGTCGAGATCCGCCCGCGTCTCGAGCTCGCGGGCTACAAAGGCGTCAGTGTCGAGCGGCCGGCGATCGAGGTCACCGAGCACGAGGTCGACGACCTGACCGATCGCCTTCGCGAGCGGTTCGCCGAACTGGAGCCGGCGCCGCGCGCCGCACGGTCCGGCGACTTCGTGGTGGCCGATCTGCGGGCGACGGTGCACGACGAGGAGGTGCCCGAGGCCACACGCCCCGACGGCCTCTACGAGATCGGCTCCGGCTCGTTCGTCCCCGAGCTGGACAAGGAGCTCGAGGGCAAGCGCGCCGGCGAGATCGTGAAGTTCAACGCCACCCTGCCGGATGGCTTCGCGGGAGATCGCGGCGGGCAGGAGGTCTCCTTCCAGGTTCTCGTCAAGGAGGTAAAGGCGAAGAGGCTTCCGGCCGCCGACGACGCCTTCGCCAAGACCGCGTCGGAGTTCGACACCCTGGGGGAGCTTCGCGAGAGCCTCAAGGAGACGATCGCGAGGAACAAGGACCGCGAGGCCGATCACGTGGTCCGTGACCGGGTCCTTCAGGCGCTTATCGATAGGGTAGCCGTCGAGCTCCCCGACACGCTCGTCGACGAGGAGACGGAGCGCCGGGTGCAGAACGCTCGCGAGCGAGCCGCGGCGGCCGGCACGACGATGGAGCAGGTGCTCGACTCGCAGGGTTGGGACGAGCTGCGTCTGCGGAGCGACGCGCGCGGCCACGCGATCAAAGCGATAAAGGGGGACCTGGTCCTCGAGGCCGTAGCCCGAGCCGAGAAGCTCGAGGTCGGCACCGACGAGCTCGCGACCGAGGTCAAGGCCATCGCGCGCAGCTTCGGCAAGGACGTGAAGGAGGTCGCCACCGCTTTGGACAGGAGCGGTCAGATCGTTGCACTGGCCGGTGATATCATCCGTTCGAAGGCGCTCGATCTCCTCGTCGAGCACGCCGAGATAACGCAGGAAGGGGAGAAGCGCGTTCGGGACGAGGCCCCTACCTCGGTCGAGGAGCCTTCCGTTCCCGGCGACGATCAATCGGAGGAAGACTCATGAAGAACTACCTCGTTCCCGTAGTCGTCGAGCAGACCAGCCGCGGCGAGCGCTCGTTCGACATCTACTCCCGTCTCCTCAAGGAGCGGATCGTCTTCCTCGGAACGCCGGTAGACGACACCGTCGGTAACCTCGTGATGGCGCAGCTCCTGCACCTGGAGAGCGAGGATCCCGACAAGGACATCAACCTGTACATCAATTCGCCCGGTGGAGAGATCACCGCGCTCTTCGCGATCTACGACACGATGCAGTACATCAAGCCCGACGTGTCCACGATCGTGATGGGCCAGGCGGCGTCGGCGGCGGCGGTGCTGCTGCTCGCCGGCCAGAAGGGGAAGCGCTACGCGCTCCCTCACTCCCGCGTGCTGCTGCACCAGCCGCACGGCGGAGCGTCGGGTCAGGCCGTCGACATCGAGATCCAAGCCAAGGAGATGATCAGGTACAGGGATCTCCTCGACGAGCTGATCGCCGAACACACGGGTCAGTCACTGGAGAAGGTCTCCAAGGATACGGACCGCGACTACATCCTCACGGCCGTGGAGGCAGTGGAGTACGGGGTCGTGGACGAGGTGATAACTAGCCGAAAGACCCCCCCCGAACTTGCTGCGGCGGCCGTGGCGGGCGCGTAAGATACGGGAGCAGGCCGGGCGGGGGCCCGGCTGCTCGGTTCTCGGAGAGGTGGCATGGCGAAGTTCGGGGACTCTGACCTCCTGAAGTGCTCCTTCTGTGGGAAGAGCCAGAAGCAGGTCAAGAAGCTCATCGCCGGCCCCGGCGTGTACATCTGCGACGAGTGCATCGATCTATGCAACGAGATAATCGAGGAAGAGCTCTCCGAGTCCTCCGAGCTGAAGCTGGACGACCTCCCCAAGCCGCAGGAGATCTACTCGTTCCTCGATGACTACGTGATCGGGCAGGAGCAGGCCAAGAAGGTCCTGTCCGTCGCGGTCTACAACCACTACAAGCGAATCCAGGTCGGTACCAAGGAGCAGGACGTCGAGCTCCAGAAGTCCAACATCCTGATCCTGGGACCGACCGGCTGCGGCAAGACGCTGCTCGCTCAGACGCTGGCGCGCATGCTGAACGTGCCCTTCGCGATCGCCGACGCGACGGCGCTCACCGAGGCCGGCTACGTCGGCGAGGACGTCGAGAACATCCTGCTCAAGCTGATCCAGGCCGCCGACTACGACGTGAAGAAGGCCGAGACCGGCATCATCTACATCGACGAGGTCGACAAGATCGCCCGGAAGTCCGAGAACCCCTCGATCACCCGGGACGTCTCGGGCGAGGGCGTGCAGCAGGCGCTGCTCAAGATCCTCGAGGGCACGACCGCCTCTGTCCCACCCCAGGGGGGTCGCAAGCACCCGCACCAGGAGTTCATCCAGATCGATACGACGAACGTCCTGTTCATCTGCGGCGGGGCCTTCGCCGGCGCCGAGAAGATCATCGAGAGTCGGATCGGCTCCAAGGGCGTCGGCTTCGGTGCCGACGTGCGTCGGGCGGAGGAGAAGGACCTGGGGGAGATACTTGGCAAGGTGCTCCCCGAGGACCTTCTGAAGTACGGGCTGATCCCCGAGTTCGTCGGGCGACTGCCGGTCATCACGAACGTGCACAACCTGGACGAGCAGGCCCTGGTCGACATCCTGACGAAGCCGAAGAACGCCCTCGTGAGGCAGTACATGAAGTTCTTCGAGTTCGACGGCGTCGAGCTGGAGTTCACCGACGACTCGCTGGTGGCGATCGCCGAGCAGGCGAACCTCCGCGGGACCGGCGCGCGCGGCCTGCGAGCGATCCTGGAGGAGGTGCTGCTCAACGTGATGTACGAGCTGCCTTCCCGCAAGGACGTCACGAAGTGCCTCGTCGATCGCGACGTGGTGCTGACCGGCGTCAACCCGACGCTCGTGCCGGTGAAGGAGACGCCCAAGCGCGAGCGCCGCGAGCGCACCGCCTAGGACTCCTCAGACCCGCGCCCGAAGCTCCCGAACCCGCCCGGCATCCTTGACCGCGCGGAGCCTCGCGAACACGGCATCGGCGGCGTCGAGCGCGGCACGCGCGTCGTCGGGCCGCCCGGCGTCCACCGACGCCCGCGCGAGGTCGATGCGGGTCGTCGCCGCCTCCCACGGCGCACGGTGCTCGTGGAAGGCGGCCGCCGCGGAACCGAGCAGCGTGAGGGCACGATGAGGATCGCCCGAGGCGAGCGTGGCGCGTCCCTCCAGGCGGTCGGCGAACAGCGGGACGACGAGCGCCCCCGCCTCGTTCGCGTACACACGCGCCTCGGCCACGAGCGCGGGGACCTCGTCCCACGCCTCCGAGGCGGCCGCGAACTCGAGGCTGGCCTCGTACGCCTCGGCCGCGTGGACGCGCCAGGCATCGGGCGGGTGCTCCAGGTGCCGCCGCGCTTCGACGAGGTCGCCGCGCTCCACGAGGTACCGAACGAGCCAGGGGAAGAGGCGCGGCGAGGAGCCCGTCCCCAGCGCGAGCATCAGGTCCTGGAGCCGGTCGCTCTCGACGATGTCTCCACGAGCGATCGCGATGAGCCCCGCCGTGGCGTATGCGTTGGTCGCGAAGTAGGGTGGCGAGTCGCGCCGCTCGTCGAGCAGCAGGAGCACCCGCTCAAAGGCGTCGAGGGCTCCGTCCCAGTCGCCCGTGCGATATCGGGCCGTCGTGACCCACGCCTCGAGGTGGATCTGGGTGGCCGCCACCTCTCCTCTGATGATCGGAAGACCCTCCTCGGCCCATCGCAGACTGTCGTCGTACCGCCCCAGCTCGAAGTTGCCCCAGGCCCCCATCGCGTAGAGATCGCCTATCTCGAAGGGGTCGTGCAGCCGGGGAAGGAGTTCCGCGCGCCTCGCGTGGATCGGCAAGGCGCGCCCGTAGAGGCCTCGAGACATCGCGTAGCCGGCCGCGCTGTCGAACGCTCCCGAGGCCAGATCCGCTCGCCCAATGCGCATGCCCATCTCGGCGGCGTCGATTCCGGCGCGCTCGCACTCGAGCATCTCCTCCGTGCTCAGATCCAACTGAGGGAACGCGAAGGGCGTGCTCGCGCGGACGCACTGAAGCCGGATCGCGACCTCGCTGTCACCAGGCGGGAGGTTGGCGAAGCCGAGGTCAATGAGCGACCGCACCTCGTCTGGGCTGGGGACCGACCGCATCGAGCCGGGCCATCGCGACGGCAGGTCGCAGGCGCGGGCGCACAGGTAGGCCACCTTCTCCGGGTCCAGGGGCGTGGCGGAGGCCCGCATGAGCGCCGCATCTCTGAAGTACCTCCACGCGAGATCACCCTGGTAGTCCGTGAAGAAGGCGAGCCCCAGCAGCTCGAGGGCCCTCGCCCGCTCTAGGTCGTTCGATGCGAGGGCGAGCGCCTCGTCGGCGAACCGCTGGGCCTTCTTGACGACCTGCTTGCTCCTTGCATCGTCGGAGGCCCTCAGCAGGTAGTCGAACGCCTTGGCCCGGAGATCCTCGTCCGGTTCGGGGTTCGCGGCGACGGCGGTTCCGTAGTGGTGTGCAAGCAGCTCGAGGTACTCGCGGGAGCGCTCGCCTGCGGTGCGCTCGATCCAGCGCGCGACGCTCGCGTGGGAGCTACGCCGGGCCCTCCGGGGGAGCGCCTCGTAGGCGACGTCGCGCGTCAGGACGTGCTTGAAGATGAACTCCGGCTCTCCCGCCATCGAGGACGTGAGCCGCGACTGGATCAGATCCCGGTGCTCGAGCTCGCGCAGCGACTCCTCGACATCCTCGCTTCCGTCGAGAAGCTCCCGGAGGGGTCCCGGCCAGAAAACGCGCCCGACCACCGCGGCTGCCTGCAGCACGCGCTTCTCGGTCGGCCCGAGCAGGTCCATCCTCGCGGCGAGCACCCCCTGCACGGTGTCCGGGATCACGACGTCTCCGATTCCGGCGGCGGCGCGCCAGCGGCTCTCCTCGTGGACGACCCTGCCCTCGTCGATCAGGTGCCGCACGATCTCCTCCAAGAAGAAGGGGTTGCCCTCTGCGCGTTCGAGGATCTTCGCGTGCACGGACGGGGGGAGGTCGTCTATGTCGAGCAGCAGCTCGATCAACCGCTCGGCCTCGTCTTCAGAGAGCGGCTCGAGCGCCACGCCAGAGAAGTTCCGGCGACCGCCGCCCCAATCCGGGCGGCGTGTGGTGAGGTCGGGCCGCGAGGGGCAGAGGAAGAGCACGGCGCCCTCGACGCGCTCCGCGAGCTCCTCCAGCAGGTCGAGCAGCTCCGGGTCGGCCCAGTGGATGTCCTCGACGACGGCCACGGCCGCTCGACCGCCGGCGAGCGCCGAGAAGAACGATCGCCACGCCGCGTGCGTCTCGGTCCGGACCTGGCGGGGCTCCATGTCGGAGAACGGGTGGTCGGGGTCCTCCACTCCGACCGTGTAGGCGAGCGCGGCCGTGGATCTCGCCGGGTCGGAGGTCGTCTCCTGGTCTAACAGGGCTGCGCCCGTCTTCCTGATCTTCTCGAGCACCAGCGCCGGCGGGTCTGTGTCGAGCACGCTCGCGACCGACTTGAGGATCTCGGCAAGCGGCCAGTACGTGACCCCGTCGCCGTAGGGAAGGCACCGCCCGCGGACCACGGTCGGAGTGGGCGGGCGCCGCTCCGCCCGCGCGAGGAACTCCTGGGTCAGACGGCTCTTCCCCACGCCTGCGTCCCCGTAGATCGTGACCAGGTTCGGCCGCTCCTCCGCTGCGGTCCGGTCGAAGATGCTGAGCAGCAGCGCGAGCTCGCTGTCGCGGCCGACGATCGGCGCGCGCAGACCATGGACGCCGCGGTCGGGGGCAAGCGGCGTCTCTCCCGCGACGCGGAACGCATGAACCGGTTCGGTCTTCCCCTTCAGCTCCAGAGCCCCGAGGTCTTCGAACCGGAACCCACGGACCGAGCGCGCCGTCCGCTCTCCCACGACCACCGTGTCGGGATCGGCGATGCCCTGCAGCCGCGCCGCGGCGTTCACCGCGTCTCCCGTAACCATGGCCTCACCTGCCTTCGGCGCCGTGAGCGCCAGGACCCGCCCGGTGTTCACGCCGATCCGGATCTGCAGCGTCACGCCGTGCGAGGCGGCCAGCGCGTCGTTCACGTCGGCGAGCCTGCGGAGCATCCGTGTCGCGGCGCGCAGCGCACGGGAGGGGTCGTCCTCGTGCGACATCGGCACGCCGAAGGCCGCCATGACCGCATCCCCGATGAACTTCTCGACCGTGCCGCCCTCGCCTTCGATCTCCTCTCGCATCGCGGCGAAGAAGGCGTCCATCACCTCGCGCATGCGCTCGGGGTCGAGCTGCTCGCCGAGGGTCGTCGAGCTGGTGACGTCGGCGAACAGGACCGTGACGAGCTTGCGCTCCTCGCCCGCGGGACCCTCCCCGAGGGTGATTCCGCAGGACGGGCAGAAGCGCGCACCGGCCGGGATCTCCGCCCCGCAGGACGGGCAGGCGCGTGCGAGCGAGCCTCCGCACGACGCGCAGAACCTCGCGCCGTCGGGGTTCTCCTTCCCACAGCTCGGGCACCGTCCCACCGAGCGAGTCTAAGCGAGCCCGGGCGCATCCCGTAGACTCGGCGCCATGGCGGAGGGGACCATGCAGGCGACCGACATGCCGTCGCAGTACGACCCCACGGCAGCCGAGGGCCGCTGGTACCCGACGTGGATCGAACGCGGGTACTTCCACGCCGAGACCCCGAGCGACCGGCCACCGTACTGCATCGTGATCCCGCCTCCGAACGTCACCGGGCGGCTACACATGGGGCACGCGCTGAACGACACGATCCAGGACATCGTCGTCCGCCGTGCGCGCATGCAGGGGAAAGAGACCCTCTGGCTTCCCGGGACCGACCACGCGGGCATCGCCACGCAGGTCGTCGTCGAGCGTGAGCTCCGGAAGGAAGGGCTCGAGCGTCGCGATATCGGACGCGAGGCGTTCCTCGAGCGAG
This sequence comes from Actinomycetota bacterium, assembly GCA_035288045.1. Taxonomy (GTDB): domain Bacteria; phylum Actinomycetota; class UBA4738; order UBA4738; family HRBIN12; genus DATEBA01. Next base: position 16,379 of record DATEBA010000061.1, read on the forward strand.
CCTGGGCATGGAAGGAGCAGTACGGCGGAGAGATCACTCGCCAGATCAAGGCCCTCGGCGCGTCCTGCGACTGGGATCGCGAGCGCTTCACGATGGACGACGGGCTTTCGCGCGCGGTCCGGGTCGCGTTCGTTCGCATGTATGAGGACGGCCTGATCTACCGAGGTGAGAGGCTCATCAACTGGTGCCCGACCGACCAGACGGCGCTGTCGGACTCCGAGGTCGAGCACCAGGAGATCGAGGGCGAGCTCGTGACGTTCCGGTACCCGCTCGCCGACGGGTCGGGACATGTGGCCGTTGCCACGACGCGCGTCGAGACGATGCTCGGCGACACGGGGATAGCCGTTCACCCCGACGACGATCGCTACCGAGACCTCGTGGGCAAGAGCGTTCGCCACCCGTTCGACGGGCGGGAGCTGCCGATCGTGGCCGACCGCGCGGTCGACCCCTCGTTCGGCACCGGTGCAGTGAAGGTGACCCCGGCTCACGACCCCAACGACTTCGATATCGCGGAGCGGGCGGGTCTCCCGCTCATGAACATCCTCGGCCCCGACGCGTCTCTCACTGGTGCGGTCCCCGAGGAGTTCCGGGGGCTCGACCGGTTCTCCGCTCGCACGCGCGTGCGGGAGCGCCTGAAGGGGCTCGGTCTGCTCGTGTCCGAGGACCGCCCATACCGGCACTCCGTCGGGCACTGCTACCGATGCCGCTCGGTTATCGAACCGTGGCTGTCCGGCAAGCAGTGGTTCGTGGCCGTCGAGCGCTTGAAGGAGCCGGCGCGCGGGGCGGCGAGGGATGGCCGCATCCGGTTCGTGCCGGAGCGCTGGTCGCGCAACTATGACGAGTGGCTCGAGGGTCTGCGCGACTGGAACATCTCCCGCCAGCTCTGGTGGGGGCATCGGATCCCGGTCTGGTACTGCACGGACGGTCACGAGTTCGCCGCGACCGAGGACCCGGAGAAGTGCGCCCATTGCGGGAGCACGGAGATCGAGCAGGACCCCGACGTGCTCGACACGTGGTTCTCGTCGCAGCTCTGGCCGTTCTCGACGCTGGGCTGGCCCGACGACACCGAGGACCTGCGGACCTTCTACCCGACGTCGGTGCTCGTGACCGCCTACGAGATCCTCTACCTATGGGTGGCCCGCATGATCATGTCGGGCATGTACCTGGTCGGCGACGTCCCGTTCCGAGATGTTGTGATACACGGGCTCGTCCGCGACCGGAGCGGGCGCAAGATGAGCAAGTCGCTCGGCAACGTGATCGACCCGCTGGACATGGTCGCGAAGTACGGAGCCGACGCCCTCCGGTTCGCGCTCGCGCGGATGGCGTCGCCCGAGCAGCAGAACCTCCCGGTCGCCGAGGAGGCCATCGAGGCCGGGCGCAACTTCGCGAACAAGATCTGGAACGCGGCACGGCTGCTGCTGCGCGCGTACCCGGGCGGCTCGCCCACTCTGCCGGAGCGGTTGACGCTCACCGAGCGATGGCTGCTGTCGCGACACGAGGTCTGCGTGGGGGAGGTCGATGCGGCGATAGAGGAGTACCGGTTCGACGACGCGGCGCAGGCACTCCAACGGTTCCTGTGGTCGGAGTACTGCGACTGGGGCCTGGAGATGCAGAAGGGCCGGCTGGCCTCGGAGGAGGAGCGCTCCGGCGCGGCGAGCGTGCTCGCGTGGGTGCTGGAGCGGACGCTCCGGCTGCTCCATCCGCTGATGCCGTTCGTGACCGAGGAGATCTGGCAGCGCCTCGGCGCCGGCGAGTCGATCGTCGTGGCTCCCTGGCCCGAGCCGCACCCCGAGCATGAGGACGCCGGCGCCGAGGCCTCCTTCCGCGACCTCCAGTCGGTTGTGACCGAGATCCGTTCACTCCAGTCGGCCGCGCCGCCTGAGCTTCGGGGGAAGGTCTCGGTGGATGAGGCATGGCGGGACAGGGTGGAGCCATTCCTGGCCGACGTCCGCCGGCTGACGGCAGCGGAGTTGTCTTTCGCCGACCTGCGCGGCGCTATGGCGAAGCTGTCGATCCCGGAGGGCTTCGACCTCGGTCCGATCGTGGAGCAGAAGCGGCGCAAGCTCGAGGGTCTGCGCGACAGGCTCGACCGCAAGCGCGCGAAGCTCGCGAACGAGTCGTTCCTCTCGAAGGCCCCGCCCGAGGTCGTCGAGGGCGAGCGTCGCGACGTTGAGCATCTCGAGGGCGAGGAGGCGCGGCTCGCCGCCGAGCTCGAGCAGCTCGGCACGTCCTGAGGTGCTATTCGAGGAAGCGTTCGCCGAGCTCGAAGCGCGGAGCGAGTCAAGGATCGTTCCCGGGCTCGAGCGGATCGAGGCTCTCGTCGAGCTGCTGGGCGACCCGCAGGACACGCACCCGTCCATCCACGTCGCCGGCACGAACGGAAAGACCACCACGTCGCGCCTCGTGGCCGCGCTCGGCTGCTCGCACGGTCTCACTACCGGCCTCTACACGTCGCCGCATCTGCTCTCGGTCACCGAGCGGTTCGAGGTCTGCGGCGCGCCGATCTCGGGTGAGGCGTTCGCCGAGCAGTACGAGCGGCTGCTTCCGGTCCTCGAGCTCGTCGACGCGAGGGGGGAATCCGTAACTTACTTCGAGGTTCTCACCGCGCTCGCGTTCCTTTGGTTCGCCGACCTTCCGGTCGGTCTCGGCGTCTACGAGGTTGGTATGGGCGGCCGCTGGGACGCGACGAACGTCGTGGCCGCCGACGTGGGCGTCATCTGCCCGGTGGCGCTCGACCACGCGGAGCTCGGCTCGACGGTCGCCGAGGTGGCGGGCGAGAAGGCTGGGATCGTGAAGCCGGGCAAGGTTGTGATCTGCCGGGAGCAGTCGCCTGAGGCGATGGCGGTGATCGAGGCGCGGAGCAAGGAGGTTGGCGCGCGGCTGCTCCTCGAGGGCCGCGACTTTTCGCTCGAGGAAAGGCTCCAGGCGATCGGCGGGCAGTCGCTCACCATGAGGACGCCGCAGGCGACGTTCGAGGACGTGCACCTTTCGCTGTTCGGAGCGCACGCGGCGCGGAACGCGGCGGCAGCCGTCGCGGCTTTCGAGGCTCTCTTGGACCGCCCGCTCTCGGACGACGCCGTGCGCGAGGCGTTTGGCAACGCGCGCTCACCGGGACGCCTGGAGGTCGTGGCACGGCACCCGCTGCTGGTGCTCGACGGCGCGCACAACCCGGCCGGCACCGAGGCGCTCGTGGCGGCGCTGCCGGACTCGTTCCGGTGGGAGCGCCTGCACCTCGTCGTCACCGTGTCGGCGGACAAGGACGTCGCCGGGATCCTCGGGCCGCTGGCGTCCGTCGCCGACCGCGCCTACGCCGCGCGCAACGAGAGCGCACGCTCGGCCGACGCGGCTCTGGTGGCCGCGACGCTCGCGCAGCTGGAGGTCCGGGTCGAGACTTTCGGCTCGGTCGCCGCCGCCCTCCGCGCTGCCCGGGTGAGCGCCGGCGGCGACGACCTCATCCTGGTGACCGGCTCTCTGTACACTGTCGCGGACGCTCGCCGGGAGCTGGAGGTGTAGTGGCCGAGGAGCCGACCCTGCTGATCGTGAAGCCCGACGCCGTCCGCCGCGGTCTGATCGGTGAGGTGCTCCGGCGCGTGGAGGCCAAGGGCCTCCGGATAGCAGAGATGCGGACGGCGGAGATCGATCGCCCCCTCGCCGAGGAGCTCTACGGCGAGCATCGCGAGAAGGCCTTCTTCGGCGAGCTCGTGGAGTTCATCACGAGCGGGCCGGCGGTCGTGAGCCGCGTCGAAGGCGAGCAGGCGATCTTCGTGCTCCGTACCCTGATGGGTCCCACCGACCCTGCGGGTGCCCCGCCTGGGACGATCCGCGGCGACTTCGGCACCGTGATCACCGAGAACCTGGTGCACGGCAGCGATTCCGAGGCGTCGGCCGAGCGCGAGCTGAAGCTCTTCTTCGGCTGACGGTCATGGGCGATGCGGCCCGCGCCGTCGAGTCCGTCGAACGGTTCCTGCACCGGCACGTCGAGGCGACCCACGCACCGGGCATGGCGGTGGCGCTCACCGACCGCCAGCGAACGCTGGCCGTTCTCACCTCCGGGTACGCGGAACTGGCCGCGAAGACGCCGGTGGTGCCGGAGCACCTCTTTCAGATCGGGTCGATAAGCAAGGGCTTCACAGCGATCGCGCTTCTGCAGGAACGGGAGGCCGGACGGCTCGATCTGGAGGCGCCCGTCACGGCGTACCTGCCCTGGTTCGAGGTCCGGTCCCGCTTCGCGCCCATCACTATCCACCATCTGCTGAGCCACTCCTCGGGGATCGTTCAGGGAACCGACTACACGGCCGAGGCGCTTCACGAGGTGTGGTCGCTCCGCGAGACCGAGACCGGGTTCCCGCCGGGGGAGGGCTACCTCTACTCGAACGCTGGGTTCAAGGCGCTCGGGCTCGTCCTGGAGGCCGTCGCGGGGAAGCCGTGGTGGGAGGTCGTCCGCGAGCGGATCCTGGAGCCGCTCGAGATGACCGCGACCGATCCGATCACGACCCACGACACGCGCCGCCGCCTCGCGGTCGGGTACTGGCCGCCGTACGACGACAGGCCCTGGCACACCAGCCACGGTTGGGTGGAGGCCACCTGGGTGGAGAGCGGAACAGCCGACGGGACGATCTGCTCGCCGGTGGGGGAGCTCGCCGCGTACGCGCGTTTGCTCCTGAACGACGGCGCGGGAGCGGCCGGGCCGGTGATCTCGCCGGAAAGCTTCGCGCTCATGACGCAGCGGGCCACCCCTGCGCCCGACGAGGGCGCGTTCTACGGCTACGGAGTCAGGTGGCTTGACGAGAGCGGCCTTCTGCTGCTCGGCCACTCCGGCTCGACGCTCGGGTACTGCGGGTGGGTCCTCACCGATCCTCAGGCGGGGATCGGCGCCGCTGTGCTGGCGAACGCATACGTCGAGCCGCTCTCGGTCGTTCGGTACGCCGTGTCGGCGATGCGCGCCGCGGTCCTGGGTGAGGAGGTTCCGCCGCCTTCCGAGCCCGACTCACCTGCGCGCGTGCGGAACGCGGAGGAGTTCGTCGGGGAGTACAGATCGCCGAGACGAAGGATGAGCATCGTGGCCGAAGGTGAGGGTCTGGCGTTAGAGCTCGAGGCCGGCCGTGTGCCGTTTGAACGGCGGTCAGACGACGACTTCGTGGTCCCCAACCCGGCGTTCGAGCTGTTCCCTCTTCGGTTCGTGAGGGAAGGGGACAGCGTGGTCGCGGCCACACACGGGCCCGACCATTACGTCCGCGACGGCGAGCCCGTGGACGTTCCCAGTCCCGTCGAGTGGGATGCCTTCGTCGGCCACTGGCGGTCGCACGACCCGTGGTTCTCGAACTTCCGGGTCTTCGTTCGATCCGGGCGGCTCGTTCTCGCGGGCTCGACGGCGGACGACGAGGGCGATTGGGAGCTGACGGCGCTCCCCGATGGGAGCTTCCGGGTCGGGGACGAGCGCTCGCCCGACAGAGTCGTCTTCGACACGGTGATCGACCGTCGGGCCACGCGGGCGGTCTTCGACGCAGCGCCTTTCTACAGGACCTTCACGCCCTAGCCCGCTAGGGGCACTCGAACACGCCCCAGGCGGGAACGGCTTCCGCGCTACCCGGTTCGGGATCCCCGACGCGGCAGTCGTCCTTCCCGCCACCACCGTAGAGCGTGTCCCAACCCCTCTGGCCGCGAAGTCGATCCCGCCCCGGTCCGCCCTTCACCCAGTCGTCGCCGATCCCGGCGCGCACACGGTCCGATCCAAACCCGGTTTCGACCGCGTCTCGACCCTTCCCCGCGCGAACGACGTCCGCCCCCCGCCCGCCGAAGATCGTGTCGGCGCCGTTTCGGCCGATGATCTTGTCAGAGCCTGGACCCGCGCAAATGACATCGTGCTCAGTGGTCCCTCGGAGGATCTCCCCTTTGTCGGTTCCTCGGATGGTGCAATCCGGCTTCTCGGTGACATCCCCGGTGGTGTATGCGGCCGACCCCAACGAGCTCGACAGCACTACCGCGGCTGCAACGAACGTGGAGGCCACGCGCCTGGCGGCGCACGCCCCAGCAACCCACCGCTTGTTCATCAAGACATCCGCCGGCTCAACCATGCGCCCGCTCAATCATGCGCCCGCG
>DATEBA010000062.1:0-30382 GCA_035288045.1 Actinomycetota bacterium
TGCTGATCGGATCCCACAGCGTCGTGGAGAGGAGAGTGCTAGCGAACTCGGACGCCGCGCCGAACCTGTACTCGACGTCCGCGCTCGGATCCTCGCGGGTTGGAGTCCACCACGAACCGATGTGGTAATAGCGGTAGCCCAGAGATTGCAGGTACCTCGCCACCCTGAAACCCCTCAGAAGTCCGACCACGGGTCGCCAGTCGCCCGAGTCCTCACCCATGCGCTCCGCGAGGTCGCCGAGCAAGGTCATGTTCAGCGACGACGCGAGCGAGTGCGCGGTCTTCGGGTAGTTGGCGACCGAATCGTGAGCCACGTAGATGCCCTGTCGTTCCAGCCACCCGAGCATCGGCCCATTGTCGAACCCATAGAGGTCTTCCAAGGTCCGCTCGTTCGCGTAGCGGTCGAAGATTATGTAGTAGATGTCCCGCTTCGGATCCTCGGCGTGCAGGCCCTGCGGCGGATCGTCCGACGCTCGAGAGGCTCTACTGCCGCCGACGGCGAACGTGACGATCGGGATCAGGTTCAGCGCCACGAGAACCGCCGCGAGCAGGTTCAGGCCGCCGGTGATCGCCCGCAGCCGCTCGCGGAAGCGAACGGCGATCAAGAGCGCCGAGAGCGCGATGAGCGCCCACTCGAGGAGCAGGACTTTCTCTTCGGTACCGAATCCGAACGGGTCTACGACGTCCTCCACGTGCCCGAACGAGAAGAACAGAAGCACGAGCCCCGAGGTGACGAAGGCTGCCGCATGGGGGCCGCGGAACACGAGACGCGTGAACCCGAAGAGGAGGAGTGTCGCCGCCAGCGTGGCGCCAAGAGTAGCGAGCACGCTGCCTGCGTCGATCTGGTCGTCGAGGTTCTCGGCAACGAGGAACACGATCGGGTAGGACGCGAAGAGCAGGGGGTGGATCAAAGGAGACCGCGTCACGAGCTTCCTCGAGCCCGCATCAGGTACAGGAGGCGCGCCGAATCCTCAATGGGCTCCGACCGTTCGATCTCGAACCGATCCGCGAACGCCGCCTCGAATCCCTCGCGAGTGTAGCCGGGGAACACGTCCTCTCGAGTCGCGAGCAGCCGGCGCACCTTGGGGTCGTCCTTCGGCACGAATTCGATCATCAAGTGCCGGCAGAGCTCCGCCAGGTATCCCGCGATCCGTCTCAGCGGCACGTTGCCGGCGATCGCTAGGTGGTGCACGAGCGCGAGCGCGAGCGCGAGGTCGGCCGGTCCGCGCTCCGCGATCGTCATCCGCTCACGGTTGGCCCAGCCGATCGGTGGGCTCGGGTTCGTGAGGTCGAGGACGAGCGGCAGCAGGTGCTCCTCGCGGTTGGCCTTCACCTCCCGGTACGTCGCGTTGACCACCGAGGGGTCGACGTCGAAGGCGACCGTGTCGATCCCGCGGCCGGAGGCGAGGCGACTGAACACCCCCGTGTTCGCCCCCAGATCCCAAACCGTCGCGGGCCGGAGCTCATCTATCACACCCTGAACTAGCTGCCGCTTGTGCTGCAGCGCTTCCGACGTGTAGTGGTCTGCCTCGCCGTAGTAGTCGATCCAGTGCGAGTCGCCGCGGCGGGGCACGAGCCCGCGGACGGCGCCCGAGAGGCTGTCGAGCAGACCTCGGAAGGCTCGGAGAGAGAACGTCCGCTCGGACGGCAGCGACGTGTCGGCCGCGTGGCGTCGCTGGCTCCGTGCGTGCATGAAGAGGTGAAGGAGGAGCGGGGTCCGCGCGCGAGCCCGCGCCGGAAGCAACGACGCTGCGAGATCGAGCGGCACGCCGTCGAGGTGGACGCGGAGAAGCTGAGACAGCCGCACGTCCCGGTAGACCATCAGCGCGAGAGGGGCGAGGAAGTGCTGGCAGAACTGCCTGTACGCGATCCAGGGCCTCCCCTCGCGGAGAACCTCGAACGAGAGCGTGTCGATCAGCACCGGCCGGCCACGCACGAACTGAACGTTGAAGGCGCTGGCGTCGCGGAGCGACATCCCGTGATCCATCGCGATCCCCTGCGCCTCGAGCGTCGCGAGGGCCGCGTCCTTCAGCGCCTCGAAGCACCATTCGTAGGGGTACGACACGAACGGCACGACGTCGGGGCGGATCACGGTGTGCGCGTCCTCGGCGGCCGCCTCGTCCGGCCCGAGGTCCTCGTGCGCAACGAGCAGCCACCGTCCCACGAGCGCCTCGTAGAGGCCCGACGTCATGAGGCGTTGGTAGTGGTCGCGGTGGACACCGTTTACCTGTCGGTAAAGGACGCCGTCGCGACGGAACAGGAACCCGGCCGGGTCCCGGAAGGAGCTCGGAAGCACTTCCGCGCCGGTCACCGGGTGCGCCCTCGTCACTCGGAGGGACGACCCCGACGGGAGAAGAAGCCGACGATCCGCCGCCAGAACGCCTTGACGGCGAGCGCCGCGCCAAGGGCCGCGCCGATCAGGACCTGGAAGATGAAGCTTCCTGAGCCGGGGTCGATGTACGCGTTTGCCGTCGGGAGAGCCGTGAACGAGAAACCGAGGAAGAACACCGTGGTGACGAACACCTTCGACCCGCGGCCCATGCCGTACCGACTCCTCATCCTCAGTGCCACCCGCAAAGAGTAAGGGACTCGGCCACTCCCGGCTACGAACTTCCGGCCGGAACTGGCACTGCTTGCCGACCGAAGACGTAGGCCGTGAGGTAGATGAGAGCGGCCACGACGAGCAGGCTGCGGTACCCCACCATGAGCGAAGCGTACTCGAGGACTCCCCCGACCATCGCCCCCAGCAGGTTCGCGGCGAACGCGATGTGCGAGGCCTCGACGTCCCGGAAGCGCTGCGCGAACACCACGTTGGCGACGAAGATCGGGGTGAAGGCGAGGGCTGCGGCTGCAGCGAACCTCGGAACGAACGGCATCGCCAGCAGGGCAGAGCCCGGGACGAGCCACGCTACTGCGATCGATAGGAAGAGCACCATCCACAGGCCGGCCGGCCGACGCACGAGCACCCGCCTCGACACCTCTATGGCGGCGAGCACCGAGAGAAGGATCCCGGCGAACACAAGCGCGTTCACGAGCCACGTCGTACCGAACAGCAGAGCGAACTGCACGACGTTCTTCGTCTCCAGCAGTAGGAAGGCGGTCCCCATCGCGAAGAGGTCGACGTATTGACGCATGCCGCGGAGGGGCCCCCCGACCCCCCGGATGAAAGCCACAGAGGCGGCCAGGATCAGCAGCAGGGTGATGGCGTAGGGAAGCGGGATCCCGTGATCGCGGAGGTAGAGGAACGGGTAGTCGTCATTGACCGGAGGTGGCACCCCGCCCTCGAGGTACGAGCCGCTCGAGCAGTCGACCGAGTCGCCCTCGATCCCGACCGCGAGCAGCGCGAGGTGCGCCGATCCGGACTGCTCGACGCACGGCGGGTGACCGAAGACGGCGTTGATGGTTCCCGCCAGCCGATCGACCAGCCACTGCTCGCGGTAGTAGTTGTACATCGCGAACGTGCCGCCGGGGCGAAGATGCCCACGCGCCTCGGCGATGGCCTCGAGCGTGAAGAGATAGCTCTCCAGCCGCACCTGCGCCTGACTCGACACGAGCGTGATCGAGTCGGGCAGGGCGAACACGATCAGGTCGTAGCGGCCGGGTGAGCGTTCGAGGAAGGCCCGACCGTCGTCGATCGTGACCCCCACCCGTGGGTCGTCGTAGGGTCGTTCGGGATGCAGCTCGCGGCCGAGCTCGTAGAGACGGGGATCAATCTCGACCGCGTCCACGGACCGAGCACCCTTGGCGAGCGCGACGGCCACGTCGTTGCCCGTTCCGGCACCGACCACGAGGACGTCTCCTGGCTCACCGCGGCTCAGGACCTCGTACGGAGCCAGGTAGATGGGGGACATTTGGGAGATCTGATCGAGCGACATGATGACCTGGTGCGGGACGCCGTTGACGTTCACATCCAGGATCCCCTCTTCGACTTCGAAGGTGGAGACCCTGTAGTAGGGAGACCATTGCTCGCCCGGCTGCAGAGATTCGCGCCCGAGCAAGGCGATGAGCCCGATAACGGCAACGCGGGAGATCCCGGGCAACCGCGGCCGCTCCAGGGCGACGAACACGGCAGCGACCACCAGGCCCCAGCCGATGGGTGGGACGCCGAGGAAGGAAAGCGCCGAGAAGACGACAGTGCCCGCGATGCTCCCGACGATGTCGAGCCTGTAGGCGTCCAGGGGCTCGAACAGCACGAAGGTGCGCCCCACGCCCTCCGCGATGAGCGCCATGATGCAGGCGGATGCCACGAATATCGTGGGGAGCGTCACGGCCAGCGGCAGGCCGGTCGTGGAGTGCTGCCCGAAGAACAGCAGATCGCGACCCGCTCGATCGATCTCGACCGGGAAGATCCGGACGAACGACACGAGGAGCACGAGTGCGACCGGAGCCAGCGGGAAGAGGTTCCGCGACGAGCGCGCTCGCATGAAGCCGACCCCGATGCCGAGGAAGCTCCCGAGCAGCACGAAGTTCGAGAAGTAGGACAGGTAGAGGACGTGCGAGCCGGTCCATCGGATCAGTGCAAGCTCCACGAAGAGCATCAGGAAGCTGAGCGCCACCAGACGAACACGCAAAGCGCGGCCTACGGCGACCTGGGCGTCGCCGTTCGTGACCCTGTCTTGCCGCAAGACGGCGGTCTACTCGCGCGAGCCGACCGTGACGAGGCCCGCCGACGCGGCTTGGCGGATCGCCGCGATCCTACCCGAGACACCGAGCTTGCCGTAGATCCGCCCCAGGTGGGTGGTGACCGTCCGCTCCGCGACCCCGAGCCGCTCGGCGATCTCCCGCGCGGTCAGTCCCTCGGCGGCGACCACCAACACCTCGCGCTCGCGATCCGTGAGCTTGAGCTCCATGTCGCGCTGGCGCTCGATCCCGTCGGCTATCGCGCCGACCCACTCCATCGGTGGCCCGGCCAGCACCATCTCCCCCTCGGAGGCCTTGCGGAGGCACCGGAGGAACTCGATCGGGTCCACGGCCTTGTCGACGTAGCCGTCGGCGCCCATGAACAGGGCACGGGAGATCGCGGTCGGGTCGGCGTTGGCGCCGCATCCGACTATACCGGCTGCCGGGAACCGCTCCCGGAGCGTGCGGATCAGCCAGAACGAGTCGTGCGGCCCCTCGAGGCCGAGGCCGGTGAGAACGACTACCCTCGTTCGGCGCAGGCGGCCCATGACCACCAGGGCATCGTCGGCGGTCCCGGCCTCGCCCAGGACCTCCATGTCGGGGCGGTCGTCGATCAGAAGGGAAAGCCCGGCGCGGACCACGGCGAGGGGGTCGACGACCAGGACGCCGAGCCGTCGGCTCGCGACGGGGGGTCCCGGGGCCTCGCCCCTGGGGCGTTTCGCGGGTTGCTTGCTCATGGTGCCTGCTTCCCCGAAGCGTAAGCGACGCAGGATCCGGCGACCAGGACCGAACGGCGGATTGTTGCGGGGGAGCTCATCAATCCTCCAGATCGATCAACCCGAGCGCAGCCGCGCGCGCGACGGCCTGCACGCGCGTGCGTACGTCGAGCTTCCGGTAGAGCTTCGCGATATGGGTCTCGACGGTCCGCGGCGAGATACCGAGCCGGTTCCCCACCTGCCGCATCGTGAGCCCATGCCCGAGCATCTGGAGTATCTCCGTCTCCCGTGGTGTGAGGGCGGAGGCGACACCGTCGGCGTCATGGACGTGTCGCGCGACGCGCCCGAGCTCCGCCACGGCCTCGCGCTCCTCGTCCGCGGAGTAGACGCGTCCCCCCGCGGCCACGAGCTCCATGGCCTCGGAGATCGCCTGGACGCCGGCCGTCTTCCTTACGAAGCCCTCGACGTCGAGCCGCATGCATTCCAGGACGACCTTGCCGTCGGTCCGCCCGGAGAGCGCGAGGATCCTGATCGGCAAGCCCTCCTCTCTCACCACGCGCGCCACCTCGAGGCCCCCCATCTCGGGGAGCAGCAGGTCGAGCACGAGCAGGTCGGGCTTCAATCGCCTGCAAAGCTCGAGCGCCGTGCGGCCGTCCTCGGCCTCACCCACGGCTTCGAGCGTCGGTGACGCGTTGCACGCGAGCCGGACGACTCCGCGCAGCACAGGGTGGTCGTCCACCACCACCACCCGCCTGAGGACGGGTTGGCGCCTGCGCGCCTCGGTGTCCGCAGGAGCCTGCATCACCGGATCCTCCCTCACGCCGACCGCTCGGCATCGACCACGCCGTGCCGCCAGGCGATCGTGATCGCCTCGAGCTTGGAATGTACGCCGAGCTTGGCCAGGATGTTCTTCACGTGGCTCTGAACGGTTAGCCGGCTGATCCCCAAGCGAGTCGCGACGGCCGATGTCGACTCACCGCCGGCCAGCTCACGAAGGATCTGCGTCTCCCTCTCGGTCAGGCTCGAGATGCCTACCGAGCCCTCAACCCTAGCCGCGCGCGATGCCTGAAGCCGCTCGAACACCATCGGCAGATCGGCCGCCGCAACGACGATCTCTCCGCTCGCGGCCTGGTGGACCACGTCGGCGAGGCGCTCGAGCGGCTCCGTCTTCGAGACGACGCCGCACGCGCCGGAGCCGAGAGCCCGGACCACGGTATCCGGGTCGGGCCCTTCGGCGACCGCAACCACGCGAGCGGGGGACAGCCCGGCCACGGCATCTCGGACCGGGTCGCCGGTGAGGCCCAGGTCGAGCAGCACGACGTCGGGTGGCTCGGCAGCGGCGATCCGCTCGGCCTCCGCGACATCCCCTGCCGAGCCGATCACCTCGATGTCCTCGTCGGCCCCGAGGAGCAGGCGAACGCCGTCGGCGAACGCTCGGTGGCCGTCGACCACAAGCACGCGCACGGGCGAAGCACGCATCTCTTACGAAGCATCGGTCGATCCGGGGCTCCACCTAAGTGGGTAGAGCGGATACCGGAGGGGGGTGGGAGACTCTTACGTATGGGGGAGGCGCGCCGTTCCAACCGGCTCGTGCACGAAGCCAGCCCGTACCTGCTCCAGCACGCCCACAACCCGGTCGACTGGTACCCGTGGGGGTCCGAGGCCCTCGAACGAGCGGCGGCCGAGGACAAGCCGATCCTCCTTTCCATCGGGTATGCCGCATGCCACTGGTGCCACGTGATGGAGAGGGAGTCCTTCGAGGACGAGGAGACCGCCGCGCTCATGAACGAGCGATTCGTGTCCGTCAAGGTCGATCGCGAAGAGCGACCGGACGTCGACGCGATCTACATGGACGCGGTACAGGCGATGACGGGACAAGGCGGCTGGCCGCTGACGGCGTTCCTCACGCCGGAGGGGACTCCCTTCTACGCGGGAACGTACTTCCCGCCCGAGGATCGCCATGGGATGCCGTCGTTCCGCAGCGTCCTCACCGCAGTCGCGCAGGTCTGGAGCGGACGTAGGGACGAGGCGATAGAGCAAGGGCGGCGCGTCGCAGAGGCGGTGGGACGGGCGGGGGCCCTGGCGGGATCACCGGACCCGCTCACCGAGGAACTCCTGCGACGGGCCTTCGAAGGGATCCGGCAGAGCTACGACGCCACGTGGGGCGGGTTCGGCTCGGCTCCGAAGTTCCCTCAGCCGACCACACTCGAATTCGTCCTCCGCCGGCACGTCGGCGGTGAGAGGAACGCGCTCGACATCCTGACCGGGACCCTGGACCACATGGCCGCCGGGGGCATCTACGACCACCTCGGCGGTGGCTTCCACCGGTACTCGGTCGACCGCTCCTGGCAGGTCCCGCACTTCGAGAAGATGCTCTACGACAACGCTCAGCTGGCGCGCCTGTTCACGCGGGCCTGGCAGGTCACCGGTAGGGACCGCTATAGGCGGGTCGCGTGCGAGACGCTCGACTACGTCCTCCGGCAGCTGAGGCACCCCGACGGCGGCTTCTTCTCCTCGCAGGACGCCGACTCGGAGAGCGTCGAGGGGCGCTTCTACGTCTGGTCCTACGAGGAGCTCGTGAGCGTCTGCGGAGAAGCGCTCGCGGTCTGTTTCGGTGCGGTCCCCCAGGGCAACTGGGAGGGTACGAACGTGCTCTGGGAGCCGATCCCGGTCGCCGCCGTCGCGGCCGAGCGCGACGTCTCCATCGAGGACCTCGAGCGTCGGCTCGAGTCGGCGCGCCGGGACCTGTTCGAGCTCCGAGAGCTGCGGTCTCGCCCCGCGACCGACGACAAGGTCATCACCGCCTGGAACGCGATGGCGATCTCCGCGCTTTCCGAGGCGGGAAGGGTGTTCGGCCGCACCGAGTACGTCGACGCCGCCGTCCGCGCCGCGGGTTTCCTCTTCGACAACCTCCGTGACGAGCGAGGGCTCCTCCGGTCGTGGCGCGACGGGCGCGTCGGACGCCCGGCTTTCGCGGACGACCACGCGTTGCTCGCGGAAGCCTGCCTCACGCTCTACGAGACGACCTTCGACCTGCGCTGGTTCGACGAGGCTCGGGGACTGGCGGACGAGCTGCTGCGGCGGTTCCGCGACGAGGAGCGAGGCGGCTTCTACCAGACCTCCTCGGACGGCGAAGCTCTTCTCGTGCGCCCGAAGGAGCTCTTCGACAACGCGATGCCGTCGGGGAACTCTGCCGCGGCCGAGGTCCTCCTCCGGATGGCGCTCCTGACCGGGGATCTGGCGTACGAGCGGGCGGCCGTGTCCGCGCTACGGCTCGTGCGCGACCACATGGCAGGAACGCCGCAGGGGTTCGGCCACGCGCTTTCGGCGCTCGACCTGTACCTGTCCTCCGCCCGAGAGGTGGCGATCGTGGGCGACCCCGGGGATGAGCGCGCGAGGGCGCTGATCGACGAGGTCACCGTGAAGCGCTTCCTGCCGAACAAGGTGCTGGCGGTCGCCTCGCCCGACGACGAGGCGGCGCGGGTGAAGGTGCCACTCCTACGCGATCGCGTCGCTCGAGACGGCCGGGCGACGGCCTACGTGTGCAGGGGCTTCGTCTGCGACCTGCCCGTGACGGACCCCGACGCTTTCGCCGCTCAGCTCACCGGCTGACCGGTCGCCCTTCGACGCGACCGCACCCTCCGGGCTAGACTCGGGCACCTTCCCGAGGAGGTCTCGATGGCCACCGCCGCGCTCGTTACGTCCAGGGGTTCGTTCACCGTGCGGCTGATGCCCGATCACGCGCCGGTCACGGTCGCGAACTTCGTCGATCTCTCCACGGGCGCCCGCGAATGGACCGACCCGCGAGACGGGAGGCGCAAGACAGAACCGCTCTACGCGGGGACTATCTTCCACAGGGTGATCGACGGGTTCATGGTCCAGGGGGGCGACCCCACCGGCACCGGCATGGGCGGGCCCGGCTACAACTTCGAGGATGAGTGCCCGCCCGGCGGACCGGGCTTCGACCGCCCCGGACTCCTGGCTATGGCGAACGCCGGCCCGAACACCAACGGCTCGCAGTTCTTCGTGACCGTAGCGCCGGCCCCCTGGCTCGACGGCAAGCACACGATCTTCGGAGAGGTATCAGATGGTTACGACGTGGTCGAGGCGATCGCCACCGCGCCAACGGGCCCCCAGGACCGGCCTATCGAAGACTTGGTGCTGGAGCGAGTAGACGTCTCCTAGGCCTCACCCCGGGGAGTGAGGCGCGACCCGCCCGGGCGGGTGATGCCCGGGGGTCATTTACGTCACTAGACTCGGCGATCCACCTGAACGACCATTCAGCGACCCGAGTCACGGTCGAAGGGGGAACAACGTGAGCACGAAGACCAGCTTCCCGGCTCTCGACCCGGGCCCGCGCCTCCTGTGCGGCCCCGGGCCGTCCAACGTGCACCCGAAGGTGCTGGACGCCATGCGCCTGCCCATGAACGGGCACCTGGATCCGGACTTCTGGGACATCCTCGTGGACCTGGTGGAGCTCCTGAAGTTGCTCTTCCACCGCCGGGACGGCCTGACGCTCGCGTTGTCGGCCTCGGGCACGTCGGGCATGGAGGCCGGGATCGCAGCGCTCACCGAGCCCGGCGACACGGTGATCGTCGCCCACGCGGGCTTCTTCGGTAACCGGGTGTTCGAGATGGCGAACCGCTACGGGTGCGAGACGATCGATCTCAACGCGCCGTTCGGGCAGGTCGTGCCGGTGGAGCGCGTCATGGAAGCTCTGAAGAGGAACCCCGACGCCAAGCTCGTCGCGGTCGTGCACGCCGAGACCTCCACCGGCACCTCGTACCCGCTGAAGGAGCTGTCCGACGCGATGCGGTCGAGCGGCACTGAGGCGCTTCTCTACGCCGACGCGGTGACATCGCTCGGCGCCGAGGAGTTCGACGCCGCTCGGTGGGGCGTCGACTACGCCTACTCCTGCTCCCAGAAGGCGCTCGGGTGCCCTCCGGGGATCTCGCCGGTCTCGCTCTCCGAGCGCGCGCTCGAGCGGATCAAGGCCCGCAAGACTCCCACGTCGTTCTCGTTCGACTTCGAGCTTCTCGCGAAGTACTGGATCGACCGGCCGATCACCTACCACCACACGATGCCGATCCTCCAGTACTACGCGCTCTACACGGGCGTGAAGCTCGCGCTCGACGAGGGACTCGAGAACAGGTGGGCCCGCCACGAGGACGCAGGCCGCTACTTCCAGAACCAGATGGCAGAGCGCGGGTACACATTGCTGTCCGACCCGGAGCACACCCTCTGGCAGCTCTCGGCCGTGAACGTTCCCGACGGGATCGACGGCAAGGAGATCCAGCTGCGCTTCCTCCGGGAGCACGGGATCGAGATCGGCGGCGGCCTGGGACCGACCGCTCCCCCGATCTGGCGGGTAGGGCTCATGGGCGTGAACGCGAATCGTGAGACCGCCGATCGCGTTCTGTCCGCCTTCGACGAGACCCTGCCGAGGTAGGTGGATGTAGCGGTGGCCGTCCGCGCGCGCCTTCATCGGAGCGAGCTCGCTGTACCGGGCTCGAACGAGCGCGCCCTCGAGAAGGCGCCGACGCTCGGCGCGGATGTCGTGTTCCTCGACCTGGAGGACGCGGTCGCGCCCGACGACAAGGAGCAGGCTCGTGCCAACGTGATCGAGGCGCTGAACGACCTCCACTGGTCGGCCTGCTCGGTCTCGGTGCGGATCAACGGGCTCGACACGCCCTGGTGCTATCGGGACGTGGTCGACGTCGTGGAGCGCGCGGGGGACAAGCTCGACACGCTGCTGATACCCAAGGTGGGACGGCCGAGCGACGTCGAGTTCGTCGCAACCCTCCTCTCTCAGCTCGAGCAGGCGAACGGGCTGGCCCCGGTGAACCTTCATCTGCTGATCGAGACCGCGATGGGGATCGCCAACGTCGAGGCGATCGCGCAGGCGAGCCCGGACCGCCTCGAAGCGATGGTCTTCGGCGTGGCCGACTACGCGGCGTCCGTCCAGGCGCGGACGACGAACATCGGCGGCGCGAACCCCGACTACAGCGTCCTGACCGACCCCGACGAGGCCGGTGCCAGGGAGCGCCACTGGGGCGACCAGTGGCACTTTGGCATCTCGCGGATGGTCGCGGCCTGCCGAGCCTACGGGCTCCGCCCGATCGACGGGCCGTTTGGCAACTACAAGGACGCCGACGGCTACGTGGCCGCCGCCCGCCGAGCGGCGGCGCTCGGCTGCGAGGGCAAGTGGGCGATCCACCCCTCGCAGGTGGCGCTCGCCAACGAGGTCTTCACGCCGAGCGCCGACGAGGTCTTGCGAGCGCGCCGGATCCTCGAGGCGATGGAAGAGGCCGCCAAGGAAGGCAGGGGCGCGGTCTCCCTCGAAGGCAGGCTGATCGACGCGGCATCGATCCGGATGGCCCAGAACCTCGTCGCCAAGGCGGACCAGATCGCGCTGAAGGAGAACCGGTGAACATCCACGAGTACCAGGCCAAGGAGTTGCTCAGGCAATATGGAGTGCCCGTGCCGCCCGGCGAGGTCGCCTACTCGGACAAGGCGGCCGCGCGCATCGCCGAGGAGATCGGCGGCGCTCGATGGGTGGTCAAGGCCCAGGTCCACGCCGGAGGCCGGGCGAAGGGCGGCGGGGTGAAGATCGCGAAGTCGCTCGACGAGCTCAGGCAGCTCACGGATCAGATGATCGGCATGCGGCTCGTCACCGCGCAGACCGGCGACCAGGGCCAGCTCGTCCAGCGCGTGCTCGTGGAACGCGCGGCCAGGATCGAGCGGGAGCTGTACCTCGGGCTGATCATCGATCGCGGCTCGCAGCGGATCACGTTGATCGCCAGCGACGCCGGCGGCATCGACATCGAGGAGGTCGCCCACGAGCACCCCGAGCGGATCCACAAGGAGGTCGTCGACCCGGCAACCGGGCTCCTCGACTTCCAGTGCCGCAAGCTCGCGATGGCGATCGGCCTCCAGTCGCGCTTGTCTCCGTTCGTGCGCATAGTGAAGCGCGTCTACCGGCTCTTCCGCGACAAGGACGCGACGCTGGCCGAGATCAACCCGCTCGTGATCACGGACGACGGCGACTTCCTGGCCCTGGACTGCAAGATCACGTTCGACGACAACGCGCTCTTCCGTCAGGGGGAGGTGGCAGAGCTCCGCGACTTCGACGAGGAGGACCCGAAAGAGGTCGAGGCCTCCGGTCACGGCCTGAACTACATCGCCCTCGACGGTCACGTCGGCTGCATCGTGAACGGCGCAGGCCTGGCGATGGCGACGATGGACGCCGTCGTGTTCCACGGAGGGCGGCCGGCCAACTTCCTCGACGTCGGCGGCGGCGCCTCGCCGGAGAAGGTAGCGAACGCGTTCCGCATCGTGCTGAAGGACCCCAACGTCCGCGGGATACTCGTCAACATCTTCGCCGGCATCAACCGTTGCGACTGGATAGCACGGGGCATCGTCCAGGCCACGCACGACCAGGCGATCGACGTGCCGATCGTCGTGCGCCTGGCCGGCACGAACCAGGAGGAGGGCTCGCGGATCCTGGCGGGATCGGGGCTCGACCTCATAACGGCCGAGGATCTTGACGATGCGGCGGCGAAGGCCGTTACCGCAACGAGCGAGGTGATACGGGTATGAGCGTCTTCGTCGACAAGGGCTCGCGGGTGATCTTCCAGGGCTTCACCGGCCAGCACGCGACCTTCCACGCGGAGGACGCCATGGCGACCGGCACCAACGTCGTCGGCGGCGTGACGCCGGGAAAGGGTGGAAGCAGGCACCTCGACCGCCCCGTGTTCGACTCGGTCGCCGACGCCGTCGTCGAGACGGGCGCCGACGTGTCGGGCATCTTCGCGCCGCCGGCCGTCGCGATGGACGCGCTCCTCGAGGCGATAGAGGCGGGGGTCCGCGTAGCGGTGGTGGTCGCCGACGGCGTGCCGGTCCAGGACATGGTGCGCACCAAGCGCTATCTCACGGGCCGGAACACCTTCATCGTCGGTCCCAACTCCCCCGGGATAATCACGCCCGGAGAATGCAAGGTCGGGATCATGCCCTCCAACATCTACAAGCCCGGACGGATCGGCGTCGTGTCGCGCTCCGGGACGCTCAACTACGAGGCCGTCTCGCAGATGGCGAAGCTGGGCATAGGACAGTCGACCTGCGTCGGCATCGGGGGCGACCCGGTGAACGGAGTCGACTTCAAGTCCGTCATGCAGGCCTTCGAGAACGATCCCGACACCGACGCCGTGGTGATGATCGGCGAGATCGGAGGCCAGCAGGAGGTCGATGCCGCGCGGTGGGCGAACCAGTACATGAGCAAGCCGGTCGTGGGGTTCGTGGCCGGCGTCTCTGCGCCGCGCGGAAGGCGCATGGGTCACGCCGGTGCCGTGATAAGCGGCGACTCCGACACCGCGCAGGCCAAGCTCGACGCGATGGAGGGGCTGGGCCTGTACGTCGTGCGGAACCCCGCCGACATAGGCGCTACCGTCGCCCGCGCGCTCGAGGAGACCGGTCTCCGGTCTCCCGCGGGGGCGAGGTCCTAGCCGGAACCACGGCGGAGCTTCCCCGGTCTTGTTCGGTGTGACCGGGCAGACCACCCTGGCGGCCGGGCTCTCGGAGCGGGACCGTCTGGCCTTCGAGCGTGACGGTTTCCTGCTCCTCGAGGGCGCGCTACCACCTGACCGCATCGAGCTGCTCACGACCGCCGTCGACCGCGTCTGGTGGCGGCACCTCGGCGAGGCCGGCGAGGCGCTCCACCTGCTCGCCTTCCTCGGCGAGGACGAGGCGTTCCTCGAGTTGCTCGACTGGCCCGTCACCTTCCCGATCGTCTGCGACCTGCTCGGCTGGAACATCTTCATGTACCACTGCCACCTCGACGTCCACCCGCCGGTCTCGGGCGACGGCCCGACGACGTGGGGCTGGCACCAGGACGGCGGGCGGCAGAACGTCGACCTCGACGCCCACCCGCGCCCCCGCCTGTCGGTCAAGGTCGCGTACTTCCTCTCCGACGTCTCCGAGGCCCGGCGCGGCAACACGCTGATCATCCCCGGCAGCCACCGCTGGGACGTGCTCCCCCGTCCCGAGGACGGCCTCACGAACCCCGAGGGCGTCGTCCCGATCCTCGCGAGGCCGGGCGACGCGCTCGTCTTCGACCGTCGGCTGTGGCACTCGCGAAGCGCGAACTGCTCCGGCATCACCCGCAAGGCTCTCTTCTACGCCTACACGTACCGGTGGATCCGACCGAGGGACAACATGCCGATCGACCCCACGTGGGTCGACCGGCTCACGCCCGCCCGGCGGCAGCTGCTCGGGGCGGCCACGGGAGCGATCGGCTACTGGCTCCCCAGCGACGACGACGTCCCGCTGCGAGGAACGATCTGACTCAGGCCGCCGTGGCGACGAGCGCCCGGCCCTCTTCGATCCGGGTCTCGACGATCGGCCGCGCCTCGCAGGGATTCCCGGTTCGCGTCCACATGCGCGAGTCGGTGCCCATCACGACGCATCCCGAGGTTCGCGTGTCGAAGTTCGCGTCGGGGTGCCGACAGACGGTGATGCCGCGGGGTCCCGGCGCGTGGTCGGCCATCACGCCGAAGAGGTCGTCCGGCCCGACGCGGCCCGCCTCGCGCACACGCTCCTGTATCCGCTCGGTCCGGTAGACGCTCCCCGAGAGATCCTCCCGGAGCTGCTGCGAAGCGCAGGATCCGTCGAGGAAATGCGCGCACGTGGAGAACAGCCCGTCGTAGGCGATCGTCGCGTTCTTCACTCCCGCCGCCTCGACGTCGAGGACGCGCTTGCCGTCCGCCACGATGTAGTGACACCCCGCGGTGCTCGGCTCGTCGACCACCGACGCCGCCGCCGCCGCCACATCGCCGGCCTGCAGGATCCGCCGCGCGATGATCGAGTACGGGAGCCCCGGAACCTGCTCGGCCAGGCCGACCCCGGTGTGGGCGCTCGCGAGGCCGCGGTCGTTCACCCCGATGCCCCCGACGCTTCCCGCGTCGGTCAGGTACACCGAGGTCCCGGTCTCCTCCTCCACGACGAACAGCACCGGGTCGTCCCACCAGTCCGATCCGTCCCAGTTCTGCGCGAGCAGCCAGGTGCCGGTCGTCGTCATGTCGGGCGGAACGATCGCCGCCGAGCACCGGTGCTCGCGGGCCACCTGCGGCACGCGCCCGCGGGCCCACGAGAGGTCGGCGATCTCCTCGAACAGATTCACGCCGACGGCCGCCTCGTATCCGACCCCGGAGCCCTCGGCGATCCCCCGGATCTCCTCGTGCAGGTCCGGAGATAGAGCCAGCGCGGGACTGGCGCGGTCGGCCACCCAGGCCCGCAGCTCGGGCTCGGTCATGGTCTGAGCGGCCCGGTCGGTGACCTCGCGGACGAGCTCCTCCCAGTACAGGGCGATCAGGTCCCCGACCGCGCGCCCGTGCTCGACCCCGCGATCGAACGGCGCCCCGCGGAGCTCGAGGACGCGGATAGAGCCGGCGCGCATGTCAGACGCCGGCCTTGAACTCCGCCCAGACGTCCTGGTAGATCGAATCGACCTCCGGCGGCAGGGCGAGAACGGGCTGGCCGGCGGCGAAGTCGGCTTCAGTAACAAGGGTGTTCTTCAGGTGCTCGGGGATGTAGCCGGCCTTCAACCACTCCGCTTCGCTCACCCCGATGAACGGGGGTTGGTAGCCCTCGTACCCGAAGTTGGTGAGCCCGTTGTCGACGTCGAGGAGGAAGTTGATGAACGTGTGGGCGAGAACCGGGCTCTCCGCGTCGGACGCGATCATGATCATGTCGTTCGTGACCTCCCACCCCCCCTCGGGTGGGTAGTAGAAGCCCAGTGTCGCAAGCTGATCCTCGTCGTAGGGATCCTCGAGGTACCAGCGCGTGTAGTTCATGTTGCCCGACCACGAGTAGCTCACCCAGATGATGTCCTCGGCCAGGGCCTGGTAGTCCTCCAGCGTCAGCTTGACGTCGACCAGGGACGTCAGCTCCCTTAGGGCGTCACCGGCCGCGCGGATCGCCGCCTCGTCGCGCGAGTTCATGTCGGTTATGCCGTTGCGGACGAGCGCCATCCCGAGGGTCTCGCGGTACTCGTCCAGGAGGAGGACCTTCCCCTTGTACTGGGGGTCCCAGAAGATGTCGAAGGGCATCTCGAGGCTGCTTGGATCGTCGACGTGGTCCGCGCGGTAGCCGATGCCCGTCTTCCAGGTCATGTAGGGAACCGTGTAGACGCCGCCTTTGTCGTACCAAGGATCGGCGAGAGCCGGCAGGATGTTCGAGAGATTCGGAAGGTAGCTCCTGTTGAGCGGCTGAAGCTTCTTGGCCGCCACGAGCCTCGGCAGGTTCTCGATAGTGGGGAAGAAGAGGTCGTACTGGACGGTCGCGTTCTGCACCTTCGACATGGCTTCGGACATACCGTCGAACTGCGTGTACTCGATCTCGACGTCGAAATCCTCCTGGAACTTGTTTAGGACCTTCTTGTAGATGTAGTCGTTCCAGTTGTAGATGCGAAGCGGTCCCTTCTCGAGAGGGAGGTCGTCGCCGATGGGGGGGATGTCGTCGAAGATCTGCAGGGTGGCCGGATTGTCCGGTGACGCGATCTCGGGCCCGGTTGGCTGCTGACCGGGCGCGGTCCCGCGCTCCTGACACGCGGCCAGGAATGCCGCCATGCTCGACAGGCCGAGAGCCGTGCCGGCAGAGCGTCGGAGGAACTCCCGGCGCGACAAACGGTTGCGGTTCCGGCCTTCCTTCGGATGCATCTCCTATCCCCCCTTCTAGCGTTCCCCGCCGGGGTGTATACCGCGGCAGCTTAGGTGTCAAGGCAACGCCCGGGTTCCCACCGTGACCCCCGTCGGTCAAACGCTCGGATCTCCGCTGTTCGGCAGCGCAACCTCATACCTGAGTAGGATTCACCGTACGGGCGGGAGCGTATGAGTTGAAGCGACGCCGGCAGGCTTCTGAGGGCGGGATCGAAAGGCTCTATCCGCGCGGCTTCTGGAAAGCGCTCGCCGCACCGGGCGTCGGTTGGCTCCTCCTCCTGTTCGTCATCCCCTTCTACGCGATCTTCTCGACGGCAGCGGGCAAGCTCGATCCGATCTTCAACACGGCCGTGCCCGAGTGGAACCCGGTCTACTGGCAGCCCGACGGGTTCGGGTTCGTGTTCGAGAACCTGGCAAGCGACGAGGGTGTCTTCAGGCTCGTGTTCCTTCGGACGCTGGGATACGTCCTCTCTGCGGTCGCCTTGTGTCTCGCCCTGGGTTACCCCGTCGCCTACTACATGTCTCGGCTCCGCGGGCGGCTCCGCAACCTGTTCCTCCTGCTCATGATCCTTCCATTCTGGGTGAGCTACCTGATGCGGATCTATGCGTGGGTGAACCTACTCCAGGACGACGGGCTCGTGAACAAGATCCTCAGCATCACCGGCTTCATGGAACCCCAGGCGTGGCTCGACGGCCGCGGGAGCACCGTGGTGCTCGGGCTCGTCTACGGGTACGTCCCTTTCCTCGTCCTGCCGCTGTTCGCCGCTCTGGAACGGATCGACAAGAACCTCGTCGAGGCCGCGCTCGACCTCGGAGCCAGCCCTCTCAGGACTTTCCTGCGGATAACGCTCCCGCTCTCCAAACAGGGCGTTCTGGCTGGAACGGCCATCATCATGCTGCCCATGTTCGGCGACTTCTACACCGCCGGGCTGCTGGGGACGCCGAGGAACTCGATGATCGGTTCACTCGTCAACTTCTACCTGACGGAGGCTACCGTGGGGCCGGCCCAGGCTAGAGGCGCGGCCCTCGTAATCATCCTGACCGTGATCGTATCGGTGCTGACGATCTACTACGTGGTCAACACCGCGAGAGCAACCCGAGAGGCACGTGCATGACCGAGGCTTCGGCAGGAACCGAACCCAACCGAGGGAACTCGTTGTCCGCACTGCGCGGGTGGCTCGCGAACCCGTGGCGTAAGCCCCGCTTTCTCGCCCTGGTTTCCTGGCTGTTCTTGGCTTGGGCCATCGTGCCGGTCGCGATCGCCGTCCTCGTTTCCTTCAACTCCGGGCGGTCGCGCAGCACGTGGCAGGGGTTCTCGCTCCGATGGTACATAAGCGACCCCGACCTATCCGTTCTACACGATCCCAACCTGCTGCACGCGGTTCTCCAGAGCGTCAAGCTCGCCGGGCTCACGATGATCGTCGCGACCCCGGTCGGCGTGGCCATGGCTCTCGGTCTTGCGAGGTGGCGCAGCCGGCCCGCCACCGGGGCCAACTTCCTGATGCTGTTGCCGCTCGTGACGCCGGAGATCGTCCTGGCGTCCGGCCTGTTCCTGGTGTTCGTTCACCTGTACAGGCTCGGCGACGAAACGCTCTTCGGAACCCCAGCCCAGCTGGTGGGGCACGTCACATGGTCGATCCCGTACGTGGTGGTGATCTTGCGCGGTCGGCTATTCGGGATAGGCAAGGAACACGAGGAGGCTGCGATGGACCTCGGTGCGCCGCCGATGGGGGCCCTGTTCCGTGTGCTGCTGCCGATGCTGGGACCGGCGATCTTCGCCGCCTTCATGATCGTTTTCGCGTTGTCGATCGACGACTTCATCACCAGCCAGTTCCTGTCATCGGGCGAGAGCTCCATCACGATCCCTATGCTCATCTACGGCAACGGCCGAACGGGGGAGACCCCCTCGCTCAATGCGGTTGCCACAGTGATGCTCGTGCTCTCGCTCTCGGCACTGGGCCTCGCCGCGCTCGTGATGCGCGCAGTCGCGAGGCGGCGAGGGGGCGCGGGCACGCCCGCCACCCAGGAACTCGTCAGGTTCGAGATCTAGCGCCCGATGCCCGAAGAACGCCGGTTCCTTCAGATGTCCGACAGTGTTCGGATCGCGCTCTCGCTCCACCTACCCGACACGCCTGGACCGTGGCCCGTGCTCTTCGAGGGCCGCCCCTACCGCAAGGACGACCTGTCGTGGGCGGCGCCCGTTTACCGCCGGTTCGTGACCGAGGGCGACTACGCGGTGTGCCGGGCCGACGTGCGCGGCACCGGTTCGTCCGAAGGCGTCGCCGAGGATGAGTACACCGAGCGCGAGTGGCAGGACTGGCTGGAGGTGATCGACTGGCTCGCGTCACAGGCGTGGTCCAGCGGCAGCGTGGGGATGTACGGCACCAGCTACTCGGGGTTCAACTCGCTCCAGGTGGCGGCCCTCCGGCCAAATGCGCTCAAGGCGATCGTGCCGATCTACGCGACCGACCGCCGGTACACCGACGACGTGCACTATGGCGGCGGCGTACGGCGCGGAATCGACTTCCTCGACTACCCGCTCAACATGGTGGCGATGAACGCGCTGCCGCCGGTGCCCTCTGTCTACGGCGACGGATGGCGCGAGGAGTGGCACCGACGCGTCGACGCGAACTCGCCGTGGGAGCTCCGCTGGCTCGAGGAGCAGGACGAGGAACCCTACTGGCTCCACGGCTCCGTGTTCAAGGCGTACGAGGCGATCGAGGCCGCGACCATGATCATCGCGGGTCATGCGGACGGCTATCACAACATGGCCTTCCGGACCTTCGAGGCCCTGCGCGCCCCGAGGCGCCTGCTGTTCGGCCCGTGGAGCCACATGAGCCCGCGGTTCTCGCTCCCCGGCCCGCGGATCGACCACGTCCCCGAGATGATCCGCTGGTGGGACCGGTGGTTGAGGGGTATCGACAACGGCATAGATCGTGAGCCTCCGGTCGTCATGTTCGTGCGGCGCTCGACCCGGCCGGCGCCCGACCTCGACGAGTACCGGGGCGAGTGGCGGCTGGAGCCCGCGTGGCCGCCCGAGCGGCTGGTCGAAGACCGACGGGAACTGTCCTCGGCCTCTGTCGCCGGCCGCGGGAAGGCCGAGGAAGACACGCTCGAGGTACGCGGCGACGTCGGCGTGACCGGCTCGATCTGGTGCGCCGCCGAGCTGCCCTTCGGCCCCCCGTGGGACCAGCGACCCGACGAGGTCTTCTCTCTCGTCTACGACTGGTCGGGGCTCGAGCGCGAGCTCGAGATCATGGGCCACCCCCGCGTCGAGCTCACCGTCACGTCGTCGACCCCGGTCGCATTCGTCTCGGCGAAGCTCTGCGACGTTTTCCCAGACGGAGATTCGGCGCTGGTGACGCGCGGCATCCTCAACCTCACCCACCGGAGCTCGCACGCGCGGCCCGAGCCGCTCGCGCCCGGCCAGCCCGTCCGGGTCTCGATCGAGCTGGACGCGACGTCGTGGATCTGGGAGCCGGGCCACCGCGTTCGGCTCGATCTCGCCAGCTCCGACTTCCCAAGCAGCTGGCCGCCGCCCTCGGCCGGAAGGCTCACCGTCGACCGCTCGGCCTCCGCGCTCGTGCTCCCCGTCCTCGACGGCCCCCCGCCCGAGCCGCGGCTCCCGGAGTTCGACCCCGGCGAGCCCACGCCGGTGATGCGCGCCGAGGAGCTCCCCGTCTGGAAGATCGAGGAAGACGTACTCGCCAAGGAGCGCCGCGTGACGATCGACCACGGGTTCGAGGGCTACCGGGAGGAGGCCGGGATCGGCGTGTCCGCCCGATACGGAGGCACGATCTCCGTCTCGACCGAGGACCCCGGGGCCACGCGGGCCGAGGGCGGGACCACGTTCGAGCTTCGGTTCCCGGAGACGACGGTTCGGACGCGCTCCCACGGAGTGCTCCGCAGCGACGGGGAGAGCTGGCATCTCTTGCTCGAGCTAGAGGTCGCGGAGGGCGACGATGTCTGGCACACGCGCCACTGGCAGCGCACGCTCCCCCGCCTTCTCCAGTAGTGGCCGGGCACGCCGATACGTATGAGACCGTAGCCGAACCCGGGACACGGGGGATACCCGGAACCCTCGATACCTCCTATCCTGCGAGGCCCTATGGACACATCCCGAACGCGCCGGGCACGACGGTCCCTGACGGGCGGGCTGCTCGCCGGGACGCTGGTGCTCGCAGTCGCGGCGGCCCCCACCCTCGCCGTTGTCGACGATCCCGCGGTCCGGGACGCGAAGCACACGCTCCGAGCCGCCAAGGAGCGCGTTCTCTCCAAGCGCGAGCGGCTCCAAGTCCTCGCGCGTGACCTCGAGGATCTCGCCACGCGCATATCCAAGATCGAATCTCGTGTTCGGAAGACATCGCTCGCCATCGCGGCCCTCCGGGACCGGCTCGCCGATAACCGAGTGCGGCACCGCGTGCTGATCGCCAAGATCGAGCAGCGGTCGGCGATCGCCTTCATCGAGGGTCCCGGCTCGGCGCTCGAGATGATCCTGCGGGCGACGGACT
Source organism: Actinomycetota bacterium (assembly GCA_035288045.1). Taxonomy (GTDB): domain Bacteria; phylum Actinomycetota; class UBA4738; order UBA4738; family HRBIN12; genus DATEBA01. Next base: position 21,558 of record DATEBA010000062.1, read on the forward strand.
ACCAGGACTTCCTCGACCGGCTATCGATGCTCGACGTCATGAACTTCCAGGACGGCCGCCTGGCAGAAGCTCTCAAGGTCGTCGCCCATCGCCTCGAGGTGACCAGGGGCCGCCTGCTCGTTTCGCAGGGACAGCGCCAGGCCATGCTCGACGAACTCGGGCTCCGGAAGGACGAGCTGCGGGAGAAGTTCGCCGAACAGCAGCAGCTCCTGGACGAGCTGGCGGCCAGGCGCGACCAGGCGCGAGCGACCGTCTGGCGGCTGCGTCCGCTCGCCGTCTGCCCCGTCGCCGGCCCGCACGCGGTCGCCGACGACTGGGGAGCCCCTCGCGTGGGCCCGCCGAAGCACAAGCACCAGGGCAACGACATCTTCGCGCCGCTCGGCACCCCGATCGTCGCGCCGTTCCCCGGCTACGCGGTGACCGCGCGGAATCGCCTGGGAGGCCTCGCCGTCAAGGTCCACGGTCAGTACGGGTACGTCTACAACGCGCACCTCTCCCGGTACGGGACCCTGGGCGCCGTGGACACCGGGGACGTGATCGGCTACGTGGGGACGACCGGCAACGCGCAGGGCACGTCTCCACACAACCACTTCGAGTGGCACCCGGGGGGAGGCGGTGCGACCGACCCCCACTACTTCCTGATGCTCGTCTGCTGAGCCCGCGAAATCCCTCCGCCGAAGGGCGGTAGACACTCGGGCCAAAGATGTCGGATGATGTGCGGCCGATGCGACCCCCGCGCAGAGCCTTGATCCCGATCCTGCTGGCGAGCTTGCTGCTGGCCGGCGGGCCCCCCGCCGGCCCGGCCTCGTCGGACCACCTCCTCTCCGGGAAGAGGAAGATCCTCTCGGACGGGATCTGGCTGATCCGCATGAAGACCACGGTCGACGTCTTCGGCACACCGCGGGACACGAGGGTGTTCGTCGTGGAGATCGATCCTGCCCTGACGACCAGAGGATCTTCGGGAGTGGACGTCGCGACCCCGTTCGCACAACTCCCCGGGAAGAAGCTGACCAGCGCCATGGGAGCCGAGCACCGGGCCGTCGCCGCCATCAACGGAGACTTCGGCATCAACCGGATGTTGCACGCGTTCGCGCAGGACGCGACGCTCTGGCAGTCCGGCCTCCAACGGCACGCGAACCTCGCGGTCGCCGTCGATGGCTCCCGCGCGTGGGTCGGCAGGCCGAAGACGCGGATCACGGCCTTCGTCGAGGGAACCACGACGAGCTTCCCGATAGACAGGTGGAACAGCGGCGGACCCGAGGTCGGCGAGATCGCTGGCTACTCGCCTCAGGGAGGCACCACGGAGAACCCCCCGGCGAGCGGCTCGTACTGCTCGGTCCGCCTCTTCCCCACGAAGGACAAGATCAGATGGGCCCCCAGGAAACGCGGCGTCGAGCGCACATTCAGGGTCAAGGCACGCGAGTGCTACACGGACAAGGTCTTCGACGAGATGTCCAGCGAGGGCGGTGTCGTGCTCACCACGCGCAACGTGGCGGGGCCGGCCAAGACGGCGATCCGCTCGCTTGCGCGCGGCACGCTTCTCCGGATCCGCTGGTTCCTCGGGTGGCCGAGGGTGCTGGACTCCATAGGAGGGAGGCCTCAGCTGCTCGACGTCGTGGACGGCGTCGTCACGAACGTCGCGCCCGTGTCGTGCAGGATCTGCGGACGGAACCCGCGTACGGCGGTGGGGGCCAACAAGGAATGCATCGACGGCGTTGCCGGTTGCCGAGTGTTCCTTGTAGTCGTCGACGGGCGGCAGTGCTGCACGTGGTCGGCCGGGATAACCCTGCGCGACTTCGCGAGCTTCATGAAGAAGAAGCTCGGGGTCGCGGCGGCGGTGAACCTCGACGGTGGGGGAACGACGACCATGTGGATACGCAAGACGCCGGCGTTCTGCCAGATCTACACCACGGTCGGCTGCATCGTGAACCGGCCGACGACGAACGGCAGCACGATAGTCGAGCGAACGACCGAGTCGGCCGTGCTCGCCATCCCCGGGCCCGACAACAAGCCGAGCCTGGAACCGGTCCCGGCCCACGCGCTGTAGGGGACTGTGCGCAGACGAATCCTCCCCCTCGCGCTCCTGTCCCTCCAGCTCCTACCGCCGACCCCCGCCTCCGCCGGGAACGTGTACGCCGCTCGGAAGGTGGTAGGTAACCTCGATCACGTCGCCGCCTTCACGTTCGCCCCAGACGGGGCCATCTTCTTCGGGGAGCGCGCGACGGGGAAGATCCGCGTGTACGACCCCTCGACCAAGACGAAGGCTCTCTTCTTCGCCATACCGAACGTGGTGAACGACATCAACAGCGAGCTTGGGCTGCTCGGCCTGGCCCTCCATCCCGACTACCCGACGACGGCCAGCCTGTACGCGTATACGGTTCGCGCGCTCGGAGGTCCCTACAAGATCCAGCTGATCCGGATCGACGACACGGACGGTGACGGCGAAGGCGACGAGATGCAGGTGATCTGGAAGCCGAGCCCCGACGCCACGTCGGGCGGGTATCACGTCGGGGGACGGATCCTCTTCGGGCCCGACGGGAAGCTGTACGTCGTCGTCGGCGATCGCGGCGACCCTGCGCTCGCGCAGGACCAGGACAGCGACCGCGGGAAGATCCTGCGGATGTCCTTCTCGCCCGACGGAACGGCAGTGGACGCCACCTCGACGTACGCGTACGGCGTACGGAACTCCTTCGGCCTTGCGTTCGACCCTGTGAAAGACAGGCTCTGGGACACTCAGAACGGCCCGGCGTGCAACGACGAGCTGAACCGGGTCACGGTGGCCGACATGCCGACCAATCTGGCGTGGGGACCGAGTCAGACCTGCTCCACGCCGCCCGAGCCTCCGCGGAACACCAACCGCGACGGGCCGAAGCCCCGGAACCTACCCGAGGTGTGGTGGACGCCGACGATCGCTCCGACCGGTATCGCCTTCTGCAGCTCGTGCGACCTGAACCAGGCGGCCGAGGGGGCTATCTTCTTCGGAGCGTTCAACGACGGCAAGATCCGCAGGGTCACGCTGAACGCCAAGGCGACGGCGGCCGAGAGCATCCAGGTGGTCTACACGCACTCCCGCCAGGTCCTATCCGTGGAGGCGCACCCGGCGACCGGGCGCCTGTACTTCACGGACGGCCGGACGCTCTACCGGCTCGCGAATCCCTTGAGTCCTCAAGCGTCGGCCGGCACCTCGCCGCGAACGAGCGTGGCGTGCGCCTTCCTCCGCTCACCCGCCGACAGCGGCAGGAGTCGCCCCTCCAGGTAGCTCCTGGCGACGATCAACATCTCCTCCCAGACGCCGGCCTCCCAGGTCGACATCGGTCCCTGACGGTAGCCGCGCCCCTCGACCGACCTCTGCACGGACTCGCAGGCCAACCAGTCCTCCCGGTTCGTGATGTCCCAGAACTCCGCGGCGTAGTCGGGAGAGAACCCCTCCCGCTCCCACGCCTCGGGCGGGAACAGCCACTGGCACTCTATCCACGTCCGGTTGGTGGACAGCGGCTCCAAGCGGTGCGTCATCACGTAGTCGGGGTGTGGGCTGATCAGGATGTTCGGCAGCACCGCCGCATAGCCGACGTCGCGCCGCAGCTCCTCGGGGAGCCCGGGGATCGGTACCCCCTTGCTCTCCCCGGTCAGCGACATCGTCTCGGCGTGGTCGCGCAGGTCCATCGGACCACCGACCCAGACGCCGGCCGGCGGCTCCGGGTAACCCTTGTCGCTCTCCGGCGGCGAGACGTGGCAGAGCTCGGGGTGGATGCTCGAGCAGTGGTAGCACTCGAGGTAGTTCTCCACGACGATCTTCCAGTTCGCCTGCACCTCGTACTCGTGGCTCGCGCCGAGCACGAGTCCCTCCGGCGTGTACGGGTCGACCGCCATCCCGAGATTCCCGATGTGGTCGAGGAAATCGGTGGCGTCGCCGGACGCGTTCACGAACACCCAGCCGTTCCACTCGACGACGCGAGCCTCGATCAGGGGGTAGTCCGCCTTTTCGAAGCCCGGGACGTCCCCGAAGCGCGGCGCCGCGCGCAGGTCACCCTCCAGGCCGTACACCCATGCATGGTAGGGGCACTTGATCCCCCGCTGGTTCCGGCTCGCTCCGCACTCGAGGAGCTCGTGACCGCGGTGGCGGCACACGTTGTAGAAACCCCGGAGCCGGGCATCGTCACCCCGAACCAGCAGGATCCCCTCCCGGCCCACCCGCAGTGCTCGCTGATCGCCCGGGTTCGAGAGGTCGACCGCCCGGCCCGCGCACACCCACGACGCCTCGAAGAAGTGACGCTCCTCCCATCCGAGCACCTCCGCCGAGGTGTAGGCCTCCGCCGGGAGCGTGCGTGCCCCGGGGAACGGCTTCATTACCGGCTCGAGCAGCGCCGGATCGATCGGCGCGGGCTTGGCTCCCTCCATCGTCAGCCTCCGTGAGTCGCGTCCAGGGATTTTAAACGGTCGTTCAACCCCAGTCGAGTCGCGGCCGGCCGGTAGGACCCCGGAGGACCGAGCCCTCCGGCCCCCGGCGGAGCTAGCGTGGTTGGGAGACGATGCGATCGTGAGCGGGAGCACGAGCGGCGGGACACAGGCCCCCTACCACGCCCTGTCGGCGGAGGACGTGGCGCGCGCGCTGGGAACCGACCCGGAGCGCGGCCTGGAGCCCGACGAGGCCCGGGCTCGGCTGGCTCGGTCCGGCCCGAACGAGCTCCCGCCCCCGAGGAACACACCCCTGGGGATCCGGCTGATCCGCCAGGTCGCCGAGCCGATGGCCCTGCTGCTCATCATCGCGGCGGCGGTCGCCGGCTTCGGTCTCCGAGAGCGACTCGACGCCGGAGCGATCCTCGCGATCGTAGTCCTGAACGCGATCATCGGCATGGTCGAAGAGGGCAAGGCCGCCCGCGCTCTGGAGAGCCTCCGGGCGATGGAGACCCCGACCGCCAAGTTGATCCGAGGCGGCGCGATCCTCGTCCCGGACTCCCGCGACGTCGTCCCCGGTGATCTTCTGCTCCTCTCCGCCGGGGATCGCGTGCCGGCGGACGTCCGGCTCGTTTCCGCGTCCTCGCTCGAGGTCGACGAGTCGCTCCTCACCGGAGAGTCGCTTCCCGTGCAGAAGCATCCCGACCGTCTCGCGCTCCCGGACGCCGGCCTCGGAGACCGGCCTTGCGTCGCCCACTCCGGTACCCACGTCGTTCGCGGTGCCGGCTCGGCGATCGCCTACGCGACCGGTCCCGACACCGAGATCGGTGGGATCGCGGCGCAGCTCGCGCGGCGCGAGCCGCCGACGCCGCTCCAGCGCGAGCTTCGCGCCCTCACCACACGCCTCGGAGCGATCGCCGCCGCCATCGCGGCACTGGTCTTCGGGCTCACTCTCCTCCACATGGGCATAACGCCCCAGAGCATCGAGCGTTCGTTCCTCGCGGCCGTCGCCCTCGCCGTCGCCGCCGTTCCGGAGGGACTCGCCACCGTCGTGACGGTCGCGCTGGCCCTGGGCGTGCGCCGGATGGCGGGGCGAGGCGCGATAGTGCGGAGGCTGCCCGCTGTGGAGACCCTAGGCTCAACGACGGTCATCCTCACCGACAAGACCGGCACGTTGACGGCGAACAGCCTCGACCTAGCCACCGTCGCCTTCGTCGGCGCCGGGCCGGTGGCTCCCGCCGATCTGGCCCCCGACCTGATGGACCAGGTCGAGGAGGTCGCGATCCTATGCAACGACGCGACGCTCGAGCCTCCCAGCGGCGACCCGGTCGATCTGGCGTTGCTGGAGGTCTCCGGGCCCTCGAGGGTCGCCGCGCTCCGCGAGGGTTCCCCCCGTCTCGCCGCCGTCCCGTTCGACTCGGAACGTCGGCGGATGACTACCCTCCACCGAGGGACCGACGGGAACATCGTGCTGGTGAAGGGCGCTCCTGAGATCGTGCTCGAGCGTTGCCGCGACGCCATCCGAAACGACGGCGACCGCGCCGAGCTCGACGGAGCCACTCGCGACGGACTGGCCGCCCTCGCTGAACATCTCGGGCTGCGAGGGATGCGCATGCTCGCGCTGGCGCGCGGGGACGTCGGGAACGAGCCTCTCGATGCCGCCGAGCACGATCTGACGCTGATCGCGATGGTCGGCCTCAGCGATCCGATCCGCCCGGAGGCGCAGGGCGCGGTGGCCGAGGCCGCCGCCGCGGGCGTCAGGCTCATCATGGTCACGGGCGACCACCCGGGGACCGCCACGGCGATCGCGGATGAGGTGGGGCTCGCCGGGAGCCAGGTCCGCACTGGGGCAGATCTCCACCGCGACGGCCTGCCGACCGATCCCCTAGACGTCAGGGTCTACGCGCGCGTGGAGCCGGATCAGAAGCTCTCGCTGGTCGAGACACTGCAGGAACGCGGGCACGTGGTCGCTGTGACCGGCGACGGGGTGAACGACGCGCCGGCGCTGCGCCGGGCGGACATCGGGGTGGCGATGGGCCGGACCGGCAGCGACGTCGCCCGGGAGGCGGCCGACATGGTAGTCACCGACGACAACCTGGCGACGATCGTCGCGGCGGTCCGCGAGGGGCGCGGCATCTACGACAACATCCGCAAGGTCGTCGACTACCTGGTCGCGGGGAACCTCTCCGAGATCAGCGTGGTCGTGGCGAGCCTGCTGCTGTTCCCGGCGCTCGGCGTGCCACTCCTTCCCCTGCAGCTACTGTGGATCAACCTCCTCACCGACGGGCTCCCGGCGATCGCCCTCGGCGTCGATCCGGCGGACCCCGCCGTCATGGGGCGACCACCCCGACGCCGCGACGACCGCCTCCTCCACGCTCGGAGGATCGCCCTGCTCTCGTCGCGCGGGGCGCTGATCGCTTCGTCTTGCGTAGCGAGCCTCGCGATCGCGCGGTTCGCGTGGGACGAGCCCTGGTCGCACGCGCGGTCGATCATGTTCACGGTCCTCGTGACGGCACACCTGCTGTACGCATTCGCGGTTCGCGGCGATCGCAGCCCGAGAGGCTTGCTTCAGAACGGATGGCTCCTCGTCGCCGTCGGGGTGGGGCTCGCGCTCCAAGCGCTGATAGTTGTGTTGCCGGCCGCTCGCCCCCTGTTCCGAACGGCGTCCCTTACGCTTCGCGAGGTCGCCTTGGTCGCCGTCCTCGGCATCGCGCCGGTTGCCGTGATGATCCTCGGCACGCGCCGGCCGAAGCGTCCATGAGGGAGCTCTACGATGCCCACGTGGGCGGCTACCCGTCGCCTGCGGCTTCTGACACACGGCCCCGGAGGGGCTACGACGCGGAGAACCGCACTCCCGTTGCGTCCGCGCGGTGAGAGCTGTGGAATGGGAACGGAGCGCGATGCGATGGGAGAAGGAACGCAGGGCGGCGACGCCGGTCACGAGCTCCTCGAACACACGGCCGACGTCGGCATCCGAGCCTGGGGCGCTACGGCGGAGGAGGCCTTCGAGCAGGCCGCGTGGGCACTCGTCGACCTCCTAGGCGTGCGGTCGAGCGGCCCCGGCGAGCCGCGCGCGATCCGGGTCGAGGCGGCCGACCGGGGGGTTCTCCTCGCCGACTTCCTGAACGAGCTGGTCTTCCTCCAGGAGAGCGAGGAGGTCGGCGTCGCGAGGATCCACGTTCACTTGGAGGACGGAGGCCTGGTCGCGGAGGCGAACGTCGTCCCGCTCGCTCGCCCGCCGGAGGGTGCGACGGTGAAGGCGGCAACCTACCATGAGCTCGAGGTGCGACGAGCACCGGATGGCCGGATCGAGGCCAGGGTCTACCTGGACGTTTGAGAGGCGGTCGTGGAGCTCGAACGGGTGGACGCGACCACGTGGCGGGTACCCGTGGGGACCGTCCCTGGCATGCGGGTTCCCGGCCTGGTGTTCGCCTCGCAGGCGCTAGTAGACAAGGCCGTCGAGGACCGGGCGGTGCTCCAGGTTGCGAACGTCGCGACGCTCCCGGGGATCGTCGGCGCTTCCTACGCGATGCCCGACATCCACTGGGGCTACGGCTTCCCCATCGGCGGGGTCGCCGCGACCGACGCCGACGAGGGAGTGATCTCGCCCGGCGGGGTCGGGTTCGACATCGCATGCGGCGTTCGGCTGCTCCGATCCGACCTCGAGTGGGCGACCGACGTCCGGCCGGTGATCGAGGAACTCGTCGCGGTGCTCGGCGCGCGCGTTCCACGCGGAACCGGCACGAAGGGCCGGATGCGGCTCTCGCGGAGCGAGACCGAGAAGGTGCTCCGAGAGGGGGTCCGCTATCCCCTGTCTCGCGGGATCGGCTTCGAGGAGGACGCCGAGCGCTGCGAGGACGAGGGCGCGCTCGAGGGCGCGCGACTCGAGCACGTCTCCGAGAAGGCCCTCGCGCGCGGCGCCCCGCAGCTCGGATCGCTCGGCGCCGGGAACCACTTCGTGGAGGTGCAGGTCGTCGACGACATCGTCGACAGCAGGGCCGCCAACGTGCTCGGGCTGTTCGAGGGCCAGGTCTGCGTGATGATCCACTCCGGCTCGCGCGGGCTGGGGCACCAGGTCTGCACCGACCACCTGAGGGTCATGGACCGGTTGATGCCGGAGCTCAACATCGAGGTTCCCGACCGGCAGCTCGCGTGCGTTCCGCTCTCGCACCCGGCGGCCGAGCGCTACGTCGGCGCGATGCAGGCCGCCGCGAATTTCGCGCGAGCCAACCGCCACGTGCTCGCCGACGCGATCAGGGACGCTTTCCAGGAGGTCTTCCGGAGGTCGGCCGGCGAACTCGGGCTCTTCCTCGTCTACGACGTCTCGCACAACCTCGCCTCGTTCGAGGAGTTCGACCTCGGCGCCGGGCTGCGAACTCTCTGTGTGCACCGCAAGGGAGCGACGCGCTCGCTTGGGCCCGACGACCCGC
>DATEBA010000063.1:0-34213 GCA_035288045.1 Actinomycetota bacterium
CGCTCGCCGTCGTGGTCACGGACACGTTCGGCCGGCCGTGGCGTCGGGGGGTCCTGAACGTCGCGATCGGATGCGCCGGCCTCCCGGCGCTCGTCGACCTGCGGGGGACGACGGATCACACCGGACGCGAGCTCGAGGCGACCGTCGTCGCGCTCGCCGACGAGGTGGCGGCCGCGAGCGGGCTGGTGATGGGAAAGGCCGCCCGCATCCCCGTTGCGATCGTCCGCGGCGTCGTGACCGCCGATCCCCCAGGGACCGCGGCCGACCTCGTTCGCGAGCAGGAGGAGGACCTGTTCCGCGAGTCGCCGCTCGTGGCGATCTCCGCTCGCCGCACGATCCGAAGCTTCGGCGAGGGCGAGGTTCCCCGAGAGGCGATCGAGGAGGCCATCGCCGCGTCCTGTACCGCGCCGGCGCCCCACCACATGCGCCCGTGGCGGTTCGACGTCCTCGAGTCGCCGGCGGCGAAGCGACGGCTGCTCGGGGCGATGGCCGAGGCGTGGCGTCGGGATCTCGAGGGGGATGCCACCCCGCCCACGGTGATCGACCGGCGCCTGGCGAAGTCCGATGCCGTCCTGGGAGCCGCCCCGGTCCTCGTCGTCCCCTCGATCCGGCTCCGCGGTGCCCACGTCTACCCCGACCGTGCGCGGGCCGCCGCCGAGCGGGACATGTTCGTGCTCTCCGCCGGCGCCGCGATCCAGAACCTCCTGCTGGCGATCCACGCCCAGTCGCTCGCGGGCTGCTGGATCTCCTCCACGCTCTTCTGCCGGGAAGAGACCCGGGAGGCCCTCGGCATCGACGAGACGTGGCTCCCGATGGGCGCCGTCGCGATCGGTCGTCGGCCCATCGACGCCCCGCCGCCGCGGCCGTCGCTCGACCTCGGCGACCACCTGCGCTTCCTGTGACCTACGCGAGCAGCCCTCGCACGAAGTACCAGACGAACACGGCCGACACCAGGTACAGGAGCGGGTGGACGTCCCTCGCCCTCCCGCGGAGCACGGCGATCGCCGTGTACGCGATGAACCCCGCGCCGACGCCGTTCGTGATGCTGAACGTGAACGGCATCATCCCGATCGTGAGCAGCGCCGGGATCCCGATCCCCGGGTCGCTCCAGTTCACGTCCTTGACGAGGGTCATCATGAAGTACCCGACGATCACGAGAACTGGCGCGGTCGCCTCCGGCGGGATCACGCCCGCGAGCGGCGACAGGAAGATCGACAGCAGGAACAAGACGCCGACGACGACGGCGGTGAGCCCGGTTCGCCCGCCCTCCGAGATACCGGCCGCGCTCTCGATGTAGGTCGTATTGGACGAGGACGACGCGAGCCCGCCCGCGGCCGCGGCGAGCGAGTCGACGAGGAGCACGCGGTTCATCCCGGGGAGCTTCCCCTGCTCGTCGAGGAGCCCCGCCTCGCCTCCCAACCCGATCGCCGTTCCCATGGTGTCGAAGAAGTCCGAGAGCATCACCGATACGATCAGAGCGATCGCGGTCAGGACCTTGACGGCGTCGAACACCCCGAACGGCGACACCTTGCCGAGGAGGCTGAAGTTGGGAGTAGCCACCACGTCGCTCGGGATCTGCGCGACGCCGGGACCGACGGCCTCCCAGATCTTGCCGTCGCCCCACGCCTCGTTGATCACGATCGCGATGATCGTCGTCGCGATGATGCCGATCAGGAGCGCGCCGGTCGTCTTCCTCGCGACGAGGGCCGCCGTGATCGTGAGCCCGATCACGAACGTGAGGATCCGCAGCGTCGTGAGGTCGGGGTTGAGCGTGACGATGGTCCCGGCCTCGGGATGGATGACCACGCCCGAGTTCACGAGACCGATGAACGCGATGAACATCCCGATCCCGACACCGATCGATCTCTTCAGGTCCATCGGGATCGCGTTCAGCACCGCCTCGCGGAACCCCGTGAGCACGAGCACCGTGATCGCCGCGCCCTCGAGGAAGATCACGCCCATCGCCTGCGGCCACGTGAGACCGAACGTCCCGACGAGTGTGAAGGCCACGAAGGCGTTCAGCCCCAGACCGGCCGCGAGCGCGAACGGGTAGTTGGCGACCAGCCCCATCGCGATCGTTATGACCCCGGCCACCAGCGCGGTGACGGTCAGCACCTGGTCGAACGGCAGCTGGGTTCCCTCTGGGTCGGGCAACGCCCCCAGGATCTGCGGGTTGACGAACAGGATGTAGGCCATCGTCAGCCACGTGGCCAGGCCAGCGATCACCTCGGTGCGAACGCTCGAGCCGCGTTCCGAGATCTTGAAGTAGCGGTCCAGACCCGAGCCGGCTTGCGTAGTCGCCATGCGCGCCCCCTTCGCTGCGTCCCGGGGCGCACGTCCCCGGGGCCGGACCAGGGAAGGCAACCAAAGCATAGGGAGACCGGGGCGCGCGGGCAACGACCCCTGTCCCGATATCCTGTGGCCCGAGGGAAGGGAAACCGTGGACCACAGGAAGACGACGAAGGCGGAGCGCAAGGAGCAAGCCCGGCGGGAGCGGGAGGAGATCGAGCGGCGCCGCGCCCGGGCGAGGCGCAACCAGCGCATGGGGGTCCTCGCGCTCCTCCTGCTGGTCGCGGGCGGCATCGCGTTCGCGGCCACGCGACCCAGGCCGGACATACCGCAGGTCGGCGACCTGCTGGCGCAGGCGGATGCGGCCGCCGACACGGCCAGTTGCACCAAGGTCTCCCAGCCCGGCCCCTACGACCCCGCGGACGAGGATAGATCCCATGTCGACTCGATCCCGTCGCTGGAGACCTATGCCTCCACGCCGCCGGCCTCGGGTCCCCATTCCGCCTCGACCCTTCCTGCCGGGGTCTACGACTCCGCGCCGCAGATCGGCCAGGCCCTCCACAGCCTCGAGCACGGCGCGATCATCGTCTGGCTCGACCCGGGGGGGCCCGGTCCGGAGCAGGACCGGATCGAGGCGTTTTTCGAGCAGAGCGAGAGCCGCGATCACACGATCGTCGCGCCGTACGACTACGAGGGCGCGGCGGGCGTGCTCCCCGGCGGCACCGGCATGGCGCTGGTCTCCTGGCACCACATCCAGACGTGTGCCCGCCCCAGCCTCGCAGTGGCTGCGGCGTTCGCCGACGCCTACCGCACGCCGACGATCGCAGGAGGGGACTACCTGGGCGACGCGCCCGAGCCCGGGGTGCCCCTCTGATGGCAAAGAAGCGCAAGCGCCGCCCCCAGGGTCCACGTCCCGGACGGATGCACGCCGCACCGCGACGGGAAGACGCGACACGCCCCGAGAGGCGCGCGCTGAAGGAGGAGGTCCGGCGGGCCAAGGACCAGGCTCGACGGCGCGTCAGGCGTCGGGCGGCGGCCCGACGCGTCGCGGTTCCGTTCATCCTCTTGCTCGTGGCGCTCGCCGTGTTCCTGTTGCTCACGAGAGCCGGAGCACCCGGCGACGTCGGGGAGGCTGCGCTCCGGGCGGCGCGGGAGGCCGGGTGCGGCGACATACAGGAACCAGCTGGAAGCGCGCCCGGGGGCCAGCACGCCGCCGCCGGCGAGACCGTCACGTCGAGCCAGCTACCACCGACCTCGGGCCGGCACTACGGGGACAGGGTCCTTCCCCCGGCCACCCACGTCTACGACTCCCCCGTCGACGAGATCGCCGCTGTCCACAACCTGGAGCACGGCTACGTGGTGCTCTACTACCGCGCAGAGGGCGAAGGCGCCCTGGGGAAGGCGGTCGTCGATCGACTCTCGAGCTTCGCGAAGGGCCAAGACAAGGTGATCCTCGCGCCGTCGGCGAGCCTACGGCCGGAGACCGCGGTCGCGGTCACCGCGTGGAACAAGCTCTGGGAGTGCCCCCAAGACGTCACGCCAGAGCAGGCCGTGACGATGGCTTCCGGATTCGTCGAGGCCTACCGCGAGACCAGCAACGCTCCGGAGCCGTTCGGCACGTGAGCTAGGAGACCGAGCAGCTCCCGCCCGCCTCGCACGTGACGGTTCCCCCCTGGAAAACGGCGTACTTCGAGCCGTCGTTGTTCCTCCGGACGTCCGTCTTCGGGAACCCGAGCGGCCCGTCGGGACCGTGCTTGCGACCCTCGTAGAAGGAGAGGACCGCACCCCGGATCGCGTGCGCGCCGAGCTTGCTGCGGAAGTAGATGTTGCCTCCCTCGAACCTCGTCCTGCTGCAGTCGTTGGCGCGGCAGCCGTCCGGGGACGACAGCTTCTTCGTCGGCCCGACCGGCAGCCCGAGCCTCCCGCTTGCTCCCCCGAGCTTGCGGTACTTCTGGTAGACGATGCCCCGCAGCCACACGGTCACCGACGGGTCGCGGTTGTGGTAGATGGCGCCGTGACGGAACGTCTGCCTCAGGCCGCCCGGCACGTCGCTCCTCGGAGACGTGGGGAGCCCGGGAGCACACCCGAGACGGTCGTACTTGTCGCGGATCGCGCCCTCGACGTTGCGGTTCGTGTTGATCCACACCCGGTCGTCGCGGAGCCCCAGCCCGGCGCGGAGCTCGGCGCCGGTTACGAGGGAGGAGCCGGACCTTCCGACGACCCGCACCGTGACGATGCGCCCGGAAACCCCACGGTCGTAGTTGGTGAAGCCCCTGATGGTACCGATCCCGCCCGTGTAGGGACGAAGACGCGTCGTTACGTTGTCGGCGGTGAAGGAGACCTTCCACACACGGCTCGGGTTCGCCCGAGTGTAGTCTCCGGGATCGCAGACGCCGCGGAGGTAGCCGACCGGGGAACCTCCCCAGACGTTCTCGTTGTTCTCGGTGTGCCCGCCGCTGGAGGACGAGTAGAAGGCGGTCACGATGTTGCCCTTGTAGGTCAGGACCCGGTTCAGGGTGTCCTGGACGGCTCGGACCCACCGGTTGCCGAGGTAGCCGCCCTCCTTGTCCCATCCCGCGTAGACCTGGTCGGCGGCGGTGCCGTAGAGTCCGCAGTTGCAGCCCGGACGGTGCTGACCGTAGGACCTCACCTTGGCGAAGGCGTACGAGCGCCCCGCTATCGCCTGTGCGCGAAGCGCGGCCATCGGCCAGCTGCTGGGAACCTCTGCGAGTCCGAACAGGTACGCCTGCGCCGACAGCACGGCGATCAGCCGCAACTCGCAGCCGCCGCTGCAGGAGTACAGGTTGAACTCGAGGAAGCCGCGGTTGTAGGTGTGGCCGGCCTCGGGGATCCTCGCCTTGGACCCCGGGCTCGCGAACGTCGCGTAGAGGTGGCGGTCGGGGCTCCCCCAGAGCCTGCGCCCCACCACGTGGCCCCCCGCATCGAGGACCTTGTACCGGCGCTGGCTGGGGCGGATCGTCCAGGTCTCGTCGGCCGGTATCCTTCCCACCCGCCGACCGCCCGGCCCCTCCACGTGCAGCTCCACGGCACCGCCCACCGCGCGCACGCGGATCCCGTCGTCGAGCTGCGTGAGGCCGATCCGCATGCGGCCGGGCGCTCTTGCTCGCTCGAGCCTGGTGCCGGAGTAGAAGTGGGTGAGGATCTGCCGCTCGTTCCAGCCGTCTTGAGCGAGGCCGAGGGCCCCGTACTGCGACAGGCCCAGCCCGTGCCCGTAGCCCGAACCGAACAAGTCGAAGGAGTCGGCCGCCCCCGCGGAAACGGGGGTCCAGAGCAACCCTAGGACGACTAGGAGGGGGATCGTTCGGCGCATGGCTCGATCGGAGTTCCGCACCCTACCACATCGACCCGTCGGCAGCGGCCCTTTAGGAGCCCGGAAGTGCCTCCTGACCTGCGGAGATGCGTTCGCCCGCGATGGAAACTCCCTCCGGGACCACGGCGTTCTCCGCGAGCACGCTGTCGGTCACGGTCGCCCCCGCGCCCACGCACGCTCCCGGCCCTAGGATCGTCCCGAGCACCCGGGCGCCCACACCGACGACGGCCCCCACGTGAAGGACCGAGTCGTCCACCTGGGCTCGAGCGCCGACAACCGCCCGCTCGCCGACGACCACCCACCGCCCGAGGTGCGCCCTCAGGTCGATCTCGGCATCCGGCGCCACGAAGGGCGCCGCGTAACGCACGCCGTCGAGTCGGCCCCCGAGCATATCGAAGTGCGCCTGCAGGTACATCTCGGGGGTCCCGATGTCGAGCCAGTACGCGTCCGAGGGGAACCCGAACACCGGCCGCCCGGAGGCGATCATCTCCGGGAAGATCTGGCGCTCTATCGACAAGTTCTCGCCTCGCGTCCAGTCGCCGAGTTGTCCCGGATCGAGGATGTAGGTGCCGGCGTTGATCTCGCCCGGCACGGGCTCCGATGGCTTCTCGCGGAACTCGATCACGCGGCCGTCTCCTGCGGTCGGCACGAGGCCGAACGGCCGGGCATCCTCCACGCGGTGCAGCGCGATCGTCGCGGCCCCGCGGCGTTCGCGGTGGAACGCGAGCATGGCCGTGAGATCGAGGTCGGTCAGGATGTCGCCATTCAACGCGAGGAACGGCTCGTCGCCGACGTGCTCGAGGGCGTTCACGATCGCCCCACCGGTGCCGAGCGGCTCCTCCTCGGTGATCCACACGATGCGCGGATCCCCGTGGCGGGCCTCGATGAAAGCGTGGAAGGTCGCCTCGAGGTACGAGGAGGAAAGCACGACCTCGTGCACTCCGTGGCGCGCCAGGTGGTCGAGCACGTGGTCGAGCGAGGGCCTGTCCACGAGCAGCAGCAGCGGCTTCGGTATGGTCTCGGTGAGCGGCCGGAGCCGCGTTCCCTCGCCGCCGACGAGGACCACCGCCTTCACGTCCGTACCCTATCTCGCAAGGCGACGAGCTCGGCTCGAGCGCGGAGAGCCACCCAGGCGAGCGGCAGGAGCGCGCGGCCCCACCCTCGCGCGCGGTGCTTGCGGAAGTACCGGTACACGCTCGCCGAGTGCATGAGGTGCGTGCGCCGAGAGCGCCCTGTGGATACGCCGCCCTCGTGAACCACTTCGAGAGCAGGGGTGAAGAGCACCTTCCATCCGGCGGCGCGCAGACGCGTGCAGAGATCCAGCTCCTCGCCGTACAGGAAGAACGACTCGTCCATGGGTCCCACTTCGTCCAACGCGGCCCGACGAACGGCCCAGCAGGATCCCGAGACCCAGTCGACCTCGCGCTCGGTCGTCCGATCCCAGTCGGTCATCCTGTAGGCACGCGTGAACCGGTTCTGCGGCAGGAACGGACCGAGGAACGCGTGTCCCACGGCCTCGGCGAGCGTCGGGAACCTCCGGCCGGACTCGTACATCGTCCCGTCGGGATTCCGGACGACCGGCCCGACGACGGCGACGGCGGGACGGTCCTCGAACGTCCGGACCAGGCCCGCCAGATCCCCAGCCCAGAGCTCGGCGTCGGGGTTCAGCAGGAGCACATAGGGCGCGAACGTCGCCCGGATCCCCTGGTTCCACGCGGTAGACAGCCCTCGGTTGTCCTGGTTCTCGATCAGACGGATCTCGGGGTGCGCCTCAGCCACAGAGCGGGCGCTACCGTCCGCCGAGGCGTTGTCGACGACGAGTACGTCGACCGCCGCGCCCCCGGTCGAGCGCAGCACCGACGCCACGCACCGGCGGAGGTACTCGCCGGCGTTGTAGTCCACGATCACGACGGCCAGGTCGGCCGGAGGCACCTGGAGCATCTACCGGTGGGGAGTCTGCGCGACCAGGAAGATCCCGGTGGCGATGAACACCACCCCCGCCCACCGTAGCCCCGGGACGTCCTGGTGCAGGATCAGCTTGTCGAACAGCAGGATCATCACGTAGGTGAGGGCAGCGAACGGGTACGCGAACGACAAGGCGGCCCGCGAGAGAACGACGAGCCAGACCATCGCCGATAGGCCGAACAGGAGCAGCCCGGCCCACACGGCGGGCGTCGTCGCGACGGCGGAGACCGACCGACCGTCGACACCGACCCTGCCAATCCGCTCGACGACCTGGTTCATGCCTTGCTTCAGGGAAAGCTGCGCGACGGCCGCGAGCGCGACCGAGAGCAGGATCATGGCGATCAGCTTCACGGGGACACCTTTCTGCCTGACCGACGGCGCCGTTGCTGCCTCACGGGTCGAGCTCAAAGATCCTCGACCTCCACCTCGACGGGGATGAAGACCTGGTCCCGGCGGTCGCCGTTCGACACGACCTCGAAGGGGTACCGCTGCTCCTGAAGGTGGTACACGCGCTTCGGGTCTCGCGCGTGCACCCCGAGCGTCACCCAGTACTTACCCTGCACGAACGGTACCGACCGGAGGTTGAACCGAACCCGGCGCTTGCCCTCGAACCGCGGCAACAGCACACCGCTCTGCTCGGAGCTCGCACCGAAGACGAAGTGGCTGCCCTGATCGTGGAGCGCGAACGACACGACCGCGTCGTCGACCGGAGCGTTCGAGCGGAGGTCCACCTGGATCGTCAGCGACTCGCCGGGGCGCACCGGCCGCGATACCGAGCCGTCCTCGCGGATCAGCTCGGCCGAGACGATCTCGATCTCTCGGGTGCCCTCCTCCCCGGCGTAGTCCACGTCGTGCCTGAGGCTGAGCAACCGGAGCTCGCGAACCACCTCGTCGGGTCTGCCGCTCGCGTGTATCCGCCCCCGGTCGAGCATCACGGCGCCGTCGCAGATCGAGCGCACCAGGTCCAGAGCGTGAGTAACGAAGACGATCGTGCGACCGTCGCGTTGGAAGCGACGGACGCGCTCAAGGCACTTCGCCTGGAAGGCCTCGTCGCCTACCGCCAACACCTCGTCGATCAGAAGGATCGCTGGGTCGACGTGGACGGCAACCGCGAACCCGAGCCGAACGAGCATCCCGGACGAGTAGAACTTCACCTGGTTGTCCATGAACTCACCGAGTTCTGCGAACGCCACGATGTCGTCGTAGGCGCGATCGGTCTCCTTGCGAGAGAGCCCGAGGAACGACGCGTTCAGGTACACGTTCTCTCGGCCCGTGAGCTCGGGGTGGAAACCGGCCCCGAGCTCGAGGAGAGCCGCGATCCTGCCGCGCGTCACCACGCGGCCGGTCGTCGGGCGCAGGATCCCCGCGATCACCTTGAGGAGCGTGGTCTTGCCCGACCCGTTCACCCCGATGAGCCCGAGCGACGTTCCCTCCTCGACCGCAAAGGCGACGTCGCGGAGCGCCCAGAAGTCCTCCGCGCGGGTCCGGGAGCTGATGAGACGGGCCTTGAGCGAGCTCGGCTTCTCGCGGTACAGGCGGAACCTCTTGCTTACGCCCTCTACCTCGATCGTCGACGCCATCTAGAGCTCCTCGGCGAAGTCCCCGGACAGGCGGAAGAACGTCCGCCAGGTCGACCACAAGAGCACCACCGACCCGAGGGCAACCCCGGCGAGGATCGTGGCGACCCAACCGACGCTCACCTGCACCAGCACGGGCTCGGACGCTCCCTGCGGCGTGACAACGCCGTAGAGCGCCCTCTGGAACCCGACGACGATCGAGGCTAGGGGGTTGAGTAGGTACAGGTAGAAGCTGGTGAACCCGAAGGGCTGGTAGGCGGCCAGCTTCTCCTGCACGAAGTGGCTCGCGTACACGATGGGAGTGAACCAGAACCACACGAGCAGACCGAGGTTCAGCAGGTGCTGGATGTCGCGGTACCGCACGTTCATCGCGGAGAGCCAGAAGGACATGGCCACCGTGAAGACGAGGAGGGTGAAGAACGCCAGCGGCCAGAGCGCCAGCGTCCCGACCCGGAAGTCGTACCCGGTCGCGATCATGAGAAGGAGCAGGACCAACGTCTGCAGCACGAAGTCCACCAGGGCGACGCCGATCTGCGAGAGCGGGAGGATCTCCCGCGGGAAGTACACCTTCTTTACGAGGTTGGCGTTGTCGATCACCGAGCGCGCGCCCTGGGTGACCGAGGTGGAGAACAGGTTCCACGCGAGCAACCCGGAGAGCAGGTACACCGGGTAGTTGGGAACGTTGTTGTCCAGCGCGAACGAGACGAAGGTGAATACGCCGAGGAACACGACCGGGTTGAGCAGAGACCAGATCGCCCCGAGCACGGACGCCGCGTACTTGACCTTGAGCTCCTTGCGAACGAGGTTCAGGAGGATCTCGCGGTGCGCGTAGAGCTCGCGGACGCGCGCGAGGACCCGCAGACGAGGCGGCTCCGACGTGCGCTCGATGACGTCGATCGTGGTGACCATGGGTGTCGGGCGCGCTCCCGCGCGCTCACGGCGAGTCTACCAACGCCCCTCCCTCGGGTATCGGCTTCCCCTGTTGCGATCGCGTCACGGTCCCTGCGGGTGGCGGACCGCCGACGCTCTCCAGGCCCCGCGCGTACGACAGACCGTAGCCCCTCGCCAGCTGGCGCTCGTCTACCCCGATGTCCAGCAGCGCCCCTGCCCATCGGGCCAGCGCCCGCCGGGTCGGGTCCTCGAGCATGGCTATCGTCCCCTCGATCGCCTCGACGTAGCCGCGAGCCGTGACGTCCCGCTCCGCCTGCAGCCGCATGCGTGTGCGGGCACGCTCACCCATCCGAGCGCGCAGGGTCGGGTCGTCGACAAGGCGCCGGATCGTCTCCGCAACCTCAGCGACCGGGGGCCGGCCGGCCGGCACCCGGAGGACGACGTCGTCCGGCAGGTCCAGGTAGGTCCCCGTGGCGGAGACGATCGCCGCCCGGCCCACCTGCATCGCCCGAGCCAGCGATCCGCTCACTTCGCCCCGATGAGGGAAGCGCAGGTCGACGACGAGATCGCTAGCGGCGAGCAGCCCGAGGAAGTCTGCGTTGGAGACGTTCGGGCGAAGCGTCACCCGCTCCCCGAGCGACGAGGCCTCGACTATGGCGTCGATGTCGGTGCCTTCGATCCGCCGGCCAACGACCAACACGTGAACCGACGCCGGCAGCCGTCCTACGGCCTCGAGCACGAGGTCGATCAGCTTCGCATCGTTCAGGTCCCCGAATATCCCCACGATGGCCTCGGCGCCGCGCGCCTCCAGTGGGGCTCGAAGCTCGGCGCTGCGGCGTTCGGCCCTCCGCACGTCCCCGGCGTGCTCGATAACGGGATGGGGCACGACGTAGATCGGTGTGCGGCAGCCGATCTCATGTAGGTACCGGCGCGAGAACTCCGAGTGCACTATGACGCCGCGTGAACGGCGCGCGACGTGCGCACACCAGGGGATCCGAAGAGGCTCGTGCATCAGGACGTCCGGCGACGTGAGCAGTGGTCGGGCAGCCATCGCCTCTCGCGTCGCGGGGTAGGCGAGCGGGTCACCGTGCGCGTGTAGCCCACGGACGAAGTCGTCGAGAGCCAGATCGTGGAGCACCGCGAGCCCCGGACTCTGGACCGCGTGCCGGTAGACGTCGCGGTGGTATAGGACGTTGTTCCCCAACTGGTACACACAGAGTCGGTACCAGGGGATCGCCGCCTCATGGTCCTCTCGCACCGGCCAGATCGTCACGAGCTCGTGCCGGTCGCGGAACCCGACGCGTGCGAGACCGCCGAGAACGGCCTCCGCGTAGGTCGCTATCCCGGTCTCCGCCGGCGGAAGCGGGGAGACGAACGCGAACCGTGGATCGGCGTGCGAATCCCACGGCTGTCGCGGGCGGATGATCCGCGGGCGGCGGAAGCGGAGGCGCCGCATCAGGCAAGGAGCCGGGCTACTATCTCCGGCCACGTGGGGATCTCGGAGGCGATCCGCTCACGGCCCGCGTTGCCCAGCCGCTCGGCCAGCCGCCGATCCTCGTAGAGGCGATCGAACGCCCCGGCGATCGCGCGCGGCCCGGAAGCCACGACCAACCCGGTCTCGCCGTTTGCGACGAACTCGAGGGGCCCGCCGCTGTCCTCGAGCGTCACGACGGGTCGCCGGGCCGCGAAGCCCTCAAGCGTCACGTATCCGAAGTCCTCGTCGTACGGCCCGTAGTACACGGCAAGCGCAGAGAGCATCAGCTGCATCAACCGCTCGTCGGAAGGTCCAACCTCGATGGAGACGCGGTCGGCGACCCCGAGGTCCTCGATCTGGCGTCGGAGGGCCTGCTCGTCTGGACCGCGACCGACGAGAACGAGCTTCACATCGCTTCGCACGAGCGTCATCGCGTCGACCACGAGGTTCTGCCGCTTCAGACCCTCGAAGCGGCTTGGGAAGAGGATCGAGTCGCCGTAGGGCCCGGAGTCCATCGTGAGGAGCCGCTCGGACATCGGCGACGGGTGGTACAAGGGATCCGAGCTGATCCGGAGCGAGTTCCAGAGGCGCGTCTGCACGTTCCGCGAGTTCGTGAAGATACGCTTGGCCTCGCCGAGGGCGACCCGGTCGGCCTCCCACACCATGTCTCGCACGGCCCGACCGTCTTCCTGCCGCGAGAGATCGGCGTAGACCGGGTGATCCCAGAGCTCGTACGCGGTGCGGTGCTGGTGGATCAACCACACGATCTTGCGCTCGTGTCTGACGAGGTATGCGGGGAACTTGAGGGCGATGACGGCATCGATCTTCAGGCCGTTGGACTCGGAGAGGTCCATGCTGCGCCACACGCCCATCTGGTGGACGAGCTCGGTCGGCGGGTACCACTTGCCTGCCACGGAAACGATCTCCGCCTCGTGGCCGCCGTCGCGGAGGGCACGCACCAGCGCCTCCGTGTGCGTCTCCGCCCCACCGCTGACGAAGGGGGTCTGCGGGTGACAGACCGCGATCCGCATCAGCGGTCCTCTCGCTCCTCGCCGGAGCCGTCGAGCTTCGATCGAAGCCTCGTCACCTCGGCCTCGAGCGCCGTTACTCGGTCTGCGAGCGCCTGGGTCAGCTCCGCGAGGTCGCCGGTCAACCGGTCGTAGCGGCGAGTGATCGGGCGCAGGACGCGGAAAAGTCGCAGCTTGGTCTGTCGGCGCCAGCGGGAATGGCTGCCCAGGTTGGGCTCGCCCCGGGGGATCAGCTCACGCTCGTCGGCACGAAGGAGCGCGGCGAAATCGTGGATCGCGTCGCGGAGCTCGCCGGAGCTGAGGTGAGCCTTCGAGGCCTCCTCTCCCCAATACATCTCGCGCTCAAGAGAGGCGCGGAGGTCGGTCACCTCGGCATCTGCGCCCGCCCGGACCTCCTCATCGTCCGCAGCCTCGGGCTCGTCTTCGGCCCGCTGGGTCACCATGTCTGGAGCGTAACACCCCCGGGCCGGGAAACCACCCGGCCGGAGGGCTCGAAAAGCACTGGTCAGGCCCCCTGCGGAGGTGGGGGCGACCAGATGGACCCCTCGCAGTCGGTCCGCAGCGGCAACGGGTCGGGCGGTCGCGGGTCCTGGGAGAAGTCGAACAGGTGGCTCATGTCGTTCGCGCGCCGGTCACGCTTCGTGAGCTGGGCGACACCCCAGTTCTCCTCGATGAATCGGAGCACCGAGGAGAACTCCCCCTCCTTGCTGTCGATGTACCCGGCCTTCGCGTAGGGCGAGATCACGAGCATCGGAACGCGGATCCCGAAACCGAACGGGTCGACCCGGACGGGAGCCACGTGGTCGTAGAAGCCGCCCCAGTCGTCCCACGTGATGAAGATCGCGGTGTGTTCCCAGAGGGGGCTCCGCATGATGGCGTCCACGACCTTCGTCGTCCAGTTCTCGCCGTGGCACATGCTGTACTCGGGGTGCTCCGAGAGCTCGAAGCGGGGGGTGACCCACGACACCGGCGGCAGACGGCCCTCCTTGACGTCGGCGATCAGGTTGTCGACGCCGAAGATGTGCTCGTTCCAGCGCTTCTGGTTGTTCCGGTATCGATCGATCGCCGCGTAGGCCGACCAGATGTACCCCTTCTGGGTGTTCGTCGCCGCGTAGTAGCCCCACGGGATACCCGCGTCCGAGAGGAGATCCCCGACGGTGGGGAAGTCGAAACAGGGGTCGACGCGGACGAGCTGCCCCTCGGGGTCGAGGATCTCGACGTAGCCGCCCTCGGCTATGTCGCAGCCCCACGACTTCGCGAGGCCCTGGTTCAGCATGTCGTGCAGGGCTCCGGGCGGCTGCCATGGGTTGTCCAGCGTGCGGCCCGACTGCGCCGCGATCGTGAACATGTGGTTCGGGAACGAAGGGCCGGTCGCGGAGGCGAAGAAGTTGTCCGAGAGCACGAACTCCTTCGCCCAGTGGAAGTAGTTCGGCAGCTGGTCGGGGCGGTACTGCGTGTAGGCGTACTGGTCCCCGTACTCGCCCTGGTTGAAGCCGTCCATGCGTCCGCCGTTGATCATCGCCAGCGCGCACTCGTAGCAGTGGGGGATGTCGTGGGCCCGGCCCTCGGGGGCAGGAGTGAGCGGTCGCTCCACCCCCCGGTCCATGCCGCTTGTAACGCCGTTCGCGCCGGGGAAGCGGCCGAACATGTGGTCGAAGCTACGGTTCTCCTTGACGAGGAAGACGACGTACTTGATCGGCCACTTGGTGTCGTACTTCTCGCCCTCGACCTTGGGGGGCCGTGAGGTGGGCGGGTCGACGACCGTGACGTCCGTGGGTGGGTCGTCCTGCGGGTCACCTGGGTTGCACGCCACCGCGACGAGCAGCGCGGCGAGCAGCCAGGCGACCGAGGCGAACGTGCGGGAGCGTTTCCTTGCCATGGGGGGCATCGAGTCTACCCGCTGGAGATGAGCCTTCCGAGGGCGTCGTCCAATGAGGGCAACGGTGACAGGCCGACCTGCCCGGCGAACACGCTCGCCAGCGCGGAGTTGCGGGGTCGGGGCGCCGGAAGGCCGAGGTCGGCGGCGCGTTGAGGCTCCACGCTCCCCTCGAGGCCCCCGAGTGCCTTCGCGCGGAGGAGCACCTCGTGCCAAGTCGTCGGCTCGGTCCCGGCGACGTGGTAGGTCCCGAACCGTCCCGTCAGGAGGAGAGGCAGCATCGCCTCGGCCAGGTCTCGGACGAAGGTCGGGCTGCCGATTCGGTCGGCGATCGCTCCCACCGTCTCCCCCCCGGCCAGGCGTCCGATAGCTCCGGTGAGGAAATCGGTCCCGGCCCCGAAGACGTAGCCGGTCCGCACCACGAAGTGCTCCGGCGTCGTCCGGCGGACGAGCTCCTCACCCGCCAGCTTGCTCCGCGCGTACACAGACGTGGGGGCCGGCACGTCGAGCTCGTCGTACGGACCCGCCTTCTCCCCGTCGAAGACGTAGTCGGTCGACACGTAGAGCATCACCGCCCCCACGGAGCGGGCCGCGAGCGCGAGGCTGTGGGGACCAAGTGCGTTGTCGCGGTACGCGCGCTCCGTCTCGGTCTCGCAGGCGTCCACCTTGGTGAACGCCGCGAAGTTCAGAACGGCGTCCGGCCGGAGCGGAACGATCGTTTGCATAACCGCGTGGTGGTCGCCGATGTCGAGCTCGTCGCGAGTGAATGCGTCGACGTCGTGATGGTCCGGCACCCGATCGAGGAACGACCGGCCGAGCCCGCCACCCGCTCCGGTCACGACCAGCCTCACGCCGGAGCCTCCCTCGGCTCGGTCACGATCGGCCCGGGGTGGGCGTCGCGCAGCCACCCGAGATGATCCCGGTACCAGTCAACGGTTCCGGCGAGGCCCTCATCGAACGCGACCTGGGGGCGCCATCCGAGCGCTCGAACGCGGTCGGCGGACACGCCGTAGCGGAAGTCGTGCCCGGGCCGGTCCGCCACGAACGCGATCAGCGACTCCGGCGCCCCCGCAAGAGCGCAGATGCGCCGGGCGAGCTCGGCGTTCTCGAGCTCGTGGCCGCCGCCGACGTTGTAGACGACGCCCGGCTCGCCCTTTGCTAGCACGATGAGGGCGGCGCGCGCCCAGTCGTGCACGTGGAGGAACTCGCGGCGCTGCCGTCCCTCGTCGTACACGGGGATCGGCCTCCCCTCGAGGGCCGCGACGGTGTAGGTCGGGACCACCTTCTCTATCTGCCGCGGGCCGTACGCGTTCGTCCCGCGCACGATCGTGACGGGCACGCCGTAGGTGGCCGCGTACGAGCCGCAGAGGAGGTCCGCGGCCGCCTTGCTCGCGGCGTAGGGGCTGCGGGGAGCGAGCGGGCGGTCCTCGTCGAACAGGCCGCCGGCGGGGTCCCCAGGTCCGTAGACCTCGTCGGTCGAGACCATCAGCATCCGCGTGTCGCGCGCCCGGCACGCCTCGAGCACCGTCTGGGTCCCAAGGACGTTGCTCTCGAGGAACTCCCGGGGAGCCTCGATGCTTCGGTCCACGTGAGACTCCGCCGCCGCGTGGATCACCGCGTCGGCACCGGCCACAAGCGAACCGACAGCATCCGCGTCGCCCACGTCGCCGATGACGAAGCCGAAGCGGGGATCTTTCTCGTGATGCTCGAGGTTCGCGCGGCTGCCGCCGCGGGAGAGCCGGTCGAGGACCGTCACGCTCGTGCCGGGGTCTTCGAGGAGGCTATCGACGAGGTGCGAGCCGATGAAGCCGGCCCCGCCGGTGACGAGGACTTGGCCGAACTCGCTCACTTGAAGATGACGTCCCAGCTGTAGGGGATCGCCGGCGAGTCCCATGGCTCGCGGAGCTCGTCGGGGGCGTCGTGGCTGTAAGGCTCGGTGGGGACGTTCACGACGATCGCCTCGTCCGTCGAGATACACCTCCAACCGTGGTGCACGCCGGCCGGCACCCGTACGAGCAGCGGGTTCCAATCGCCGATGAAGTACTCGCGGATCGTTCCCCCGGTCGGTGAGCCCTCTCGTCCGTCGTACAGAACCAGTTTCACCATGCCCTTCACGCAGCAGAAGTTGTCGTCCTGGACCTTGTGCAGGTGCCAGGCCTTCACGACCCCCGGGTAGGTGGTCGTCACGTAGACCTGCCCGAACGCGCGGAACCCGTCGTCGTCGGCGCGGAGCACCTCCATCAGCCGGCCGCGCTCGTCGGGTATCACCCTCAGGGGTTTCACCCAGACGCCGTCGATCTCGTCGGACATCGCTTGCCTCTCGCGGGTCGGATGCGAAGTCTACTCCGTGACCGCCCGGCGGAGGACCTCGGCCGTGGCTCGTGCGGTGCGTTCCCACGTGAACGAGGCAGCGCGGGTGCGGCCGGCCTCCCGGAGACGCCCGCGCAGGCCCTCGTCGGAAAGAAGACGCGATAGGCCCTGGGCGATCTCCTCCTCACTCGCCGGATCGACAAGGAGCGCAGCGTCCCCGGTCACTTCGGGGAGCGAGGAGACGTTCGACGCGAGCACCGGCAGGCCCGCAGCCATCGCCTCGAGCACCGGAAGGCCGAAGCCCTCGTAGATAGAGGGATACGCGAGCGCGATCGCGCCGCCGAGGAGGGCCGCCTTCTCCTCTCCCGTCACGTAGCCGGTTAGGACGACGCGGTTGCGGGCAGGTTTCGGAAGGGCGTTCACCTCCGCCCTGAGCCGACCGGCCTCCCCGGGGATCCATCGCACGGGTCCGCCGGCAAGGACCAGCGCCGCGTCGCCGGGAACGCGCGCGAACGAGCGCACGAGCGCGCGGAGGTTCTTCCGGGGCTCGATCCCGCCTATGAAGACGACGTACTCGCCCTCGATCCCGAAGCGGCGGCGAGCTCGACCGACGGCGCCGGGCGCCACCAGAAGCGGCGGGTCGACGCCGTGCGGGACGACGGTCACCTTCGCCTCGTCGACGAGGCAGGCGTCGAGCAGATCCCGCTTCGTCGCTTCGGACGGAACGATCACTGCGGCGGAGGTGCGGACGCCGTTCGCGAAGCGCGCCCGCCATCGGCGGTCGACGTGCGGTGCCGTCTCCGGGAAGCGTTCGTACGCGAGGTCGTGCACCACTAGCACCGCCGGTTTCCGGGTCGGCGGGGGCAGGAAATTCGTGGCGAGCACCGCGTCGAGATCCAGCAGCCATTCGAGTCGAGGAACACCGAGGCGCCACGAGATCGGTTGGTAAAGGCGCGCCGGGAACCGCGAGGCGTGCTCCTCGAAGTTGGGCGCGTCGACCTCGGGGAAGAACCGGCGCGGCTGAAGGAGCCCGCGCGCATGGAGGTACCACGCGACCCACGTTGCCTCCGGATCGACGCCCGGCAAGGCGCGGATCAGATGATCGGCGTAGTGCCCGACGCCGGTCCTCAGGGGGTCGAGCGCGGGGCGCGCATCGATGGCCACCCGGACCCGAGACCCCTGGTGGTTCATCGGGCGCAGCCTACCGAACGGAAACGTACTCGGAGGCCGGCACGGGCTGGAGCACTGCGCCGGTCAGTCGAGCTCGAGCCGGCTCTGGTCACCCACGACGAGCCGGTGGACGCCGGGCGGCTCGGCTCCTCGAACGTCGACGTCGCGACCGAGGATCGAGCGGGCGAGCGCGCGAACCCCCGCGATCGTGCATCGCTCCATCACGATCGAGTCCTCGATCCGGCTGCCGCTGACGGTGCAACCGTAGGAGACCGACACGTTCGGCCCGAGCGTGGAGTCCTCGACGACGGTGCCCTCGCCGACGATCGCCGGCCCGCGGATCTCGGAGCGGACGACCTTCGCGTCGCGCTCGATCACGACCCGGCCCTGGAGCCTGGAGTCCCCATCCACCTCGCCCTCGACCCGACGGGCCTGCACCGAGAGCATCATCCGATTCGCCTCCAGCAAGTCCTCGGGCTTGCCGGTGTCCTTCCACCACCCGCTCACCATCTCGGCGCGGACGGTCCGCCCGTTGTCGATCAGGTACTGGATCGCCTCGGTGATCTCGTACTCCCCACGCCAGGAGGGCCGAAGCGTCTCGGCCGCCTCGATGATCGAGTCGTCGAACAGGTACACGCCGACGAGTGCCAGATCGGAGATCCGCTCCCTGGGCTTCTCCACCAGGCGAACGACCCGCTCGTCCTCGAGCACCGCCACCCCGAAGTGCTCGGGCTCGGGCACTCGCGCGAGGAAGATCTGGGCATCGGGGCGGTGACGCTCGAACTCCTGCACGAAGCCGGTGATGCCCTCCAGGAGCACGTTGTCGCCGAGGTACATGACGAACGGCTCCCCGGCGACGAAGTCGCGCGCCGCCAGCACGGCGTGCGCGAGCCCGAGCGGCGCCTCCTGGCGGACGTAGGTCACCCGGAGATCCCAGGCCGAGCCGTCCCCGACCGCGGCCTCGACCTCCCGCGCGGTCTCCCCCACCACTATGCCGGTCTCGACTATCCCGGCCTCTCGGACGTCCTCGAGCACGTGGAAGAGGATCGGTTTGTTCGCGATGGGTACGAGCTGTTTGGCGTTCGTGTGTGTTATCGGCCGGAGCCGGGATCCTTCGCCGCCGGATAGGACGAGCGCCCTCATCCGCAGTCGGGCCCCTCCTGCGGTGGCTGCCCCTCGCCCGGCGGTACGGGGACGTAACTCGAGGCGACGACGACGGCGACGTCCATCCCCACGGGGAAGTCCTCAGGCACCTGGACCAGATCCATGTTCGGCACGAAGCGGCGGACCACCTTCGCCTCCTCGAGTGCTCCCGCTCGGTAGAGGATCGCGGACCCCGCCACGATGTCTCCGAGTGCTGCCGCGTCGCCGATGCCAGGTTCGGTGTTGAACCCGGACTCGTTCAGGCGCTGGTAGACCGCGTCGACCTTCCCCGCCGAGAGAAGATCGAAGGTCCCCACTACGATGTTCGCGGGCGTCGGCGGTGTGGAGACCTGCTCCCTGCCGAGGTCACCGAGCGGCTTCCCCTCGCGGATGGCCTCGAACAGCTGGTCGGCGTCGGGCTGCACGAGCTTCACGATGCTCGTCTCGATGCCGCCGGGGTAGATGGTCGCCGGGGTGGAAGGCACCGCGCGGAAGTCCGCGGCGCCGGTGGTCACGCCCTGGAGCTGGCTCGCAAGATACGCGAGGTCCGCGGGGTTCAGACCGGGGTCGGGCCGCATGTTCGAGAGGACCGCGGGCACGAGGTCGGGCAGGTTCACGACCTGCGAGGGATGGAGGACCTTGTTCAGCACGGCCCGAAGGAACCGCTGCTGGCGCTGGATGCGGACGAAATCGGGTATCGGGCAGCCCTCGCCCGTCTGGCGCGAGCGGACGTAGGAGAGCGCCTGGAAGCCGTTGAACTCGTAGCACCCGGCCTCGGGGATGTCGAGGCCGGTGAGCTCGTCGAAGAGCGGCCGGTCCACGCACATCGGGACGCCGCCCATCGCGTCGACGATGTTCTCGAAGCCAGCGAGGTTCACGTACAGGACGTGGTGGATCCGGATCCCCGTGAGCTCCTGGACGGTCTCGGCGACGAGCTGCGGGCCGCCGCCGTCCACGCCCCCGGCGAACGCGCCGTTTATCTTCCCCTCTCCCGAGCCGGGGATGTTCACCCAGAGATCGCGCGGGAAGTGCAGGATCACGGCCTGCTTCCGGTCGGGCTCGGTGTGAACGACGATGACCGTGTCGGCGCGATTCTCTCCGCCGATATCCTCGTCGGTGCCGAAGTGCTCGAGCTCCTCGGCGGTCATACCCTCCCGCGAGTCGCTTCCCAGCAGGAGGTAGTTGCACTCGCGCTCGGCGCAGCGCCCGAGGACGGCCGTGGTCGCCGACGGATCGTCGGGCAGCGTGATCGGGATGGGGTCGACCTTCGAGCTCGCCCATAGGTATCCGCCGAAGCCGATACCCCCAGCCAGCCCGAGCAGCGCCGACAGGCTCGCCGCAACGGCCACGAACCAAGAGCGCCACCGGTCGCGATCGGGAGTTCGTTCGCTCGGGGCCTCCATCGAGCAGAAGGTTACCCGGCCCTCGCGTTCCGGCGTGAGCCGCCCTCGGTGGCGATCGTGTGACGAAACGGCGGGCTGGCGCCGGCTATCAGGGCCTCAGCCTCGTGGGAGGGCTTAGGGCCGTCAGGCCAGCGGACCCACGGGCAACCAGAACGTGACCGCCGTTCCCCGTCCCTCGCCGCTGTCCACACGGCACCAGCCGCCAGCGAGCTCGGCCCGTTCCCGCATCGCGGACATCCCGAGATGGCCCGCCGAGGGCTGGACCTCCGTCTCGGGCATCCCTACCCCGTCGTCGCGGACGCGTACGAGTACGCCGCCGTCGCGCGACTCGACCAGGATCTCCACCTGGGTGCCGCCCGCGTGCTTCACGGCGTTCGTCACGGCCTCCTGCGCGATGCGATAGGCGATCGCCCGGATCTCCTGCGGCGGCTCCTCGACCAGCCGGTTCTCGAGCACAACGGAGAGCCCTGCCTCTCGGCGGGCCTCGTCGAGGTACTGACGGAGCGCAGCTCCGAGTCCCTCGCGATCGAGCGCCGGAGGGCGGAGCTCGAACAGCAGATGCCGCAGGCGCGCGATCGCGGCGCCGACCGTATCGATCAGCGTCTCGACGGCTTCCGCGTCCCCCCCCGCCCCGAGGCGACGGCGGAGCGCTTCTAGCCGAAGGCCCACGGCAGTCATCTTCTGCACGGAGTCGTCGTGGATGTCGACGGCGATCCGCCGGCGCTCCTCCTCCTGAGCCGCCACCAGGCTCTTCAGAAGAACCTCTCTCGTCTGCTCCGCCACCTTGCGATCGGTAACGTCGATGAAGATGCCGAGCCAGAGGCGAGGCGTGCCGTCCTCGTCGTGGGAGATCACGCGTGCGTGATCGTGCACCCAGACCGTCCGGCCCTCCTTCGCGATCATCCGGTACTCGACGTCGAAGGGCTCGCCCGTCACGTCGGTCCGTTCCGACTCGGCGAGCACCCGATCGCGATCGTGGGGGTGGATCAGGTCGGCCCAGAGCCTCGGGTTCGACTCCCACTCCGTCCGGCCGTAGCCGATCAGCGCTTCGATCTGCGGGCTCACCTCCGGCGCCGCGGTCAGCCCCAGCTGGGAGTCGTACGTGTAAACCACCACGGGTATCTGCTCCACCAGCGAACGCGCCCTCGCCTCCGCATCGCGGAGCTGCTGGAGCGCGCGTTCGCGCTCGGTCACGTCGCGGAAGCTCCACACCCGCCCCCGGATCTGCGCTTGCTGCACGAGCGCCCTCGAGAAGCGCTCGAACACCCTTCCATCCTTGAAACGCAGGGTGTCGAAGTCCTCGCGGTCCGTTCGGTAGAGCTCCCTCACCTTCGCGAGGAACGCCTCGGGGTCGCCCAGCTGGTCGAGCACGTACTCCAGGAGGCGATCGTCGCTGTCGGTCGCGATCAGCTCGTCGGGGATCCTCCACATCCGCTGGAAGACGCCGTTCGCGTACGCGACCCGGCCCCCGTCGTCGACGAGCAGGATGCCGTCAGCGGTCGACTCGAGCGTCGCTCTCAGGAGATCGTCATCGATGATGCCCCTCGAGTACTCCGGTTCCATGGTCTCCCGCCGGTCGCGCGCCCCGAATGTAAGCAACGTGGGGCCCGTAGGCAACGACCTTGTCCGTAGCCGCAGGGTCGGGTACGGTCGAGCGCCCACGAGGAGGGGAAAGCTGGCCTTCGCACGCCGATCGATCCGCGCCCGGCCCCGCCGCGAATCCCTGCGGGCGGTGGGTCGGACGGAGGAGCGTGGAAGCCGCGGCGTTGATGGAGCGAGCCCTCGTGGATGAGCTCGCGGCGGCCCGGGACCTGGACCTGATGCGCCGCATCTCGGAGGCCGACGAGGAGGCGTTCAGGACCCTGTTCCGCCGCCACGCGCCCACGGCGGCCGCGCTCGCGGTACGGATCGTCCGTCAGCGGTTCATAGCCGAGGAGATCGTTCAGGAGGCGTTCCTCGCCGTGTGGCGCGCCCCGGCCGCTTTCGACCCGTCGCGCGGCAGCGTGCGCTCGTGGCTCCTGGGGCTCGTCCACCACCGTGCCGTCGACGCGGTCCGTCGCGAGGAAGCGCAGCGGCGGCGAGCAGAGACCGCGGTCGCAGAGGCCGTCATCGTCGACGGCGACCCCGCGCCGCTGGTCGTGGAGGAGGCTGCGCTTCCGCAGGAGCGGGATGCCGTCCGCGCCGCGCTCGGCGACCTTCCGCACGACCAGCGGCGCGTGATCGAGCTCATGTACTTCGAAGGCAAGACGCAGACCCAGATCTCGGCAGAGCTCTCGCTGCCCCTCGGGACCGTGAAGTCGCGAACGCTGCTCGGGATGAGGAAGCTCCGGGCGGCGCTCGTCGGGATGGAGCGATGAGGGACCACACGAGGATCGAGGAGCTGCTCGCCGCGTCGGCGCTCGACGGCCTGGGCCCCGCGGACGAGACCGAGCTCGCGCGAGAGCGTTCCGCGCACGGTGAGGAGTGCGAGGAGTGCCGCGCTCTCGATCGGGGGTTCGCGGAGGTCGCCGGCCGGCTAGCGCTCGCGCTGGATCCGGTTCGGGTTCGCGACGGACTCGAGGACGAGCTCGTTTCGCGGGCCACCGGCTCGGTCACTCGCGCGCGCGCGCCACACCGGGGCTGGCGTGCGCTCGTCGCAGTCGCCGCCGCGTTCGCGCTCTTCGCCGGGGGCTGGCTCGCTCGCGGCCCGGGCGACGGGACGACCGAGGGGCTCGCCGACTTCCTCCCCGGCGCCCGGCTCGTAGCCTTCGAGGGAGCCGAAGGGGATCTCGCGCTCGCCTACCGCCCGGGTGAGCGAGGCGCCTACGTGATCGGCGACCTGGTGGAGCCCGGCGAGGGACTCGTCTACGAGGTGTGGACGATCCGCCATGGGTCTCCGTCGCCGGACGCCTGCATCCGCCCCGAGGCGGACGGTACGGTGCTTGCCTACCTGGACTCCGCCCTCGAGGAGAGCGACGTGATGGCCGTGACGATCGAGTCCGAGGCGTGTCCGGGAGCTCCGACGACCGAGCCGATCCTCATAGCCGAGCTCGCCAGTCTCTAGCCGGCCACTGTGGCACTGCCCGCCGCGGAGCCGGCCGCGAGCGGCGCCGGCAGGAAAGCCCGGAACGAAGCACCACCGCCCTCCCGATCTCCGACGCGCGCCCACCCGCCGTGGAGCTCGGCGAACCGCGCCACCAGGGAGAGCCCGATCCCGAGACCGGGGCCCCGGCCACCTTGCCGGAACGGCTCGAAGATCGCGGCGCGCAGCTCCTCGGGAACCCCGGGCCCGGCGTCCTCGACGGCAACCAGCACGCCGTCGTTCTCGTACCACACGCGGACCCAGATCCGAGTGCTTGGATCCGCGTGCTTGGCCGCGTTCAACACGAGGTTCTCGACGATCCGCTCGACCTGCACCGGATCGACCGCCACCTCCAGCTCTGGCGCCTCGACCTCGACCGTGCGACCCTCGAGCGCCAGCTCCCCGACGATCCGGCGTGCCAGGGCTCCGACGTCGGTCGGCTTGCGGTTGGGCTCGACGATGCCGCGCTCGAGGCGGTCGAGGTCCAGCAGGTCCGTCACGAGCCGGTGGAGTTTCCGCGCGGAAACGACGATCCCGCCGATGAGATCCGCGCGCGAGCCCTCGGGCAGATCCCCGCCCTCACGCTCCAGACTCACCGCCGAGCCGAGCACCGCGGTGATCGGCCCCCGGAGGTCGTGCGAGACTGCGTGCAACTGCAGGTTCTTCAGCTCGTCGAGCTTCCTCAGGTGCTCCGCGGCCTCTCGCTCCCGCTGCCACGCGAGCTCCAGCTCCCCCTCAACACGCTTGCGTGCCGTGATGTCCATCATCACGCCCTCGGTCAGCCACGGCTTGCCCGGCGCGTCGCGGAGCACGACCGCGCTCTCGTGCACCCAGATCTCCCGTCCCTCGGTGTGGATCATCCGGTACTCGTGGTCGAGCGGCTCCCCGGTCTCTCGGTGGTGTACGTACTCGTCCCACACCCGGTCGATGTCGTCGGGGTGAACGTGCTCGCGCCAGAAGTAGGGATCGGTCAGCCACTGCTCCTGCGTGCACCCCAGGAGATCGATGACCTGGGGGCTCACGTACATGCTCTCGCCCCACTCGTCGACGGGGTCGATGTAGGTGACGGCGGGGACCGCCTCGATCAGTCCTTGGAACTTCTTCTGGGTCTGCTCCAGCGCCCCCTCGGCCCACACGCGGTCGGTGATGTCGACGGCTACCCCAAGGATGCCCACGATCGAGCCCTCCCCGTCGCGCATCGGCACAACGTGGCACTCGAACCGTCGCCCTCGCCAGTTCTGCTCGTAGGCTCGTGAGTTCCCGTCGAGCGCCTCGAGGTGCGCGGCGATCGGCATGAAGTCGCGGTCCTCGGTCTCGAAGTGCTCGAAGAGCGTGACGCCGACCGCCTCGTCCGGAACCAGTCCGATGGCCGCCAAAGCGCCGCCAACCATCGAGGTGAAACGGAGTTCGGTGTCCGTCGACCAGAGGATCCCCGGCATCTGCTCGGCGGTAACGCGGAACCGGACGTCGCGCTCCCATGCGAGCTCCTCCGCGCGGCGGCGCTCGTCGATCGAGCTTCGGAGCTCGGTCATCGCCCGACGATGCTCCAGGAGGGTCATGACCTGGCGGCCCAGGACCACCAGCCCGGCGGCCTCGTCGGCGGAGAGGGACCTCGGTCGAAGGTCCATCACACAGAGAGTGCCGAGCGGAAACCCGTCTGTGGACACGAGGGGGACGCCGGCGTAGAACCGGACGAGGGGCTGCGCGGTGACGAGGCCGTGGCCTGCGAAGCGCTCGTCGGTTGTCGCATCGTTCACGATCGTGATGCCCCGGTGGCGGATCGTCTCCTCGGCGAAGGAGCCGACGCGCGGCACCTCGCCCGGCTCGAGACCCACAACGGCCTTCCCCCACACACGGTCCGCATCCACCAGAGCGACGACGGCTACGGGAGTGCCGCACTGGTGCGCGGCCAGCCGCGCGAGGTCGTCGAAGGATTCTTCCGACGGCGTGTCGAGGACGTCGTAGAGACCGAGCGCCGCCAGGCGAGCCTCTTCCGAGACGGAATCGTTCATCGCTTCTAGGAATATCGACCGGGCAGCGGCGGCTCATGACCCCCCCGACGGACCATCCCCGCCCCACCCGACGGAGCCATCCGGGGTCGCCCGGGCAGACGACCGGCCTAGCGCGCACCGATCGCCAGGCGCTCCCAGGTCACGGGCACCGGCACGTCCTCGGTCCGGCCGGGACGGTAGGACAGGCGCGACTCGACGGCGACCACGCCGTCGACCGCCCGGACGCGGTCGACGAGCGCCGGCACCAGGGCCCGCCGTTCGAGCTGGCCGTCGAGGACCACTACGCCGTCGCGCACCCTCGCCCGCACCGTCCCGGGCTCCAGGGACAGCTCGCCCTCGATGATCTCGTGGACCACCTCGCGCTCGATCTCGAAGTCCGGCCTGGTGAAGACCTTGAGCAGATCCGGCTGGGAGACGATCCCGACGAGCAGTCCCGACGGTGCCAAGACCGGGAGACGCTTGACCCCCCGGTCGCGCATCAGTCGCGCCGACTCGGCGATCGTGGCGTCGGGATTCACGGTGCAAGCCGGGGAGGTCATCAGCTGGCCCGCCACGAGCCCCCGCGCCTTCGAGCGCTCCGCCCGTCGCTCCGGCGGCTCGAACAGGCGCGGCGGGTCGTGCAGCTCGGGATCTCCCTTGAGGAGCAGGTCGCCCTCGGTGACCACGCCGACCAGGGCCCCGTCCGCGTCTACAACGGGCAGCGCGCCGACCCGATACTCGCGCATCAGACGAACGATCTCCTTGAAGGGGGCGGACTCGCCGACCACGACGACGGTCCTGGTCATCACGTCGTTCACCGTGCGCTGCATCACCACCACCTCGCGGCAGAGCCTAGGAGCCGCTCCGGTCGTCACG
Organism: Actinomycetota bacterium; assembly: GCA_035288045.1. Taxonomy (GTDB): domain Bacteria; phylum Actinomycetota; class UBA4738; order UBA4738; family HRBIN12; genus DATEBA01. The sequence goes on from DATEBA010000063.1 coordinate 26,386, forward strand.
TAGGGCCGGAGGACCCCCGTCGCGGAGTCCGGACGCCGCCCGGGCGATACGCTGTTTCCGTGAAAGCGGATCGAGCCGCCGGCACCGCAGGAGACCGGGACGCCAAGCTCATCGAGGCCGGGCTCGCCCTCTCGTCCGAGCTGGCGCTCGACTCGGTCTTGCAGAGGATCGTCGACCTCGCCGCCGAGATCACAGGCGCGCGCTACGGGGCGTTGGCGGTACTCGGCCGAAACGGGCGGATAGCCGACTTCGTGACGACCGGGATCTCCGCTGAGGAGCGCGCGGCGCTCGGCGACCCGCCGGCCGGCCGGGGCATCCTCGGCGTGATCCTCGAGGAACAGCGCCCGCTCCGGATCCGCGACGTCACGAACGACCCGCGTGCCGTGGGCCTGCCGGAGGGGCACCCTCCGATGCGCTCGTTCCTCGGAGCCCCGGTCATGGCCCGCGGGCGCCTGTTCGGAAACCTGTACCTGACCGAGAAGCGAGAGGCTGCGGAGTTCACCGACGAGGACGAGGCAGCGATCCTGGTCCTCGCGACGCAGGCCGGTGTCGCAATCGAGAACGCGCGCCTCTACGAGGAGAGCCGGCTCCGCGAGCAATGGCTCGACGCGGTGCGCGAGATCGCGACCCACATCCTCTCCGGGAAGATCGAAGGAGACGAGACCCTCGAGCTCGTGGCCGAGCGGGCGCGAGAGCTCGTGCGAGCGGACGTCGCGACGATCGCGGTCCCCGAGCCCGGTGGGCAGACGCTCACCCTGCGCGTAGCGGTCGGCGCGCACGCCGACCGGCTGCGCGGATGGCGGTTCCCCATCGCCGACTCAGTGTCCGGCGAGGTCATCCGCTTCGGGCGTGCGGCGATCCTCGACGACGCGACCGACGACTCCCGAGCTCATCAGCCGCTGGTACACCTGGGCGACATCGGGCCCTCGATGTTCGTGCCGCTCACCACCGGGGGCCGCGCATTCGGCACCCTCGCCGTCGCGAACCGATCGGGCGGTCCGACCTTCGGTGAGGAGGATCTCCGGCTGGTCGAGACCTTCGCCACGCAGGCCTCGATCGTGCTGGAACACGAGCGCGCGCAGGCGGAGGTCCGGCGCCTCATGCTCCTCGAGGATCGGGAGCGCATAGCCAAGGAGCTTCACGACGGAGTGATCCAGGCCCTGTTCGCCGTAGGCATGGGGCTCCAGGGCGCCGCCGCCCTCAGCCGCAACGACGAGCAGGCCAAGCGCATCGAGGGCGCCGTCGCAGAGATCGACCGAGCGATCCGCGACCTCCGCAACTACATATTCGGCCTGCGCCCCGGGATCCTCGCCGACCGGCACCTCGACCAGGCGATCCGCGAGCTGGCCAAGGAGTTCGAGGAGAAGAGCGGCGTCGTGACGGTAGTGGATGTAGAGGAGGACGTCGCCGGAGAGCTCGCCTCGCTCGCTCAAGACATCGTGCAGATGTCGCGCGAGGCGCTCTCGAACGTCGGCCGGCATGCCAACGCGGCGACGTGCCGTGTCACGCTTCGACGCGAGGACGGGCTCGCGCTCCTCGAGGTCGACGACGACGGCAACGGCTTCGATCCAGAGCGAGCCACCTCGGGTCAGGGCCTGGCGAACCTCCGCGACCGGGCGGCCGCGATCGGTGGAGCCGCCGAGATCGAGAGCTCGCCGGAAACCGGCACGATCGTCCGGATCTCCCTTCCGCTCTAGCCACCCCGGTTGCTCCTTCGGCGACGGAGGTCCCTGCTCGCCTGGGTCCATCGGCCCCTCCCCCCTAGCCGGCCCGTGTCAAGCTGTGCGCATGTTCGTTCGCTACTTCGTCGAGCTGCCGCTTCCGCACGGAGCGGTCGAGGCCGCGCTCCTTCGCAACCCCGGAGCCTGGGTGCAGGGTCTCGCGCAGGAGGCAGAGGACCACGGCGCGACGCTCCTAGCCGAGGTTGGCTTCGGCGACTCGATGCGCGTGGAGAGAACCGTCGCGATCGAGCTCGCGGAACCCATCCGGGTCGGCTCCAAGATCATGCTGCCCCTGCGCTGGACCGCTGCGAAGCGGGCCGCACTGTTCCCCAAGCTCGAGGCGGACGTCGAGGTCGCCGGGATCGGCCCCAATCGCACGCAGCTGTCCATAACCGGCCGGTACGATCCCCCGCTCGGAGCGGTGGGAAGGGCGATCGACAAGGCGCTCCTGCATCGCATCGCGGAGGCCACGATCAAGGACTTCCTCGACCGGATCGCCAGGCGGATCGAGGACCAGCCCCCGGAGCAGGCCGAGGTCGCCGCCTCCGAAGGGTAGGATTGGGCGGTGACCGGGCAGCAACCACTTCGAGTGATGTTGGTCGACGACCACGAGATAGTAAGAAGCGGCCTTCGCTCGCTGCTGCAGTCGACCGAAGACATCGTCGTGACGGCCGAGGCCGGAACGGTCCGCGAGGCGGTCGACGAGGCCGAGCGGAGCCGTCCTGACGTGGTCATCATGGACGTGCGCCTCGCCGACGGGAGCGGGATCGAGGCCACGCGCGAGATCCGCGCGAAACACCCGAAGACCCGGGTGCTGATGCTCACCTCTTTCGCCGACGACGAGGCACTGTTCTCCTCGATCATGGCCGGCGCGTCGGGGTACGTGCTGAAGCAGGTGAAGAGCGGCGAGCTCCTGCGCGCGGTCCGCGCCGTGGGCAAGGGTGACAGCCTGCTGGACCCCGCGGTGACCAGCGCCGTCCTCGAGCGCCTTCGGAAGGGCAAGCACCTGCTGAAGGACGAGAAGCTCGCTCGCCTCTCGCCTCAGGAAGAGCGAATCCTCTCCCTGGTCGCCGACGGCAAGACCAACAAGGAGATCGGCCAAGAGCTGCACCTCGCCGAGAAGACCGTGAAGAACTACGTCTCCAGCATCCTCTCCAAGCTCGAGGTGGCGCGCCGTGCGGAGGCCGCCGCTTACCTCGCGCGGCACACGACGACGCCCGGAAGCGTCGAGTAGGCGCCCCCAGGGTCCTAGCCCAGCCCTTGAAGTCCCCCGTCCTCAAGTAGCCGAACGACGATCCTCGAAGGGCGGGGCGAGTCCCCGCCCTTGGGCTACCCGGACAGCATCTGGCGAAGGACCATCTGAAGGATGCCGCCGTGCCGGTAGTACTCCACCTCTGCCGGTCCGTCGATCCGCACGCGTACGGTGAACGTGAGCGTCGTGCCATCGTCCCGAATCGCCTCCACGGTGGCATCTTGGCCGGGTCGGATCCCGCCGGAGAGCCCACGGACCGAGAAGGTCTCGCGACCCGTGAGCCCCAGCGCTTCGGCCGAGTCCCCCGCTGCGAACTCGAGAGGCAGCACGCCCATACCTACGAGGTTGCTCCGGTGTATTCGCTCGAACCCCTCCGCGAGCACGATGCGGACCCCTAGGAGGGCGGGACCCTTCGCCGCCCAGTCGCGTGAGCTTCCCGAACCGTACTCCTTGCCCGCGAGGACGACGAGCGGAACGCTCTCGTCCCGGTAACGGAGCGCGGCGTCGTAGATGCTCATCGCATCGACGCTCGGCAGGTGCTCGGTCCATGGACCCTCGGTGTCCGGCAAAAGCAGGTTCCGCAGTCGCACGTTCGCGAACGTCCCGCGGAGCATCACCTCGTGGTTGCCGCGCCGCGCCCCGTAGCTGTTGAAGTCCGGCTGCGCCACCCCCCGCTCCAAGAGGTAGCGCCCCGCCGGCGAATCGGGCCTGATCGAGCCGGCCGGGGAGATGTGGTCGGTGGTTATCGAGTCCCCGACGATGACGAGTGCGCGGGCGCCCTCTATGTCTCCCGTCTCGGCAGGCATGGGATCGATCGCCTCGAAGAACGGCGGCTCTCGAACGTACGTGGACGTGGGGTTCCAATCGAACATCGGGCCGGAGGGAGACGGCATCGTCTTCCAGCGGTCGTCGCCCTCGAAGATCCGCCCGTACTCCTCGCGGAACTGCTCGACCGAGATCGCCCCGGCGATCACCTCGCGGACCTCCTCGGGCGTCGGCCACACGTCGCGCAGGAAGACCTGAGATCCGCCAGGTGCCGTGCCGAGAGGCTCCGATGTGAGATCGACGTCGACCCGGCCTGCGAGTGCATACGCGACGCAGAGCGGGGGCGAGGCCAGGTAGCTGGCACGCACCTGGGGGTGGATCCGCCCCTCGAAGTTCCGGTTCCCGGAGAGGACCGCGACCACGACGAGGTCGTTCTCCTGGACCGCGTCGGCCACCTCGGGCGGCAATGGTCCCGAGTTCCCGATGCAGGTGGTGCACCCGTAGCCGACGAGGCCGAACCCGAGCTTCTCCAGGTAGGGCGTCAGCCCCGCCCGGTCCAGGTAGTCGGTGACGACGCGGGACCCGGGCGCGAGGCTCGTCTTCACCCACGGCCGGGACGCGAGACCTGCCTCCACCGCCTTCTTGGCAAGGAGCCCCGCGGCGACCATCACGGAGGGGTTCGACGTGTTGGTGCAGCTCGTGATCGCCGCGATCACCACGGAACCGTGATGCAGCTCGCCGTCGATGCGCACGCCCGCAGGCTCGCCTTCGGGATCCACGATCACCTCGGTGTCGATCTGGGGATAGGTCGTCCCACCGTGGGCACCGCCCTCGGCGACGAAGCCACCGATAGCGGTCGGCTCGGGGTCGGGCTGGAGACGGTCGCGGAACGCCTCGACGAACGAGGTCCACACCCGCCCGAGCGGCACCCGGTCCTGGGGCCGCTTCGGCCCCGCTACCGACGGCTCGACGGAGGAGAGGTCCAGCTCGAGGAGCTCGCTGAAGGCCGGATCGGGGTCACCGTCGTTCCGGAAGAGTCCCTGGTCCCTCGCGTAGCGCTCGACGAGGCCGACGCGATCGCCGCGGCCTGTGAGCTCCAGGTACCTGAGCGTCTCGGCGTCGATCGGGAAGTAGGCGGCGGTCGCCCCGTACTCCGGGCACATGTTCGAGAGCGTTGCGCGGTCGGCGAGCTCGAGGGTCGAAAGCCCCGGACCGCAGAACTCGACGAACTTGCCGACGACCCCGTGCGCACGGAGCATCTGGGTGAGCGTGAGAACGAGGTCGGTGGCGGTCGTCCCCGGCGCGAGCGCGCCGGTGACCCTCACGCCGACGACGAGGGGGACCGGCAGGAACATCGGCTGGCCGAGCATCGCCGCCTCGGCCTCGATCCCTCCGACACCCCACCCGAGCACGCCGAGTCCGTTCACCATGGTCGTGTGCGAGTCCGTCCCGACGAGCGTATCCGGGAACGCGACCCCGTCGCGCGCGTCGACCACGCGGGCGAGGTGCTCGAGGTTCACCTGGTGGCAGATGCCGGCGCCCGGGGGGACCACTCGCACCCCCTCGAACGCCTGCTGAGCCCACCGAAGGAGCGCGTAGCGCTCGGCGTTGCGCCTGTACTCCCACTCGATGTTCGCCGCGTAGGCGTCCGGGCTCCGGAAGACGTCGACCTGGACGGAGTGGTCGATCACGAGATCGACCGGAACGAGCGGGTTGACCCGGCCCGCGTCCCCGCCGCCCCGCGCGATCGCCGAGCGCATCGCGGCGAGGTCCACGACCGCGGGGACGCCGGTGAAGTCCTGCATCAGGACGCGGGACGGCATGAACGCGAGCGAGGCCCCGGACACCGGACCGGGCCAGCGAGCGAGCGACAAGACGTCTTCGTCGGACACGTCGCGCGTGCCCGCACGCCGGAGGAGGTTCTCGAGCAGGATCTTGACGGTACGCGGCAGCCGCTCCACGGTCCCGAGCCCCCGCTCGTCGAGCCACCCGAGCCGGTAGAGATCCAATCCGCCGTTCGCGGTCTCGAGACGCCCGCGAGCACCGGCAAGCTCAGTCGTCATCTCCCTCTCCGTCTGCACGCCTCCATTCTCCCAACGAACGCGCGGGGATGCCGCGACGGCAGGCGACCAGGGGTTGGTGTGCGAGGATTGCCGCGTGAGCCGTTCCCGCCTCCCCGCCCTCTTCCTCGTGCTCCTGGCCGCCTGCGGAGGCGACCTCATCGCGCTCCCCAGCGAGCCGCCCGCGACGTCCCCAGCCGCCACGACTCCTCCCACGCTCGAGCCCACTGAGTCGCCGACGGGGTTCCCGACACCCATCCCGCCGGCTTGGGCGGAGCCGATCGAGAGCCAGGGGATCTACCCGGTCGTCATCCCGAACCGGAGGTTCGCGCCACCCGGTGCGGAGGTCGCCGACGTCTGGCACGTCCCCAAGGCTGCCGGGATCCCCGACCAGGTGGTGGCCGCCTGGTTCCGGGGAGCCGATCCGCTCAGGCAGAGATGGGGCCTCGCGCTATGGCAGGCTTACCCGGACGAGCGAGCATGGCGCGTGACCTACGCGTTCGAGGACCGCGTCGAGCGCGGGGTGCTCGGCATCACGGCGACGTTCGGCGACCTCACCGCCGACGGCCACGACGAGATCCTCACGTTCGAGAGCACCGGAGGAAGTGGTGGCTGCGGCGCGTGGCGGGTGCTCGCCACCGACGACGACACGCTCATCACCGACGAGATCTGGCACGAGCAGACCTGCGACGCGCAGGTCGAGATCGACGCCGGCCGCTTGGTCGTCGCCGAGGCCGTCTACGAGCCCGAGGACGCTCACTGCTGCCCGAGTCGCAGGCGCACTACAGCGCTTGCCTGGACGGGCGATCGGTTCGAGGTCGAGACCCGCGTGGTCGAGGAGGTCGACCTCTAGCGACCTTTAGGGACCTCTAGCGACCTCTAGCGCAGGACCGCATCGCTGCGGCGCCGGCCGATCTTGCGGACCTCGATCGAGGCGGGGAACTGGTCCTTCACCTGCTCCGCGTGCGTGATCACGAAGAGCTGGTGGAACCTTCCGGCCAACCGCCCCATCGTCTGCACGAACAGGTCCTTTCGCTCAACGTCGAGCGAGCCGAGCACCTCGTCGAGCACGATCATCCCGACGTCCGCACCCGACACTCGCGAGAGATGTGTCGAGATCGCGACGCGCAACGCGAGGTTGGCGAGGTCGCTCTCCGACCCCGAGAACCGGTCGATCCCGAAATACCGGTCCCCGTCGGCGATCTGGATCGTGAGGTCCTCGTCGATCCTCAGGTCGTCGTACTCGTGGTTCGTGAGCTCGCGGAACACGGCCTCGGCCTCGCGGGAGAGCTCGGGCCCGATCCGCGACACGAGATGATCCCTGAACCCGTCCAGGAGCAGCGTCACGCGCTCGAGGTAGCGGGCCTCCGCCCGCATCTCGTCCACCTTCGATGCGGTCTCCTTGGCCCGTCGAAGCTCGCCTGCGAGCTCGCTCACGCGCTTCTCGGCGTCGCTTGCCGCGTCGTTCGCCTCACGTTCTTCGCTGCGAGCCCGCTCGAGCGCGAGCTCCGCTACCCTGAGCTCCTCCCGGAGACGAGCGTGCTCCTCGGGATCGAACGCGAGCCCCTGTGCCCTCTCCACCAGCCGGTCTAGCTCGGCCTTCAACGAGGCGAGCCGCTCATCGGCCGTCGCAACGTCCTGGTGCGTCTGCGATAGATGCGTGCGCTGGGCATCGAGCCCCGCGATCCGCGCGGCGAGCGCCTTGGCCCGGTCGGCCCCCGTTTCCAGGTCGCGGAGATCCGGCGTCTGGCCCTCGAACGGTTCGGCGAGCGCGGCGACCTCTCCCCGGAGCGCGTCGACCTGCTCGGAGAGCCGCACCCGGCCGGCCTCCGCCTCGAGAGCCGTCCTCTCGGCCTTGGCGGCCGCGTCGCGCCGCTTCTCGACCTTCGCCCGAGCGGCGCGCGCCTCCCTCGCCGCCCTCTCCGCCTGGGTCTGCGCCTTCCTCGCCTCCGCCCGCTCGGCCCTGCAATGCCTCAGGTAGCCGGCGAAGTCCCCGCCGAGCGGCCGCCCGCATGTCGGGCACGGTTGCG
>DATEBA010000064.1:0-38503 GCA_035288045.1 Actinomycetota bacterium
AGCCCGGCCGCCTGAGCTCGGAGGAACTCGCTCCACGTGGGACCGCGCCTGGGAGCCGGGCCTTGTCCGGCGCAGCGGAGGACCGTTGCGATGGTGGTGGCAGAGACCCTCACCCCGAGCTTCAGGAGCTCTCCCCGGATCCGCTGATAGCCCCACCTGGGGTTCTCCTTTCCCAGGCGGAGGATAAGCTCCCGGACCTCGGGACCCAGAGCGGGCCGTCCCGGGGGCGGTGCGGCCTGGTCAACTTTCTGGCGACGAGCTGTCGGTGCCAGCGGAGGAGGGTCTCAGGCCGGACCAGGAACGCGCCCCACGCCTCTCGCGGGAGCAATCTGCTTGCCGCAGAGAGGAATGCCCTGTCCGATGCGCGGTAGACCGGGCGCTTCACCTGCCGGCGCAGGATCGCGACCTGGTGTCGCAGCACGGCGATCTGGGGGTCGGCTGCAGCTGTCAACTCAGGCGGCGATCGAGTTTCTGGACCCCACGGGTCCAGAAGGCCGTCGCAGCCAGAGCGATAGGCCGGTGGGAGAGGAAGACCTAGCCCACGGGCCTGACGTTCGCAGCCTGTGGGCCCTTTGGACCTTCGGTGATGTCGAACTCCACCCTCTGGTTGTCTTCCAGGCTCTTGTCCCCCGGAGTCCCTCCCACCATTCCACCGCCGAGTTGTACGCGCCTTTTCATCCTCTGGACACTCGTGAGGTTGGCTCCCTTGGCCCCGAGGAGTCCTTCATGTCCTTGTTGCCCTGGGAGAAGTCGTAGACGAACCTGGTCACGGATGCCTCCGGCCACCGCTCGAAATCGGAATCGTCCGTCTACGCGTGGCAGGAGAACCGTTCGACAAGCGTGCGAAACCGGGTGGCGCCTCGCGTGAACCCTGCGGCCCACAGCTTTGAGGTCCCGGGGATCGCAGCAACACCCAGCATGTCGGTACTCCCGTTGAACGCGGGCGTCGACTGCTCGGTCCAGTCGGCTCCGTCCCAAGCCTCGAAGAGGGGGAGGTCCTTGAAGTCCGTTCCGTCGTAGCTGTGTCCGACGGCGAACACGCGGTCGCTCAAGACCGCAGCGATGCCGTACAGGAAGTCGCCTGGGAACGATGTCGAGGGGCTTGGGTTAGAGACGATCGACCATGCCAAGCCGTCGAAGTGCTCGATCAGGGTGATCCAGCGGTTCGGCGTTATCCCGTAGTCGTAGTCGTAGCCGGCCGCCCAGACGTCGTCGGCGGCGATGGCCGTCACCCCCTGCATCACGCCCTGCGTGGTGTCGGGGCCAGGGGTGACATTCCACATCGTCCCGGTCCACTTCGCGAACAAGGGCTCAGAATCGGTGCTCCCCACTGCCCAGAGCTTTCTCGTTCCCGGGATCCTCGTCACGTCGGTGAGCGAGTTGTACGTGCCCGGGTTCGGGCCCGGGACCACCGACCACTCCGTGCCGTCCCAGTGCTCGACGAGGGTCCCCTGTTGCGAGAGTCCCACCGCCCAGACGTTCTTCCGGCCGAGCGCGAGCACGTCGTAGAGCACGGCGCCGGCGGGCTCGTCGGCCGGGGGAGTCTCCACCGTCCACTCGCCCCCGTTCCAATGCAGGATCAGACCGTTGTAGTCGTACGATCCACTGATCGTGTTGCCGACCGCCCACGCGTCGGAGTTCGACAGCGCCGACACGCCCTGGAGGAACGCCTGACTGTCGGGATCCGCAGTTGCCACTAGCTTCCACTTCGACCCGTTCCACCGCAGCGTCAAGGTGTGGCCGTCCCCGTAGTCGTCCCTGTAGAAGCCGGCAATCCATGCGTCGCTGGGCGAGGACGCGGATACATCGGTCGGGAAGTTGTCGAGGGTCGTGCCCTTGCTAGGGCTCTGGACGACGTTCCAGCTGCATGCGGCGAGCGCCTTCGGCAGCGGGGCGGCGGCCAAAGCCAGGGCGACCGTCGCGATCGAGGTTGCGACCCTAAGGGCTCTGTGCATCTGCCGCCTCCGGGGGGTTTGGGTGCGTGGACAGTACCCGCCGGTGATGTGTCGGCGCAAACCCGGCCGCCTGGAGAGCAGTCCAGCCTAGCCCCCGAGCAGCTGGCAGAGGGACTTGAGAACGTCTGGGTGGAAGCGCAGCTTGAACTTGACAGGCGGTGAACCGACTTGGTGAGCGATTGATTGACGCGGGCACCGACCGCGTGCACTCTCAGACCCTGGTGGCGGAGACCGATCGCTCTGAGGAACCGGCCGAGACTCGCGCTTCTACTCCTGTGGGGTCGTGGCGGACGGGCCCTGACTCGCTTACGGCGCCCTTCGTCGCCATCGCCGGGTTCGTCCTCGTCCTCCTCCTCTTCGGGAGGTATCAGCTATTCGGGAGGTACCAGCTCGGGCTGTTCATGCTCTTCCTCCTCGGCTTCCCTCCGCTGTTCGGCTGGGCGACAGCCTCCCTGGTCCGGAGCAAGGGCGGGCGGTTCTCCTCCGGCTTCCTGCTCGGGTTCTTCCTCGGTCCGCTCGGGCTGATACTCGCCGGCATGTGGAAGCCGGACCCGAGGCGCCGCTCGCATCACCCCCCGTTTGAGGCTGCAGGAACGAAGACCCGGGGTGCGGAGACGGGAGGCATGGCTCCCAACACGGCCGCAGCCTTCGCCCGGGCGGAGACCGCCCGGGGCCGGCGGCTCTGGCTCCTCGCCGGCATCGTCGCCTTCTACGCCGTGCTCTGGACGGTGTACCTGACTCGGGCGGATGACGGTGCAACGGACGGCACGTCCTTGCCGACCCCGGAGCTCGTGGCGACGGTCGGGGTCTTCGCGGGCGCAATCTACGCTTTCCTGTCTCCACGGCTGCGGCGACGAAGGGCGATGCGTCGCGCGGCGAGCCGCCTCGGGCTCTGGTTCGCGCCGCGGGATCCCTTCAATCTCCTCGCGATCCCCCTCTTGGCATTCCGCGCGCAGCGGGCACAGCTTCGCAACGTGCTGTGGGGGACCTGGGGTGGGCACAACGTCGTCGTCTTTGACAACGGATACGACCCAGCGTGTCTCGTGCAGATCGCCCTCGACTGCCCGCCGATCGTCCTCTATCCCGAGAACCGGGTCAGCGTCGCGCTCCGCGCATCCGGCCTGCGCGATATCGAGTTGGAGTCGGAGGAGTTCAACCGGGCCTTCACGGTGAAGTGCGACGACCGCCGCTTCGTGAACGCCCTAGTCGACGGCCACATGATGGCCTGGCTCCTCGAGGACCGGTCGAGGTGGGGTTTCGAGATGGTCACCGGCTGGGCCCTCTGCACGGGCTGGGGCGAACCGTCTGAGGACCCCGAACCGCTCCTTGGCAGCGCCAGGGCGTTCGTCGGGCACATCCCGCGGGTGGTTTGGGACCTGTACCGACCTCGGGTGGAGCGCGCGACCGACGCGCAGCAGCCCGGGTAACCGAGTGACCGGGTCCGCTGAAATTGGTCCCGTGGGGTACAGAAACCCGATCAGAGCCCTTGACGTGCTCGGTTGGCTGCCGAGCCGGGGCTGAGACGATCCCCCGCCGCATGCTCCTCTCCTTATCTGTATGTGGCGGTCCGTCGACTCTTGGAGTTGCTCGTGCTCGGCAGGCGGAGCGAGGCCGACAAGGACCTGGAGATCGTGGTCCTCGCCACGAGCTCGCCGTGCTCCGTCGGCAGGTGAAGCGTCCCGAGTTTCGAGCCTCGGATCGGGCCTTCTTGGCCGCGGCGAGCGGAGTGCCTTCCCTGGAGCGCTGGGGAGCCTTCCTCATTCGCCCGGAGACCCTGCTCAGATGGCACCGGGCTCTCGTCGCCAGGAAGTGGACGAGGGCACACCGACGCCCCGGGCGTCCGGCCCTGGACCCCAAGGTGCGCGAGCTGATCTTGCGCTTCGCCCGGGAGAACCCCAGGCTACGTGCGGATTCGCGGAGAGATCCTGAAGCTCGGGGTGAGGGTCTCGGCCACGGCCATTGCCACCGTGCTCCGCCGGCACGGTCTGGGTCCTGCTCCGAGACGCGGCCTCACGTGGGGGGAGTTTCTCAGGGCTCAGGCTGAGGGGACCCTCGTCTGCGATTTCCTAACCGTGGAGACCGTGCCACTCAAGACCCTCTACGTGCAGATCTGGATCGAGCTTGCTACGAGAAGGGTCCGTCTGGGTGGGGCGACCCCGAACTCCGACTCGGCCTGGGTCACCCAGCAAGCCCGTAACCTCGCCATCGGCCTACAGGAGGAGGGACGAGCTGTGAAGTTCCTCGTCCACGACCGCGACGCCAAGTTCTCGGGCCCCTTCGACGAGGTGTTCCGAACCGAGGGCACCCGAGTACCACGTTGCGGCCTGAGTTTCTTTACCCGACGGGTTGACTGGGCGACCTGGCTGTCATACCGTGTATGACATGGCAACGAAGCGATCGACGAGGGTCCTCACCGTCTCGGTCCCGCCCGAAGCAGCCGACGACTTCGAGCGTCTAGCCGAGCGCGAAGGCCGGAACCGAAGCGAGCTCTTCCGAGAGATGCTCAGGGTCTACCGCGCCTACGAGGAGACCAGGACGTTCGAGTCGCTGCAGCGCTACGGGGCCGCGCAAGCTTCCCGTCGAGGTATCAAGACCGAGAAGGATGTAGAGCGGCTGATCCGGGAAGCGCGTGTGTGAGGGTCGTCCTCGACACCAACATCCTCATCTCGGCGTTCGTCTTCCCTGGAGGCACGCCCGAGTTCGTGTACAGGGCAGCTATCCAGGGACGGATCGAGCTCGTGACGTCGCCCACTCTGCTCGCCGAGTTCGGCCGCGTCCTTTCCGAGAAGTTCGGGTGGGATCGCTCGCTGGTGGAAGAGGCTGTCGGTCAGGTCGCGCGGATCGGGACGATCGTCCGGCCGAGGCGTCGCATCGCGATGATCACGGTTGATCCTGACGATGATCGCGTGTTGGAAGCTGCGATGGCTGGACACGCCGAGGTGATCGTGTCTGGAGATCGCCACCTAACCCGCCTGGCGGGCTGGGAGGGGATCAGGATCCTTGAGGCGTCGATGCTGTTGGACGAACTCGGGATGAGTTCCGACAACGTTTAGGCAACCGGTGAACTTCGAGGGCCGGCCGAACGATACGAGGTCGTGCGGGGGCAACTAGACCGGTTTCGTGGTCGCGAGATTCAAGACGATTGAGCAACGGGTTCCTCGCGGTCTTCGACGGCCCCGCCCGAGGGGTCCGATGCGCCCGGGCGATCGCGAGGCGATGTCCTCGCTTGGGATCGAGGTCGCGATCGGGGCTCGCGTCGACGCGCTCGCCGGCCCTTCGGAGGTGCTGGTCTCGCAGACCGTGAAGGACCTCGTCGTGGGGAGCGGATTGGTATTCGAAGACCGCGGCGTCGAGGCGCTGAAGGCGTGGCGGATGACTGGCACCTGTACGCTGCTGTCGGCGACGCCTGAGCGATCGCCTGATCGCTCGCGGAGACGTATGGTGCGCGAAACGAAAGGAACCCCGATGACACCGGACCCGGATCGGATGCTCGACTTCGCCCGTCGCTACACCGCGGCGTGGTGCAGCCAGGAGCCCGCGAGCGTGGCGGCGCACTACGCGCCCGAGGGCTCGCTTACGATCAACGACGGCGCCCCGTCGGTGGGGCGCGCGGCCATCACCGAGGCCGCGAGGTCGTTCATGACCGCGTTCCCCGACATGCAGGTGCTGATGGACGACCTCATCCTCGAGGATCCCCGCATCGAGTACCACTGGACCCTCGTCGGCACGAACACCGGGCCCGGAGGGACCGGCAACCGGGTGCGGATCAGCGGGTTCGAGGAGTGGACGATCTCGGAGGACGTCGAGATCGCGGCGTCGCTCGGTCACTACGACCAGGCCGAGTACAACCGCCAGGTCGCCCACGGGGTAGACGGATAGCACGAGCCATCGCATGTTGCGAGACGTATCCGCGAGTCGGTTGGGGGCGGTCGAACGCGACGGCGCGGTCGTGCGGTAGCCTCGGCCTCTTCGCGCGGCCGGACCAGGAGGCGGACCGCATCCTAGCCCTTGGAGACTCGCTGCTCGGTTCCACCGTCGCGGAGCTCGCGCCGAACCCGGTGTCGGTGGATGCGGGCGGCCATGTGGCCCCCGCGCGAGGCTCACGGACGGCAGGCGAAACTCATTCTTGCTCGTGCGCAAGGGAGGAGGCTTGATATGAAACGGACGGGAGTCGTGCTCGGAATCGCGCTCACGATCGCAGCGGTCTGCTCGGTCGCGATCGCCGGATCCGCGACAGAGGAGACCACCGGAGTCGTCCGGGTTGAGAAGGCAGTCATTGATGGCTGGCATTTCGGCTGCCACGGGGACGCTTGTCAAGGAGGGCCGTCCCCATTCGAGCCTATCTCGGTGACGAGCCCCACATCGGAGACGACTTTCGACGTTGTCGTCGCTGCGACGATGGACTATGAGACGACCCCACGAGACTTCGGTATCGTACGCATGCGATACCGGGAGCCGGGATCTGAGGCTGTCGACATGCGTCCGGGATACTTTCGACTCGATTCCTCAGGGCAGCTGACGACGACCACCCTGAGTTGGATGGCTAGGAACCTTCCGGCGGCCGGAGCGGAGTACGAGTTTCGGCTGCTGGCCCTTCCTCGGCGAACTCCGATGATGCGCATTTCCACTTCCGAGGGCACCGGTTCACCGTAGTCATCGAGATGTGGTCTGCTGGCTGAGTCATCGGGCCTCAGCTTCGTTACACGGGTCGATCCTGCGTCCAGCGCCGTCATCCTCACACGAGGGCGTGGGTCGAGGTGGGGCGCTTTCCCTCGAAGGACATCGGGAAGCTCGCGCTCGACGCGCTGGTCGCGAACGATCACGGCGAGTCCGACGGCTTCCGTCACGAAGGTCAACGCCGAGGAGCACTGACCCACTCTGTTGTCTCATGTCATGAGGTCTGTCTCATGTCATGAGGCCCACGGGTGAACGGGTAGACTCTTCAGAACGCTAACAACGTGATCTGGTATCCCCGGGACATACACGGGCCCCGTGCGACGTCCAGGGCGACGCGCCCTGATACCCGGGACGGGCGTTCACGCTCGAGGACTACCAGCCTTCCAGTGGCCAACGATCCTCCCGCGGCCTAGCGCGGCTGACGGGCTTCGATCCCGCGATCTCCGCCTTGACAGGGCGGTGAGGACTCCGGACTCCTCCACAGCCGCACGATCTTCGGTTTTCCGTGCCCCCAACGGGATTCGAACCCGTGTCGCCGCCTTGAAAGGGCGAAATCCTAGGCCGCTAGACGATGGGGGCTCGAGCTTGCGCTCCAGCCACCCCCGGCCCGGGGGCAGCCGGGAAAGTATAGCTCCGGGCTGCGGCGAGACTCACCCGCCGTGGGTTAGTCCTCGCACTCGAGGTCGATCTCGATCGCGTTGTCGTCCGCCACGGCCTGGAGCGAGCGGCAGGCCTCCTGGGCCTGGCTCTGGATGTCGGTGAACTCCGGCGACGCGAAGACGTTGCCGATCTCCTCGGGGGTGAGCTGGTCGAAGTCCTCGAGGATGCCATCGATCTCGTCTTGGGTCTTCTCGAGGGTGGCGACGTACTGGTCGTGGGCGTCCTTCACCTCTGAGGGCGGGTCGAGGGACGAGAGGTCGTCGATCGCGTCACCGAGCACCGTGGACAGGTCCTGGAAGAAGGCCCTGAGGAGCTCGATGGCGGCATCCTCCGACGTCGCGGCCTGGACATCGCTCTGCATGGTGGCCGTGAGCTCGTCTCCACGAGCCTTGAAGTCCACCCTGAATCGCTGGAGCTCCGCGAAGTACTCCTCCACGGTTATGCCACCGCAGGCGGGGGCGGCGATCGCCAGGGCGAGAACGGCTGCCAGCACGCGAGCGACCTTCACGTCGGTCTCCCTTCGTCGGGACGCGCAAACACTGACAGCGCTATGTGACGGAGGCAAGCACCTCAAGGCTCGTCGGGGAGTGCCGATGACTCTCCCGTGCGAGCACTCTTGGAGTTCCTGGGAATCGCGGAGCCCGGCCACAAGCGTCGGGAGCCGGTTGCGTTGCCGACGTGGGCGCGATGGATGCCCGTGATCGCGGCCGTGGCGCTCGGCTTGGTCTCGGTCCTAGCGGTCCAGGCGATGCGCGCGCTCGTCTAGCCAAGGCCCTCGGCCGCCGGATCTTCCTCCCGGCGGCCGTCGCGCACCAGGCGGTCTCCGACCCGGATGTCGGTTCCCTCGCAGAGCTCGAGCGCGTGCCGCGCGCCGGGTCTGGGAAGGGCGAGCCGGCCGGGACACATGCGCGCCATGCGCACGACCCGCAGGTCGTCGTCGAGGAAGGCCACCGTGATCGGGAAGCACATACCGAACGTGTGCACCGATCTGGTCCCTTCGAGCAGCAGCGCCTCACCTGGGGGAAGCCGTGGTCGTCCTAGTAGGCCTCGCTTGCGCTCGAGCCGGGTGAGGGGAACCTCGGCCTCGAACCGGATCCCGCGGGGCCCGACGAGCATCTCGCGCCGCATGCCGAGACGCTAGCGCGAGGCAGTGACACGGGGGTTCCCGCCCACCGCGGCAGTCGCTAGGCTCTGGCTCCCATGCTGATGGAACGGTACCCCACGCCCAACAGCTCGCCCGGCCGCGAGGGACATCGCCCGCGCGCAGTGGTGCTGCACACGAACGCCGGGAGCTTCTCGGGGACCCTGCGATGGTTTGCCGACCCGACGAGCGGAGTGAGCGCTCACTACCTGATCGGTACGGACGGCCGCGTCGCCATGTTCGTCGACGAGACCGACACCGCCCGGCACGTGGGCCGCGTCCGTGAGCCGACGGCTTCGTTCCTCACCGACGACGATCCGAACCTGTACACGATCGGGATCGAGTTCGAGGATCACGGCGACCCTGCAGGCGCGCCCCGCACCGATCGGCAGTACGCGGTCGGGGCCGCCCTCCTCCGCTCGATAGTGGATCGATGGGAGATCCCGCTCAACCGGGACCACGTGGTCGGCCACCGCGAGATCTTCGTCGCCAAGAACTGCCCCGGGAACCTGGATGTCGATCGGCTGGTCGAGGAGGCGACTTCGTTGCCGGCCTTGCGCGCGATCCGATGAACGAGATCGTCTGCCTCCTGCCGGTTCGCAACGGCGCCCAGGACCTGACCGGGTACCTCGCCGCCGCGCCGGCGTGGTGCGACGCGATCGTCGCGCTCGACGACGGCAGCACCGACGAGACGCGCGATCTGCTCGAGGCGAGCCCGCTCGTGCGGATTGTGCTTACGAACCCGCGGCGGGAGACGCACGCCGGCTGGCATGACGGGGCGAACCGGAACCGGCTCATCGAGGCGGTGGCCGGGCTCGATCCGGACTGGATCGTCTCGGTGGACGTCGACGAGCGCATCCCCAACGACGACGCCGAGGCGATGCGCGCGTTCCTCGCCACAGACGCCTTACCCGGGCTCGCGTACGGCCTCCAGCATCTTCGGATGTGGGACGCGGACCGGTTCGACCCAGACGTGCGCTGGGTCTACCGACTGTTCGCGTTCCGTCCGGGACTCTCGTTCCCCGACGAGCGGCTCCACTTCAATCCGGTACCCACCGAGATCGCTCGTACGGCGTGGGTGCGAACGACGGTCCGCCTTCAGCACTTCGCGGCCTCGAGCGAGGATCGGATCGAGACCCGCCTCACCAAGTACCGGGAGGCGGACCCCGAAGGCGTCTACCCCGTGGGCTTCGGGGGGTTGCACGCTCCGCCGCATCAGGTCGAGGAGTGGGAGCCGCGCCCGTCGGGGCTTCCAGTACTCCCCGGCCCCGACGAGCAGCTCGGTCGGACGGCGGCCGGCGCGCTGCGACAGGACCGCGGCGGTCCGCTCTTGGTTGCCCTGGTGCCCGCCAAGGACTGCGAGGAGGATCTCCCCGGCTACTTCGAGTCGGTGAGTCGGGTGGCCGATGCCGTCGTGGCTCTGGACGATGGCAGCACAGACGGCACCCGCGAGGTGCTCCGTGCGCAGCCCCTCGTTCGAGTGCTGCTCGGGCGGCCGCGGCGCCCCGACTACCGCGGGTGGGACGACGCGGCGAACCGGGCGATGCTCCTCGAAGCGGCGGCGCGTCTGCAGCCGACCTGGATCCTGTCGCTGGACTCCGACGAGCGGATCGATCCGGACGACGCCCGCGCGCTGCGGACGTTCCTGGAGGAGGAGGCGGATCCGGCATTCGCCTACAGCTTCCGCGTGCACCGCATGATCGGTGATCTGGAGCACTTCGACCGGGCCGACCTGTGGGCCACAAGGCTGTTCGCGTTCGAGCCTGGGCAGGGGTTCTCAGGCGAGCGGCTCCACTTCGTGCCGGTGCCCGATTCGATCCCTCCCGATCGCTACGTGCCGACCACGGTTCGGATCCAGCATCTTGCGAGCTTGACGGAGGAGCGCCGTCGCGCGCGCTTCGAGAAGTACCGGCAGGCAGACCCGGCGGGCGCCTACCAGGACGACTACGGCGAGCTGCTCGCGCCGCCGGGTACCGTGCGGCCGTGGGAGCGCCGGCCCCTTGACCTTCCGGTCGTCCTCGAGCCGCGGGAGCTTCCCCCGCTGGAGGACGAGGAGCGATCCGCCGCCTTGGAGCTCGACGCCCCCGTGCTCTCGGCGATCGTGATCGCCAGGGACGACGAGGACCGGATCGAGCGGACCGTTCGATCCGTCGTCGAGCAGCGAACCCCGGAGCCTTTCGAGGTGATCGTCGTGACGAGCGGGAACGACCGGACGGCAGAGATTGTGCGGGAGCGTTTCCCAGATGTCACGCTCGTCGAGCTCGACCGGCCGGCGCTGCCCGGCGAGGCCAGGAACGCGGGTCTCTCGGTCGCCCGGGGGGACTACGTTTCGTTCCCGGGCTCGCACGTTCTCTTGCCCGGCGGTAGCCTCGCGGCGCGTATCCGCGCACACCAGCTCGGCCACCCGATGGTGACCGGAACCACGCTGAACCTGACCGACACTCCGGCGGGTTGGGCCTCGTACTTCCTCGACCATTCCACGGTGCTGCCCGGGAGGCCGTCGGGCGAGCTCGGCGTGCCGCCCGCGCACTGCTCCTACGACCGGGAGTTCCTCCTCCGGATAGGCGGTTTCCCCGAGGACCTTCGGGCCGGGGAGGATACGGTCGCGAACGTGCGCCTATCTCGTCTGGGCTACCGCGCGTACCGGGCGGCCGACGTCGTGCTCTACCACGACAGCCCATGCCGGGATGCTCTCCGGCTCGTCCGCCATCACTTCTCGCGGGGTCGTGGCCTGGGTCGCATCCTTCTCGAGAGCGCTCCCGTGGGGGGCCGGCTGCTCAACCGCGGGATGGTCCGCTTCCGCCTCTTCGGCTATCTTCCGACTCGCCTGTCCCAGACTGCCCAGAACGTCGCGCGCTGGGGCGACGACGAGCTGCGTCGCCGGTACCGTTCGGTGCGGCATCTCGTGACGCTGGGGGCGAGCGCCGCGTTCGCGGGGACCTGGTTCGAGATCGTCCGCCCGGCGCCCGGCAAGATGCGAACGCTGTTCGGCAAGCCGGCCCTTCACGTCGTCTTCGCGGGGCTCGACCGCCGTGGCGTCTTCCGCGTCGGCAGGACCGACGTGCTGCTCGTCGCCAGGATCGAGCCCCTATCCGGACGCGCGCGGATCCTCTCGCTTCCCCGGGACCTGCTGGTGGACATCGCGGGAACCGGGCCGGGCCGGCTGAACGAGGCCTACTTCGACGGAGCCGACGGCGTTCCGGAGGATCCCAAGGCCGGGATGCGGCTACTCGCGCGGACACTGCGGAACACGCTATCGGTTCCCATCCACGGTTGTGTCGTGGTGGACTTCGACGGTTTCCGCCGTTTGGTGGACGCCCTTGGAGGGGTTGAGATCGAAGTCCCGCACGCGATCGACGACGAGTTCGTCGGCGAGGATGGCGAGCTGTTCTCGGCGCACTTCCGGCCTGGGCGACAACTTCTCGACGGCGACGCGGCGCTCACGTATGCGCGCACGCGTCGGGCCGACGGCGACCGCTGGCGTCGGCAGCGTCACGTCGACATCTCGGTCGCGCTCGTGCGTGCGGCGCTGCGGGTTCGCTCGCCCGGTCGCGCACTCCGTGTGGTTCGTGCGGCGGCCTCTGCCATCACGACCGACCTCTCGATCCCGCGCCTCGCGCTCGCGGCGCAGGCCCTTGCGCGGGCGGTAGGGAGGCGCCTGACGATCGTTTCCGTCGCGCCTCCACTGGTCCGCTCCGTCCGGACGGAAGAGGGTAGATGGGTTCACCGGGGGGATCCGGTCGAGATCGCCGGCTTCGTGCGCCGCCGGTGGGTGGTGGGCGAACCCGAGGATCGGCCTGGGGAGCCGGTTGGCCGGTCGGATCAGGTGACGTCGATCGTCTTCGGCTTGGAGTAGCCGGACGTTTCGCCGTTGCTGGTCTTCCGGAGTCTCGCGCGGAACGCGAACCTGCCCGCCCGATTCGGCGAGAAGGTCGCCTCCTTGGCCGTGGCTCCGATCTTCCAGTCGGAGAACGAGGCGTCGCTGGGACGCTTCCGCTGGACGTCGTAGACGTAGTTCGACGGCGCGTCCCGCGAGGCCCACCGGATCGTGAAGACCGTACCGACCGGCCCCGACGCGGGATCCACCTTCATCGGGACCTTGATCGTGCCCGTCATGGGGAACGTGGGGTGCGAAAGTTCGCTGCAGATGTAGGTGTAGGTGCCCGCCGCGATGAATCGCTTGAAGAAGTCCGACCCCTGGGTCATCGGTCCGGAATCGAAGTACTTCATCCCTGTGGTGTCGGTCGCGGTGTGGTTGTGCGTAGCGAGGGAGCTATTGTGCCACTGCACCTGCCTGCCCGGAGCAGCGAGCTTGGCAAGCGCCGGCGTGAACGAGTAGTCCGCCACGAGGATGTAGAAGTCGCCGCCGGCCGCCGCGGCCGGCACCGCTCGCAGGACGTCGGCGTACGCGACCGCCGCGCCGATCGACACCCCCGAGGCGACGAGGCGGCGCAGGAACGCACGCCGGCTCATCTGACCCTCTAGGTACCGCTCGACCAGCTCGTCCTTGGACACGTCGCCTCCGGGGGGCCGTTGGGGCGGAGCCTATGCGGAGCGGGAGGGGGAGCGCAAGTCGACGGTCAGGAGGCGCGATGGACGGGTTCGCCGCCCACGATCGTGAGCTCGACGCGGGCCTCCTTGACCGCTTCGGGCGGCAGCGCGAACAGGTCCTTCGACAGGACGACGAGGTCGGCGTGCTTCCCCGGTGTGATCGAGCCCCGGTCGCCCTCGCAGAAGTTCGCCCAGGCGCCGCCCATCGTGTAGGCGCGGATCGCGGTCTCGACGTCCACTGTCTCCTCCGGGACCCAGCGTTCGCTCCCGTTGAGCGACGCGCGAGTCAGCGCCGTGTAGATCCCGATCAGCGGGTCCATCTCGGCGACGTTCCAGTCACTCGAGAACGCGAGCGGAGCGTCCGCCTCTTCTAGGCTCCGGAACGCCCAGGCGAACCGCGACCGATCGGGGCCGACGTTCTCCCGCCACTCTCCGACGATGTCTGGCGCGCAGTGGCGCGGCTGCATGCACGGCACAACGCCGAGCTCCCGGAACCGCGGGATGTCTTGCGGTGAAAGGCACTCCACGTGCACGAGCTGATGCCGCGCATCGCGGGGGCCGTTGACCCGTTGCGCGTGCTCGATCGCGTCGAGCGCGGTCCGGATCCCACGGTCGCCGATGGCGTGGGTGAAGATCTGGAACCCCCGGCGGTCAAGCTCGGCGATCAGCTCGGCGAACTCGGCCGGATCCCAGAAGGTGTCGCCGCGGTCGTCGGGCCCGCCCCCGACGTAGGGCTCTAGCATCGCGGCCGTCCGCGGCTCGATCACGTCGTCGATGTAGAGCTTGATCGGCGCGACTCGGAACCGGTCGTCGTCGTAGGTTCGCTTCGCCTCCTCGAACGCGTCGAGGTCGTCTGGGGTCGTCCCGTGCGGGTAGAAGAGCGCGGCGGTGATTCGGGACTTGAGAGCACCGTCGTCACGCGCCCGGGCGAAGAGCTCGAGGTCGTCGAGCGAGTTCTGCGGCTCGACGATCGTGGTGATGCCGTAGCGGGCGGCCATGCCGACCGCGTCGACCAGTCGCCGGTAGCGGTTCTCGGGCGAGTACGAGGGAACGACCTCCTCGAGCGCCCGCTGGCCGTCCCGCGAGAGCCCGAGGACGGCGAAGTCCTTCACGAAGCCGGTCGGCTCGCCGTCGTCGTCGAGGACGATACTGCCGAACGCAACGCGCGTGGTCCCAGGGCCGATGCCTAGCCGCCCCATCGCGAGCCGATTCACCCAGACCGTGTGGTAGTCGTATGAGAACAGGAATGCGGGTCGGCCTCCGGTCAGGCCCTCGAGGTCGTCGGCCGTCGGCGCGCGGCCGCCCGGGATCGCGGTGTAGTTCCAGCCCTCGCCCTCGATCCACTCGAGCTCGGGGTGGGCCTCGGCGTGCCGGGCGATGCGCGAGCGGATCTCCTCGAGCGTCGTTGCGTCGTTGAGATGCACAGCGAGCGGGTTCGAGCCGGGCCTCACGTGGATGTGGCTGTCGATGAACCCCGGGAGGACGAGGCGACCGCGGGCGTCGATCACATCGGTCCGGGGACCTATGTGCGCGGATGGATCGTCGCCGACCCAGGCGATCCGGTCACCGCGGATCGCCACCGCCGCGGCCCACGGCCGCGCTACGTCCACCGTGTAGACGCGCGCGTTCGCGATCACCAGGTCGGCGGTCTCGCCCATGGACGCATGGTATGCGATGGAGCGGAACGGCCCCCCTGGGTTCGCAGCCAGCCTCAGATTCACCCTCGGCCCACCGGCCGGCACGGCATCACGCCGCGGGATGTGGCTTCTTCGCGGGGCCGGCGATCCTCGAGGCGGTGACGTGCTTGGGACGGTGAGCGATGAGGGCTCTGGTCCCTATTTCGTGAATGCGAAGTAGGCCAGGTGCGTCGTGAAGTCGTTCAGCCGCACGGTCAGCTGGCGGCAGGTACCGGCCCACGCCTTGTCGGTCTTCCAGACGTAGACGTACTGGTCGGTGGCGGCGTCGTAGGAGAGGCTGCTCGAGCCGGCCGTCACGGTTTGTTCTATGTCGTCGAAGGTGGCAGATGCGTCGCATTCGATCCGCTCAGATACCGGGTACCCCGTGCTGAGGACGTTCAAGCCCTGGTCCCCGTTCAGGCTGAACTTGACGGGCACGGCGCTCCCCGCCCTGGTGAGGTTGAAGACGAAGGTCGGTCCCGGTCCGGGATTGTCGACCGGCCGGAAGAAGCCGCTGAAGTCGTACAGCGGTTGCCAGGCAGGCTCAAGGTCGGTCGCTGAGTTATTGGTGAGGTTGGTCTGCCCACTGCCGTTGGCGTTCATCACGTAGATCTCAGGGGTTCCATCGCGATAGCTCGCGAAGGTGATCTTCGTGCCGTCGGGTGACCAGTCGGCTGATTCATCGGCAGACGCAATGTTGGTGAGGTTCGTCTGGTTGGTCCCATCAGCATTCATCACGAAGATGTCCTGATTGATGCCGGCGAAATCGCGGACTGATGAGAAGGCGATCTTCGTGCCGTCGGGCGACCAGGAGGGGTTGGAATCGGGTACGGAGTTGTTCGTAAGTCTGCTCTGGTTCGTACCGTCGGCATCCATCACGTAGATCTCAGGGTTGCTGATGCCGTCGCGGTAGCTCGCAAAGGCGATCTGGGTGCCATCAGGCGACCAGGTAGGCCCGATGTCATCTGCGGAGTGATTGGTGAGGTTGGTCGGCCCACTGCCGTTGGGGTCCATCACGTAGATCTCCATGTTGCCGGTGCGGTTGCTTATGAAGGCGATCTCGGTACCATCGGGCGACCAACACTGAGGGTCGACGCCATCGAATGCGGAGTTATTGGTGAGCCTGGTTGTGTTGGTGCCGTCGGCGTCCATCACGTAGATCTCAGGATTGCCGTCGCGTTCGGAAGTCAGGGCGATCTTGGCGCCGTCGGGTGACCAGCAAGCTGCAAGTTCGTTGGCGGAGGTGAAGGTGAGCCTGGTCGGGTTGGTGCCGTCGGCGTTCATCACGTAGATCTCTTGGTTGCCATCCCGGTTGGAGATGAAGGCGATCTTGCCGTTGAGACCGGGGGAGGCCGCCTGGCTGGCAGGAGGCGAAGTAGCGGCGGTAACCATCAGGCCGGCGGCCAGGGCTCCCCTGGCGACCGCGAGCTTAAGAAGCGCTCGTCTGCGGGGTCCTAAAGTGACCGCTGCTCGCTTCTCGTTCGTAGCCGCTGCCTGCCGTCCCAGTACGCCCTGCGGGTGCCTTACTCCTTCGGTCACGTCCTGTCAACTCGTGGGGAAGTCACGGATGCGTTCCGCGGCTCACGGGGGCGAGCGACTACCGTTTCGCCGTGCTGCGGTACACGTCGATCGGCGATCTGGACAGCACCTTCAGCGGCGACGGTATGGTCTTCGCGGACTTCGGTGCGGACAACGACATAGCTCGAGGCGTCGCTCTCGCCTCGGGCGGCCGCATCGTGGTCGGCGGCCTGGCGAACTCGTTGGTGAGTTCGGACTTCGGTCTCGCGTTCTTCCGGCCGAACGGGAGGCGTGACGGCCAGGCGGCAGGGCAGGGACTGGTAGTGGCGGATCTGGGCGGTAACGACCGCGCCAACGCTCTCGCCCTTCAGCCCGACGGCCGGATCGTCCTGGCCGGAACGTCCGACGGGGACTTCGCTCTCACCCGACACCTGGGGGTACTGAGCAGCGCCGAGGGACCGAGATGTGGGCCGGGCAGGATTCGAACCCGCGACACGAGGGTTAAAAGCCCCCTGCTCTAACCAGGCTGAGCTACCGGCCCCGGACCGATTCTAGGGGCGGCTCCGGCCTCTCGAGGAGGTAAAGGTCCCCCGAGCCGGCGCCGATAGCCCTTCAAGGGGTACGCCATGCGTCGGGAGCCCACCGTTTCTGAACGGATCAGCCGCGAGGCCAGGGTCGTCGGCCTGCGGGGATTCACCTCGCCGTCGCTCGAGGCCGTTGAGCGACGGCGGATGCAGCTCTGGATCCTTGCGGCGGTTCTCCTCGTCGCCCTAAGCACCGGCGCCGTCGCCCTCTCCTTGCTAGATGCGCCCTTCACGGGATCGGCGAACCCGGGGATCCTGCGTCTCGCCATCGTCCTGCTCTCGATCGCCTTCTGCGTGTACGCGATCGAGAAGGAGCTTCACCTTCGCCGTCTCGCACGCCTCCTGGTCGACGAGCGCGTCCTGACCACTGCGCTCTCGAACCGTCTTCACGAGGTCTCTCTCCTCCTCGAGGCCGGCAAGGCGATGAACTCCGTCCTCGAGCTGGAGGTGGTCCTGGACGTCATCCTCCGAGGTGCGCTGGAGCTGCTTTCTGGGACCAGCGGGTCGGTCATGCTCCTCGACAATGCCGAGCTCGTCGCGGCATCCGTGCGTGGGAACGACCGGGCAAGAGGTCGCCGCGTCCCGCTGGGGGAGGGCATCGCCGGGCATGTCGCGCTCACCCGCGAACCCCTCCTGATCGAGGGCCCAGTCACGTCCGAGGACTTCCCGGGCCACGAGCCGCGCGAGCAGACCGTCGAGAGCGCGATGTGTGCCCCCCTCATGCACCGGGGCGAGGTTCTGGGAGTGCTGAACGTGAACGCCGATCACGGCCGGGAGTTCACCGAGTACGATCTCCGCGCGCTCTCCCTCTTCGCCGAGCAGGCCGCGGGGGCGATCGCGAACGCGCGCCTGTATGAGACGGAGCTCCAGCACGTCGCCAAGCTTCTCGAGCTCGACCGCCTGAAGTCCGAGTTCGTCGCGCTCGTCTCTCACGAGCTCCGCACGCCTCTCACGTCGATCCTGGCAGCGGCCGAGACGGCGCGGCGGCCCGAGCTCCGTGACGAGCTCGACGAGCTGATCGAGATAATCGTGCGGCAAGGCCGCCGTCTGTCCACGATGGTGGAGGATCTGCTCACTGCAGCGCGCCTGGAGAAGGATGCCACTCTGCCCGCCGTGACGGACGTGGACGTTGCAGCGCTGGTTCGTCTCGCCGCTCGTGACTTCGAGGTTGCCGGACGCCCTGTGGTGGTGGTGGCTCCGGACGAGGCGGTCGCGCGCGGCACTCCCGATTCCCTACGGCGCGTGATCGACAACCTCGTCGACAATGCCCACAAGTACGGCGCTCCTCCCGTGCGCGTCGTCGTCGAACCCCGCGGCGGATCGGTCCTGCTGTCCGTGATCGACGCCGGTCCCGGAGTCCCCGAGGACAAGCGCGAGTGGATCTTCGAGCGGTTCGCCCGCATGGAGGACAACCGCGACGACCCCGGCCTCGGTCTCGGCCTGCCGGTCGTGCGTGGCCTGGTGCTAGCGTGCGGCGGAGCGATCCGGGTCGAGGACGGGGCCGGTGGAGGCGCGGCCTTCCGCGTCTGGCTTCCGGTCTCCGAGCGCGTCGGCGCCGGGAGGCAGGCGACGTGATCCCTCGTCACCCCCGCGTTCTCATCGTCGAGGACGAGCCGGACACCCTCCTGGTTCTCCGCATCAACCTGGATGCCGCCGGCTTCGTGACTTCCCTGGCCGCCGACGGAGCGACCGCCCTCGGGCGGATCGAGGAGGAACGACCGGACGTGGTGCTTCTGGATCTCATGCTTCCGGTCGTGGACGGCTGGAGCGTCCTGGCGGATCTGCGAAGTCGTCCGGCCGCCCCCCGAGTCGTCGTCTGCTCGGCCAAGGGAAGCGAGCGCGACTTCGCGCAGGCCGAGGAGATGGGGGCGGCGGCCTACGTCACGAAGCCCTTCGTCCTGGAGGACGTCGTGGCGGCACTGTGGGAGGCGCTCATCCGCCCGGCTCCGGCCTGGGAGCCGAATCGCGAGCCGGGCCTGCTGCCCGGCTGGGAGGGTTAGGAGCCGGTCTCGCCTCCGGCACCCGGCAGATACCGGTTCGTGATGGGGAGGCGCCGATCGCGCCCGAACGCCTTCGGCGTGATCTTCACGCCGGGTGCCGCCTGGCGGCGCTTGTACTCGGCCCGGTCGATCATCTGCACCACGCGCTCCACGAGATCCGGGTCGGCGCCGGCCTCGACTATCTCCTCTGGGGAGCGGTCCTCCTCCACGTAGGCCTCGATCACGGGATCGAGCTCCTCGTAGGGCGGCAGCGAGTCCGTGTCCCTCTGGTCAGGCCGGAGCTCGGCCGACGGCGGCTTGTCGATGACCCGTTCGGGGATCGGCGGCTCTGTGCCCTGCGCGTTCCGCCACCGCGCCAGCTCGTACACGAGCGTCTTCGGCACGTCCTTGATCGGCGCGAAACCACCGGCCATGTCTCCGTAGAGCGTCGCGTAACCGACCGCGTATTCGCTCTTGTTACCGGTGGCGAGAACGAGGGCGCCGAACTTGTTCGAGATGGCCATCAGCAGGTTCCCGCGGATGCGGGCCTGGAGGTTCTCCTCGGCCACACCTTCATCCGTCCCGCGGAACGCGTCCTCGAGCACGGACAGGTAAGCCTTGAACACGTCGTCGATCCGGACCTCGTCGATCCGGATCCCGAGGGTGCGGGCGACCTCGAGCGCGTCTTCGACGCTCTCGGCCGACGAGTACGTCGAGGGCATCGCGAGCGCGCGAACCGCGTCGGGTCCGAGCGCGTCGGCGGCAAGTACGGCGGTGAGAGCCGAGTCGATCCCGCCGGATAGCCCCAGCACGACCTCGTGGAAGCCGTTCTTGCGCACGTAGTCCCCGAGGCCGAGTACGAGGGCCCGGTATACCTCCTCAGGCCCTTCCGGCCACGAGACACGCGCGTCACCGAGGAGAGTCGCATACGTCCTCCCGCGCTCGTTCTCCCGCAGCTCAACGACGAGCAGGTCCTCCTCGAACATGGCAGCGTGGTGCTCGAGGTCGCCCTCTGGGGAGACGACCATGCTCCCGCCGTCGAACACGAGCTCGTCCTGGCCGCCGACGGCGTTCACGTAGACGATCCACGCACCTGTCTCCCGCGCGCGGTCGGCGCAGATCCGAAGCCGCTCGTCGCTCTTGCCGCGGTGATACGGCGAGCCGTTGATGTTGACTACGATGGGAACGCGCGAGTACGCGTCGAACGGCGGGCCCGGCTGCCACGCGTCCTCGCATACCGACACGCCAAGGTCCGAGGACGCGACGCGTACCGTGCACGCCGCCTCGCCTGGTGCGAAGTACCTCTTCTCGTCGAACACGCCGTAGTTGGGGAGCTTCACCTTGTGGTAGCGAGCGGCGACCGAGCCCCCCTGGAGGAGGCCCGCCGCGTTGTGCATCCCACGCGCGCTCGCGTCGACGAAGCCCGCCAGCACCGCGCAGCCGGCCGCGGTTCGTCGCGCGAGCTCCTCCAGAGCCTCCAGGTTGTCCTCGACGAACCGCGGCCTGAGCACCAGATCCTCCGGCGGGTAGCCGGTGATCGCCAGCTCCGGGAAGCAGACGATGTCGGCGCCGGCCTCGGTCGCCCGGGCCGACCAGGAGGTCAGCCGCTCGACGTTCCCATCGAGGTCGCCGACGGTGGTGTTCACCTGGCCGAGCGCCATGCGGAGCACGACCTCAGCCTATCGCGGTGGCGCCTCCGGCCCCCTACGATGCGCTCGTGCGTCGGGCGAGCGCGGTCATAACGGCGGCGGTCCTGCTCTTCGGAGCGGGGCTCGTGTGGGTCGTGCGGGCGGCGCCCCTGGAGGCCGGCAGCTACTTCTTCTGCGGGCGGCACCAGGTCGCTGACCGGGGGGAGTCCTGCATCGTCGAGTACCACGACGGCAGGGACTTGCTCTGGGCGTTCTCGGTCCGGAACGGTGGCCCCGTCGGCGTCACGGTGACCGGCGTCGTGGCGCCGAGAGACGGGTTGTTGCTGGCGGCGGAGCTTCTGATGTGGCCCCGCAACGGTGTCGAGGGTTTCGACGAGGACGCGTTCGTGCCGTTCGCTCCCTTCGAGCTCCCGCCGGGGCAGGAGCGGGTGATCGCCTACGTGTCCCGATTCGGCGGGTGTGAGGACTACGTGTCTGCGACGTCGGCGACCATCGGGAAGGTCGAGGTGCGGTTCCGGCTGCTCGGGGTCCCGCGCGGTCAGGAGACGGAGCTCCTCCGGAGCATCGAGGTTCCGGCCCCGGTGGACTGCCCCGGCCGCTAGGACCTACCCTGTGCCGCCGATGTCCACGTTGTAGGCCTCCCAGACGAGGTCCGAGCCTTTCTGACGGTGGCGAACGATCCGCCCGAGCAACTGCTGGATCTCCTCGCGCGCCTCGTCGACCTCCCATCCGCGCTCGAGGTCGTCGCCTTCGAGTCGCACCGAGAGCGCGCGAAGGAGCTCCTGGATCTCGGGGTGGTCGTAGTGGAGACGCTGCACCTTGCCGGCGAACTGCGGCGCGCGCTGGATGATCTCCTCGTAGAGACCGCCCTGCTGCTCGGTGACCTCGACGTGCTCGTCGAAGGCGTCGCGGAGGCGATGCATCGCCTGAGCCACGGCCTGCCTCCACGCGTCGATCCGGCCGGCGGCGGGCCCGGAGATCGCGTCCTCGAGGGCTACTAGCGCGTCGTGGAGCTCCCCGCGCCGCTTCGCGGCCTCCTCGAGCTTCGGCGTCCAACGCTCGTCGTGGGGCTCCATGGCATGAGTCTAGGCGCCGCGCGGTCGAGCGCGCAGGTCTGTTGCCGCCGGTAGGCGCCGGATACACTCGGCCGGAAGGGGTCCGAGGGGGCACAGGCCAGGATGAACGACGTCGCGGCGGACAGGTCCGAGGCCGTGCGGCCGTACGTCCCGCGGCTGCTCTTACAGTGGGTGGCCGAGGCCCCGGAGACGAGGTTCCGCGAGCTCGAGGGCTCGGTCGTGTTCGTCGACATCTCGGGATTCACCGCGATGTCGGAGCGGCTCGCGCGGCTCGGGAAGGTCGGTGCCGAGGAGATCACCGGCGCGATCGAGTCCTGCTTCACGGCGCTCCTCGCGGTCGCCTACGCGAACGGTGGCGGCCTGCTCAAGTTCGGCGGCGACGCGTTGCTCCTGTTCTTCGCCGGCGAGGGGCACACGGAGCGCGCGTGCCGGTCGGCGGTGTGGATGCGACGGACCCTCCGCGAGGTCGGGCGGCTCGAGACGCCGGCCGGCCTCGTCCGGCTCCGGATGTCCGTCGGCGTGCACAGGGGCCTGTTCCACTTCTTCCTCGCCGGCGATTCCCACCGGGAGCTCGTGATCACGGGACCGGCCGCGAGCGAGACGGTCGAGATGGAGTCCGCGGCCGCGGCGGGCGAGATAGTGGTGAGTCCGGCGACCTCGGCCTCGCTTCCGGCGAGCGCGCTCGGCGCGCCGAAGGGACCGGGGATCCTGCTGCGGCGCGCGCCAACGTCGGCGCGTTTCGAGGCGGCCGAAGATGTACCGATCACCGCTGGCGTGGAGGCGTGCATCCCGGTGGCGATACGCGAGCACGTTCTCGCGGGATCGCTCGAGCCCGAGCATCGGCAGGTGACGGTCGCGTTCGTTCACTTCGACGGCGTAGACGCGCTGATCGCGGAGGAGGGAACGGAGAGAGTTGCGGACGCGCTCGACGCTCTGGTCGGGGAGGTCCAGCGCGCGGCCGCCAAGCACGGGGTCACCTTCCTCGGGACCGACGTCGATCGCGACGGGGGCAAGGTCATCCTCGTGGCCGGCGCACCGGAGGCGATCGGGGACGACGAGGAGCGGATGCTCCTCACGCTCCGGGCGATCGTTGAGTGCGCGCCCCCCATCCCCGTACGCATCGGCGTGAATACGGGGCACGTGTTCGCCGGCGAGATCGGCCCGCCGTACCGGCGCACGTACACGGTTATGGGCGACGCGGTGAACCTCGCGGCTCGCGTCATGGCGCGCGCCGAATCGGGACAGATCCTGGCTGCAGAAGGTGTCCTCGAGGCCTCCTCCGTCGCCTTCGAAACTCGTGCGCTGGAGGCCTTCTCGGTGAAGGGCAAGCGCAAGCCCGTGCAGGCGTTCGAGGTCGGGGCGGTCGAGGGCTCCAAGCGCCTGTTGGAGGAGCACGAGCTCGCGCTGGTCGGCCGCGAGACCGAGATGCGAGTCCTCACACAGGCGTTGGCGGAGGCGCACGAGGGTCGGGGGCGGGTCGTGGAGGTCGTCGGCCCGCCGGGGATCGGGAAGACGAGGCTGCTTCAGGAGCTGCTGGCTCTAGCGGAGGGATCCCGGGTGGTGGCCGCGGCGTGCGAGCTGTACGAGGCGACGACGCCCTACGCGCCCGTCCGCCGCCTGCTGCGTCAGGCGCTCGACATCCCGCGTGGGGCCGACGATCGGGCCGCGATCTCCCGGCTCCGCGAGCGCGTCGCCGAAGCCGCCCCGTACCTCCTGCCTTGGCTCCCGCTCGTCGCGATTCCGCTGGATCTCGACGTCGGGACGACACCGGAGGTCGAGCTCCTAGAGGAGGAGTTCCGCAAGGCTAAGCTGGACGAGGTCGTCACGGAGCTGTTCGGGAGCCTCCTCGGGGGACCGACCGTCTTCGCGCTCGAGGACGCGCACTGGATGGACGACGCTTCCGCCGACGTACTGCGATCGCTGGCCCGGCGGACCGACGAGCGCCCGTGGCTCTTCTGTCTGACGCGGCGCGAAGAGCCGACGGGCCTTACCGCGCCCGACGGCTCCCTGGTGGTCCGTCCGGAGCCTCTACGGCGCGAGGATGTCGAGGCGCTCATCGCGAGCGCGACGAAGGAGGCTCCTCTCCGCCCCGACGACGTCGTCTCGCTCGTCGAGCGATCCGGGGGCAACCCGCTCTTCGTGAGGGAGCTCGTCCGGGTGATCGGAGGCGTGGGCGGCGCGGAGGGACTTCCCGGCTCGCTCGAGGGCATCGTCACGGTCCAGATCGATCGCCTGCCCTCGACCGATCGCCGCGTCCTCCGTTACGCCTCCGTGCTCGGCTCGCAGGTCGATCCGTCGATCGTGGCCGAGCTGTTGGACGGTGACGGGATCCCGGCGCCGCCGAGCGTCTGGCGCCGGCTCGGCGAGTTCCTGTTAGAGGACGAGCACGGAACGCTCGGGTTCCGTCACGCGCTCATGCGCGACGCTGCCTACGAGGGACTCCCGTTCCGGCTCCGACGGCAGCTCCACGCCCGCGTGGGCGCCTCGATCGAGCGGCGGGCGGGCGACCGACCGGAGGACGAGGCCGCCCTCCTGTCGCTGCACTTCTTCCACGCGCAGCGGTTCGACTCGGCGTGGCGCTATTCGCGGATCGCCGGGAGTCGAGCGCAGTCCAGGTTCGCGGTCGTGGAGGCCGCCGCCCTGTTCGAGCGCGCGCTCTCGGCTGCGCGGCGCCTCGCGGACGTCCCGGCCCCGGACGTCGCGGAGGTCCACGAGACGCTCGGGGACCTGCGCGACAGGATGGGGAAGTACCCGGACGCGAAGAAGGCCTACGGTCTCGCCGCCCGGGCTCTTCTTGACGACGTCGTCCTTCAGGCTAAGCTCTGCCGGAAGCGGTCGTGGCTCGCCGAGCGCGCGGGCCGGTATCCCCAGGCGCTCCGCTGGGTCCGTCGTGGCCTCGCCGCGATCGAGGGCCTTGGCGGGGTCGAGGCGTCTCGCCAGCGCGCTCGACTGACGGTCTGGTACGCGGTCGTCCGCCAGCAGCAGGGGCACCAGCGCGACGCGATCAAGTGGTGCGAGGAAGGCATCCGCGAGGCGGAGCGGGCCGGAGAGCGCGATGCGCTCGCGCACGCGTACTTCGTGCTCGACCTCGCGTACGAGGCGCTCGGGCAGACGGACAACGCCGTCTATTCGGAGCGCGCGCTCGCGATCTACGAGGAGCTCGGCAACCTCGGCCGCCAGGCGGTGATCTGGGGGAACCAGGGCACGACCGCGTACTGGCAGGGCCGCTGGGACGAAGCGCGGGAGCTCTACGAGCGGGCCCGGGAGGCGTTCGCGAAGGTGGGCGACGTCGCATCCGTCGCGATCTCGGACGCGAACATCGCGGAGATTCTCTCCGACCAGGGGAAGCTCGAGGAGGCGGAGGAGCTGTTCCGAAGCGCGCTGCGGATGGCAACTGCTACGGAGTTCCACACGATGATCGCCTTCTGCTTGAGCAACCTCGGGCGCGTCGCCTGCCGCGCCGGCCGGTACGACGAGGCGCTCGCCACCTACGCCGAGGCCAGACGGATGTTCGAGGAGGATCGCGTCGAGGTCGACGTGCTGGAGACGGACGTCCGCATCGCGGAGTGCCACGTGCTCCAGGGGCGGGCCCCGGAGGCGCTGGAGATCGCGGAGGATGGCCTCCGACGAGCCAGGGCGATGGGAGGCGCGCACCAGGAGCCCGCCCTTCACCGGCTGCGCGGCCAGGCCCTCGCGCAGCTGGGGGACCTCAAGGCGGCGCGAGATGCGTTGGACCGGAGCCTGGAGGCGGGCCGGTCGAGGGACGCCCTGCTCGACGTCGCCACGACGTTACTGGCGATCGCGCAGCTCGCCCGCGCTCGGGGCGTCGTGGATCTCGACGCCGAGTCAGAGGCCCGGTCTCTGCTCGACCGGCTCGGCATTGCTTCCGTGCCGGAGCCGCGGATCCCGGCCGCGGTCGGGTGAGCTACCGCACGTAGGTCTTCGGATCCGTCGCGACGCCGTCCGAGGTGAAGTTGATCTGCACCTGGAGGTCGCCGTTGGCCCCCGGGTTCGTCTTCGATCCCAGGATGTTCATCTTCTTGAGGCACGGGTCGTTCGTGGTCGTGGCGCCCTTCGGCCCGCAGGGGAACTCGTTCAGGAGCTTGGGTGGGTTCGGTCCGTCGGCGTCCGCGTCGAACCAGACCTCCGAGTCGAGCCCGTTGTCGTGCGCGGTGACGTCCCAGGTGATGATGAGCGTGATCGGGTGGAACGGGTCGTCGTAGCCCAAGGGCAGGGTGTTCAGGACGCCGGGTCCCGCGCAGTCAGGACCGACGCCGCAGAACGCGCCTTCGGGGAGGTTGTCGAAGACGGAGAAGACGCCGCCGTCGCCGGTGGGGATCTTGTAGAGGACGCAGACCGGGTTGGCGGGTTTCGCGGTCTTGCACGTGGAGAGGGAGGCGGCGGTGGCCGCCGGCACGATCTGCGCCTGTGCGTCCGCGGACGGATTGGCGATCTCCGTCGTGTCCTCGTCCACGTCGCTCGGGCCGATCGCGTTGTGCGCCTGGATCGTGACGTCGTAGTCGCCGTTGGCCAGGAAGACGGTTTCGCAGAACGACTCCGTGGAGTTCACGCACGGAGTCGGGGTCGGGAACTCGATAGTCGTGACGTCCAGGGGCATCGAGATCGGGGAGTAGCGGACGAGGTACGTGTCGATCGGCAACCCTCCGTCGGTCGTCGGCTCGCTCCAGAGGACGATGATGTTTCCGTTGCCGTCCACGACCTGGAAGCCCGTAGGCGGGTTCGGGACGGTGTTCACCTCGAAGTTCTCCGAATCCTCGTTCGGCGTCGTGGGGTCAAAGGTGGTGGAGGAGGCGCTCGCGTCGTTCGCGAACGGCCCGAGACGCCCGCCGCGGACAGCGTCGCTCACCTGCGCCTCGATCCGGAAGGTCCTCGTTCCGACGTCCAGGGACCCGACCTCGATCGTGCCGTCGAAGGATCCGCCGCCCGTGCAGCCCTCGCCGTTGACCTCGCAGTACGTCGCGCTCTCGAAGACGGGATGCTCGGCGGGCGTCGAGTCCTTGAAGCCGGAGAGGTCGTCCGTGACGACGACGTTCTCCGCCGGATTCGGACCGGCGTTCGTGACCTCGAGGTCGATGCTGAGCGTGCCGCCGGCGTCCACGATTGCGGGACCGAGCGTCTTTGCGATCGACAGGTCGGCCGCCGGGTGTTCATTGACGATGAGCCCGAAGACCGTTTCAGGCGCCGTGCCGGTGTTGAACGAGTCTAGGACGTCGCCGGTGTCCAGGTCGAAC
Source organism: Actinomycetota bacterium (assembly GCA_035288045.1). Taxonomy (GTDB): domain Bacteria; phylum Actinomycetota; class UBA4738; order UBA4738; family HRBIN12; genus DATEBA01. The sequence continues at coordinate 26,719 of DATEBA010000064.1, forward strand.
CGGACCACGTCCGCCGTAGCTCTGTCCGCCGCCCAGAAGGAGGTGCCGTCGGGATCGAGCGCGAGGGCGAACCAGTTGTTCAGGGGCGTCTCTTCGATCGTCGCGTCGTAGGTGTCGGTCTGCATCCCGTCGGCGTCGAGGCGGACGATGCTCTCGGAGTCCGCGACGAGCACGCGGCCGTCCGGAAGCAGCCGAAGCGCGAACGCGTTCGTCCCCGGCAGCGCTTCGGCGTTGAAGTACGCGAGCTGCTCCTTGGTGCAGACGTCGAAGCGCTTCACGTTGACGCCCTCGGACGTGTAGAACAGCGTGCACCCGTCGGGCGCGAGGTCGATCCAGTCGGTGCCCCTGTTCTCCACCGCTGGGGCGAACGAGTCGAGGAGCGAGCCGGCGGAGTTGAACCGCCAGACCTCGTGAGTCCCGTCGGCCTGCCCGACGTAGGCGTGTCCCGTCGTGTCGAAGTCGATCGACTCGGGGCTCGAGTCGAAATCAGAAGCGAACACGCCGTGGAGCGTGCCATCGGTGTCGAACACCGATATGGCGTTCGCACCGAAGTTCGTGACGTAGAGCTTCCCGGCCGCATCGAAGGCCATACCGGTCGTGAAGCCGCCGAGACCGGTATCGAGCGTCGCGTTCAGCTCCCCGTCCGAGTGGCGCCACTGGACCTTTCCGCCGGAGACGCTCACGAACACATCGCCGGTCCCGAACGTGGAGTGGGCAGCGTCCGCGGGGCTCACCGTAGCGAGCATCGGCAGGGTGAGCGCAAGGACTGTGGCGAAGCGGATAAGGACGTGCTTCACGAGAACCCCCTCTTCCTGGACCGCCTAGGCTGACGCTTGGATGCCCCTACTGTCAATCGGGGGAAGGGCCCGATGGGCGCGCGACCGTTCCCTCCAGGGGCCGGCAGTGGCATCATGCTGCCTCGTGCGCTCCCGGCTCCGACGTCGCGGCCCCCGGTTCCACGCGATCCGAGAGGTGTTCGCCGATCGCGACCTGCGACGCGTCGAGCTCGCGTTCGCGGGCTTCAACGTTGCCGAGTGGGGCACCTGGATCGCGATCCTGGTGTATGCCTATGACGCGGGGGGCGCCGCCGCCGCGGGATTCGTCGCGGTGATCCAACTCGTCCCGGGAGCGCTCCTCGCGCCGGTCGCCGCCGTCCTCGGGGACCGATACCGGCGGGAGCGCGTGCTCCTGCTCGGCTACGTGCTCCAGGCCGGCTCGATGGCGGCGACCGCGGCGGCGCTGTTGCTGGAAGCGCCGATCCCCGTCGTCTACGTTCTCGCAGTGATAGCCGCGACCGCGATCACCATGACGCGGCCCACGCACAACGCCCTCCTGCCGTCCCTCTCGGGCACGCCGGAGATGCTGATCGCGGCGAACGTAGCCTCCACCACGGTGGAGGGGGTGTGCGTCCTCGCCGGCCCCGCGCTCACCGGTCTGCTGCTGCACCTGTCGGGCCCGGGGATCGTGTTCGTCGTCATGGCGACGGGGGTCGGCATCTCCGTGCTCCTCGTCCTCGGCATCCGGCCCTCGACGGCCGGGCTCGGGAGCTCCGGGCTTTCGGCTCATGCGCTCGCGAGCGAGGCGCTCGAGGGGTTCCGCTCGATCGTGTTCGAGAGCCGCCCACGGCTGCTGCTCGTGCTCGCCGGCGCCCAGATGATCGTCTGGGGCGCGCTCGACGTGCTGATCGTCGTGATGGGGATCGAGCTGCTGCGCATGGGGGAGTCCGCGGTGGGGTACCTGAACTCGGCGCTCGGCGCGGGCGGTCTCGCGGGCGCCGTGGTGACGCTCGCGCTCGTGGGTCGGCGGCGACTGACGCCCGCGCTCGGTCTCGGCATCATCCTCTGGGGGGCGGCGATCGCGGCGAGCGGCGCGGCGCCGTCGCTGGTTCCGGCACTCGCGCTCCTGGCACTCGCCGGCGCCGGTCGCAGCCTGATGGACGTTGCCGGCCGGACCCTGCTGCAACGCGTCGTTCCCGACGAGGTGCTCTCGCGCGTGTTCGGCCTGCTAGAGGGGCTCGTGACCGCCGGGCTCGCGATCGGCGCGACGGTGGCGCCGTTCCTAATCGCGAGCCTCGGCGTGCGTGGAGCGCTGGTCGTGGCGGGCGCCTTCCTCCCTGTCGTCTCGCTCCTCTTCTGGAACCGGCTCGTGCAGGCGGACCGCAGCGCCGAGGTCCCCGAGCGTGAGCTCGCGCTCCTCGCGTTCCACCCGATCTTCGCACCGCTGCCCGCGCCGGTCCTCGAGCGGCTCGCCGGTCGTACGACGAGACTCCTCGTACCGGCCGGGACGATCGTGATCCGCGAGGGCGACGCCGGGGACCGCTTCTACCTCGTGGACGACGGCGAGGTGGAGGTGAGCGTCGTCGGCCGCGCCGAGCGCGTTCGCCTCGGTCCGGGCGAGGGCTTCGGCGAGATCGCGCTGCTCAGGGACGTGCCGAGGACCGCAACCGTCACCGCCGTAGCCGACGTCGAACTGCTCGCCCTCGAGCGGGAGGACTTCCTCGAGGCCGTAACGGGGCACCGGCGGTCAGTCGACATGGCCGAGGCGATGGTCGACCTCCGTTCGCACTCCTGGGACGAGACGGAGAGGCGCAGTTAGAGGATCGGCAGATACCGCTCGAGCTCGTAGGGCGAGACGTAGGACTTGAAGGAATCCCACTCCTCGCGCTTGTTGCGGATCAGGTACTCGTGGACGTGCTCGCCGAGCGCGTCGCGGAGAACCTTCGATTCGCTCGCCAGAGAGATCGCGTCGTGGAGGTCCTGAGGAAGCGACCGGATCCCCGCCGTGTGCCGCTCCTCCTCGGTCATCTCGTAGATGTTGTTGGAGGCCTCGGCCGCCAGCTCGTATTCTCCCTCGATACCGGCGAGGCCTGCGGCAAGCATCGCGGCGAAGGCGAGGTATGGGTTGCACGCCGGATCCGGCGAGCGGTACTCGATCCGGGTCGCCTCCTCCTTGCCGGGCTTGTACTGCGGCACGCGCACGAGCGCCGACCGGTTCCTGCGCGCCCAGCACACGTAGACCGGCGCCTCGTAGCCGGGCACGAGCCGCTTGTAGGAGTTCACCCACTGGTTCGTTACGAGGGTGATCTCCGGTGCGTGCTCGAGTATCCCTGCGATGTATCGCTTCCCGAGCGCCGAGAGGTGGACCTCATCGTCGGAGTCGAAGAAGGCGTTGCGATCTCCCTCGAAGAGCGACTGGTGGGTGTGCATCCCGCTTCCGTTCACTCCCGCGACCGGCTTGGGCATGAAGGTCGCATAGATGCCGAACTCCTGCGCGACCTCCTTCACCGTCAGCCGATAGGTCATCACGTTGTCGGCCATCGTGAGCGCGTCCGCGTAGCGCAGATCGATCTCGTGCTGTGACGGCGCGACCTCGTGGTGCACGTACTCCACTGGGATGCCCATCGCCTCGAGGTAGGCGACCGTCCGCTTGCGCCAGTCGGTGGCCACGTCGAGCGGCGTCTCGTCGAAGTAGCCGCCCTGGTCGAGGAACTTCGGGTCGTCGATGCTCTTGAAGTAGAAGTACTCGAGCTCGGGCCCGACGTAGAACGTGAAGCCGAGGTCCGCCGCGCGCTTCAGCTGCCGCTTGAGGACGAACCGCGGGTCGCCGTCGAAGGGCGTGCCGTCGGGGTTGTAGACGTCGCAGAACATCCGCACGACCTGCGCCTCGGCTCGCCAGGGGATTATCTGGAAGGTGGAAGGGTCGGGCACCGCGACCATGTCCGACTCCTGGATCCGGCTGAACCCCTCGATGGAGGAGCCGTCGAACCCCATGCCCTCGAGGAAAGCACCCTCCAGCTCCTGCGAGGTGATCGTGAACGCCTTCAGGAAACCCAGTACGTCGGTGAACCAGAGTCGGACGAAACGGATCCCGCGCTCCTCGATCGTGCGCAGGACGTACTCGGCTTCTGCAGATAGCGTGATCATGTCGCCGAGCCTAGCCGACGGCCCACGAGTGTCAGTTACGCGCGGGTTAATTCGCCTCGGCCGTCGGTTCCCGGGGTCGGGTCTGGGGTCGGTCACACGGAAGGGGGCGGGAGCCCACCGCCCGGGAGGAGTAGGTCGGGCGCGAGCGCGGGCTTTGCGAGTGAGCCGGCCTCCGAGGCCCGGTCTTCTCGGACGTCGGCCGAGGGTACGCTGGCCTCCGAACGATCCGCGGAGGGGGCATCGCATGCGCCAGGTTGCCGTGATCGGCTGGCTCCTGATCGTAGGAGCCCTGTTCGTTTGGCAGGGGATCGGCCTCGCGCGGGGGCCTGAGTGGCCGGTGCTTTCCGACTTCTTCCGCGCCTTCATGCGTCCTCTGCCTGGACGGTTCGTCCTTTTCGGCGCCTGGCTCTGGCTGGGCTGGCATCTGTTCTTGCGCCAGTCACGGCTCTTGGAAGGGTGAGCCGTGGTCCGTGACGTCGTCCTCCCGGTGCTCGTTCCGCTCGGCCTGTTCGGTGGGATGGTGGCTTCCGCCGCGAGGAGCCCCGTGCCTCGCCCCGTGCTCGGCGGGCGCCCGCCGCCCTTCGGAAGGCACCTCCTGGGCCACGTGGCGAAGACGCTCGCCGGCGGCTACGCGGCGTTCGTGCTGATCGTCATCGCGTTCGAGGTCGGCGTCGTGCCAGACTCCCTCGGGCCGGCGCTCCTCGGAGGTGCCTTCCTCGCGGTCATCTCCGGTGGCACGTTCCTCCTGCTCTCATGGGTCGAATGGCGGCTCCGCTCGCGGAGGTCCCGGTGCTGACTCCCGAGGTCCTCGGGCGAACGCTCGCCGAGGCGCCGGACCCGGAGCTCGCGCGCGTGGCGCTGTCGCGTGTCGGCGAGGACGCGGCCGCCCGTGAGGTGCTCGAGCGCGAGGCTGTGCTCGCCACCGCGACTCGCCTCCTTGGTTTCTCGACCGCCGCGGCAGACTTCCTGGTCGCGCATCCCGACGAGACCGAGGCGCTGGCCGACGTGCACGCGCGCGGCACCGAGGAGCTCGAGGCGGAGCTGTACGCCGACGTCGCCCGGTGGGGCCCCGGGGACGGTTTGCGCAGGTTCCGGCGGCGGGCGATGCTTCGTATCGCCGCTCGTGACCTGGGCGGCGGCCCGCTCGAGGCGATCGTGGCCGAGATCTCCGCCGTCGCCGAGCAGTGCCTGCGGGAGTCCTGCCGCCTGGTCGCTCCTCCTGAGGGCTTCGCGGTGATCGGGCTGGGCAAGCTCGGCGGGGCGGAGCTGAACTACGCCTCCGACGTCGACGTCGTCTTCGTGCACTCGGGTGGAGGCGCGGAACGACAGGAGGAGATGGAGCGCGTCGGCGCGGCCGTGATCAGGTTGCTCTCGGAGCCGACCCCCGAGGGCTGGGCGCTCCGCGTCGACCCGACGCTTCGGCCCGGCGGACGTGCCGGCGCGCTGTCGCGCTCGCTGGACGCGACGTTGGCCTACTACGAGCGGGAGGCCGCCACCTGGGAGTGTCAGGCGCTGATCAAGGCCCGGCCGGTGGCCGGCGACCCGGAGCTCGGGGCGGCGTTCGTCGAGCGCGTCGCGCCGCTCGTGTATCCGGTCGAGCTGGCGCCGGCCGCGATCGAGGAGGTCCGCCGCGTGAAGGTCCGCCTGGAGGAGTACGTCCGGGCGCGCGGCAAGGAGGGGACAGAGGTGAAACGCGGGCGCGGCGGTATCCGCGACGTCGAGTTCGCGGTGCAGCTGCTCCAGATCGTGCACGGTCGCCGTGATGAGCGGCTGCGGGAGCCGAACACGCTCCGCGCGCTCGATGCGCTCGCGGCCGAGGGCTACGTGGCGGAGGACGATGCGGCCGTCCTCGCGGATGCTTACCGGTTCCTCCGCCGGCTCGAGCACCGCCTTCAGATCGTCCGCGACGTCCAGACCCACGAGCTGCCGCCAGACCGCCCGGCCCGCGACAGGCTCGCGCGATCCCTCGGGCTCGACGGGCCCGACGCGCTGGCCGAGGAATACGAGCGTGAGACTGCGCGCGTCCGCGGGCTCCACGAGCGGTTGTTCTACCGGCCGCTGCTCGAGGCGTTCGCAGGGCCGCGCGCGCCGCGTCCCGGGGTGGAGCGCGAGGCGACCGAGGAGCTACTTGCAGGACTCGGCTTCGACCGACCGCAGGCGGCGTTCGAGGTGCTTCACCGGCTCGTGGACCCTTCGACCCGCATCGGCAAGGTCCTGTCGCACCTGTTCCCCGTGATGGCTCCGGCGCTGGCCCTGGGCGCCGATCCGGACGCCGCGCTGGTCCGGCTGTCGCGCGTTGCCGACGCGATCGGTGCACGGGCCGACGTCGCCGACCGGCTCGCCGCGGATCCGGCGGCCGCCCGGCGTCTCGCGCACGCGGTCGCCGCCAGCTCGTTCGCGACGGATCTTCTCGCGGCCGCCCCCGATCGCGCGGCGGCTCTCACGGACGGCGAGGGGGACCCGGCGGCCGCGCTCGTCAGCGTCGTGGGCCGGTACGCATCGCGCGAGCTCGATCCGCGCGATACGGGGCGGGAGCTTGCCTCGGTCGCCGACCGGGTGATCGCCGAAGCCGTGGAGGCCGCCGGCGCCGAGCTTCCCTTCGCCGTGATCGGCCTCGGGAAGCTCGGCGCCGAGGAGCTGAACTTCGCCTCCGACCTCGACGTGGTCTTCGTCTACGAGGGCGAGGGGGCCGAGGAGCTCCGGCACGCCAGCGAGGTCGCCGAGCGCGTGCTGACATCCGTCCGTGAGGCCGGATGGGAGCCCGACGCCGACCTTCGACCCGAGGGCCGGAGCGGACCGCTCGCCCGCTCGGTCGCCGCCTACCTCGAGTACTGGGAGCGCTGGGCGGAGCCCTGGGAGTTCCAGTCGCTCCTGCGCGCGCGCCCCGTCGCGGGCGACGAGGGGCTCGGGTTTCGCTTCTGCTCCTGGGCCTCGGACTTCGCCTACCCGGAGCACCTCACGATCGACCGTGCCGCGGAGATGCTCCGCATGCGCAGGAGGATCGAGCGCGAGCGCGTCAAGCCGCCGGAGGCGACACGGTTCCACTTCAAGCTCGGATACGGCTCGCTCGCGGACGTGCAGTTCGCCGTCGAGGCGTCGCTGATGCGCCACGGCGGCGAGCGCCCCGAGATCCGCAGCCGCCGTACGCTCGAGTCGATCGAGCGGCTCGTGGAGGCGCGGCTCATGGAGGACGGCGTCGCGCGCGATCTCGGCGAGGCGTTCGTGTTCCTCTCCGACGTGAAGAACGCGATCGAGGTCGACCGCCGTGTCCACGCCGAGATGCTGCCGGCCGCGCCCGACGATCAGGCCGCCCTTGCGCGCCGGCTGGGGTACGAGGAGTATGCGCGGCAGGCGTTCCTGGACGACTACCGCCGGATCACGCGGAGGGCCCGGCGGGCGATGGAGCGGGTCTTCGCCGAGACCGAGGATGGAGCGTGAGCCTGGGGAGGGTGGCTATCGCGGTGATGCTGGCGGCCACGGCGTGCTCCTCGCCCGCGCAGGCGCCGCCCGCGCAGGCGCCGCCGGCCGACTTCGGTTCGGCGGTCGGGATCTTCCTGATGGACCGCGACGGTGCCGGCGTCCGCGAGCTGGTGGCCGGCGGGAACCCCGCATGGTCGCCCGACGGCTCCCTTCTCGCGTTCGCCGGTTCGGACGGAGTCGGGAACGTCGACGTCTACGTGGTGGACGCGCAGGGAGGGGGCGGCGTGCGGCTGACGAACGCCCTGGGGCACGACTCCGTTCCGACGTGGTCCCCCGACGGCGATCGCATCGCGTTCATGAGCGACCGCGACGGAAACGACGAGATCTACGCGATGAACTCGGACGGCTCGGAGCAGACCCGGCTCACCGACACGCCTTGGTCCGATGCGCACCCGACCTGGTCACCCGACGGTAGCCGGATCGCGTTCGACGGCGGCCCTCCCGGCGAGCACGACATCTACCTGATCGACCCGCAGGGCGGGTCCCGCAACGCGATCGTAACCCGGCCGGGCGACCAGTGGTTCCCCGCCTGGTCACCCGACGGCCGCGGCATCGCCTACGGGGACGCCACCGACGGGCGCATCTACCTCGGCATCCTCGACCCCCACGGGAGCCTGGGCCTCAGCGTCACGATCGCCGACGGCTACGCGCCTAGGTGGTCGCCGGGTCAACGCATCCTGTTCCTTCACGGCGGTGACCTCTTCTCGGTCCGGCCGACCGGACTTCACATGAAGCGGCTCACGACGACGCCCGAGGAAGAGGGTGCCGCCGACTGGGCGCCTGGCGGCGCCGTCATCGCCTTCGCGCGCGTAGCGGCCTAGGTCACGGTCTACGAGGAGCGGGCGCGGGCGAGCGCCTTCACGACCGAGCGGGCCGTGAGGAGAGCGACGAGCGCGATCAGCTGCCCGAAAAGGATCACCCGTGTGAGGTCGACGGCCGGGCGCCACTCGATCTCGTCCCCGCGTATCACGTACGCGCCGATCGGCCGGGCGTTCATCCCGAAGCCTCCCCCCGAGCCGCTGCCCGTGCCCTCGGGTCCTTCGCCGCCGCCCCCGCCCGCGCCGCCCTGGACCTTGGCGGCGGGGATGATCGTGAGCCCGTTCTTGTCGTAGGGCTGCCCGTACACGCGCTGGACCGTCATCACGTCACGCGCCCCGGAGATCGTCTCCTGGACGTCCATCTCTGCCTCCTTCCCCTAAGCGTCTCCCACCCATCCTGTCACTCCACGGCCGGGAACGTCGAGGCGGGCCGGGGCCCTAGAGGTCGAAGTAGAGCGAGAACTCCCAGGGGTGCGGCCGCAACCGGACCTCGTCGACCTCGTGGAGGCGTTTGTACTCGATCCACGTGTCGATCACGTCCTGCGTGAACACCCCGCCCTCGAGGAGCCAGCCGTGGTCGGCCTCGAGCGAGTCCAGCACCTCCTCGAGCGATCCGGGCACCTGCCTCACCATCGCCTTCTCGGCGGGCGGGAGGTCGTACAGGTCCTTGTCCATGGGCTCCGGGGGCTCGATCTTGCTCTTGATGCCGTCCAGCCCCGCCTGCAGCTGCGCCGCGAACGACAGATAGGGGTTGCACGAGGGATCCGGCGTCCGGAACTCCAGGCGCTTGGCCGCCGGCGACTTGTAGTAGAGGGGGATCCGAACGCAAGCGCTGCGGTTACGCTGCGAGTACACGAGGTTGATGGGCGCCTCGTACCCGGGCACGAGCCTCCGGTAGGAGTTCGTCGTCGGGTTCGTGAACGCCAGCAGGGCAGGCGCATGGTGCAGAAGCCCACCGATGTACCAGCGTGCCGTGTCGCTGATCCCCGCGTAGCCGACCTCATCCCAGAATAGGTTCTCGCCGCCCCTCCAGAGACTCTGGTGCGTGTGCATCCCCGAGCCGTTGTCCTGGAAGATCGGCTTGGGCATGAACGTGACGGTCTTGCCGTTCCGCCACGCCGTGTTCTTGACGACGTACTTGTACTTCATCACGTTGTCCGCTGTGCGGAGAAGCGTGTCGTAACGCATGTCGATCTCGGCCTGGCCTGCGGTTCCGACCTCGTGGTGGTGCACCTCGATCTCGATGCCGACCTTCTCGAGGTTGAGGACCATCTCGCTGCGCAGGTCCTGGTAGTGATCCATCGGCGGGACCGGGAAGTAGCCCTCCTTGTACCTGGGCTTGTAGCCGAGGTTCGGCGCGCCGGTGATCTCGCGGTCGCGACCGGAGTTCCAGACCCCTTCGAGCGCATCGAGGTGGTAGTAGCCCTCGTGCTGGTTCTGGTCGAAGCGCACGGAGTCGAAGATGTAGAACTCGCACTCGGGGCCCCAGTACGAGACGTCGGCTATCCCGGTCTGCCGCAGGTACAGCTCCGCCTTGAGCGCGATGTAGCGCGGGTCGCGCGTGTACATCTCGCCGGTCACCGGGTCGCGGACGAAGCAGTTGATCACGAGGGTGGGGTGCTCGGTGAAGGGATCCACGAACGCGCTGCCCGGGTCGGGCACAAGGAGCATGTCCGACTCCTGGATCTCCTGGAAGCCGCGGATCGAGGAGCCGTCGAAACCGAAGCCGTCCTCGAAGCTCTGCTCGGACAGCTCAGAGATCGGCACGGAGAAGTGCTGCATGAGGCCCGGCAGGTCGCAGAAGCGCAGATCCACGATCTGCGCGCCCGACTCGCGCGCCAGCGCCAGAACCTCGCTCGGCGTGGTCATGGTTCCTTCCCCCTTCCGCTCGACCGACGGGGCAAGGGTATTCGCGGTCGCGGGCGCGCTGGTTTCCGGTGGGTTACGACTTGGTTACGCCGCGGACCGGGGAGGGCGATGCTGAGGATCCGGCCGCGGTGGCTAGGCCTTGGGAACCCGGAGGTCGGTCGGGTCGGCGTGGGGGAACCGCTGGGGCTCGCGGATCGCCTCGACGGGGACCAGCCGGAGGATCGGCTGGGCTATGGTCGCCAGGACGCGAACCAGAGCCACGATCCCGAGGAGCCCTCCTGCGATCCCGATCCCGATCTCCATGACCATTCCTGTTTCGGCATCCCGGGAGCCGTCGGAGCACGGCCCGGGGGAGCCATCTTCCCATAGTCCGAACTGACCAGGTAGGGCCGGACGAAGAAACGGCCCGGCTACATGGGGGTTTCCTGGTCGAGGTCGGCGGCCCGATAGCCCACTCCCCTAACGGTCTCGATCAGGAACTCGTGCTCGGGGCCGAGCTTGGCTCTCAGGCGCCGGACGTGGACGTCGACCGTGCGCGTGCCTCCGTAGAAGTCGTATCCCCAAACCTCCCGCAGGAGGACCGGCCGAGTGAACACCCGTCCGGGGCGCGTGACTAGGTATCTGAGCAGCTCGAACTCCTTGTAGGTCAGGTCGACGGGGCGGCCGCCCAGTGTGACCCGGTAGGTGTCGGTGTCGAGCGTGAGCGGGCCGAGACGGATGGTGGTTCCACCGCCGCCGCCCAAGCGCCCCCTGAGGATCGCCAGACGCACCCGGATCTCGGGCTCCGGCGCGCCGGGGAGTAGCAGCTCGTCCGCCACCTGGTGCCATGGGAACCGGTCTAGGTCCGAGCGCTCGACTACGGCGACCGCCGGCGGTCGCGACTCCAGCTCGCGGAGCGCCCGGAGGACGGCGAACCCCTGACCGGGGTTCTCGGCGGCGTCGACCACGACGAGCTCGGGGGCGAGGTCCACCACCCGGTTGATCCCGGCGGTCGAGAGCAGTTCCGTCTTCACGTCGACGCCCGCCGCGGCGAGCGCCGGCACCGCCTCCTCAGGCGTTCGGTCGGTCAACAACACCGTGTGCCCCATGTCCCGAGGATAGCGGCCGGCGCCGACGAAGGTACCCTTGACCTGCGATGTTCCGGAGGTGGCAAAGGTTCCCGTGCCGAGCGTGAGGCTGTTCGCATCGCTGCGCGAGCTCGCCGGTGCCTCCCGCGTGCAGGCGGAGGGGGCGACCGTCGGCGAGGTGGTCGAAGCCCTTGCGGTCCGCTACGGGGAGCGTTTCGGCGACATCGCCCGGTCCGGCTCCTTCGTCGTGGACGGCGAGCGCGCCGGGGCCGACGTCAGACTGTCCGGCGACGAGGAGGTCGCGCTCCTGCCCCCGGTCTCCGGAGGCTAGCCGGAGCTCCAGAGCCCCGGCTTCACGACCATGAGGAAAAGGATCAGGAGGGTGAGTGTCACGGCGGCACTGCCGTAGCGAGCCGCCCTCCTGCCCGCTATCAGGTACTGCGCCTCGAGGTCGGCGTCGGTCTCGCGTTCCGCGAGCCGCTCGGCGATCTCGCGCTGCCGCCTGAAGGCGGGTGCGTAGAGCCCGACGGCGAACAAGACCATCACGACGTAGGTGCCGACAGCCAACAACAGCCATGCGGTTCCGAAGAGGTCCCGCTCCGCGAGCAGGATGAGGGCGGTTCCGGTC
>DATEBA010000065.1:0-8705 GCA_035288045.1 Actinomycetota bacterium
TCGCTCGTACATATCGGGTCCCGCCCGTTCGGAGAGGCCGACGACGCTGAAGCCGGCGTCCTTGAGGCGGTCGAGCGCGCGGGGGATGTTGGCTACGCGTGCGTGGGGTAGGTGGAGCAGCGCGCCGGCCGACGCCCGGACGGCCACCGGAGTCACCGGTGCGGCGCGCCGCAGCCGGGTGACGAGCATCGCGGTCCCGGCCGCCTCGGCGACCCGCGCCGCGGCTCCGAGGTTCTGCGGGTCCTCGATCCCGTCGAGCACCACGACCAGATCGCTCCGCCCGAAATCCCACGATGAAAGCTCACGTTCTCCGAGATCGCGGGAGGCGCGCACTTCTGCGACGACGCCGTGGTGGTCGGTTCCGGTCGCGTCGAGCTCGTCACGCGAGACGGTCTCCACGCGCACACCGGCGCGCGAGGCCGCGGCGAGCACCTCCCGGAGCGCCGGGGTGCGCCGCGCTCCCTCGGCGACGCGAACCTCGATCGCGCGACCGGCCCGGATCGCCTCGAGCACCGACCGCCGGCCGGCCACGAGCGATGGGGCTGTCATCCCGTGGCGACCACGGCGAGCGCGAGGCATCCGGCGCCGTCCCCAGCGAGCCCGATACCCTCGGGACGCGAGGCCTTGACCGACACGCCGTCCAAGCCGACGCCGAGCGCGGCGGCGAGGTTCCTTCGCATCTCGTCGCGCCGGGGCCCGACCGAAGGTCGTTCCGCGAGCACCGTGACGTCACAGGAAACCGGGGTCGCGCCGCGATCCGCGAGCATGGCGACGGTGCGGGCCAGGAGGTCCAGACCCGCGATCCCGGCGACGGAAGGGTCGCTGTCGGGAAAGTGCTCGCCGACGTCTCCGAGCGCGAGCGCCCCGAGGAGCGCGTCCGCGACGGCGTGGCACACCGCATCGCCGTCGGAGTGCCCCGCCAACCCCGGCTCTCCCTCGAACCGGACCCCGGCCAGAAGCAGCGGCCGCCCCACCTCGCGGGGGTGGGCGTCGAAACCGAGCCCGAACCGATGCTCAGCCACGGCCGACCCTCGCAAGCACGGATTCGGCGCGCACGAGGTCCTCGAGCATCGTGATCTTGAAGTTCACTCGCTCTCCGGGGATCGCGCGCACCCGATAACCGGCCCACTCGAGGAGCGCCGCGTCGTCGGTGGCCTCGTGCCCTGCCTCGGCCGCGCGCGAGTGAGCGTCCAGGAACGCGCCCAGCCGGCACGCCTGGGGCGTCTGCGCGAGGAAGACCTCGCCGCGAGGCTCCGTCCTCTCCACGAGATCCCCTCGAACGCGCTTCAGCGTGTCGACGACGGGGAGGACGGGCACCACGCCGTCGACATCGCCGAGCGCGGCCAGGACGGCGGCGAACAGGCTTGCGGAGGCAAGCGGTCGAGCAGCGTCGTGACAGACGACCACCTCGGCGTCGGCCCGAACCTCCTTGAGCGCCGAGCGAACGGAGGCCTGGCGCGTCGGCCCTCCCCCGACCACGATCGCGGGCTTGCCGACGCCGGCGAGCAGCTGGGTGGCTCGCCCCTCGCTCCCGGCCGGGACCGCAACCACGAGGCTCGTCACCTCCGGGCGAGCGGCCGCCGCGGCGACCGAGTGCTCCAGCAACGTCCGGCCGGCCAGCTCTAGGAAGGCCTTCGGCCGGTCCGCGCCAAGGCGCTCGCCCGAACCTGCGGCGAGCACGACCGCAACCGCGTTCATCAGGTCTGCTCGGAGCTCTTCCCGGATCCCGCGTCGGGCAACGCGGCGAACACCATCCGGCCGGTGGAGGTCTGGATCACGTTGCTGACGCGCACGGCGACCTCGCTGCCGATCCGATCGGCCGCGCGCTCGACGACCACCATGGTCCCATCCTCCAGGTAGCCGATGCCCTGGCCGTGCTCCCTTCCTTCCTTCACGAGCTGCACGGTGAGCTCCTCGCCAGGCACGAACGGAACGCGGAACGCGGAGGCGAGCTCGTTGATCTGGCGCACCGGCACCGAGACGGCGCCCGCCACCTTGGCAAGGTTCGCGTCCACCGTGATGAGCGTGCCGCCGCGCTCGCGCGCCAGGCGCACGAGCGCGGCGTCGACGTCGCCGACAAGGGCCTCCTCGACGAGGATGATCTCCGCGAGGGGTGACTCCTGCAGCGTGGCCAGGACGTCCAGTCCTCGACGCCCACGGGTGCGGCGTTTCGGGTCGGACGCGTCGGCGATCGACTGCAACTCGCGAAGGACGCCCTCGTGGACGAGGAACGTTCCCGGCAGGAAACCGGTTCGAACCAGATCGGCGATCCGCCCGTCGATCAGCGCGCTCGTGTCGATCACGTTGACCTCGCCCGGCGCGACCCCGGCGGCACGCGGCTTCAGCCCGAAGATCGCGAAGAGGTCGTCCTTGCGCCCCCGGGCGATGTGGAACCCCGCAGCTCCAAGTGAGATGTAGATGAACACGACGCCCGGCACCACCCCCACGAGCGGGAGATCGACCAGGAGCAGCGGAACGGTCACGAGCGCGGCAATGATAAGTCCGACGACGAGACCGACTGTGCCGGCAGCGATCTCGACTGCCGGCGTCTTGCGGAGTCCCTGCTCGAGCTCGGTCACCTGCCGGTAGGTGAACCGTCCGACGAGGCCGCCGACCACGTATCCGATGGCCGACCCGAGGAACACGATCAGAAGGACACGCGAGGTCTCACCGTGCGCGAACTGCTCGCCGACCTGGAAGCCGGCGGTACCGAGCAAAGCGATGAAGATGAGCCGAACGCCCTCGACGAGACGTCCACGCGGTGCCTCGCGGCGTGGCTCGGATGATCCGCTCACCGGGGTACCCTGCCCTGCGGCGTTCCTCCGTGCAAGCACGCCCCCGTCGGGGCGATCAGACCTCGGCCGCCACCTTGGGACCGTGGGCCTCCTCGAGGACCTTGTCGATCATGCCCTCGGCGTCCTCTTCCGAGCACGTCGCAGCGCAACACAGCTCGGAGACCAGGATCTGGCGAGCCTTGGTCACCATGCGCTTCTCGCCGGCAGAAAGGCCCTTCTCGCGCTCGCGGATCGACAGGTTCCTGACGACCTCGGCTACCTGGTAGATGTCGCCCGAGCGCAGCTTCTCGATGTTGTTCTTGAAGCGGCGGCTCCAGTTGGCGGCCATCTTCGACTCGTCCTCGCGGAGAACGTTCAGGACCTTCTTCACCTCGTTCTTGCCGACGACCTGGCGGAGGCCGACTTCCTTGGTGTTGTCGACGGGAACCATAAGCGTGAGGTCCCCGTAGGCGACACGTAGGACGAAGAACTTCCTCTTCTCTCCGAAGAGTTCCCGCTCCCGAAGCTCCTGGATTACTGCGGCGCCGTGTTCCGGATGCACTACCGTATCGCCCTTACGGAACACGCGACCCCCTTCGAGGCTTGCGGACGCGGACAGTCGGATGACTAGTCCAAGGGTAGCATGCGGCTCCGTTCGCCCGCAAACGGCGAAAGGCCCGGCTTCAACCCGTTTTCCCAGGTCAGAGGGGGTGCGACAGGCCTAGGTCGGTCGTTGGTCGTAACCCCCCGCGGCCCACGAAAGCGCCTCGCGGACGTGACGGACGACCACGACACGGACGTCTCGCTCGCCTCGCGCGCCCTCGGGGGCGAACACGGTCGTGCACCCGGCGGCCGAAGCGGCCGCGACCCGCTGCTCCAGTCCCGCCACCGGGCGGACCTGCCCGGTGAGGGAGATCTCGCCGACGAACGCGCTCCGCTCCGGCGGTGGGATCCCCGAGGCGGCCGACGCGAGCGCCGCCGCGATCGCGAGATCGCTCCCCGGGTCGTCGATGCGCACGCCCCCCGACGACGCGCCGTACAACTCCGCGCGCGCGAGCGGGATCCGGGCCGCGCGATCGAGCACCGCGGCGACGAGCTGGAAGCGTCGCCCGTCGATCCCCGTCGCCTGTCGGCGCGCCCCGTTCTCCGTCGGAACGACCAGCGCCTGGAGCTCGACAGCGAGCGCCCGCCGGCCTGCACGAGGCAAGGCGACCGCGGCGCCCGCCTCACCGCGACCGGAGCGAAGGAGATCGGAAGGGTCGATCTCGTGGAGGCCGTCCTTCTTCATCTCGAACCAGGCCACCTCGCCCTCGGCACCGAAGCGGTTCTTGCCGCCCGAGAGCATTCTGAGCCCCGAGCGCGGATCGCCGTCGAAGCTTAGGACGACGTCCACCGCGTGTTCTAGGGTTCGCGGTCCTGCCAGGTCGCCATCCTTCGTGACGTGACCGGTCACCATCACGGTGATGCCGACGGACTTCGCGAGCCCGACGAGCGCGTCGGCGCACCCGCGCACCTGCGCCGGGCCGCCCGGGATCTGGGACGCGTCGGTGTCGCGGAGCGCCTGGATCGAGTCCACGGCGAGCAAGAAGGGCCGCGCCGCCGTCGCCGCGTCCATCACGACTTGCAGGTTGCGGCCGGGGACGAAGCTCACGGCGTCACCCGGCACGCCCAGGCGTCGTGCTCGGGCCGCGACCTGCTCGCGCGACTCCTCGCCGGATGCAAGAAGGCAGGGGAGCCCGGCGGCCGACAGGTTCGCCACCAACTGGAGGAGAAGGGTCGACTTGCCGATGCCGGGCTCGCCTGCGAGGAGGACGACCGAAGCCGGGACGAGCCCCCCGCCGAGTACCCGATCGATGCCCGGGAACCCCGTCGGGGCTCGTCGCGCCTCCGCGCCGTCCGCGGACAGGGTCTCCAGGGATACCGCCGGTCGTGCCGCCGGCCCGACGGTCTCGCCGATCGTCCCCCACGCGCCGCAAGCCTGGCACCGGCCCACCCACTGGGCGGCCTGTTGCCCGCAACTCGAGCACGTGAGAACGGCCTTCACCCTGCCCACGAGCCGACGCTAGCAGGGGGGTCTGACATCCCAGACCCTCGGGTCTTCTAGCCCGTGGCGTAGTCTTGGCCCGTGCGCGCGCTCCGCACGGTGATCGCCTCGTTAACCGCGGCCTTGCTGCTCGCGGCGGGGCCTGGCTCGGCCGAGCTGTTCCCCTCCTCCGCCCCGCCGATGCCGGCCCCCGGCAGGCCCGACCGCGTCGACGCGGGAGCGATCGCAACGCGCTGGCCGATAAAGCACGTCGTGTTCATCGTGAAGGAGAACCGGACGTTCGATAACATGTTCGGCGCCTTCCCTGGGGCCGACGGTGCAGCGTCAGGGCTCGACCGCGGCCGGTGGCGGCCGCTGACCCGCCCGCCGGACCAGCTTCCGACCGACATCCGCCACTGCTACTCGTGCGCGCTGGCCGCCTGGAACGGCGGCAAGATGGACGGCTTCAACCAGAGCGAGGCGGCCGATCTGTACGCGTATACGCGGATGCTCCCCGGGGACCTGCCGAACTACTGGCGATGGGCGCGCCGGTTCGCGCTCTCCGACAACTTCTTCGCGTCGGCGCAGGGTCCGTCGTTCCCGAACCACCTCTTCACGATCGCGGCGCAGTCGGGCGGCACGCACACGAACCCGGTCGTGGGGCTCGACCGCTTCCACGCGTGGCGGGCGGCAACCGGTCTCGCCAAGACCTGGGGGTGCGACTCCATCGACGGTACCTACGTGGAGGTCAAGGACAGCGAGGGCAGGATCAAGCGTGTCCCGCCCTGCTTTGACTTCCTCACGGAGGGCGACCTTCTGACGCGCGCCGAGATCCCATGGGCCTACTACACCGCGTGGAACGACCAGGAAGGCTACGCGTGGTCGGCCTACTCGGCGGTTCGCCACGTTCGTAACGACCCGGAGGTCTGGCGCGATCACGTCTTCCCAGTGGACGACGTGGTCGGCGACATTCGCGACGGGCGCCTTCCCCCGGTGACCTGGATAACCCCGCGCTACGAGGACTCCGAGCACCCCGAGGAGAGCTTCTGCCGCGGGGAGAACTGGACCACCCACGTTGTCAACGCGATCATGCGCTCGCCCGCGTGGGAGGACACCGCCATCTTCATCACGTGGGACGACTACGGCGGCTTCTACGACCACGTTCCGCCGCCGCAGGTGGACCGCTTCGGCTTTGGGATCCGCGTTCCGCTACTCGTGATCTCGCCCTACGCGAAGCGCGGGTACATCGACCATCGCCTGGGCGAGTTCTCCTCGGTCCTGCGGTTCCTCGAGGACAACTGGGGGCTTTCTCAGCTCACCCACCGCGACCGAGACGCTGCCAACCTCTCCTACGTGTTCGACTTCTCGCAGGAGCCCCGCCCGCCGGATCCGCGCCCGCTTCGGGACTGCCCGTAGCTAGGCTCCCCTGTGGCCTCGGAACTCCAGGCGATAGGTCCAGCGCGCCCCATCCGCGCTGTGCTCGAAGGAGATGAGCCGCCCCTCCTCGCCGCCGGGAGGCAGCACCGGCAGGCCCGTGTGATCCTCGCCCGGCCAGAGCTCTTCCCTCTCGCCGTCCTCGAGTCGGAGCAGAGTCATCGGCGAGTCCCCGCGCCGCTCGAGGGGCTCGTGCCAGTCGGTCTCCTCCTACGGATCGAGTTGCCGGAAGCGCACAAAGCGAGGCACAGCGTGAAGGATCACCGGCTCGCCCGGACGCTTCCACGCCCTCCCGAAGAAGCGCCAGTGGTCGCCGTCCTTAGACGTCTCGATCGCCCAGCAGACCTCGCCGTCCACGGCCCCCTCAGGGGCCAGGCAACGACGGAACTCCCGAAACGGGAATCCCCTTAAGCATTTGCGCGCCTTCGTGCATCCAGGAAGCATGCGGGCGGAGGGGGAGGTCGTGAGTTTCCCTATCGAGCGCATCGAGGCATGGGCCCGCTTCGATGCATTCTACCTGGAGGAACACGAACGGCTCTTCAAGGCCCTCTACTTCGTGACCGGGAACCGCCAAGACGCGGAGGAGCTGATGCAGGACGCGTTCCTGAAGCTCTGGGAGCGCTGGGACAAGATCCAAAGGATCTCGGATCCAGCAGCCTACCTGTTCCGCGTGGCGCTCAACGGCTTCAGGATGCGCCGTCGTCGCGCGGCGGCTCATCCTCGAGCTCACGCCGCGGCAGCGAGCCGCCCTCCTGCTCCTGGACCTGCTCGGGTACCCGTCCGAGCAGGCGGCGCGCATCCTGCGCGTGCGCCCATCCACGGTGAGGGCCCTGGCAACGCAAGGCCGACGGGCCCTACGTGCGAAGGAAGGAGCGCGGGATGCCTGAGGTGCAGGAGGTGTTCCACATGGCTACCCAGAAGGTCCGGCCCCATCCCGGCGCTCTCGACCGACAGCACCGGGAGCAGCGGCGCCGCACGGTCCGACGGAAGGCGGGCGTCTATGCCATCGTCGCTGCGCTCGGCGTGGCGGCGGTCGGAGTGATCCTCGGAACGCGAGGGGGGCAGGACGCGACAACGCCCGCGAGCGAACCGGAGAGGCCAGCGAACGCGACGGCGGTGGAGGTCGCCGCGAGGTTCACCGAGGCGTATGGCGCCTTCGACGCGGAGCAGGCGATCACCTTCCTTGCCGACGACGCCGACCTCTCGGGAGTGGGCGGGCTGGGGGGAACCCGGGAGTTCCGACTGCTCATCTCCTTTCTCGAAGCCCAGGGCTACAAGCAGCTGCTCGACTCCTGTGAGGAAACGAGCAGCTCGGCCTCTGGCACCGAAGTTCGTTGCACGTTCGATTTCCACGCCATCAGGTCCGACGAGATCGGACTGGGCCCGTACGGCGGCAGCTACTTCGATCTCACTGTCCGTGATGGAGAGATCGTCCGAGCGTCGCTGTATTGGGAGATCGGGGAGTTCTCGCCCCAGATGTGGGAGCCCTTCGCGGACTGGGTGTCCAAGACCTACCCGGAGGACGCCGCGG
The DNA here is from genome assembly GCA_035288045.1 of Actinomycetota bacterium. GTDB lineage: Bacteria > Actinomycetota > UBA4738 > UBA4738 > HRBIN12 > DATEBA01. The sequence goes on from DATEBA010000065.1 coordinate 7,763, forward strand.
TGATGTACAACGAGGACCTCACCGACTTCCGGCTCTCCGAGGAGTCGATCGGGCTCTGGGAGCGGCGCATCCGGGAGTACGTGGCGGTGGAGCTCGCCGACATCACAGCACCCCCAGTGCCGGAGGTCGACTACGTGATCGACCTGAACACCGGCGTGAGGACGCCGCTGCCCGAAGCCATCATCCGATCGCTCGGCGAGACGGACGAAAGCGGTCAGTACGCGGCCTCGCCGGACGGCTCGACGCTCGCCTACGTCGCGCCAGGCGACGACGGAACCAGCCAGATCTTCGTTGCCGGCATCGACGGCACCGGGATCCGCCAGGTGACGCACGATCCGGTGGGGGCGGACTGGCCAGCCTGGTCGCCGGACGGGACGAGGATCGCCTACGAGGGCGGTGCGGTGGACGGCGACCGGTTCCTTCGCAACCTCTTCGTCCTCGATGTCGCCACGGGCGAGTCCGCGCAGATCAGTAGCGCGGTGTCCACCGGTGGCGGGCTCCAGTTCACGCCGGACGGCTCGTCGCTCGTCTACACCGGCGGCAGCTTTCCGGTCCCGGAGCTTCGGACCGTGCCGGTCGCCGGAGGGGAGAGCACGCTCTTGATCGGCCCGGGCGAGGGCTTCGACTCGGCTGGGAACGGCTCGCTGTCGCCCGACGGTTCGCTCGTGACCTTCCAAGGCAGCTGTACGCCTAGATCAGGCGAAAGCGGGCCGTGTCGGTGGGTAGCCAACGCTGACGGGACCGAAAGGCGAATCATCCCCGGATATGGAGCGAATCCTGTGGGAACCTGGTCACCTGACGGGGGCCGATTCTTGACCTCGCTTGCCACGGCATCCCCGAGAATGCGAAGAATTGCTCGGACCCGCAGGGCATCATCGTCGTCGACGTCGCGACGGGAGACGCCTCGCAACTCCTCGCCCTAGGCATCGGCGCGATATGGCTC
>DATEBA010000066.1:0-13604 GCA_035288045.1 Actinomycetota bacterium
GCATCAACGACGCCGAGGCGAAGGTGCTGGTAACCGCCGACGGCGGCTACCGGCGCGGGCAGGTCGTCCCTCTCAAGCAGAACGCCGAGGAGGCCCTGAGGGACTGCCCGAGCATCCAGCACGTGATCACCGTGCGGCGCACCGGCGGCGATCACCCGTTCACACCCGACCGTGACCATTGGTACCACGAGCTCGTCACCGAGCAGTCGGCCGAGTGCGAGCCCGAGCCGATGGACGCCGAGGACGTCCTCTACCTGCTCTACACGAGCGGGACGACGGGCACGCCCAAGGGCATAGTCCACACGACGGGGGGCTACCTGACGGGCGTGGCGGCGACGCACAAGCTGATCTTCGACATCCACGAGGAGGACGTGTACTGGTGCGCCGCCGACATCGGTTGGGTCACCGGACACTCCTACATCGTGTATGGGCCGCTCGCGAACCACACGACCGGCGTCATCTACGAGGGCGCGCCGGACTGGCCCGATAAAGACCGGCTGTGGGACATCGTCGAGCGCTACCGGGCGACGATCCTCTACACGGCGCCGACGGCGATCCGCGCGTTCATGCGCTGGGGACCCGAGTACCCGCAGAAGCACGACCTGTCTTCGCTTCGGCTGCTGGGGACCGTCGGGGAGCCGATCAACCCGGAGGCGTGGGTCTGGTACTGGGAGTTCATCGGCGGCGAACGTTGCCCCGTGGTCGACACCTGGTGGCAGACCGAGACCGGCATGATCCTCATCACCCCGCTGCCGGGGGTGACGAAGCTGAAGCCCGGCTCGGCTACATTCCCGTTCCCGGGGGTGCTTCCCGACGTCCTGGACGAGGAGGGAAACTCGGTGCCGTTCGGGGGTGGCGGGTACCTGGTAATGAAGCGCCCCTGGCCGGCGATGTTCCGGACGATCTGGGGTGACCCCGACAGGTACGTGCAGACCTACTACGGCAAGTACGGAGACGACACGTATCTCGCCGGCGATGGAGCCAAGCGGGACGACGAGGGCTACTACTGGCTTCTCGGGCGGATCGACGACGTCATGAACGTCGCCGGCCACCGGCTCTCGACCTACGAGATCGAGAGCGCGCTGGTCGACAACCTCAAGGTGGCCGAGTCGGCCGTCGTTTCCAGGCCCGACGACCTCGTCGGCGAGGCGATCGTCGCGTTCGTGACCCTGAAGTCGGGCTTCGAGGGCAACGACGACGTGGCGGCGGAGCTCCGCGAGCACGTGGCGAAGCTGATCGGGAAGATCGCCCGTCCGCATGGGATCATCTTCACGAACGACCTGCCGAAGACCCGATCGGGGAAGATCATGCGCCGGCTCCTCCGCGACGTCGCGCGCGGCCGCCCGCTCGGGGACGTGACGACTCTTGCGAACGCCGAGGTCGTCGAGCAGATCCACGAGATGGTCGACGCGGGGGCAGGGGGCGAGGAGTAGGGTGCCCGTACGTCTGACGGCGCCCCAGGAGACGTTCGTGCGCTGGGCGCGGGTCGCTCGCGTCGCGACCATCTCGCCGGACGGGATGCCGCACGTCGTCCCGATCTGCCCCGCGCTCCACGATGGCAAGGTCTACTTCGCCACGCCGGGAACGACCAGGAAGGCCCGGAACCTCCAGGCCAGCCCTCGCATCGCCCTCGCCTTCGACGACTACGTGGAGGAATGGGACGCGCTGCGGGGCCTCATGATCCAGGGTCGGGCGAAGCTGATCCGCCGCGGCCTCCGCTGGCAGGAGCTTCGGGATCTGCTGCAAGAGAAGTACCAGCAGTACCCGATCGTCTCGCCGATCGTCGACGGCGACGTGATCGTCGAGGTGACGATCGACCGCGTGGCGGGGGACGTCTCCTGACCGCCGGGCCCGCAGGCTAGGCGGTGTGCTCGAGGAGGAACCCGAGCTCAAGCTCGGCTTCCAGCACCTGCTCGTCTATCGCCATCGCGTGGTGGCCGCTGTCGTAGAGGTGCAGGTCGACCCGGCCACCGTGCCCACGCCGAGCGGTCACCCAGGCCATCACCTGGCCGATCGGGCATCGGCTGTCGTTCATGCCCGCGATCACGAGCACCGGCGCTCGTACGCGGTCCACGTAGGTCATCGGGTTGCGCTCGTGGTAAAGCTCCGGCAGCTCCGCGGGCGATCCCCCGAGCGTCGCTAGATCCCACTCGCGAAGGGGCGGCGAGCACTCGTAGTGAGCGGCTACGTAGTCGCCGACCGGGATCCCCGCGATGCCGCCGCGGAACCGGTTGGGATGCAGGCCGAGCGCCAGCAGAGTGATGTAGCCACCCCACGAGAATCCCTCGATGAACACGCGGGTGGGGTCGGCCACGCCCTCGGCAACCAGGGAGTCGAGCGCCGCCAGGGTGTCCTCGGTCTCGGGGAAACCGATGTTGCCCTTGAGCGCCTCCCGGAACTCCGTGCCGTAGCCGGTGGAGCCGCGATAGTTCACCATCGCGACCGCGAAACCGTGGTCCACGAACGCCTGGGTCATCGGGTCGAAGGCGTCCCGCCAGTGCCAGTTCGGGCCGCCGTGCACCGACAGCACGACGGGGTGCGGGCCCTCGCCTGGAGGCGTCGCGAGGAAGCCGTGGATCGACTCCCCCTTCGAGTTCTCGAACCGGAGCGATCGGTACCGACGCCCTTCGGGAGCCCGCTCGCCATCCGCGGTGACGACCTCGCCGCCGGCGGTGGACAGGATGCGGGCCGCGTGTGCCCCGCTCTCCCCCCGGTACCAGACCGAGCCGTCGGGGCGCACGGCTGCGCCCGACACGGTCCCCTCGGGATCGACGACCAGCTCTAGAGCTCCGCTCATGGGGTCGAGCCGATACAGGCGGTGCCGTCCCTCGTGGTCGTGGAGCACCAGGATCGCCGAGGCGTCGGGCCACCATCCGAGCGGCTCGACCGCGCCCGGCAGGTCCACGGCGAGGTCTCTTCGCTTCCCGCCCGCGAGGTCCCAGATCGCCGGGCGTTCGTATCCCTCTCGCTCGTGGCGGATCACGAGCCGCTGGTCCCCGGCGACGGGCGACCAGGCGCCGGGAAGTAGGTTCAGGCCCTGGTCCCACTGCTCGCCGGCCGTCGCCCCGCTCCACGTCTCGAGGGCGCGGAGGGCGTAATGCTCGATGTCGCCGCGCTCGGCGTGCCGGACACACACGAGCGACGCGTCGGCAGAGAGCCCGCCTCTTCCCGACTCCCACTCGATGGCCACGCCGGCGGGCCGCTCGTGACGATAGAGTTCTCGCGCGGGCCGACCGCCGGTCTCGATGTGGACGGCATACGTTCCGTCATCGAGGGAGAGGCCCACGGCCGTGACTTCTCCGACCGCGTCCATCCCCATGTTCCAGGCGTCGGGGACGCCGGCGACGAACGGTGCCGGCTCGCCGCCCTCGAACGGCGCCGCCACCCACCGACCGTGCTCGTTGCCGGTCGCATCCTGCCACCAGGCGACCCGGGAGCCGTCGGGCGTGACGAGGGCTTCCTCGACGCCGACGTGCTCGTCGGATAGCCGCCGGCGCTCGCCGGTGTCGAGGTCGTGCGACCAGGCCTGCAGCGACCCGTGCTCGTTCGACACGTACGCGAGCCGTTCGGGCGCCCCCGAGGCCCAATGCGGGAACCTGATCGTGGGCGCCGTGAATCGGCGCTTCCAGGCAGGGGCCTCGCTCACGGCCGCAAGTCTAGTGGAGCGCTACCGCACCGTGATCGTCGCCGTGTAGACGTCGAACTTGAACAGCGTGCCATCGGGGTTGTCGCCGGTGCTGTTGGAGTTGTCCGCCCACGCCGGGTGGATCTTGCCGTCGTGGAAGGCCATGCCGAGGTAGTCGCCGTACTGAACCCCGTTCAGGGATACCTGGGCGTTCGATGTGCCTTCACTTACGCGGACATTGGCCACGAAGCTCGCTCCGCCGTCACGGGAAACGGTGGCCCAGTACTGCGCGTCGTCGTTCGGAAGGCCGTTCGTGTCTCCCTCGCCGCCCGTGCCGAGGTCGTTGCGGGCGTCGTAGAACGACACGGCGACGTAGCCGGTCGTCTGATCGAGCGAGATGTGCGGGTTGAACTGCGAGTTCGTGCCCTCGTCGTCGTTCACTCGCACGGGCCCGCTCCACGTCGTGCCCTCGTCGTCGGAGTACCGCACGAGGATGTTGGTGTCGTTGCTCTCGTCGGGCTTCTCGCCCGTGTAGACCATGTAGACACGGCCGTGGTGAGCTCCGCCGGTCCGATCCCACGCCAGACCGGTCTCGGCGTCGACCGAGCGCGTCGCCTGCGGAGGGATGTAGTCGAACCCGCCGACGTTCGTCTTGGTCGCCTTGAGCGCGTCGCCGAACCCCTCGGGCCCGAGGCCGTCGGGGTCGAGGTTCAGCCAGATGTTCGAAGGACCCTCGGAGACGATGTTGTCCTGGTAGGTCACCATCACCTGACCGGTGGGACCGACGACGATGTCTCCGAAGCTCGCGTATCCGGGACGCGACCCCGGTGCGCCCTGGGGCTTGGAGAACTTGCCGATGTCGCCAAGGCCGAACACCGCCGCGCCGGTCGCGCGGATCAGCTGGTTGTGCGCGAAGTCCTTGTACGTCACCCACACGCTGCCGGGGCCCGTCGTGACGGTGGGCTGGTCGACCGGCCAACCACCCTTGTGGGGGAGCTTATGGCCCTTGCCGCTATCCGTGCGCTCGACCGGACCGATGTACTCGAAGTTCTTTCCCCCGTCGGTCGAGAGAGTCAGAACCACGTCGTTCGCGTTCCGGTTCAGGAAGACGAAGAACAGGTTGCCGTAAGAGTCGAACGCGAGGCTCGGGTCGCAGCAGGCCAGGCCCAGGTTGTCGCCGTCGGCGACCGCCTGTGTCTTCCAGTGCGCGCCCCCGTCGAACGAGTAGGCCTCGAACAGCTGCCCGCCGAACTGGATGTTCGAGGCGACCACGATGTTGTCGGGGTTAGTGGGATTGATCGCGATGCTGGTCTCGGCCTGGTTGCCGAGCACCCGGCTAACGTTGACGTTCGGGCTAACGGAGACGCCGGGTCCGGCCGAAGCGGCGAGCGGCGGCGCGGCCAGCGATGCGGCGACGACGGCCGCAAGGAAGACTCGTGTGAGCGAAGTCCGCATGGTCGTTCCCCTCTCTCCCAGGTAGGCCAGTCCTATCCGGACCTCGCGCGAACGTCAATCGGCCGTTCGGCGCGTCCGGCCTGGCGGAAAAGGGGGCTGCTGTGACGACCGGCCCGCTGGGGACCGAGCACGATCCCAGCCAGCCCCTTGCCACTCGGCGCGGAACCTCTCTACAATCTGTTAGCACTCGGAGAGGGAGAGTGCTAGCAGTCACCCGGTCAGGCTGAGAGAAGCCAAAGGAGGAAGGGATGGGAGCCAAGCTCATCACCTTCGAGGAGACGGCCCGTCGGGGCCTCGAGCGCGGCATGGACCAGCTGGCCGATGCCGTCAAGATCACGCTCGGGCCCAAGGGGCGGAACGTCGTCCTCGAGAAGAAGTGGGGAGCCCCCACGATCACGAACGACGGCGTGTCGATCGCGAAGGAGATCGAGCTCGAAGACCCGCTCGAGAAGATCGGGGCCGAGCTCGTGAAGGAGGTCGCGAAGAAGACCGACGACGTGGCGGGCGACGGCACGACGACCGCGACCGTCCTCGCGCAGTCGATGGTGAAGGAGGGTCTGCGCAACGTCGCCGCCGGCGCGAACCCGATGGCGCTGAAGCGGGGGATCGAGCGCGCGACCGAGGTGGTCGTCGAGGCGATCAAGAACCAGTCCAAGGAGGTGGAGACCAAGGACGAGATCGCCCACGTGGGTGCTATCTCCGCGGCCGACCCCGAGATCGGTGAGGAGATCGCCGAGGCCGTCGACAAGGTTGGCAAGGACGGCGTGATCACGGTCGAGGAGTCGAACACGTTCGGCATGGAGCTTGACCTCGTCGAGGGCATGCGCTTCGACAAGGGCTACATCTCGCCCTACTTCATCACCGACCCGGAGCGGATGGAGGCCGTCCTGGAGGAGCCCTACGTGTTGCTCGCCAATCTGAAGGTCTCCTCGGTGAAGGACCTCCTGCCGGTTCTCGAGAAGGTCATGCAGACCGGCAAGCCGGTCGTGGTTCTCGCGGAGGACGTCGAGGGCGAGGCGCTCGCTACTCTCGTCGTTAACAAGATCCGCGGCACGTTCAAGTCGGCGGCCGTGAAGGCGCCCGGCTTCGGCGACCGCCGCAAGGCGATGCTCCAAGACATCGCGATACTCACCGGTGGCCAGGTCATCAGCGAGGAGGTCGGTCTCAAGCTCGAGAACGCGACCCTCGACCTGCTCGGCAAGGCCCGCAAGGTCGTCGTGACAAAGGACGACACGACGATCGTCGAGGGTGAGGGCAAGGACGAGGACATCAAGGGCCGGATCAACCAGATCAAGGCCGAGATCGAAAAGACCGACTCAGACTACGACCGCGAGAAGCTGCAGGAGCGTCTCGCGAAGCTCTCCGGCGGCGTCGCAGTTATCAAGGTCGGCGCGGCGACCGAGGTGGAGCTGAAGGAGAAGAAGCACCGCATCGAGGACGCCGTGCAGTCGACGAAGGCGGCGGTCGAGGAGGGCATCGTTCCAGGCGGCGGCGTAGCCTTGCTGAACGCGCAGGCGGCCCTCGACAAGGCAGACCTGGAGGGCGACGAGGCCACAGGAGCGCTGATCGTCCGGCGCTCCCTGGAGGAGCCGCTGAAGCAGATCGCTGCGAACGCCGGCCTAGAGGGCGGCGTGGTGGTCGAGAAGGTGAGATCCCTCGACCCCGGCTGGGGCCTGGACGCGGCCAGCGGCGACTACAGCGACATGGTGAAGGCCGGGATCATCGACCCGACGAAGGTCACGCGCTCGGCGCTTCAGAACGCGGCCTCGATCGCGGCGCTGTTCCTGACGACCGAGGCGGTCGTGGCCGAGAAGCCCGAGAAGGAGAAGGCGCCCGCGATGCCGGGCGGGGGGGACATGGACTTCTAGTCCCTGAACCCCGGTAGACGCCGCGGCGGATCACACGAGGAGGGCTACCCCCCTCTTTCGTCCGGCGGCCACCCGGCCCGCCCGCCGTGGGCCCTCCGCCCGCAGTTGCCGAGCGGCTCCTATGGGACCGTCTAGGTGCAGCCTCCCGGGAGGTGACGCTATGGACGTCTCTCTAGCCGAACCAAGACTCTTCGACGCCCTCCGCTCAGGGCGGACCGCGGAGATCCCGTTCCGCGGGGCCGAGTTGCTCGAGCACCCGCTCCTCAACAAGGACGCCGCGTTCTCCGAGGAGGAGCGGGATCTCTTCGGACTGCGCGGACTCGTTCCCCCGCACGTGGTTCCTATCGAGGAGCAGGTCCAGCTGGAGCTCGAACACGTCCGCCGTAAGGAGGACGACCTCGAGAAGTTCATCGGCCTGGCGGCGCTCCAGGATCGGAACGAGTCCCTCTTCTACCGCGTGCTGGTCGAGAACATCGAGGAGCTCATGCCGATCGTCTACACGCCGGTAGTCGGCCGCGCGTGTCAGACCTTCAGCCACATCCTCCGACGTCCGCGCGGGCTGTGGATCACGCCCGACGACACGGGTCGGATACGGGAGCTCCTCCGGAACGCCAGGCACACCGACGTCCGGCTGATCGTCGCGACCGACAACGAGCGGATCCTGGGGCTCGGCGACCAGGGAGCCGGAGGCATGGGCATCCCGGTCGGCAAGCTCTCGCTCTACACGGCGGGCGCCGGCATCTACCCGGCGCTGACGCTTCCGATCTCGCTCGACGTCGGCACCGACAACGAGGAGCTGTTGAACGACCCGCTCTACGTGGGTTACCGGCACCCGCGTCTCCGCGGAGAGGCCTACGACGCGTTCATCGAGGACTTCGTCGAGGCCGTCGGCGACGTCTTCCCGCACGTGTTGCTGCAATGGGAGGACTTCAAGCAGCACAACGCGATCCGGATCCTCGATCGGTACCGCCACCGGATCACGAGCTTCAACGACGACATCCAGGGAACAGCGGGAGTCGTTATGGGCGGGATCCTGGCGGCGCTCCGGCTGCTCTCGGAGCCGTTGTCTGCCCAGCGTCTCGTGTTCCTCGGGGCGGGCGCAGCCGGCATCGGTATCGCCCGGCTCGTGCGCTCGGCGCTGGAGCGCGAAGGCGCCTCGCGGGCGACGATCCGCGGGGCGATAGTGATGCTCGACTCCAAGGGCCTCTGCTTCCTCGACCGAGACCAGCTCGACGACGACAAGCTCGAGTTCGCCCTCTCGGCCGAGGAGATGGCCTCATTCGGCTTCGAGCCGGAGCAGCGCTACGACCTCGAGACGGTGATACGGCACGTCAAGCCGACGATGCTGGTCGGAACGAGCGGGACGCCGGGGAGCTTCACGGAGCCGGCGATCCGCGAGATGGCGATCCACGCACGCCGGCCGATCGTGATGCCGCTGTCGAACCCGACGTCGAAGACCGAGGCCGCGCCGACCGATATCCTGGATTGGAGCGGGGGACGGGCCGTCATCGCGACCGGCAGCCCGTTCGACCCGGTGGAGCGGGGAGCGCACACGCACGTGATCGGTCAGGCGAACAACGCGTTCGTGTTTCCGGGTGTCGGACTCGGGGTCATCGTCGCGGAGGCGCGGGAGGTGACCGACGAGATGTTCCTCGCGGCCGCCGACGCCCTCGCCGAGCGGGTCGGGGACGACCGTCTCGCCGTCGACGCGCTGTACCCCCCGCAGTCGGAGCTGCGGAGCGTGTCGCGGCACATCGCGGCGGCCGTCGTGCGGACGGCGCGGGACCAGGACATCGGGCGAGTCATCCCCGAAGACCAGGTCGAGGCCGCCGTCGACGCGATGATGTGGTGGCCCGACTACGTGCCGTACCGCCCCGCCTGAGTCCCGCTCGTGGCACAATCGCCGGGATGGTCGCCATCGCGATCTCGGTGAAGCTCGATGAGTTGCAGCGCACGCTCGGTGAGCTGGGGGGCGCGGTCGTGGCGTTCTCCGGTGGCGTGGACTCGTCCGTCGTAACAGCCGCGGCCGCTCGCGCGCTCGGCGATCGCGCGCTCGCCGTGACGGCCGTGTCGCCCTCGCTTCCCCCCGGGGAGCTCGACGGAGCCCGGCGTCTGGCCGCCCGGATCGGCGTCCGGCACCTCGTCGTCGCGACGCGTGAGGCCGAGCGGGAGGGCTACCTAGCGAACGGCGACGACCGCTGTTACCACTGCAAGGACGAGCTCTACACCGTGCTTTCGGGGATAGCCGCCCAGGGTGGTTACGCGTGGGTCGCTTCGGGAACCAACGTGGACGACCTGGGCGACCACCGGCCGGGTCTCGTGGCCGCCCGAGAGCACTCCGTCCGCCATCCGCTTGTCGAGGCGGAGATGACGAAGCGGGATGTGCGGGTTGTGGCGCGCGAGCTCGGGCTCCCCGTCTGGGACAAGCCGGCCTCGGCGTGTCTATCCTCGCGGATCGCGTTCGGACGGAGGATCACGGTGGGCGAGCTGACGAGGGTGGGCCGCGCGGAGCGGCTGCTCAAGGACCTGGGCTTCCGACAGGTCCGCGTGCGCGTTCACGGAGACCTCGCGCGCGTCGAGGTCGAGCTGCCCGACCTGCCTCGCCTCGCCGAGCACGGCGTCCGCGACCGCGTCGTGGACGGTCTGAAGGACTTGGGCTATCGCTACGTCACGGTCGACCTCGAGGGCTTCCGGTCAGGCTCGATGAATCCGGAGAGCTGAGATGGCGAAGGCGCGCTTCCATCTGACCTTCCCCGAGCACCTCATCCGCGAGCCGATGGTCTACCGGATCGGCAGGGACTTCGACCTCGTGCCGAACATTCGGCGCGCGAACATCGAGGAGACCTCGGCCTGGATGATCATGGACCTGGAGGGTGCGGAGGCCGACATATCTCGCGCGATCGCCTGGCTCGAGGAGGGCGGGGTGAAGGTCGACCGGATCGAGCACGCCGGCTGATGCACGAGCGGCGCATCGAGATCCGTTGGAGCGACATGGACGCTTACGGGCACGTGAACAACGCCGTGTACCTCCATTACCTGGAGGAGGTGCGCGACGAATGGTTCCACCGGGTGCTCGGAGGCCTCGCCGACACGAACCACTTCGTGCTCGCCCGCGTGGCGATCGACTTCCGTAGCGAGCTCAAGCAGGAAGACGGCGCAGTCCTCGTCCGCTGCCGCCTCGCGCGGGTGGGTGGCTCGAGCGTCGCGACCCGGGAGGAGATCTTGAAACTCGACGGCACGCTGTCGGCGGAAGCCGAGTCGGTCACCGTGGCCCGCGACCCCGACAAGCTGTCCTCGAGGCCGCTCACCGACGCCGAGCGCGCTGCCCTGGGAGCCGAGTTGAGAGGCGACCAGTCTCGTCAAGCGGTCAACCGATGATCCGGCGGGCGTGGTGGAAGTGGTCGCGGTACCAGCCCTGGGCCACGTTCACGATCGTGACGCCTCCCACACCGCTGGAGGAGTCGAGCGCCCAGCCGTTGCCGATGTAGACGTCCACGTGGTCGACCTTGCCGTCGCCGCTGCCGTCGTAGAACAGGAGGTCGCCCGGTTTGATCCCCTTCCAGCCGATCCGATCCCCGGTCCTGGACATGTCGAGCGACGAGCGCTCCGCGAGCGTCCAGCCTCGGTAGTCGCGCGGCGGGGTGTTGTCCCAGCTCCCGGCCGCTTTCTTCACGATCCACCACGTCCAGCCCGAGCAGTCGAACCCGCCTACGGGCTGGGCGCCGCAGCAGTACCCGTCCGGCGTGCGGTCCTCCCATTCGCCGCCCCAGACGTACGGGTAGCCGACGTAGCGGACGCCGAACTTCACGATCCGGCGCTTCGCGTCCGAGAGGCGCGGCAGCTCGATGTCCTCGTAGAGCGCGGTCGCCGATGTCGCGTAGTCGGGGTCGATCGTCGCGGCGCGGTAGAGCGACCAGGCCACCTCGGCTCGCGGGAGCGGGGTGGTGGGACCCACGTCGAGGGCCTCGTCGGAGTGGTTGTACCTGAGCCCCAGCCGCATCCCGAGCAGCGTCGTCCCGAAGTCACGCGGCGTGTCGAAGCGCTTCCCGTCGGTCGTCTGCAGTCGGTCGAGGTCGGCCGCGATCCCGCGGAAACCCAGGGCGAGGACGAGGGCGCGGTGTACGGTCCTGGTCGTGACGTCGCCGTCGGGGAGGAACTTGCCGGCGCTTCGCGTCATCCAGCCGAGCTTCACCGCCACGTTGGCGTACGGCCAGAAGCGATCGGACTTCGGCAGGTCGTCGAAGCGGAGGTCGGGATCGGTCGGCTCGTCGGGTGCGAGCGCCCTAACGACGGCGCGCGCGAAGAGCCTCCGCGGCTCCACCTTGTGGGGTTTGAAGGGGTACGTTCCGTCCTTGTTCTCGGGGAAGTCGCGCATCCAGTTGTTGGCGCCTGCCACGTGATCGACGGCGGCTCTCGCCCAGTGGTTCCGGCCCACGTCGGACCACTTCACGCCGGACTCCGCCGCGAGGACGCGGGCCGCTCCCGCGGACGGCCGCCACGTGCCCGGTCCCGAGCCGGCCTCCCCGGAGGCGCCGGTTCTCGCGGAGGCGCCGGGCGCGAGGCCTACGGCGACGGAGAGGGCGATCAGGGCGGCGAGGCGCCCCGGGGGCCGCGAGGGTCGCATACCTCCGGTCTCGGCCGGGGCGCCTCTGACCTTTAGCCGAGGCGCATCTCACCTGGTCTCACTTCAGGTCGGGTCGAGATACGACGAAGGATGGATGGAAGGGGCTAGTCTCGCTGTTAGTTTCGTGCCCGGGAGGCTGCGTGTTCGACTGGACGTATCTCGATGACGACGGGAACGAGCTGGGCCGATCGCAGCGGTTCTCCGACGTCGACTCGGCCGAGGACTGGATCGGGTCCTCGTGGAAGGACCTCGCCGACACGGGCGTGGAGGAGGTCGTTCTCTACGACCGGCAGCGGGACCGGAAGATCTACCGGATGGGTCTTCGGGCCGAGTAGTTACCGCAGGTGGGCGTCCGGGTCCTCCTTGAAGTCCTCCAGGCATCCCTGCGAGCAGAAGTAGTACGTGACGCCGCTGTGCTCCCATGAGGCCGCCGCCGACTGGGGGTCGACCTCCATACCGCAGACCGGATCGATCTCCATGCTTCCTCCTTGGCCGGGCGACCGAAGGATACGCTTGGAGCGGAGGAGGTGGGATGCAAGAGCGATCGGCGGGTCCTTCGGCGGCTGCGGTGCTGGCCGTGGCCGGAGGCCTGATGATCGTGCTCGGGTCGCTTTCCGCGTGGGCGGACGCGTCGGTGCCGGGCTTCACGCCGGTTCCGTGGAAGGGCAGCCAGTCCGTAGCCGGCAAGCTCGTCCTGCTGGCCGGAGTGGTCGTGGCCGGGGTCGGCGTGGCCTCGCTCTCGCGGCTGCCCGTCGGGAGGCCTCTCGCGGCCGTCGCGCTTGCCGGAGGGATGGCGGCCGGCGTGCTCGCCATCTTGGTCGCGCTCACGCTCGACGGTCGGGTGGCGGACGACGTCGTCGCTTTCTACATGCGCCAGCTCGCTATGCCTGGCGCGGCGGCTCAGTCGCTCGTCGACGGCGCGATCGGCACCGGACAGTTCAGGGTCACGCCGGCGGTCGGGCTCCTCGCTGCGATCGCTGGATCGTTCATCGCGATCGTGGCCGGCATGCTCGCGAGGATGTGGGCCGTGCGCGCGGCCGCGCTCGGATGGTCAAGATCGCCGGACGAACCGCGGGCCGAGGGCTGAGCGATGCGCTCGAGCGAGTTCGAGATCGACACCAAGGGCCGGCTCGTGAGCGACGTGAGCCAGCGTGTCGCGGCCTTCGCCGCGGAGGCCGGCGAGAGCGGGCTCCTCCACGTCTTCCTCCCCCACGCGACGGCCGGCGTCGCGCTCATGGAGACCGGTTCGGGCTCGGAGGAGGATCTGGAGGAGGTCGTCGCGCGGCTGTTGCCGCGCGACGATCGCTACGGACACCGGCACGGTTCGCTCGGCCACGGCGGCGACCACCTTCTGCCGGTCTTCGTGTCGCCTTCTCTCACGATCCCGGTGGAGGACGGCCGGCTCGTGCTGGGGACCTGGCAGAGCGTCGTTGTGATCGACCCGAACCGCGAGAACAACCGCCGCCGAGTGCGTGTCACGCTGGTCGAAGGATAACGGTGGCGACTGTGGCGTGGGGATCGAAAACCCGGATGCTCGAGTTGACCAGGGCGTCCTCTACGATGCAGCGATGCTCCCTCTCGCCTGTGGGAGTCGAAAACAGAATTCGCGTCTCGACCTGCCGTTCCGTAGCATGCGCACGTGCTGTCCTCACTCCTTTACTTGGTCCTGCGCGGGGTGCTTCGACTTGCTCCGAGCGGCGATGATCCTGGCCGCGAGGTAGAGATCCTCGTCCTTCGCCACCAAGTAAGGGTGCTCCGCCGCAAGGTCGGCCCGCCGAAGCTGCGCCGCATCGACAAGATCCTGCTGGCCGCCGCAGCAAGAGCGCTCCCGCGGGATGGCTACTGCGTGAACCTCGCACGCATCGAACAGAACGTCGAGGTACAGGACGGGTGAGGGGCACCAAAACGGCATTCCATCATGCAGTCACCGCGTGGTACTCGTGGATCAGCCCGCCTAGGATGTCATGTCGCTCGATCTGGGGGACTTCATCCACCGGAGCGACCGGGTAGCTCTCCGGCACCCTAAGATCGA
>DATEBA010000067.1:0-22903 GCA_035288045.1 Actinomycetota bacterium
GGGTTCACCGTGGTCTTCGCCTTCTTCGTGGTGTGGATCCTGCAGTGGGTGGCCCTGTCCGGATGGCTCCTGGCCGCGCTCGGCATCGCGCCGACGTTCCTCGGCCTCGGGGCGACGACGGGCTCGCAGTTCTTCACCGACATCGGTACCTGGGCGGCGAGCGCGAACGGAATCATCATCATCAGCGTCGCGAATGCGCTGATCGCGCTCGTGCTACTGGTCACGGGGTTCCGGAACTACGTCCGGTTCCAGTACGTAATGTGGTACGCGATCCTGATCTCGTTCGCGGTCGTGCTGGTTCTGTTCCTCACGACCGACCCGGGATCGGCCCAGGGCAAGCTCGACGTGTTCGCGGGCAAGGTCGACGGGGTCTCGAACTTCTACGCGACGGCGAGGGCGGCGGCACTCGACGCGGGAGTGAGCTTCAACCCGCCGTTCTGGCTGTGGGGGACGTTGCTCGTCGCGCCGATCGCCTGGACGAGCCTTCAGTGGGCCACGTACTCGGTGGAGCAGGGCGGCGAGATCAAGAACGCCCATGTGTTCCGCAACCAGCTGTTCATCATCGTCGGATCGCTCGCCGCTACCGCCGGCATGCTGATACTGCTCTCGCTGGCGATGCAGAAGGGGATCGGCGAGGAGGGCATCCTTGTTGCCTCGTCCGGTTACTACCTCGGCAACGGGAGCGCCCTGATCGGCGGGGGCTACATGTTCCCCAACCTGATCGCGATGGGGCTCACTGCGAGCCCGCTGATCGTCGCCATCATCGGGGTGGGGTTCATCCTGAACTCGTTCCAGATCGTCTGTAACTGCTACATCGGCACGACCCGGATCATGGTGGCCCAGGGCCTTGACGGCCTGCTGCCGGAGTGGTTCTCCCGGGTCCACCCGAAGTGGAAGACGCCCGTGAACGCGCACCTCGCGTACTTCCTGGGTGCGCTCCCCGTGATCTGGGGCTTCAACAAGGTCGGGGAGTGGACCAGGTGGACGCTCGGCGTCACGTTCGCCAACGGTGCGGTGATGGTGCTGTCGGCGCTCGCCGCCGCCTTGCTGCCGTACCGCGCGGCCAAGGTGTACGAGGCGTCGCCCGGCGCGAGGTACAAGCTGGGGAACCTCCCGATGGTCACCGTGTTCGGCATCCTCGGGTTCGTGTTGGGTGGGTTCATGGTCGTCTCCTTCTTCTTCGTTCCGGAGCTCGGCCTGGCCTACTCGAGCGACGCGCTCCCGTGGTACATCGTGGCGGGAACGGCGGCCGTCGGCCTCATCGTGTACTGGATCATGCGCACGACGAAGGCGCAGAAGGGCATCAAGGTGGAGTACGCCTTCGCGGAGATCCCGCCGGAGTAGGAAGCAAGACCGTTCGGTGGGGCGGGGCTCGTCCCCGCCCCACCGGCGTCTCTGGAGGCAGCGTGGATCGAGCCAGGGTCGTCGTTATCGGCGGCGGCATCACGGGATGCAGCGTTCTCTATCACCTGGCGAAGGCCGGCTGGACCGACGCGCTCCTGCTCGAGAAGGGCGAGCTCACCAGCGGCTCCACCTTCCACGCCGCCGGCCTGGTCACGATGTTCAACCCCTCGCCGACGATGATGCGGTTCCGCCGCTACTCGATCGATCTGTACAACGGGCTCGGCGTGTTCAAGGCGGTCGGCAGCCTTCGAATAGCCTCGAGCCGCGAGCAGCTGATGGAGCTGCGACGGGGGGTGAGCCGGGCCCGGGGGATCGGGCTCGACGTGGAGCTGCTCTCGCCGCCGGAGGTCCTGCGGCTCATGCCGGCCGCGTCGCGCGAGGCTCTCTACGGAGCGGTCTGGGTTCCAGGCGACGGCTTCCTAGACCCGCACGCGGCCGCCCAGGCGGTCGCCAAGGCGGCGCAGGGGCTCGGCGCCCGGATCCGCACAGGCGTCCGCGTCACCGGGATCGAGCTCTCGCCGCGACGAGAGGTCACGGCCGTTGCCACCTACGAGGGTCGGGTCGAGTGCGAGGTGGTGGTCGACGCCGCCGGTATCTGGGCGCCGCAGGTCGCCGCGATGGTCGGTGCGTTCGTGCCCTCGACGCCCGTGGATCACCAGCACGTCGCCCTTAAGGCCGTCCCCGGGAGCGAGCTCCCCTCGGACATGCCCTGCTTCCGCGATCCCGACAACCTCGTCTACGGGAAGTCCGAGCAGGGCGGCGTTCTCTTCGGCGGCTACGAGCCCGACCCCGTCGCCCGCTGGATCGACGGGGTGCCGTGGGAGCACGGGGGCGCCGCGCTTCCGCCCGACATCGGGCGCTTCGAGCCGCTGCTGCAGGGCGCCGCTCGCCGGTTCCCTTTCCTCGAGGGCGCCGAGATCGTGAAGCTCGTCTGCCATCCCGACGCGATGACGCCGGACGGGAACCCGCTCCTGGGTTCTCTCCCGGGGATCCGCGGCTTCTTCATGGCCGCTGGGCTCTCCCTGAACGGATTCGGCGGCGCCGGCGGCATCGGGAAGGCGATGGCCGAGTGGATAGCCGGCGGCGAGACGGAGCTCGACGTTCAGGCGTATCGCCCGTGGCGCTTCGGACGGGTGTGGCGCGACCCCACGTACACCGCCGAGGCCGCGCGCGAGACCTACAAGTACTACTACCTGCTCCGATACCCGTTCGATCAGGACGAGTGGGGCCGGCCGAGGCGCACGAGCGCGCTTCACTCACGGCTCCAGGACCTCGGCTGCGTGTTCGGCGCGAAGAGCGGATGGGAACGGCCCGACTACTTCGAGGCGGGCAAGCCCTGGCGCCGCGCGGGTGCCGACCAGCGGGTGTTCGGCTGGTCGGAGCCACCCTGGCTCGGTCTGCTCGGCGAGGAACACGAGGCGTTCCGCGAGCGCGTGGGGATCATCGACCTGTCCTCGTTCGGCAAGATCGACGTGTCGGGACCGGGTACGCTCGGTCTCCTGGAGCGCGTCTGCGACAACCTGGTGGTCCGTGAGCCGGGAACCGTCGTCTACACGCAGTTCCTGAACGGGCGCGGCGGCATCGTGGCCGACGTTACGGTGACGCGCTTGGAGCGCGACCGTTTCCGGGTCGTCACGGGGGCTGGATACGTCGACTCCGACCTCGGGTGGCTGCGGATGAACGTCCGCGAGGAGGACGGCCCGGTGGAGCTGCGTGAGGCCTCCGAGGAGCTCGCCGTGATCGGCCTGTGGGGCCCGCGGGCGCGGGACGTGCTCGCGACGGTAACGGAGGACGACGTCTCCACCGAGGGTTTCCCGTTCCACGCCGCGCGCAGGATCGCGATCAGCGGCGCCGATGTGCTCGCACAGCGAATCACCTACGTGGGCGAGCTGGGCTGGGAGCTCTACGTCGACCCCGGGTGGGCCGTCCAGGTCTGGGATCGGCTGATGGAGGCCGGAGGGCCGCATGGGATACGCCCCGGCGGGTACCGGGTGCTCGATTCGCTCCGGATCGAGAAGGGGTACCGCTACTTCGGGACCGATCTCACCGCCCTGGACACGCCGTTCGAGGCGGGGCTCGGGTACTGCGTGCGCCTCGACAAGAGCGACTTCGTCGGCCGGCAGGCGCTACTCGAGGCCGGCGAGCCCGAGCGGCGGCTGCGCACCCTCGTTGTCGGCGACGAGGGGTACGCCACTATCTACGGCGGAGAGGCGGTCCACGCGAACGGGTTGGTCGTCGGCCGCCTCCGTAGCTGCGCGTATGGTTTCACGGTCCGCCGGAACGTCGCGTACGCCTACCTGCCTGCCGAGCTCGGGCCGGGGTCGCGGGTCGAGGTCGAGGTCTTCGGGGAGCTCCTGCCTGCGGAGGTTCGCGACGACGTGCTCTACGACCCCGGGGGCGAACGGATCAGGGCCTGAGAGGAGGCCGGATGATCGACGAGATCGTCGAGCGCGTGTCGCTCTGGCGAGGCCTGGACGTGTCGGTGTCGACCCTCTCGGGCGGGCTCACGAACGAGAACTTCCTCGTCGAGGCCGGCGGGAAGAGGTATGTCGTGCGGGTCCCCGGCGCCTCCACCGAGCTGCTCGCCGTTGATCGCGTGAACGAGCGGCACAACGCGCAGGCGGCCTCCACGACGGGCGTCGCCCCGAAGGTGCTCGAGGTGCTGGCCGACCTCGACGTGATGGTGATCGAGTACGTCCCCGGCGAGACGATGTCGGGCGAGAGGCTCCGCTCGCCCGGGATGGCGAGGCGGATCGCCGGGTCGCTCCGGCGGCTGCACACCGCACCGAGGTTCCTCCACGACTTCGACATGTTCCGGACCCTCGAGTACTACCTGCGGATCTGCGAGGAAGAAGAGGTGCGGATCCCAGACGGCTACCTGGCGCACATGGCACAGGTCGCGGAGCTCGAGCGCGCGTTCGCGGTCCACCCGTTCACCAAGGTGCCGTGTCACAACGACCTCCTCGCGGAGAACTACATCGACGACGGCACGCAGCTCTGGATCGTGGACTTCGAGTACAGCGGGAACAACGACCCGACGTTCGAGCTCGGCGACACGGTGCAGGAGTGCGCGTTCGACGCCGAGCTCCGCGCCGTGCTCTGCGAGGCGTACTTCGGCGAGGCGACGCCGGCGCTGCTCGCACGGATGAACCTCCAGGCGCTGATGGCCGACGTCGGCTGGACGCTCTGGGCTGCGATCCAGGCGAAGATCTCCTCGATCGACTACGACTTCTGGGGCTGGGCGGTCGAGCGGTGGGACCGTGCGCTCGCGGTGCTCGACGGCCCCGACTTCTCCCGCTGGGTCGGTGAGGTCGTCGCCTGAGGGGTAGTCCCTTTGGTGGCGTCCCGGCTTACCCTGGGACGGTGAAGCTCGTCACCACACCCGAGGCCGTCGAATACGTGCGCGAGCGCGGCGGCACACTGTTCGTCTGGTCCGAGCAGGCTCTCTCCTACACGGGCCAGCTCACCTACCTCGAGGCCTCGACGGAGTCGCCGAGCGCCTGGCGTGAGTTCCGGCCGATGCGCGGCGACGCCTTCGAGCTCTTCGTCGACTTCGGGGGTCGCGACCTCCCCGACGAGCTGCACGTCGGCGTGTTCGGGAGAAGGAAGAAGCGCCTGCGCGCGTTCTGGAACGGGTGCTCGTTCGCTCGCGAGGCTCCTACGACCTGATCCGCTCGCCGGCCGGGTCCCAGAGCGGCTCGGCCGTGACCTCCGCCTCCACCCATTCGCCGAAGACCTCCACGGCGAGCTTCCTCCCGACCTCGGCGAGGCCGACCGGGAGGTAGGCGTACGCGATGCTCCTCCCGACCGAGTATCCGATGCCACCGCTCGTGATCCGCGCGACGATCTCGTCTCCGTGGCGCACCGGCTCGTTGCCGAGGGTCTGGGCGCGCGGATCGGAAAGCGTGAGACAGCGGAGCCTCTTCCGGATGCCCTCGGACTTGGCACGTTGGAGCGCCTCACGTCCGATGAAGTCGCTTCCTTCGAGGTGTACGGCGAACCCGAGTCCGGCCTCGAATGGGCTCTCTTCGGGGGTGATGTCGGTCGCCCAAGCCCGGTAGCCCTTCTCCAGGCGGAGCGAATCGATGGCGCGGTAGCCGGCGGCGACCATGCCGTGCGGCGCGCCGGCGTCCATGAGTGCGTCCCAGAGCCGAACGGCGTCCTCCGCGGAGGGGTAGATCTCCCACCCGAGCTCTCCCACGTACGTGACCCTGGCCGCGCCGCACCCCGCGCCCGCGAGCTCGATCGCTCGCCACGACATGTAGGGGAATGCCTCGCTTGATAGGTCGGCCGGCGTAAGCGGCGCCAGGATGTCGCGCGCCCGCGGTCCCCACAGCGCGAAACAGGAGATCTCGGCGGTCACGTCTTGGATCTCGACGCCCTCGTCGGGAAGGTGCTTCCGGAGCCAACCGAGGTCGTGATCGCCGAACGCCGTGCCGGTCACGATGCGGAAGCGGTTCTCGGCCAGGAGCGTCACCGTGACGTCGGCCTCGATACCGCCGCGGCGGTTCAGCATCTGCGTGTAGACGACGGCTCCTGCGGGCCGGCCGACGTCGTTCGCGCAAAGGCGCTGAAGGAAGGCGAGCGCGCCGGGCCCCGACACCTCGATCTTGGCGAACGACGACTCGTCGAACAGCCCGGCGCGCTCGCGCGTGGCCAGGTGCTCGGCCGGGATCGCCGTCGACCAGTGCTGGCCGGCCCATCCCCTCGGTCTGAGCTCCTCGAAGCGATCGTCCTCGTTTCTCCGGAACCAGTTCGCTCGCTCCCAGCCGGCCTTCTCGCCGAACTCGGCGCCGAGCTCCTTCAAGCGTTCATACGTGGGCGCCGTCTTGAGCGGGCGCCCGGCCAGGCGTTCCTCCCCGGGGTAATGGATGTCGTAGTACGTCGCGTAGATCTCGTGGGCCCGGACCCTGGCGTACTCGCGGTCGCGGTAGTGGGGACCGAAGCGGCGGATGTCCATCTTCCAGACGTCGAGCTCCGGCTCGCCCTCGACGATCCACTCGGCCAGCACCTTCCCGATCCCGCCGGCGCCGGCGATCCCGTGCGCGCAGAACCCCGCAGCCACGAAGAACCCGCGTACCTCGGACTCGCCGAGGATGAACTCGCCGTCGGGCGTGAAAGCCTCGGGCCCGTTGATCATGCGCACGACCTCGGCGTCGGACGTCACGGGCACGAGCGCGAACGCGCTCTCCGCCAGTGGCGCGAACCGGTCCCAGTCCTCGGGCAGGAGCTTGTTGTTGAAGTCGGCCGGGATCGGCTCGGTCACGTGCCACGGCGCCGGGTTCCGCTCGTAGCCGCCGGCGACGAGCCCGCCGATCTCCTCGCGGAAGTACACGAGGCGGTCGGGATCGCGCATCGTCGGGAAGTCCGCGCGAACGCCGTCGATCGGCTTAGTCATGAGGTACTGGTGCGCGAAGGGCACCACCGGCACCTCCACGCCGGCCATCCGGCCGATCTCGTTGGCGAAGATGCCGCCGGCGTCGACCACGACCTGGGTTCGGATGCCGCCGCCGTCTGTGCGTACCCCACTGACCCTTCCGTCCTCGACGTCTATCCCCGTTACGCGGGTGTTCTCGAGGATGCGCGCGCCCCGCTTCCGGGCGCCGGCCGCCAGCGCCCGCGTGAGTCCGCTCGGGTCGAGCCACCCGTCCGTGGGCAGGTAAGCAGCCCCCTCTATGCCGGCGGGGGCGAAGAGCGGGAAGAGGTCGAGAGCTTCCTTCGTAGAGACGATCTCGAGCGGGAGCCCGAAGGTCTTCCCCCAACCCGACAGGCGCCTGAGCTCCTGGATCCGCTCTCCTGAGGACGCCAGACGAAGGGAGCCGACCTCGTGCCAGCCGGGGTCGACTCCGGTCTCCTCGGCGAGCCGGCGGTAGAGCTCGACCCCGTACATCATCATCCGCGTGAGGGTCACGCTGGATCGCAGCTGACCGACGAGCCCCGCGGAGTGGAACGTCGATCCCGACGTGAGCTCCGAGCGCTCTACGAGCACCACGTCGGTCCAGCCGAGCTCGGTCAGGTGGTACGCGATGCTCGTGCCACCCACGCCCCCGCCGATGACGACCGCTCGCGTCTCGTCCAAGCTCAGACCTCTCCGGCGGCGTTGACGAGCCAGGTCCCGAAGCGCTCGTCCGCCGCGCTCGCGAGGCACCTGGCGAAGTGCCTGTCCGCGTACTCGACGTAGTCGACGTCGAGCGTCGAGATGCCCTGCTGGACCACGCCCCACATCGCCTCGCGGAAGTCCGACATGATCCGCATGAGGCAGAGGCGCGCCTCGTTCGCCGGCGTGACGCGTCCGAAGTAGAGTTCCAGGAGCGTTCGCTGTGCGTCCCTGGAGATGCCGTTGTTCACCGAGAGGTTCCCGAGGTCGAAGAACGGGTCGCCCATCCCCGCGTACTCGTAGTCGACGATCACGACGCGGTCGTTAGCCACCAGGAAGTTCGCGTTCAGGAGATCGTTGTGACACGGGCGCGGCGGGATCGGTGCCGCGGAGAAGGTCTTCTCGATCGCGGCCGCGCGCTCGTGGGCGTCATCGTACGCGCGTGGGATCGGCACACGGCGCGCGGCCGCGACCTCGCGGTACTCCTCCACCACGCGGAACGCGTCGAACGCCGTGGGGATCGGCCCCATCGCGTGGATCGCCTTCACCGAGGCGACGACTCGCTCTAGCACGTCGCGCCGCTCCAGGTCCTCCGAAGGAAGCGGGTCGGCCTCGACGAACCGGGTAACGAGCGCCCCGTGCTCCGGCAGGAAGGCGACGACCTCGGGGGCGACCCCGGCCGCCGCCGCGGCCGTGGCCGCCCGGAACTCGGCCTCGCGGTCGATCCCGAGCAGCCCCGTGTCTTTTCCCGCGAGCCTGACGACGAACGAGCCCCCGGCCACGTCGACGCGGAAGTTGCTGTTCGTGATCCCGGCCTCTAGCGCAGTCACCCCGTCGGGCTCCGCGTCCGGCCACGCGTCGAGGATCACCGCCTCCAGGGCCGGATCCAGGTCAGCCGTCACGTCGAGCCCAGCGCGATCGTCACGGCCTCGCCGTTGATCCCGCTCGCCGACTCGCTCGCGAGGAAGGCGATAGTGTCGGCGGCCTCCTCGGTCGTGACGAACCGCCCGGACGGATACTCGGCCGCCCAGGCTGTCAGCACCTCCTCGCTCGTCACCCCGCGCCGCTCGGCCTCGATCTCGGCCTTACGATCCGCGAGCCGCGTGTGGACCCATCCGGGCAGCACGGCGTTGCACGTGACGTCGAAGGGCGCGACGTCCTGGGCAACGGCCCGCATGAGGCCGAGGAGCCCGTGCTTGGACGCGCAGTAGGACGCCATCGACGGCCACCCGTACTCGCCCGAGGTCGAGCTCACCATCACTATCCGGCCCCACCGTCGCTCGATCATGTCCCCGACCGCTAGCCTGGTGAGCTCGAACGGCGCGGCGAGGTTCACCGACATCATCTCGTCCCACAGCTCGCGCGAGATCTCTTGGATCGGCCGGTCCCGGTAGGAACCGATCCCGGCGTTGTTGACCAGGATGTCGATCGGCCCAAGTCGCCGCCGGGCCTCATCGACGATTCGCGCGCAGCCCTCCGACGTGGCGACCGACTCGACCAGGTACTCGACCGGGGTCTCGGCGGCGAGAGCGGCGAGCTCGCGCTCGGTCCGGGAGACGCCCATCACCCGCGCGCCGACGGCCGCGAGGGCCCTCGCGGTCGCCAGCCCGATCCCGCGCCCGGCGCCTGTGACGAGAGCGACCCTGCCGGCCAGGAACCTGCCGGAGGAGAACGAGGGCGCGAACGATCCTGCGTGCTCCACGGTCCGGTGAACCCTACCGCACGGTGCTGCCGGGTCGTGCCCGGGGGTTGACAGGATGGCGGCCATCTCTACACTAGTTGGACCATGTTCGAGACAGGAACGCCGAGGCAGCAGTCACTCGTACTTATCGGCTAGGCGCGGGCGGGCCCAGGAGGCCCGCGACCCCGCGCCGGAGACCCCTCGCCCAGCGGGGGGTTTTTCATACCCGGGTCCAACCAGACACCGGGGGACCGGCAAGGGCGGAGCAAGCCGCGAGGTCCAAGGAGGAGAAAGATGAAGGTGACCGGCGCGCAGGCGCTGTTCAAGGCCCTCGAAGGCGAGGGCGTCGACACGATCTTCGGCATCCCGGGAGGGGCGATCCTTCCCGCCTACGACCCACTGATCGATGCAAACATCCGACACGTGCTCACGCGCCACGAGCAGGGCGCCGGGCACGCCGCCGAGGGCTACGCGTGGGCGACCGGGAAGGTGGGCGTTTGCATGGCGACATCCGGGCCCGGCGGCTGCAACCTCGTAACCGCACTCGCCGACGCGAAGATGGACTCCGTGCCGGTCGTCGCCATCACCGGCCAGGTCCCCACCCCCGTGGTCGGCAACGACGCCTTCCAGGAGGCCGACATCACCGGCATCACCATGCCGGTCACCAAGCACAACTTCCTCGTGAAACGTGCGGAGGATGTGGCCGAGACGATCCGTGAGGCGTTTCACATCGCGAGCACGGGACGCCCGGGGCCGGTCCTCGTCGACGTGCCGAAGGACGTCCTGCTCCAGGACACGACGTGGCACTGGCCCGAGCGGGTCGACCTTCCCGGCTACCGCCCGACGACCAAGGGGAACCTCCGGCAGGTGCGCGAGGCCGTGAAGCTGATCCTCGAGTCCGAGCGGCCGGTCCTCTACGTCGGCGGGGGGATCATCAAGGCGAACGCGACGAAGGACCTCTTCGCGCTGGCGACCGAGGGACGGCTGCCTGTCGTGACGACGCTGATGGCCCGGGGCGCGTTCCCCGACTCGCACGAGCTCTGCCTCGGCATGCCGGGAATGCACGGAAACTACACCGCGGTCACGGCCATGCAGCAGGCAGACGTCCTCGTCGCGCTGGGAGCGCGATTCGACGACCGCGTCACCGGCAAGCTCGCCGCGTTCGCGCCGCACGCGAAGGTGGTCCACGTCGACATCGATCCCGCGGAGATCGGCAAGAACCGCGTCGCCGACATCCCGATCGTCGGCGACGCGCGCGACGTCACCGCCAAGCTGCTCACCGAGCTGCGCCGCCAGCAGGAGGAGCGCGGCGGGGTGCCCGACCGCTCGGCGTGGCTGTCCACCCTCAGCGCCTGGAAGGAGCGGTACCCGTACCGCTACGATCAGCCCTCAGACGGACCGCTCAAGCCCCAGTTCGTCATCGAGCGGCTGTACGAGCACTCAAGGGACGCGATCGTCGTCGCCGGCGTCGGACAGCACCAGATGTGGGCGTCCCAGTTCTGGCACTTCGAGGAGCCGCGGACCTGGATCAACTCGGGTGGCCTTGGAACGATGGGGTTCGCCGTGCCTGCGGCCCTCGGCGCGGCGGCGGGCCGGCCGGACAAGCAGGTCGTCGCGATCGACGGCGACGGCTGTTTCCAGATGACCGCCCAGGAGCTCGCGACGTCGACCGCCGAGAAGATCCCGTTCGTCACGGCGATCATCAACAACGCCTACCTCGGCATGGTCCGGCAATGGCAGGAGCTCTTCTACAACGAGCGCTACTCGCAGGTGTACCTCTCCCACGACGTGCCCGACTACGCGAAGCTCGCCGAGGCGTACGGGTGCGTCGGCCTGCGCGTGGAGCACCCCGACGAGGTGGACGCGACGATCGAGAAGGCGCTCTCGATCGAGGATCGAAGCGTCGTGATCGACTTCCGGGTCGACCCGTTCGAGAACTGCTACCCGATGGTCCCAGCCGGGGCCTCGAACGACGACATCATCCTGGGACCCGAGGCCGCGATCCCGACCGAGGACCCCGCGGAGGCACCGATCGCATGAGTCGCGAATGAGCCTGCACACGATCTCCGTCCTCGTGGAAGACAAGCCGGGTGTGCTCACGCGGGTGGCCGGTCTGTTCGCGGCGCGCGGCTTCAACATCGACTCCCTCGCGGTTGGGCCCACCGAGGAGCCCGGTCTGTCGCGCATGACGATCGTCGTGAACGTCGAGAGCAAACCCCTCGAGCAGGTCACGAAGCAGCTCAACAAGCTCGTCAACGTGATCAAGGTGCTGGAGCACGACCCGGGCGACGCGGTGGAGCGCGAGCTGCTGCTGGTCAAGGTCCGCGCGGAGGGCGAGGCGCGCGCGCGGATAATGGAGATCTGCGACGTGTTCCGCGTCCGCGTGCTCGCCGTTACGCACCGGACGCTCACGATCGAGGGCACGGGGATGCCCGACAAGCTCGAGGCGCTGCTCGAGTTGCTCTCGGACTTCGGCATCGTGGAGCTTGCCCGGACGGGGCGGATCGCCCTTGCACGCGGCGACCGTGGGATCCGCGAGCGCGTGCAGCGAGGCTACGCGCCGCGCGCGGTGAGCGCCGGCGGTGACGAGGGATGGACCGGAGGAGGCGTGTAGGCGATGGCGACGATCTACTACGAGAAGGACTCGGATCGTTCGGCCCTCGAGGGCCAGAAGATCGCGGTGCTCGGCTACGGGTCGCAGGGCCACGCTCACGCGCTGAACCTCAAGGACTCCGGCTTCGACGTCCGTGTCGGCCTTCGGGAGGGCTCGAGCTCGTGGTCGAAGGCCGAGGAGGCGGGCCTCCGGGTGCTCCCCACCGCCGACTGTGTCCGGCAGGCCGACGTCGTCATGGTCCTTCTTCCCGACACCTCGCAGGCGGCGGTCTACGAGGCCGAGATCGGGCCGAACCTTGCTCGGGGGAACATGCTCATGTTCGCCCACGGGTTCAACATCCACTTCGGCACGATCGCGCCGCCCGAGGGGGTCGACGTGACGATGATCGCCCCCAAGGGCCCCGGCCACCTGCTCCGGCGAACCTACGAGCAGGGGATCGGCACCCCGGCGCTCGTCGCCATACACCAGGACGCCACCGGGAACGCGCTCACCCGTGCGCTCGCGTACGCGGCCGGCATCGGCGTCGCCCGCGCCGGCGTGATCGAGACGACGTTCAAGGAGGAGACCGAGACCGACCTGTTCGGAGAGCAGACCGTCCTCTGCGGCGGGGTGACGGCGCTCGTGCAGGCGGGGTTCGAGACCCTTGTCGAAGCGGGGTACCAGCCCGAGATCGCCTACTTCGAGTGCCTCCACGAGCTGAAGCTGATCGTGGACCTCATGTACGAGGGCGGCATGAACTGGATGCGCTACTCGATCTCCGAAACGGCAGAGTACGGGGACTACACGCGCGGGCCGCGGGTCGTGGACGACCGCACCCGCACGGAGATGCGCCGGATACTGGACGAGATCCAGAGCGGCCAGTTCGCCAAGGAGTGGATCGCGGAGGCGGAGTCGGGCTTCCCGAACTTCCTCGCGCTCCGGCGGGAGGAGCGCACGTCCCAGCTCGAGCGGGTCGGTAGCGAGCTCCGTTCTATGATGCCCTGGCTGGAGTCGGGGAAGAAGGTGGTCCCCGAATGAGCGCGGAAGGCAACGTAGTACGGATCTTCGACACGACGCTCCGTGACGGGGAGCAGGCGCCGGGCATCGCGCTGACGCGGGCGGAGAAGGTCGAGATCGCCGAGCAGCTCTCCCGTCTCGGCGTCGACATACTCGAGGCCGGGTTCCCGATCTCCAGCGAGGGCGAGTTCGAGGCCGTCCGCGAGATCGCGACGAGCGTCCGCGGACCGGTGATCGCGGCCCTCGCGCGTGTGACCCCGCAGGACATCGACCGGGCAGGCGAGGCCCTCAAGGGAGCCGACCGCTTCCGGATCCACGTGTTCATCTCGACGAGCGACGTGCAGGTGAAGGACATGCTGCGGATGACGCGCGACCAGGTTCTGCGGGCCTCGGTCGAGGGCGTGAAGCACGCGCTGGGCTACACGGACGATGTGGAGTTCTCGGCCCAGGACGCGACGCGGACCGACCGCGACTTCCTGTTCGCCGTCTTCGACGCCGCCGTCCAGGCCGGGGCGACGACGATCAACATCCCAGACACGGTCGGCTACGCGATGCCCCACGAGTTCGGGGAGCTCGTGCGCCAGGTCCGGGAGCGGACGCCCGACCACGTGACGATCTCCACGCACTGCCACAACGACCTGGGACTGGCGGTGGCCAACTCGCTCGCCGGCATCGTGAACGGAGCGAGGCAGGTCGAGGTCGCCGTGAACGGGATCGGCGAGCGGGCGGGCAACTGTTCACTAGAGGAGATCGGGATGATCGTGCGCACGCGTGGCCAGACGCTCGGCGTCTCACACGGGCTCAACCTGAAGGAGATCATCCGGACGTCGCGCCTGGTCTCGATGCTGACCGGCTACCCGGTTCAGCCGAACAAGGCGGTCGTCGGGTCCTCTGCATTCGCTCACGAGAGCGGGATCCATCAGCACGGCGTGCTCATGAACCGCGCGACCTACGAGATCATGGACCCGCTGGAGATCGGCCTGGAGGGCAACCGCCTCGTGCTCGGCAAGCACAGCGGGCGGCACGCGTTCGCCGACGCGCTCCAGAAGATGGGCTACGAGCTCTCGAAGGAGCACCTCGACCGAGCGTTCGCGCGGTTCAAGGATCTCGCCGACCGGAAGATACAGCTCACCGACCAGGACCTCGAGGCGATAGTCGCCGAGGAGATGGGCACGACCAAGGAGGACGTACTCGTCCTCGACGCGCTTCAGGTCGGCGGCGGGACGCATCTCCACCCGCGGGCGACGGTCCGGCTCAGGAAGGGCGACGAGGTGATCGAGGAGTCGGCGATGGGCGACGGTCTGATCGACGCCGCGTGTACGGCGATAGGCCGGGCGGCCGGCGTCGAGGCGCGACTCGTGTCGTTCAACGTTTCGGCGGTGACGGGCGGCTCGGACGCTCTCGGCGACGTCGTTATCCAGCTCGACGTCGAGGGCCGGCGGGTCACGGGCCGGGGCGTGTCGGTGGACGTTGTGGAGGCGTCGGCGCGAGCCTACCTTGCGGCGATCAACCGGGCGCTCTCTGCCGGTGCCGAAGGCCAGGCCGACGATCCGAAGGTCATCCCGTGAGCGCCACGCTCACCCAGCCGGCGCCGCAGCGCGTCGCCGAGGGCGACCGCCGATACCGGATCGGCGTGATCCCCGGCGACGGTACGGGGCCGGAGGTCGTCCGCGAGGGGCTGAAGGTCCTCGAGGTCGTCCGCGAGGGCTTCGAGGTCGAGCTCGTCGAGTTCGATCTCGGCGCCGAGCGTCTCTTGCGCACCGGCGACGTGCTTCCCGATGAGGAGCTCGCGGAGCTCGCCGCGTGCCACGCGATCTTCCTCGGTGCCGTGGGCGATCCTAGGGTCCGTCCGGGCATCCTCGAGAGGGATCTCTTGCTACGCATCCGGTTCGAGCTCGACCAGTACGTGAACCTGCGCCCGGTGATCCGCTACCCGGGCGTGCACACTCTCGTTCCCTCCCACGCCGAGGACGACGTGAACTTCGTCGTCGTGCGGGAGAACAGCGAGGGACTGTACTCGGGGGCCGGCGGCTTCCACCGCAAGGGAACCCCCCACGAGGTGGCCGTCCAGTCCTCGATCAACACGCGCCACGGGGTCGAGCGGATCGTCCGCTACGCGTTCGACCTCGCGCAGCGGCGTCGGAGGAAGCTCACGCTCGTCCACAAGACGAACGTGCTGACCTTCGCCGGCGATCTGTACCAACGGGTCGTGGACGAGGTCGGGCTGGAGTATCCGGACGTGATGGCCGACTACGTCCACGTCGACGCCGCCTGCATCTACTTCCTCGACTGGCCCTCGCGGTTCGACGTGATCGTCACAGACAACATGTTCGGCGACATCATCACCGACCTCGGCGCGATGATCCAGGGCGGGATGGGCATCGCCGCCGGCGGGAACATCAACCCGCAGGGCGTATCGATGTTCGAGCCGATAGGTGGGACCGCGCCCGACCACACCGGCAAGGGAACGATCAACCCGCTGGCGGCGATCGGCGCGATGGGGATGCTCCTGGCTGAGCTCGGCGAGCACGAGGCCGCCCTTCGCGTCGACGGGGGTATCCGGCACGCCTGCACGCGGCTGAAGTCGATGCGCGTGGGGGAGATGGGCTACACGACGAGCGAGGTCGGGGACATCGTCGTGGAGGGGGCAGCGCCGTGAGCGGGAACGGCCGCCACCTCCAGGTCGAGCTCTACGACACCACGCTCCGCGACGGCGCGCAGATGACCGGCCTGTCCTACACGGTCGACGACCGGCTGCGGATCCTCCACAAGCTCGACCAGCTCGGCGTTCCCTACATCGAAGGCGGCTGGCCCGGCGCGAACCCGCGGGACACGGAGTTCTTCCGCGTGGCGACGAAGGAGAGGCTCCAGCACGCGCGCCTCGCTGCGTTCGGGATGACCCGGAAGGTCGGGGAGCGGGCCGAGGACTCGGCCGTGCTACGCGACCTGCTCGATGCCGGCACAGAGACGGTCTGCTTCGTCGGCAAGAGCTGGGACCTGCACGTTAAGAAGGCGCTCCGGACCGACCTCGACGAGGGCGTGGCTATGGTGCGCGACACGGTCCGGTTCCTGCGCACTCAGGGCCGAGCGGTCTTCTTCGACGCCGAGCACTTCTTCGACGGCTACCGGGCGAACCCGGAGTTCGCGGTTCGCACGCTCGAGGCGGCCGCGGAGGAGGGCGCCGAGCGGCTGATCCTGTGCGACACGAACGGCGGCACGCTTCCGGTGGAGGTCTCGAGGGTAGTGGGGGAGATCCGTCAGCGCGTGGACGTGCCGCTGGGGATCCACGCACACAACGACGTAGGGTGCGCGGTGGCGTCCTCGCTCGCGGCGGTCCAGGCCGGGGTGTTCCAGGTGCAGGGAGTCGTCAACGGCTACGGCGAGCGGACCGGCAACGCCGACCTCGTCCCGATCGCGGCGAACCTCGTGCTGAAGATGGGCGCGGAGTGCCTTCCCGAAGGTGCGGTCGAGCACCTCACAGAGGTGGCGCACTACGTCGCCGAGGTCGCGAACGTGACGCCCGACTCGCGCCAGCCCTACGCGGGCAGGTTCGCGTTCACGCACAAGGCCGGGCTGCACTCGAGCGGCGTCGAGAGGTTCAGGGGGGCCTACGAGCACGTCGCGCCCGAGAGGGTGGGGAACCACCGCGGCGTGGTGGCGAGCGACCTCGGCGGCGCGGCGACGCTCCGCATGAAGGCGGCGGAGTTCGGGCTCGAGCTGTCCGATCAGGCGATCCCAGGGCTGCTATCCGAGCTGAAGGAGCGGGAGTCGCACGGCTACTCGTTCGAGGTCGCCGACGCCTCTCTCGAGCTCCTGATGCGCGGGCGAGACGGCTGGCGGCAGCCGTTCTTCGAGGTCGAGAGCTACCGGGTGCACGTGGAGAAGCGCAAGGACGAGGAGGAGCCGCTCGCCGAGGCAACGGTGAAGGTGCTCGCGCAGGGCAGGCGCCACATCGAGTCGGCCGAGGGCCACGGGCCGGTCGGGGCGCTCGACAACGCGCTGCGCAAGGCGCTCGCCAACGAGTACCCGCAGCTCGAGGCGATGACCCTCGAGGACTACCGCGTTCGCGTGCTCGAGGAGACGCACGGGACAGGCGCCGTCGTGCGGGTGCTGATCGACACGAGCGACGGCGAGAAGGAATGGACCACGGTCGGCGTCTCGGAGAACATCCTGGAGGCGAGCTGGGAAGCCCTCACCGACGCCTACCTATACGGACTCCTCCACCCGCGGGCACCGGCGGGCGAGTAGCGGACCGCCGCTTCAGCCGCTGGAGATCGCGTCCAGGGCCTCCGCGGCCGTCTTGACTATCGCGTCTATGTCGGCGGCGGTGTGTGCGGCCGACAGGAACCAGTGCTCGAACACGTCGGGGTGAACGAACACGCCGCGGCGGATCATCTCGTGCGCGAACCGCGAGAACAGGGCCTGGTCGCTCCGGAGCGCCTCACGATACGTCGAGATCCTCGGGAGGTCGGTGAAGTAGACCTGGAGCATCGAGCCCTGGCCCTGCACGACGGCAGGGATCCCCGACGCGTCGATCACCTCCCGCAGCCCGGCGATCAGCGATGAACCCAGCGCCTCGAGATGCCTGTAGACGGCTCCGTCGTCCCTCGCGAGCTCGCCCATCGTGGCCTTGGCGGCGGCCAGACATAGGGGGGAGGCGTTGTAGGTTCCAGCGTGCCGCACGCGCCCCGACTCGAGCACGGACATGATCTCCCGACGGCCGGTGAACGCCCCGATGGGGGCTCCGTTGGCGATCGCCTTGGCGAAGGTGCTGAGATCCGGCTCGAGCCCGAACGCCTCCTGCGCGCCGCCCGGCGCCAGGCGGAAGCCGGTGATCACCTCGTCGAGAACGAACAGCACGTCGTTGTCGCGACAGATCTGCTGCAGCGCTTTGAGGTAACCCTGCTCGGGCGGGATGAATCCCTTGTTGGCCATGACGGGCTCGGTGATGACCGCAGCCAGCTCGTCCCGGTTCTGGCGGATCACCCGCTCCGCTGCGTCGAGGTCGTTCCAGACCGCGACGCGCGTGTGCGCATAGTGCTCCCCGGGGATCCCGGCACCCACCGCAACGCTCGCGGGATCTGCCTCCGTCCCCGCCTCCTCGAGCGACGGCGAGACGCTCACGAGCACTTGGTCGTGGTTGCCGTGATAGTGCCCCTCGAACTTCACGATCCCCGGTTTTCCCGTGTACCCGCGGGCGACGCGGATGGCATGCATCGTCGCCTCCGTCCCCGATGGCACGAACCGGACGAGCTCGGCCGTCGGAACCATCCGCACGAACGCCTCCGCGACCTCGATCTCGAGGGGCAGACAGGTGCCGTAGATCATCCCCTTCGCCGCCTGCTCCTGGACGGCGTGCGTGACGGCGGGATGGCCGTGACCGAGGATGACCGGACCGAAGGCCATGACGGTGTCCAGGTAACGGTTGCCGTCGACGTCCTCCAGGTAGGCTCCCTCGCCGCGCGCCACGTAGAACGGGTACGGGTCGAAGACGCCCGCCCCGCGTACGGGAGAGGACACGCCGTCGGGGAGAACCGCCTTCGCCCGCTCCGTGAGCGCGCGCGATGTCTTCGTCTTCGGCTCCCAGTCGATCAGGCTCGGCTTCATCTCGCTCCTCCTTCGCGCCCGTGGGCGAGGTTGGGGTCAAACGTCCCAGCCGGCATCCACGAGGATGTCGTGTCCGGTGATGTTCCGCGCCCCCTCCGAGACGAGGAAGCTCACCGCGGCGGCCACGTCGACATCATCGATGAAGCGCCCGAGCGCCGTCTGCGCTGCGAAGTCCTCGTAGACCTCCTCCGAGGTCTTGCCCAGGCGCCGCGCCTTCTCCGCGACGATCGTGTCCATGCGACCTCCGTGGGTGACGTTGGGGCACACGTCGTTGACGGTGATGCCGAACCTCCCGAGCTCGAGCGCGAGGGTCCGGGTGAGGCCCCGGATCGCCCACTTCGAGGACGAGTACGCGACGCGGTTGCGATATCCGCGCATCCCGGAGGTGCCGGCGATGTTGACGATCCGGGCTCCCTCACCACGCTCGATCAGGTGAGGGATGGCAGCCTTGCAGACGAGGAACGTCCCGATCAGGTTCACGTCGATCACGTGGCGGAACTCCTCGAGCTTGACGTCTTGCGCCGGCGTCTCGATGGGTCCGATCACGCCCGCCGTGTTGATCACGATGTCGAGGCCTCCGAACCGCGCGACCACCGCCTCCACGGCCGGACCGATCTCGTCCTCGTCGCTCACGTCGCACCGGATCACCAGGCTCTCCCGTTCAGGATGGCTCTCGTCGAGCGTCCTCGCGTGGCCTTCGAGCGCCTCTCGGTCCCGACCGAGGAGCCCGATGTGGGCTCCATCGCGGGCGAGCGCGTCGGTGATCGCCGCGCCCAGGCCCTTGGCCGCCCCGGTCACGAGCGCGACCTTTCCCCGCAGGGGAGCTGGGTGTTCGTCCGTCATCGGCGCCCTTCCTTCCTCCCGCCGTCGACGCGGGCGCGGAGCTCCTTCACCCGCGGAACGTCCAAACCGAGGGCGTCGGCGATAGCCCGCGCACCGGTGTGGAGCCGGCGCACGTTCTCGGCGACGCGGGTCGAGGAGAGGCGGGCGCTCGGTCCCGCTATACCCACCGCCGCCACGATCCCCCTGCGCGCATCGACGATCGGGACGGCCACGCCCCAGACGCCTACGTTCGTCTCCTCGTACGAGCTGGCCCACCCGCGGTGACGGATCTGCTCGAGCTCTCGCTGTAGCGTGGCTCGATCCGTGATGGTCGCCGAGCACAGTCGCTGGAGCGGACGGGAGAGCACGTGCTCCATCTCCTCCTCCGGCATGAAGGCGAGAAGCGCCTTCTGCGACGCTCCGGCGTGCAGGGGAAGCTGCCTGCCCGGCTGGACCGACAGGCGCAGCGGCTGCGAGGTCTCCACCCGCTCGAGGCACACCCCTGCGTCGTGCGTTGCGGAGGGGACCGTGAGCAGCGCGGTCTCCCCGGACTCGCGCGCTATCCGCTGGAGGACGGGTAGGGCGACGAGTCGCAGGTCCACGACGGACCGGGCTCGTTCGCCGAGACGCAGGGCCGCGAGACCGAGCCGGAACCGCTTGGTCTCGGGGTCCTGATGTACGTACTCGAGGCCCCGAAGAGCGGTGAGGATGCGGTAGGCGGTCGGCACCGGGAGCCGCAGGGCGCGGGCGATCTCGGTAGCCGTCCACGCGGGGCGCTCCTCGGTGAACAGCTCCAGGATGGAGAAGGTCCGGTCCAGGACCTGGAAGGAGGGCCGCGCCGTCCGTTCGCTCTCGTTCGTTGTGCCTTCTCGGATCGTTGAAGGGAGCATGGCTGCCGCTAAGGTCGGAGGACGACCATCCGTTCTTCCGTCATCTCCCGCACGGCATCGTGCGGGCCCTCCTTCGTGTTGCCCGACCCCTTCGTTCCGCCGTACGGCATCTGATCCACACGGAACTGAGGAGCCTCGTTCACCGTGACGCCGCCGAAGCGGAGGCCTTCCACGGCCGCGAACGCCGTCGAGACATCACGCGTGTAGATACCGGCCTGGAGCCCGTACTCCGTGCCGTTGGCGAGCTCGATCGCCTCGTCGAGGTCCCGGAAGGTCCGGACCGAGACCACGGGACCGAACGCCTCGAGTCGCCAGATCTTCGCGTTCGTGTCGACCGCGTCTAGTACCGTCGGACGGATGTGCGGACCGTCGAAGGTGCCACCGGTCACGTGCACGGCCCCGCCCGAGACCGCCTCCTCCACCCATGCCGCGACCCGCTCGCGCGCCTCCGCGGTGATGCTAGGACCGCAGTCCACGTCGGGATCGGCCGGATCGCCGACGCGTTGCGCTTCGGTCGCTGCTTCCAGGTGCCGGATGAACTCGGCGTGCACGCTCTCATGCACGATCGCTCGCTGCACCGAGATGCAGGATTGCCCCGCGAACGCGTTGCCGCTCGTCGTGATGGCCGTCGCCGCTGTCTCGAGGTCCACGTCGGCGCAGACGATGACCGGCGTCGAGTTGCCGAGCTCGAGCGTGACGCGCTTCCGCGCCGCCCTCCGTGCGAGCTCCCACCCCACTGCGCTCGACCCCGTGAAGCTGATGAGACCGACCCGCTCGTCCTCCACCAGGACGTCGACGATCTCCTGGGACGGCCCGCAGAGGACGGAAAGTAGCGCGGGCGGGAGTCCGGCCGCGTGGATGCTCCTGGCCAGCTCGACGGCGACCAGCGGCGCCTTCTCTGCGGGCTTCAGCACGGCGCCGCAGCCGGCCGCGATGGCCGGCCCGATCTTGTGGGCCGCGAGCGTGAGCGGGAAGTTGAACGGGGTGATGGCGCCGACGACGCCGATCGGGACGCGAACCGTGAACCCCAGGTGACCGACCCCAGCGGGATGGGCGTCGAGGGCTACGCCGCGGCCAGCGAGCGTCCTCGCCTCGACGGCTGAGAAGATGAGCGTCTGCGCGCATCGATCGACCTCGGCGAGCGCCTGCTTGACTGGCTTGCCGTTCTCCGAGGTGAGGAGACGAGCGAACTCCTCGCGGCGGGCCGTGAGGTCGGCGGCCGCCCGGTCGAGGATCGCTGCGCGCTCGTGAGCCGGCAGGGGACTCTGCATGGCGCGGGCGGCACCGTCGACCGCCGCCCGCGCGGCGTCGGCGTCGAGCCACGGGACCATGCCGACGACCGCATCGTTCCATGGGGAGCGGACCTCGTGCACCGAGGCGCCACGTACCTCCTCGCCGGCGACGAAGGCGGGGGATGGGGTCGGGCTCTCCTGTGCCACGCGCACCTCCGGTTTTGACCAGCGGCTGCGTGATGGTACCATTCGAACTCCGAAGGCTGAAACGCTTTCTCGTATAGCGAGAATGAGGGAGGGGAGGCGTCAACCGATGGACCGCCCCGACTTGGAGCTTCTGCGCGACGCGATCGACATGCATGCGCACACCGCGCCGGCGTTGTTCAACCGCCACATCGACGACGCAGCCCTCGCCGCTCATGCGAAGCGCTTCGGGATGCGGGGATTCGTCCTCAAGGATCACGACGCATCCACGACCGGTCGCGCCTACTACGTCCAGCGGATGCATCCCGAGGTGCAGTCCTTCGGAGCGATCGTCCTCAACCGGTCGGTCGGCGGGATCGATCCGTTCGTCGCCGAGGCTGCCATCCACTACGGCGCCAGGGTAGTGTGGATGCCGAGCAACCATTCCAAGTACCACGCCGAGTACTTCGACATGCCCGACTACCCTCAGTTCGGGCGCCTGCGCAAGCAGCTTCCCGGGCCGGGCGTGACCGTCTTCGAGGAGGACGGGAAGACCCTCACCAAGGCCGCGCGACAGGTCTGCGAGGTCGTCGCCGAGAACGACGTCTGTCTCGCCACCGGTCACCTCAGCCTTCCCGAGATCCACGCGCTGCTGGATGCGGCGAACGACGTCGGCGTTCGCCGCTTCATCGTGACCCACGCAAACTGGTCGCTCTGCAAGCTCGACCTGGAGACGCAGCGCGAGCTCGTCGCCAAGGGAGCAGTGCTCGAGTACGTTGCCTGCACGTGCGTCTCCCCCATCTTCTGGGAGCAGCAGCCCGCGGAGCTCGGCGAGTGGATCACCGAGTTCCAAGGCGAGCATCTGGTGCTCGGCTCCGACCTGGGGCAGTTCGCGGGACCCCCGCATCCGGAGGGCCTGCGGATGCTGCTCGCAGCTCTGCTTGAGCTCGGGGTGCCCTACGAGTACCTGGAGAAGATGACCAAGGTGAATCCCGTCGAGGTTCTGGGACTCGAGGCCGGACGGGCCCCGATGCCCTCGCAGGGATCGGCGGCGGCGACGGGTCCGGCCGACGACCGAGGCGACGGGCAGGCGTGACGATCCGACCGTTCCGCTACGTCCGAGCCGCTAGCGTCGCGGAGGCGTGCGCGCTCCTCGCCGAGCACGGGGCGGGGGCGAAGCTGCTGGCCGGCGGCCAGAGCCTGCTGCCCATGATGAACCTCGGACTCGTCGAACCCGAGGTCGTCGTCGACGTCGGGCGGATCGGGGGGATCGAGGGAGTCGTCGAGGACGACGGCCACATACGGATCGGCGCCCTGACGCGCCACCGGACCCTGGAACGCGATCCGGTGGTCGCGGCTCACCTGCCGCTTGTCTCG
>DATEBA010000068.1:0-49754 GCA_035288045.1 Actinomycetota bacterium
GCCTTTTCACCACTCTTCTGATGGGCGGACACACCGTGCATCTGGCCACGCACGACCCGCGGCTCGTCGAGGGCGCGCGGCGCTTCGTGGAGCGTCGCGGGATGGGCTGGTCGAGGGTCGAGTTCCAGTTCCTCTACGGGATCCGACGCGACCTTCAGCGCCGCCTGGCGCGCAACGGGTACCCGGTCCGCGTGTACCTCCCTTACGGCACCGAGTGGTACCCCTACCTGACCCGCAGGCTCGCCGAGCGTCCGGCCAACCTGTGGTTCTTCCTCGCCAACCTCTTCCGGCCGAGCGTGTCTCGTGGGTAGGATTCCTGGTCCCGGCCCCGCGCGGGCCGGCTTGGAGGGGAGCATGGACAACCGCAAGGTCGCCTTCCTAGGCGGCGGGAAGATGGGCGAGGCGCTCGTCTCGGGCCTGATCCGCTCCGGCGGGCGCGCCGTCGACGAGATCATGGTGACCTGCCGGCGCGAGGAACGCGCGAAGGAGCTCGCCGGGAAGTACGGGGTAGCGGCGACGCTCGATGGCCCCGAGGCGGTCCGCTGGGCCGAGACGGTCGTCCTGACGGTGAAGCCCCAGGACATGGAGGCGCTGCTCGGACAGATCGCGCCGCATGTGCGCTCCGAGCACCTCGTGATCAGCTTCGCCGCCGGCATCCGCACTTCGTTCGTCGAGAAGCACCTTCCAGCCGACGTACCCGTCGTACGTGTCATGTCGAACGTGGCCGTGCTCGTCGACGAGGCGATGACCGTCGTCTCCGCCGGGAAGCATGCCGACGACAAGCATCTGTCGCTCGCCGAGGAGCTACTCGCCTACGTGGGCAAGGTCCTGCGGCTGCCCGAGAAGCACCAGGACGCGGTGACCGCTACCTCCGGCTCGGGCCCGGCGTACTTCTTCCTTCTGGCGGAGGCGATGATCGAGGCGTGCATCCTGCTTGGCCTGTCGCGCGACGCCGCGACGGAGCTGATCATCCAGACGATGGTCGGCTCGGCGAAGATGCTCCGCGACACAGGAAAGCACCCCGTCGAGCTCCGCGAGATGGTGACGTCGCCGGGCGGGACCACGATCGAGGCGATCCGCCACCTCGAGGAGGCCGGCGTGCGTGCCGCGTTCCTGAACGCTATCGACAGGGCCCGCAAGCGCAGCGAGGAGCTCGCGCAGGGCGGCGACGAGGAGGGGCAGTAGGTGGGCCGCGGAGACCGTCGCAAGGTGCGCTGGGCGCACGACCGCGAGAGGAAGAAGAAGGCCGCCGAGAAGCGCAGGGCGGCCGAGCGCGCCTCCGCGCGCAAGTCGAAGTAGCTCAGGCCCGCGATCCGAGACGGTTGCGGAGCGTCCCTATGCCCTCGGCCTCGAGCGAGACCACCGCACCGGGCCAGAGCTGACGCCCGGGGTTCACCCCGAAGACCCCGAAGGGCCCGAGCGCGAACGCGTCGCCGGCCCCGAGGGGCTCGACGCGAGCCACCGACGAGATGAGCACCTCGAGGCTCTCCGCCGCGCCGTTCAGGTTGCCCTTGGCCCAGCTCTCACCGTCGACGCGCACCGACAGGAAGAGCAACTGAGGGTCGACGTCGTCGGCGGTCACTACGCACGGCCCGATCGCCATCGGCACACCCTCGGCGGTCCCGGCCGGGTTGCCGCTCGCGTCGCGCTCCGCCCAGTCGGAGAGAAGCGTGTAGCCGAAGACCGCGGAGCCCGGATCGTCGGGATCGAGCTGTCGGCGCCCGAGGACGGCGACGACCTTCGGCTGGTAGTCGAGCCACGCGGCGCCCTCGGGCCACGGGATCTCCTCGTCAGGTCCGAGTACGCGCCTTCCGCCTTCGAACGCGTCGGTGCTGCGGAGCGAGTCGGGGTACAGCGGCGCGAGCAGGCGTGCGTTGGCAGCGACGAAGCGCTCTGCCTCGTCCCTTTCAAGGGCGGCGCGGGCGGCGTCGAGCACCGTGCCCCCGCTGCTCGAGACCAGAGCCTCCAGGGTGGTGGGGAAGGCCGGGTGCCCGACCGCGTCGGGCAGGTCGACCACCTCACCCCCGAGGATCGCTCCCAGTCGCCGGCGCCCCCTCCGGTCGTAGGTGACGAGCCTCAAGGGATTCCGATGGTACGCCTTCCCACCTGCGATTTCTGGATATCCGCGGGTCAGTTGCAGGGCCGTTCGGCCTGGGCGGCCGAAACCCCGTTTGGCTACCATGAGGTCACGTCTGCGACGTGTCCTGAAAGGGGGCGAGCTCCCATGGCAGAGCAGAGTTTCCGCATCACCTACGCCACGATGTCGGCCGACAACGAGGAGCTTCACCGGGCGTACGACCAGGGCGTCGAGACCGCCAGGTCGTGGCTCGGCCAGCGGCACGCCTTCTACGTGAACGGAGAGGCCCGCGAGGGGAGCGGCCATAAGGAGGCACGCTCGCCGATCGATCAGGACATCGTGATAGGCGAGTTCGCCCAAGCAACACGCGACGACGTTCGCGATGCGGTAGCCGCCGCCAAGGCAGCCGCCCCGGCATGGGCCGCGACCCCCTGGCAGGAGCGGGTGCGGATCATCCGGCGGGCCGCCGACCTCATCTCCGAGCAGCGGAACGAGCTGTCAGCGCTCATGGCGATGGAGGTCGGCAAGAACCGGCTCGAGGCCCTCGGCGACGTCGAGGAGTCGGCCGATCTCCTCCGTTGGAACGCCAACGAGATGGAGAAGCACGAGGGCTTCAGCGTGCCGATGCAGTCGCTGGGGTCGCCCGGTCAGTACTACGACGTGCTGCGACCCTACGGCGTCTGGGCCGTGATCAGCCCGTTCAACTTCCCGATGGCGCTCGCGGCAGGACCATCGTCGGGCGCGCTCGTCGCCGGCAACACCGTCGTGTTCAAGCCGGCGCACCTGGGTGTGTTCACCGGCCTCAAGCTCTACGAGATCTACATGGAGGCCGGTGTGCCCAAGGGCGCGTTCCACTACCTCTCGGGACCGGGAAGCGTGGTCGGCGACGAGATCGTCAACCACCCCGACGTCGCCGGTATCACGTTCACCGGCTCCTACGACGTCGGCATGGGGATCTACAAGAGCTTCGCGAAGGACTTCCCCAAGCCGGTGATCTGCGAGATGGGCGGCAAGAACCCGACGGTCGTGACCGACAAGGCCGACCTCGACAAGGCCACGGATGGCGTGCTTCGGTCGGCGTTCGGGTTCGGCGGCCAGAAGTGCTCCGCGAACTCCCGCGTTTACGTGCACCGGAGCGTGTACGAGCAGTTCACCCGGCTGCTCAAGGAGAAGACGGAGAAGGTGAAGGTCGGCAACCCGCTTGAGAAGGACGTGTATGTGGGGCCGGTCATCGACGAGAACGCGGTCGCAACGTTCGAGGAGGCCGCGGCCGAGGCCAAGAAGAACGGCAAGATCGTCGCCGGCGGCGAGCGGATCGCCGAGGGGGAGCTCGGAAGAGGCACGTTCGTGCAACCGACGATCGCCGAGGTGCCACTCGACTCCTGGATCTGGAAGAAGGAGCTGTTCGTGCCGTTCGTCGCCGTCGCGCCCTACGACGATCTCGACGAGGCGCTGCGCCTGGCGAACGAGACCGAATACGGGCTCACGGCCGGTTTCTACGGCGAGGACAAGGCCGAGATCGAGAAGTTCCTCGACACGATCGAGGCCGGGGTCGTCTACGTGAACCGGAGGGCGGGCGCCACGACCGGCGCGTGGCCGGGCGTCCAGCCGTTCGGTGGGTGGAAAGGCTCCGGCACCACCGGGAAGGCCGGCGGCGGGCCCTACTACCTGCTGCAGTACCTTCGGGAGCAGTCCCGGACGGTGATCGAGGAATGAGCGCGCCCGAGGCACAGATCGCGGACCTCGCCCACGCTCCGGCCCCGAAGCTCGTCTCGGAGATACCCGGCCCGGAGGCCCGCGCTCGGATCGAGCGCGACGGCAAGGTCACTTCGCCGTCGCTTCCGCGAGCCTATGCCTTCGTTCCTCGCCGGGGGGCGGGCTCCGTGGTGGAGGACGTCGACGGGAACCTGTTCCTCGACCTGAACGCCGGCATCGCCGTGACCTCGACCGGTCACTGTCACCCTCGCGTGGTCGAGGCGATCCAGCGGCAGGCCGAGGAGCTGATCCACTACTCCGCGAGCGACTTCTACCTGCCGATCTACTCCGAGGTCTGCGAGCGGCTGGACCGGATCGCTCCGATGATGAGCCCCGTCCGGAGCTTCCTGACGAACTCGGGCACGGAGGCCGTCGAGGCAGCGATCAAGCTGTCGCGGTACGCGACGGGCCGGCAGTACGTCATCGCTTTCTTCGGCTCGTTCCACGGGCGCTCGTACGGGAGCGTCACGCTCACGGCGAGCAAGGCGAGGTACCGCGCCGGGTTCGGGCCGATGCTGCCGGGCGTATACCACTCGTTCTACGGCGACTTCGGGTTCATCGAGGAGGTGCTGTTCAAGCGGCTCGTGTCGCCGCAGGAGGTGGCGTCGATCGTCGTCGAGCCGGTGCTCGGCGAGGGCGGCTACCTCTTCCCTCCGGACGGGTGGATGGCGTACCTGCGCGACCTGTGCTCGCAGCACGGGATCCTCCTCGTCGCCGACGAGGTGCAGAGCGGCATGGGCCGCACCGGGAAGATGTGGGCGATCGAGAACTTCGAGGTCGAGCCCGACATCCTCTGCGCCGGGAAGGGGATCGCGAGCGGCATGCCGCTGGGGGCGATGATCGCGCGGGGCGAGCTCATGACCTGGCAGATCGGCGCGCACGGCTCAACGTACGGCGGGAACCCGCTCTCCTGCGCGGCCGCGCTCGCCACGATCGACCTCATCGAGGGCGAGCTCACGGCGAAGGCGAGCCAGGTCGGCGGGGCGATGCTCGAGGGCCTTCGCGGGATGCAGGAGCGACAGCCGCTGATCCGTGAGGTCCGAGGCCTCGGCCTCATGATCGGGATCTCGTTCGCCGATCACCAGGTGGCCGACGCGGTCGAGAAGGCGGCGTTCCGGCGGGGACTCCTGGTGCTCGGCTGCGGCGACGACGCGATCCGCATGTCGCCGCCGCTGGTGTTCCGTCGGGACCAGGCCGAGACGGCGCTCGCGGTGTTCGAGGAGGCCTGCGCCGAGGTCGCGGCGGCCGGGTAGTGGCGAGGGTGGGTGACTGATGCCCGGGAAGGTCACCACCATGCAACAGGCGATCGCAGACCTCGTCCGCGACGGAGACACGGTCGCGATCGAGGGCTTCACGCACCTGATCTGCTTCGCGGCCGGGCACGAGATCGTCCGTCAGGGCAAGCGCGACCTCACGCTCTGCCGGATGACGCCGGACGTGATCTACGACCAGATGGTGGCCGGCGGCGTGGCCCGCAAGCTCGTGTTCTCATGGCTCGGGAACCCCGGCGTCGGATCGCTGCACGCGATCCGACGCCGAGTCGAGAGCGAGGACCCCGGTCCCCTCGAGATCGAGGAGTACTCGCATTTCGGGATGGTCTGCCGGTACGTGGCAGGTGCGGCGAACCTGCCGTTCTTCCCCATCCGGAGCTACTTCGAGAGCGACCTGCCGAAGGCGAACCCCCGGATCGTCCCGGTCACCTCCCCTTACGAGGACGGCGAGCAGCTGTACGCCGTGCCACCGCTCCGGCCCGACGTCACGATCGTCCAGGCCCAGCGCGCCGACGCGAACGGTGATTCGCAGATCTGGGGTCTTCTCGGGTGTCAGAAGGAGGCCGCCTTCGCCGCCGACCGCGTGATCGTGGTGGTGGAAGAAGTGGTCGACGAGTCG
This sequence comes from Actinomycetota bacterium, assembly GCA_035288045.1. Taxonomy (GTDB): domain Bacteria; phylum Actinomycetota; class UBA4738; order UBA4738; family HRBIN12; genus DATEBA01. The sequence goes on from DATEBA010000068.1 coordinate 5,723, forward strand.
ATCATCCGCCGTGACCCGAACCGCACCGTCATCCCCGGGCTCATCGTCGATGCCGTCGTCCACGAACCGTACGCGTGCCACCCGTCGTTCGCGCAGGGCTACTACGACCGCGACAACGCCTTCTACCTGGGGTGGGACGAGATCGCCCGAGAGGCCGAGACGCTCGAGCAGTGGCTCAAGGAGTGGGTCTACGACCTGTCGTCGCACTCCGACTACGTCGAGAAGATGGGCGCGGAGCATTGGGAGCGGTTGACGCCGGCCGAGCACCTGTCCGGCGAGGTGAACTACGGCGACTACTCGATGCCACCGGGCGGCGCAGCCCCCGTCGGCGGAGGCGGATCGTGACCTCCCGCAACGGATTCTCGAAGAACGAGATGATGATCGCGGCTTCCGCACGTCAGCTCGAGGGCGAGCGTGTGTGCTTCGTCGGCGTTGGTCTGCCGAACATCGTGTGCAGCCTCGCGCAGCGAACCGTGTCGCCGGAGCTCGACCTCGTGTTCGAGTCCGGGGTGTACGGCGCCCAGCCCGCGCGGCTGCCGCTCTCGATCGGCGACCCGACGCTCGTCACCGGCTCCACGGCCGTGACCAGCATGTTCGAGCTGTTCGCGTACTACCTACAGGCCGGGCTGATCGACGTCGCGTTCCTGGGTGCGGCCCAGATCGACCGCTTCGGGAACATCAACACGACCGTGATCGGCGACTACGCGAAGCCGAAGGTGCGCCTTCCCGGCTCGGGCGGCGCGGTCGAGATCGCGATCAACGCCAGGAAGATCTTCGTGATCATGCGCCAGTCGCAGCGCTCGTTCGTGGAGCGGATCCACTTCCGCACGTCGCCCGGGCACAGCGGCGACCCCGCACACGACTCGTCTCGCGGCTGGTTCGGCAGCGGGCCGAGCGTCGTCGTCACGGACCTCGGCATCTACGAGCCCGACGAGACCGGCGAGCTCACGCTCGTGTCGCTCCATCCCGGTGCCACTCTCGAGGACGTCCGGGAGAGCATGGGCTGGGAGCCGAAGGTCGTCGGCGAGGTGGTAGAGACTCCTTCGCCCACGGAGGACGAGCTTCGGCTGATCCGTGAGGAGCTCGACCCCGACGGCATCTACACGAAGTAGGAGGGCCTGGTTGAGTCACGTGTTCCACCGGGTGCTCACCCGGGAGCTGCCGACCGCGGTCTCGGCGGAGGGCGTCTGGATCACCGACTCGGACGGGAAACGCTACCTGGACGGCTCGGGCGGCGCCGTCGTCGTCAACGTCGGACACGGGGATCCGGCCGTGATCCGTGCGGCCAACGAACACCTGTCGCGGCTGGACTTCGTGCACGGGACGATGTTCACCACCGAGGCCCTCGAGTCCTACGCCGACGAGCTGGCACCGCGGTTGCCGGTCGACGACCCCAGGATCTACCCCGTCTCGGGGGGCAGCGAGGCGGTCGAGACCGCGATCAAGCTCGCGCGCTCCTACCATCTGGCGCGCGGGGAGCCGTCGCGGACCGTCGTGATAGGCCGGCGAGCGTCCTACCACGGGAACACGCTCGGGGCGCTCGACGCCTCCGGGAAGGAGCCGCTTCGGCGGCCCTACGAGCCGTGGCTCGGGCGGTTCCGTCACGTCCCGGCCGCCTACGAGTACCGGTGCGAGAACCCCGAGCACCCGCGCGACTGCGGCGCCTGGCACGCGGAGCAGCTGGAGCGGTCGATCCGGGAGGCCGGAGCCGGAAGCGTAGCAGCGTTCATCGGCGAGCCCGTCGGCGGCGCGACGCTCGGGGCGGCTGTGCCGTCGGAGGACTACTGGCCGGCGGTCGCCGAGGTGTGCCGGCGTCACGGCGCGCTTTTGATCGCCGACGAGGTGATGACCGGCTTCGGTCGCACCGGTCGGTGGTTCGGCGTCGACCACTGGAGGATCCGCCCCGACATCCTGACCGCCGGCAAGGGATCCAGCAGCGGCTACATGCCCTTCGGGTTCGCCGCGTGCTCGGGCGACATCTTCGAGACCGTGAAGCAGGGTGGAGGGTTCGTCCACGGGTTCACGTGGTCCCACAACGGCCTGGGAGCCGCGGTGGCGCGAGCGGTGCTGCGACGGCTCGAGGAGGGCCTGATCGAGCGGAGCCGCGAGCTCGGCGAGCGCGTGCTGAAGGACCTCGCCGCGGCCCTGACTGACTGCCCGGTCGTCGGCGACGTGCGCGGCGTCGGCCTCATGATCGGCGTCGAGCTGGTGCGCGACCGGGAGACGAAGGACCCCTTCCCCCGCGGGGACCAGGTGACGGAGCGCGTGGTGACGGCAGCGCGCGAGCGCGGTCTCCTGCTGTATTCGAGCACCGGGCATGCGGACGGTGTGAACGGAGACCTCGTGATGCTCGGTCCGCCGTTCGTCCTCTCGGACGAGGAGGCCGCGGCGCTGGCGGAGCACACGGCCGACGCCGTGCGCTCGGTCGCGTGAGCGAGCGAGTCGGTCTGGTCGTCTGCAACGAGGCGCGGACCTACGACCACGGGCCCGAACACCCGTTGCGACCGGACCGCGTCCTCCTGACGTGGAAGCTGATCGAGGCCTACGGGCTCCACGACCTGCCGAACGTGGCGATGCTCGGGTGCCGGGCCGCCACGCTCGACGAGCTTCGCCTCGTGCATACCGACGAGTTCATCGAGGCCACGCGCCGTGCCGGGCACGGCGAGCAGGGCGAGTGGTGGCGCTACGGGTACGGGCCGGGCGACAACCCGATCTTCACCAACATGCACGAGGCGGCGTCTCTCGTCGTGGGCGCCAGCCTAGCCGCGGCGGAGGCGGTCTGGGGTGGTCCCTGCGACCACGCCTTCAGCGCCGCCGGGGGGCTTCACCACGCGATGGCTTCCCGTGCATCGGGTTTCTGCGTGTACGACGACCCCGCCGCCGCGATCGCGTGGCTGCTGTCGCAGGGCGCCGAGCGGATCGCATACGTCGACGTCGATGTCCACCACGGCGACGGCGTCCAGGCGATCTTCTACGACGACCCCCGTGTTCTGACGGTCTCGATCCACGAGTCGGGCGAGTACTTGTTCCCGGGGACCGGGTTCATAGAGGAGCGGGGCACCGGGGAGGCGTTCGGCATGAAGGTGAACGTGCCGCTCCCGCCGGGGACCGGCGACGAGGGGTGGCTCCGCGCCTTCCACGCGGTGGTGCCGGTCGTGACCGCGTGGCGTCCACAGGTGCTCGTCTCGCAACTCGGCTGCGACACCCACCACACCGATCCGATCGCGCACCTTCGGCTGACGACGCGCGCCTACAGGGAGGCGGCGATCGCCTTGCACCGGCTCGCGCACGATGCCGCCGCCGGCCGATGGGTCGCGACCGGCGGTGGTGGCTACCAGTGGGCCCGCGTCGTGCCCCGGGCCTGGACGATCTACTTCGCAGAGATGTGCGCCGCCGAGGTTCCCGACGCGATACCCGAGGCGTGGATCGAGGCGGCTGAACACCGCTTCCGCGCGGAGGTACCGGCCACCCTTTCCGAGCCCGTGGTCGATGAAGGCCCGTCCGGCGAGGTCGAGGAAGTCATCGGTGAGGTTCGTAGGACCTCGTTCCCGTTCTTCGGCCTCGAGCCGTGAGTAAGGTGTGCCGGTGAGCCGTCGCGTGAAGCTCGTCTGCACCCTGGGGCCGAAGTCGTCGACGCCGAGGCTCGTTCGCGCCCTGGCGGAGATGGGCGGGGAGGTGTTCCGCATCAACTTCTCGCACGGCACCCCCATGGATCACGCCAAGTACGTCGAGGTCGTGCGCAAGGTGGAAACCGAGATCGATCGCGAGCTGGCGGTCCTTGCCGACCTGCCCGGGCCGAAGATCCGGCTGGGTGGGCTGGACGGGGAGCCCGTCCGCCTAATGGCCGGCGGGCGGTTCGCGCTCCGGGGTCGCCCCGGCCCCGGTGACGCGACCGGCGCCGGAACTACCTACCCCCCTCTGGCTCGCGACCTGCGGAAGGGCGACCGAGTGCTGCTCGCCGACGGCGCCGTCGAGCTGGTGGTCAGGGAGGTCGACGACGTCGACGTGGTGACCGAGGTGGTTCGCGGGGGGTCGATCCGGTCGCGAGCGGGGCTGAACGTTCCGGCGGAGCGCCTGTCGGTCCCGGCGATCACGGACCGCGACCGCGAGGGGCTCGCCCACGCGCTGGATCTGGGCGCCGACCTCGTCGCGCAGTCCTTCGTGCGGACCGGCGCCGACGTGCGGGAGCTACGTGAGCTGATGGGAGACCGGCCGGTCCCGGTGGTCGCGAAGGTCGAGACTCGCCCGGCGGTCGAGGACTTCGACGCGGTGCTTGCGGAGGCCGACGTGGTGATGGTCGCGCGGGGCGACCTCGGCGTCGAGCTCCCGCTCGAGGAGATCCCTCTCCTTCAGAAGGAGCTCCTCGTCCGGGCGCGCGCGGTGGGCAAGGCGGCCGTCGTCGCCACCCAGATGCTCGAGTCGATGATCCGGGCCGCGAGGCCCACGCGTGCCGAGGCGAGCGACGTCGCCAACGCCGTCCTTGACGGCGCGGACGCGATCATGCTCTCGGGCGAGACCGCGATCGGCGCCTATCCCGTGGAGGCGGTCCGGATGGCCGCGCGGATCGCGGCCGCCGCCGAGGAGCGCGCGGGAGCCTTCCGTGTCTCGGCCGCACCTCACCGCGAAGCCGACGAGGCCGCCGCCGTGGCGCACGCGGCGGCGGAGGTCGCGGGCGAGAATCCCGACGTCGTGGCGATCGCGTGCTTCACCCGGACCGGGCGCACGGCGGCGCTGTTGTCGGCGGAGCGGCCGGCGGTTCCGATCTACGCGTTCATCCCGGACGGGAGGATCCGCCGAGCCCTGTGCGTTCGGTGGGGGGTGACGTCGCTCCCCGCCGGCGATCCCCAAGACACCGACGAGATGATCGCGCTCATGGACCAGGGCCTGCGGGCGGCCGGGCTTGCCGAGGCCGGAACCGCGGTCGTGATGGTGGCCTCGTCGCCGGCGGGCAAGGTCAGCACGAACATGCTCAAGGTCCACCGCATCGGCGAGCCCGTGCGCTGAGGGCTCCCGAACGGGGCCCGGGCGTAGCATCATGGGAGTCGGCAAGGCAGTCGCGATGGATGAGATCTCGACGCACCCGACGCTGTACTGGCACCGGCTCGACGACGGGCGCGTGCAGTGCGACGTCTGCCCCAGGGCGTGCAAGCTCCAGGAGGGGCAGCGTGGGTTCTGCTTCGTCCGCATGCGGGAGGGGGACGAGATCGTCCTCACGACCTACGGGCGCTCTAGCGGGTTCTGCGTCGACCCGATCGAGAAGAAGCCGCTCAACCACTTCCTACCGGGCACGCCGGTCCTTTCCTTCTGCACGGCCGGCTGCAACCTCGGCTGCCGGTTCTGCCAGAACTGGGACATCTCGAAGTCGCGGGAGATCGACACGCTCGCCGACGCGGCCTCGCCCGAGCAACTCGCCGACGCGGCCGTCGCGCTCGGCTGCCGGAGCATCGCGTTCACCTACAACGACCCCGTGATCTTCATGGAGTACGCGATGGACATCGCCGACGCCTGCCGGGAAAGGGGGGTGAAGGCCGTGGCCGTGACGGCCGGGTACATGTCGCCGGAGCCTCGGGCGGAGTTCTACGCGCATATGGATGCGGTGAACGTGGACCTGAAGGGGTTCACCGAAGACTTCTACCACCGTGTCTGCTTCGGTCACCTGGACCCGGTCCTCGAGACGCTTGAGTACCTGAAGCACGGGACCGACGTGTGGTTCGAGATCACGAACCTGCTGATCCCGGGCGCGAACGACGCGGACGAGGAGATCGACGGTATGACCCGATGGGTCGTGGAGCAGCTCGGGCCCGAGGTGCCGATGCACTTCACGGGCTTCCACCCGGACTTCAAGATGCTGGACCGCCCGCCGACGCCGCCGGAAACGCTGACCAGGGCCCGCCGGATCGCGATGGCGAACGGTGTCCACTACGCGTACACGGGCAACGTGCACGACGTCGAGGGCGAGAGCACGTCCTGTCATGCCTGCGGGGCGCTGCTGATCGAGCGCGACTGGTACCGCCTCGGCACCTATGCTCTCTCCGACGACGGCCTCTGCGAGAACTGCGGTACGCCCTGCCCGGGCATCTTCGACGGGCGGCCTGGGAGCTGGGGCCCGCGGCGCCTCCCCCTGCTCCTCCAGAGGAGCTAGCCGGCCTTCTTCTCCGACCTCTCGCCGACCTTCTCGATCTCGACTTTGAAGCCGGTTGCCAGCGCTGCGAGAGCTCCGAGCGCCGCCCACACCGGCAGGAGTGCCGCTCCGACGACGCCGACCGTGAGCGGGATCTCGAGGTAGGTCTGGCCGTCCTCGTTCTTGACGACGACCCGCCGGACGTTCCCTTCGTGGACCAGCTCCTTCACGGTCTTCACGAGCTGGTCGCCGGCGACCTTGATCTCCTCCCAGTGCGTGCTCTCCTCGGGCATGAAGTCACCTCCTAGGCACGGAGTCTCTTCCCGCGACGCTCTCGCGTCCCGGGTCTAAGGTCCCGAGGGCGGCCGGACCCGACCGCTCCTTGCGGGCGCCCCACTCGAGCGGCATCTCGATGGTACGACCCCACGCGTCACTCCTTCCTGATGCGCGGCGTCGCCAGCCGAACACCCCACCGATACAGCCCCGGCGTCAGCACCCTGAACAGCTGGAAGGAGCCAAGCCACCGCGGCACCGAGTACTCGGGCGCGCGTCTCTCGCGCACGACCTTCACGATCGCCCCCGCGACCCGATCGGGTTGCATCACGAATCGAGGATTCATCCTGTCGAACCGGAATCCCTCCGTTCGAGCGAACGCCGGGTTCACGCTCGTCACCAGGATCCCCTCGGGCTCGAGCTCGTAGTAGAGGGCCTCGGAGAAGGCGACGACGCCGTGCTTCGTTGCCGAGTAGACCGCTGCCCCCGGCGTCGCGTACCGGCCGGCGACGGACGCGATGTTCACGATGTGGCCGCCGTGATTCCGGAGCATGAGCGGAAGGAATGCGCTCGTGCAGAGGAGAACGCCCAGGAGGTTCACACGAACGACACGCTCGATATCGTCCATCGAGAGGCAGTCGAACCGACCGCCGCCGGGAACGCCCGCGTTGTTGACCAGGACGTCGCAGCGCCCGAACGCCTCCTCGACCACCGCGGGGAGCTGCCTGACCCGGTCGGGGTCGGTCACGTCGCATCGCACGGCGAGCGCCCGACCGCCGCGGCTCTCTATCCGCCGGGCGAGCTGCTCCAAGCGCTCCAGCCTTCGGGCCGCGAGCACGACGGCCGCACCCTCGTGGGAGAACGCCCGGGCCGTCGCCTCACCGATGCCGGACGATGCGCCGGTCACCACGACCACGGCTCCGTTCAGTCGCACGGTGCCCCCTAGAATGACTCGATGGACCCTATCGAAGCACACGCCGCCCGTCTGCCGGCGACGGGTGAGGGGTGGATCCCGAGGTCCCATCCCCGCGAGGTGCTGGCCTCCGCGCTGCTAGAGGGTCCCGCCGGCGTCGTCGTTCATCCGCTCGACAACGTGAAGGACCACATCCGCAAGCTCCTGGCAGGCGATCCGGACAAGTGGTTCGGGATGTCGGGCCTTGGAGGGCTCACCGATCGCCAAGTGCTCGAACTGACGGGGGCCGCAGCCGGGTTCGTGCCCGACCACGAGGCCAGTACGGGGCCCGTCGAGGTCGATCCCACGCTGGTCCTCGACCGGTGCGAGGCGATCGGTGTGCGGCTCGGGCAGGCATGCGCCCGGGGCGAGCGGGTGATCCTGGCCACAGGGCACCCGGTCGGCATGATCCTGCTCTACATGGAGACCGCGCGACTGCTCGCGTCTAGGGGCGCGAAGCTGCTGCGTCCCGCCGACGGCCTCGAGTGGCGCGAGGGCGATCGGCACCACCACTGGCAGGTCCGATACCTTAACGACGTCGGGATCCTGACCGACAAGGCCTCCGCCCGGCACACGCACGCGCCGGAGCCCATGGAGAGGATGCTCGAGGAGGCCCGACCCGATCTGGTGTTCGCCGACCATGGGTTCGCGGGCGCTGCGATCGAGGCGGGCGTCGAGACCGTCTCGATCGCAGACGTGAACGACCCTGCGCTGATCGTGGCCAAGGCGCTCGGAAGGACCGAGCACGTGGTCGTGATGGACGACAACGTCCAGCCCGACGCCTACTGGCCCTGTTTCCAGGCGATCGCCTCCGGCGTCGTCGGGCTATCGGGGTGAGCGTGCGGCCGGGTACAATCGCGGCAACTTGACGAGGCGGCCCCTTTCAGAAGCTCAGTTGGCGACCGTGTCCGAGGTCGCTGCTCTACTGCGCGTGTCCAGGATGACCGTCTACCGGCTGATCAGGCAGGGCGACTTACCGGCGGTTCGCATCGGTCGGGGCTACAGGATCCCCGAGGACGACGTGGATCGGTACCTCGACGACCGGTTCACCGAGGCGGGATAGAGCTTCCGGCAGGGGGACGCCTCCTCGACGCGAGGAGGCGAGGTTGGGCGACTACGACGCGCTGGTTGAGCGCGCCGCCCGCGCGGAGCACGCGGTCGCGATCATCGGCGGGCTCGACGCTGGGAAGACCACGTTCGCCAAGGCCGTGATTCGAGCCGCGCTCGCGGCGGGCCGGACGCCTGCCCTGCTGGACTGCGACCTCGGGCAGAAGTCCGTAGGGCCGCCCTGCACGGTCGGGCTGAAGCTCGCGGGGTCCGAGGCCGACCTCGAGGCCGACGCGCTCTCCGGGGCCGACGGCGTGTGGTTCGTGGGTTCCACCTCGCCGCAGGGCCACTCGATCCCGCTGATCACCGGGGTCGCCGCCCTGTCGGCGAAGGCTCGGGAGCTCGGGGCGGACTTGCTCGTCGTCGACACGAGCGGCCTCGTCTCCGGCGTCTACGGGCAGCTGCTCAAGTACCACAAGTTCGAGGTTCTCCGACCGAACCTCGTCGTGGGTCTCCGCCGCGGAGAGGAGCTCAACCCGATCCTCGGCCACGCGCAGCGGTTCTTCTCGGCCGAGGTAGTCGCCCTCGACATACCTCCTGAGGTCGTATCCACGTCGGTCGAGCAGCGCGCCGAGCTCCGCAGGGAGGCCATGGCCCGCTACTTCTCGGGCGAGGTTCAGCGCTGGCGCGTCAAGTCCACCGTCTTCATGCCGGTCCTGCCTCCGCTCTTCGAGCTCTCCCTTCTGGACCGTTTGCTCGTCGGGCTCTCGGACGGGCGGGGCGGCTACCCGGGCGTCGGCTACCTCGAGCACGCGGCGGACGAGGGCGTCTTGCGGCTGATGTCCCCGGTGGCAGAGGCGCCGAAGGCGCTTAGACTGGGCTCCGTTCGCCTGGAGGAGGACTACCGCGCCAAGCGGGTCGACCTCCGGAACCTGTTCGGAGCCGAGTAGAGGGAGCTTTCGTGCCGTCGCTGATCAAGAAGCGCCGCAAGAAGATGAGGAAGAAGAAGCACAAGAAGCTGCTGAAGAAGACCCGCTGGCAGCGGCGCCAGCAGGGTCGGTAGGAGGGTGGATGGCCCGGACCCGCCGGCGTCGCCGGGCCGCCCTCGCCCTCGTCGCATCCCTCTCCGCCCTCGCTTCGGCGTGCGTCGCCGACCGGTCGGACGAGCCCCGGACCCCGCCCACGAGCTCCCGTCGGGTGACGTTCCCGGCGACGGACGGCGTCGTTCTGGAGGGTCGTCTGTTCGGTGGGGAGAGCGGATCCGATCTCGGGGTGGTGCTCTCACACGAGCTCCCAGAGGACCAGACGATCTGGTGGGACTTCGCCGAGAGCCTCGCCGAGGACGGCTACCTCGTGGTGACCTACAACTTCCGAGGCTATTGCCCGGGCGGCGAGGGCGGCTGCTCCGAGGGCGAGAAGAGCATCGCCTCGATCTGGCAGGACACGCTCGGCGCGATCGCGTACCTCCGGTCGGAGGGCGCGGCGAGCATAGCCCTGGTCGGCTCCAGCATGGGCGGTACGTCTTCGATCGTGGCTGCAGCGCAGGAGAAGCAGGGCGTGCAGGTCGTCGTCACGCTCTCGGCGCCGGCGACGATCGAGGGGCTCACGGCGACTCCTGCGATGCTGCAGGACGTCCCCGCCGCGAAGCTCTTCCTGGCCGGCTCGGGCGACACGTCTGCCGCGGCGGACGCGCAGACCCTGTTCCAGCAGGCGTCGCTGCCGAAACGCGTCGAGGTGGTACCGTCGGACGCGCACGGCACGCGGCTCTTGACAGAGGGTCCCTCCGAGCTCGTCCGCTCGTACATCGAGAGCGAGCTGGACCAGTACCTCCAGGGGGCGGTGTGACCCGCCCCATCGTGTTCGCGACGGACTACTCGCTGCGGGACGAGTTCGTAGGCGTGTGCCACGGCGTGATCGCGCGGATAGCCCCCGGCGCGCGGGTGATCGACCTGACCCACGCGATCCGGCGACAGGACGTGCTCGACGGAGCCCTGACGCTGGTGCGGGCGTCGCGGTTCATGCCCACGGATGCGGTCTGGCTCGCGGTCGTAGATCCGGAGGTCGGCTCGAACCGGAGGTCGATTGCGGGCCGGATGGTGACCGGCGCCTTCGTGGTCGGTCCCGACAACGGGCTGCTGTCGCTCCTTTGGAAGAGCCTCGGCGGGCTCGAGGCTGCCGTGGAGATCTCCGACGAAGACGTGCTGCTCCGGCCCGTTTCTCGCACGTTCCACGGCCGGGACGTTTTCGCGCCGGCGGCGGCGGATCTCGCCCTCGGGAAGCCGCTCGCCGCGCTCGGTCCCGAGGTTGTCCCCGATGTGCTCGTCCGACTTGCGATGCCGCCAGCACGGGTGAGCGGCGGCCGGATCGAGTGCGTCGTGCTCGACGTCGACACGTTCGGCAACGTCGAGCTGAACATCCATCCGCCGGCGCTCGAGGAGGCCGGGCTCGCTCGAGCCTTCCGCGTCGGCGATCTGTTCGTCCGGCGCGCCGACACCTTCAGCGACGTGTCGGAGGGAGAGCTCGTCGCGATCGAGGACTCGCAGGGACACGTCGCGATCGCTGTGAACCGGGGCAGCGCGTCGGATACCCTCGGGGTGCGCCAGGGCGATGTACTCACGCTCTCCTAGTCCGGTGCGAGGATCTCGAGCGTGGCGACAACGTCGTTCACGCGGGCGGGCTGCTCGAGTGTGATCTCGCGGGTCCCGAGCTCGACCCAGAGGTCGAAGTCGCGACCGGCGAACCGGAACCGCCGGTGGAGCCGCGCGTGACCGTGCGGTGCCCCCTGCCCTCGTCGAGGATCTCACACCCGTCGCAGCGGTCCTCCGCGCCGAGCGCGATCGGGATCCCGGTCCCGCCGAGCCGCGCGTGCGCGACCTCGACGAGTCCGTCGATCTACGAGCGGAAGACCGCCTCGAACTCACGCTCGTACAGGTCACGGAATGGGGGATCCACCCTCATGCGTTCGTCCTCATGCACCACCAAGTCACGACTGCTCGGCGAGGTTTACGGTTCGACCGGGATGTCCGACGGTGTTGCCGCGGCGGTCGGGAGGGGCGTCCCGGGGACCGGGCCCGGGTACCGGACGTCGCGGCGGGCGAGGACGAGCTGGTAGACGGCCGCGGCGACGAGCAGCAGCATGAGCACGACGAGGGTGATGGCCGTGAACCGACGCACGGGGCGGAGGCTAGCAGAGGGGAGGGGACCGCAGATGACCGACATCGAGCCCCAGGAGATAGGTCACGTGGTGCTCCGGGTCCGCAACCTGGAGCGCTCCAGTGCGTTCTACGAACTGCTCGGGTTCACGAAGGTCGCCGAGATCGGAGGAGTGATGGCGTTCTTCACGGCTACCGGCGACAACCACCATGACCTCGCCCTCCAGGCGATGGGGGACGACGCCCCTCAGCCACCGCCGCACGGCGTGGGGCTGTATCACGTCGCGATACGACTGCCGTCCGACGAGAACGTCCGCGCCGCGTTCAGGAGGCTCGCGGACGCCGGGGCCGAGATCACCGGCTCGAGCGACCACGGCGTCTCGCACAGCCTCTACATCAAGGATCCCGACGGCATCGAGCTCGAGCTCTACGCGGATGTTCCGGGATGGAAGGAATCCGGGGAGGCCGTGGCTACGATAAGGCCCTGGGACCCGCGCTAGGCAGTCTCTAGAGGCAGGTACTCCTCGCAGAACATCCGCTGGTTGACGAGCACCTCGTGACTCGCGCGCTCGTCGTTGGAGAACTGCCCGAGGTTGAGCTCCAGCGAGATCGTCCCCGCGTAGCCGTCGGTCGCCATGTCCTCTAGCAGGCGCGCGACCGGGAGCACGCCCTGTCCGAGCGGGAGGTGCGAGTCCCATCCCTTCCCCGCGTTGTCGGAGAGGTGGACGTGCACGAGGTTGGGTCGGAGCCTCCTGTACGTCTCGACGAGATCGAGACCCGACACGGCCGCGTGGCTCGTGTCGAAGACCGCGTGGGGGAGCCGTTCGAGCGCCTCGAGGTCCTGCCCGGAGTGGAACCGGACCCCTGCGCGCCCGACGACACGCACGGGGAACATGTTCTCGACCGCGATCAGGATGCTCGTGTTCGTGGACGGCTCCTCGGGCCGGTCGGCGAGCCAGGAGCGATAGCCGACCTGCCATCGGTACGGCGGATGGGCGACGACGAGCCGCGCGCCCACGGCCTCGGCGACCTCGACGGCCCGCCGGATCTTCTCCACGGGGTCTGTTCCCCATACCCGCCGGGCAACCAGGAGGAACGGCGCATGGACGGCCTCGACGGAGAGCCCGAACTCCTCTGCGTGGGCCCGGATCCGCTCGGGCTCCTGGCTGTCGGGGTCCTTAGTCACCATCACCTCGACAGAGCCGAATCCGGCCTCCGCGATGTGGCGGAAAGCGGTTCGGAGCGGGACGCCGTAGAAGGCGGCGGTTGAGAAGAGGAGCCGGGGGGAAAGGCTCGGGGGATCGTCGCTCACGACCTGGGATTGTAGCCACGTGGCGCACCCGGCCGCGTATGCTCCTGCGCATGTGGGTGTTTCCGCTGGTGGCTTCCGTCGTGGCGCTCGTCTTCGCCGGCCTCCTCGTCCGGCGGTTCGTGGAGCGGCGCCGGCCGTACCAGTTGCTGTGGGCCCTCGCGATGTCCATGTATGGGGCCGCCTCCCTGGCGATGCTCTTCGGCGTCCTGGACGGCTGGAGCGGAGCGGAGTTCCGGATCTACTGGCTCCTGGGGGCGATCCTGAACGTTCCTTACCTGGCGGTCGGCGAGCTCTACATCCTCCTTCGGCGGGACACCGTCGTTCACGTCTTCGTGCTCGGCCTCATTTTCCTGACAGCCTTCGCTTCGTCGCAGATCCAGACGGCGGCTCTCGATGTTCGGCAGCTCGCTGGCGACCTGCCGCTCGGCAAGGAGGTGTTCGGCGACGGGAGCCTGCCCTACCGTCTGGCTCAGTACTACGCCTACCCCGCCTACCTGCTCCTGGTGGGCGGGTGCGTATTGTCCGCACTCGGGATGCGAGGCCGCCGGGAGCTTCGGGAGCGGTTCCTCGGTACCGTCTGGATCGCCGTCGGCGCGACCGTCGTCGCAGCCGCGTCGGGGATCGGGGCGGGCTTCGAGATAGTCCCGCTCTTCTCGGCCGGTCTCGCGGCCGGGATCGCACTCATGTTCTGGGGGTTCCTCAAGGCCTCCAAGCGCCATCCGGCGATCTGATCCGCGGGCGGCGATCGCCCGATCCCGAGTGATCCGCCCTCCCTCGGGCTGCGAAGCACGGTCGTGACCGTCGCTAGAGGGGGTGAGCGATGGCGCGTCTCCCGCGAAGGGGCAGGCGGACGCATGCGACGGTCGAGAGATCGTTCTTCTGAAGAAAGGGAGGTACGACCTTGACCAGCACTCGCATGCGCCGGCGGGCGCTCGGCGTCGCGATCTCAGTCGCGATCGGCGCCGGGGCGTTCGCGGGTCTCGCGCCGCTCACCGGCGGCGCGTCGAGCCACCGCGAGGCGCCGCTCGTCGCGGCCGATCCACAGGTGGACAACACCGACGTCTACGCGTTCGTGTCGCCGGACCGACCGAACACGGCGACGCTGATCAGCGCCTGGATCCCGTTCCAGGAGCCTGCCGGCGGACCGAACTTCTACGCGTGGGCGGAGGACACGAACTACGACATCCGGATCGACAACGACCACGATGCGGTGGCCGACATCATCTACCGCTGGAAGTTCGCTAACCACTACCGGACCAAGGGCACGTTCCTCTACAACACGGGCCCGGTGACGTCGCTCGACGACGAGAACCTGAACTTCTACCAGACCTACGACCTGCGGAGGATCAACGTCGACGCGGGGTTCGGTCGCACGCTCGTCGACGACGCGATGGCCGCGCCGAGCCACGTCGGCGACGCGTCGATGCCCGACTACACTGCGCTGTCGGAAGAGGCGGTGTATCGTTTCGGCGCCCACAGCGGCAGGACGTGGGTTGGGCAGGCCGACGACCCGTTCTTCCTCGACCTTCGGGTCTTCGATCTCCTGTACGGCCTCGATCTCTCGGAGGTCGACGACGACACCCTCGCCGGCTTCAACGTGAGCGCCATGGCCCTCCAGGTCCCGAGGGACCGGCTCGCCGAGGGTGGCGACGCGGACGAGAACCCGATCATCGGCGTGTGGAGCACCGCCTCCAGGCCGAGCATGCGGGTGCAGACGACCAAGGGCGAGCAGAGCTACAAGGGCGAGACGGTTCAGGTCTCGCGTTTGGGCATGCCTCTCGTGAACGAGGTCGTGATCCCGGTCGGGCTTAAGGATCGGTGGAACGCGTCGCCGCCCGCAGGCGATGGCCAGTTCCTGCAGTACGTCAATGACCCCGAGGTGCCGCACCTGCTGAACGCGATCTACGGGCTGGACATCCCCGACACATCGGGAGACCCCGGGATCCAGCGGGACGACCTGATCGCGGTGTTCCTGACCGGCGTCACCGGAGTGAACAAGCCCGACGGCGTCACGCCGAGCGAGCAGCTGCGGCTCAACATGTCGATCCCACCGTGCGGCGGAGGTTGCTCCACTCTGGGCGTGATCGGCGGCGACGCGGCAGGGTTCCCGAACGGCCGACGCCTGTCCGACGACATCATCGACGTCGCGCTTCAGGTCGTTGCCGGCGAGCTGGCAGGCGGTCCGAACGATCTCGGCGACGGGGTCGGCGAGAACGACGTCCCGTTCCTGGACGAGTTCCCTTACCTGGCGCTCCCGCACTCCGGCTCCGACACCGAACCGCACTGAGGTGGCAGTACGGGGAACGACGGTTGGGGAAGGGGCCCGGCTGAACGCCGGGCCCCTCTCGGCTGCCGCCCGCGGAGCCGCCGCGCTCGCCCTCGCCGCTGCACTCCTCCTCACGGGGGCGCTCTTCCTCGATCGACGCGATCCCCTATCGGGCACGATCGATCCCGGAGGACACGCGATTGCGTCGCTCGCCTGGGACATGAGCGGCGGGATCGGAGCGCTTCGAGCTCGAGTGAGGGAGCGGCCCGACGACCCCAGAGCGCTGGCCGCCCTGGGTCTGGCCGAGGTCCAAGTCGCGCGCGTGACGTACGACCCGAGTTCGTACCCGCGGGCCGAGGAGGCGCTCCGGCGCGCGCTCGCGCTCGATCGCACGAACGTGGACGCGATGCTAGGGATGGGCGCGCTCTCTCTCTCGCGGCACGCGTTCGACGAAGCGCTGCGGTGGGGCCGCCTTGCGGTCGCGGCGAACCCCTACGACGCGGACGCGTACGGCGTGCTCGGTGACGCCCAGCTCGAGCTCGGTCAGTACCGGCGGGCGTTCCGCACGTTCCAGCGGATGGTCGACACCGAGCCCAACCTCGCGTCCTACGCCCGAGTCTCCTACGCGCTCGAGCTTCAGGGCGACGTCCCGGGCGCGGCGCGTGCCATGGAGGCCGCCCTGGACGCCGCCGGCACGCCGGCGGACGCGGCGTGGGCAGGCTTCCAGCTGGGCGAGCTGCGATTCAACGCCGGCGACGTCGCCGCGGCCACCGGCGCCTACCGGCGGGCGTTGGGGTCCGCGCCCGATCACGTTCCCTCGCTGGCGGGACTGGCGAGGGTGGCGTGGGCGCGCGGCCGGATCGACGAGGCGATAGCCCTCTACGAGCGGGTGATCGAGCGGTATCCGGCTCCCGAGTTCGTCGTCGCGATCGTCGATCTGGAGACCGTCGCCGGCCGGACGGAGGACGCTCGCCGGCTCGAGGGTCTCGTCCGAGCGCAGCAGCTGCTGGCGGCCGCCAACGGGGTCAACGTGGACCTCGAGCTGGCGCTCTTCGATGCCGATCATGGGAACCCGGCCGCTGCGCTCGCCGCCGCGCGTGCGGAATGGGAACGGCGCAAGAGCGTGCACGTTGCAGACGCGCTCGCCTGGGCGCTCCACGCGAACGGCCGGGACGAGGAAGCGCGCGCTTACGCCGCTCGCGCGCTCCGGCTCGGAACGCGCAATGCGCTGTTCCTGTTCCATGCCGGGATGATCGAGCGCGGGCTCGGCCACGGCGGCGCCGCGCGGCGCCTCCTCGGCGAGGCGCTCGAGGTTAACCCGCGATTCTCGATCCTGCACGCGGGAACGGCTGCCCGCGTGCTCGAACGTCTCGAGGGCGGACGATGAGGCGGCTCCTCGCGGTCGTCCCTCTCGCGCTTGCGTTGCTGGTCCTTCCGGCGGCCGTGGCGTCGGCACATCCGCTGGGCAACTTCACGCTCAACCTGTTCAGTGGTATCCGGGTGTTGCCTGGGGAGATCCGGATCGAGTACGTGATCGACATGGCCGAGATCCCCACGTTCCAGGAGCTGTCCACGGTCGACGCCGACGGCGACGGCGCACCCGAGACCGCCGAGCTCTCAGACTGGGCGGTGCTCACGGCCGGTCGTGTCGCGCACGAGCTCGAGATCGTCGTGGACGGCCGGGCAGCGCAGCCTGTGGTGCGCTCGGCCTCGGCCGAGTTGCGACCAGGCCAGGCCGGGCTCGACGTGCTCCGGTTCGAGGGGATCTTCTCGGTGACCTCGCCGGCGTCGGCAGAGGTGCGGTTCGCCGACGGCAACTTCGCAGACCGGATCGGGTGGCGGGAGGTCGTCGTCTCGGCGGGTGACGGGGTCGCGCTGCGAGGATCGACGGTTCCGGCGGAGAGCGTCAGCCGAGCGCTAACGTCCTACCCGAGAGACCTTCTCTCGGAGACCCTCGACGTGCGTGCGGCGACCTTCTCCTATGAGCGGGGAGGAGCCGCCGCTTCGCTGCCGACGGAGGAGGCGCCCGCCGGGGTCCCCGGAGCGGACGGATTCGTGGGCCTGGTCGCGCGAGGCGACATCTCGGCCGCCGTCGTCGCCACCTCCTTCCTCCTGTCGATCGCCTTCGGCGCGCTTCACGCGATGGGCCCGGGCCACGGTAAGGCCCTCATGGCCGCCTTCCTCGTCGGCACGAGGACCACGTCGCGGGACGCGGTAGCGATGGGCGCGGCGGTGGCCGCGATGCACACCGCCTCGGTCGTCGCGCTCGGGCTCGTCGTGATCTCGGCCGAACGCCTCTTCCCGCCCGAGCGGGTCTATCCGTGGCTCGGGCTGCTCGCCGGATCGGTGGCCGTCGCCCTCGGAGCGCGCATGCTCGTAGTTCGGGTGGCGGCGCTAAGACGCAGGAGCGGGCACCATGCCGAGCACGAGCATCAGCACCGGCCGCTCTCGCGGCGGGGCATGCTCGCGCTCGCCACGGCCGGCGGGATACTTCCGTCGCCGACGGCGCTCGTCGTGCTCCTCGCCTCCGCGGCGCTGCACCGTGTCGCGTTCGGGCTTGTGCTGATCGCGGGGTTCAGCCTTGGGCTGGCCGGCTCGCTGATCGGTGTCGGGCTTGCCGCGACCCGCGCCCGCGAGCTCGCGGCCCGGCGCTCCTGGACGCAAGCAACACGTGTCGCGCCGGTGCTGTCGGCCGCCGCGATCGTGGCGATCGGGTCGCTCCTAGCGCTGCGCGGCCTGGCCCAGCTCTGAATCTAGGCCTCCGAGGACAGCGAGGTCGACCATCGGGGCACGCCGCCCGGCGTGTCCGTCCGCTCGGATGCCGACTCCTCGGTGACCAGGAGCCGGTCGAGGCCGGTCGGATCGACGACGACCTCGAGCACCACCACGCCCTCCTCAGGGACGAACTCGGCGGCGAGGAAAAAGTCGCCTCCCCGTTCGAGCCATAGCCGGTAGACGTTGCCGGGTGCGGGATCTGGAACGTGCTCGCCGACCAGGTAGAGGTGCTTGAGCTCGGGGCCGGTGACGCCGACGAGCTCGCTCCCGTCGGCGCCTCCGTCGCGGAGCGGGAACGCCGTCGTGCCGAACACGCTCATCGCCTGCACGGCGTCTCCCAGAGTTCCGGCGCGATCTTGGATCCGGGACGCTCGCTGCATCGCAATCATCGAGACCGCTCCCATCGCCACGACCGCGACGATGCCCGCCGCTGCGGCGAACATCGAGATTGGTCGTCGGCGCGGCGCCGCCTCGACCGACCTATGGATCCGCGCGAGGAGAAGGCGTGGCGGCGCGACCGGGGGCGCGGCTAGCGCGAGCTCTCCGGCGAGCGTCTCGAGCTCCGCTAGCAGCTCGCGGCAGCTAGGGCACGCCGGGAGGTGCTCCACCACCTCGCGGACCTCCTCGAGCGGAAGGCTCCGCAGGGCATGGGCCCCCACGAGCTCTCTCAGCCGCTCGTGCTCGTCCATCTAGTCCTCTCCGAGGAGCGCCCGGCGGAGCTTGCGTATCGCCGCGAAGGTCCTCGTCTTCACGGTGCCCACAGGGATGCCGAGCTCCTCAGCGATCTGGGCCTGAGTGTGGCCGCCGAAGTAGGCCATCTCGAGCACCGTCCGTTGTTCCGACGGGAGGTCGGCGAGGGCGCCACGGACATGTCGACGGCGCTCCGCGAGCTCCGTGTCGTCCACGATCTCCTCCGCTACATCTTCGCCGGTCAGGGGCTCGAGGTTCGCAGCGCGCTCCCCCCGCTTCCTCATGCGATCCTCGCGCCGGACCGTGTCCACGGCGCGGTGGTGAACCAGAGCCAGGAAGAAGCCTCGGAACGGACCTCGCGCCGGGTCGTAGGCCTCGGGTGCGCGCCACAGGGCAAGGAACGCGTCGTGGACGACCTCCTGGGCGAGCGCGGGCTGGCCGGTCACGCGAAGCGCCACGCCGTAGGCGGCCGGCGCGTATCGGCGGTACAGCGCCTCGAAGGCCGCCCGGTCTCCCCGGGCCAACCCGTCGTGCAGCTCCCGGTCGGAGCGGTCCCCCTCGCGCATCCGGCCGTTGTACCACCCCGCGGCGATACCATCACTCGAGTGTCGGCCAGGGTCGTGATGTACTCGAGACCGCGGTGCGGGCTGTGCGACCGAGCGCGGGAGGTCATCTTCGCCGTCGCGGCGCGCACTCCGTTCCAGTTCGACGAGGTGAACGTCGAGGGGGACGACGAGCTGGAGCTTCGCTACGGGCTGCGCGTGCCCGTGGTGCTCGTGGACGGCGCCGAGCTGTTCGAGGTGACGGTGGACGCCGACCTTCTGGCCGCGGCCGTGGGAGCCCGAGCGGCGGGCCGCTAGTGCATTTGAGAACGCCCTGGTCGCGAGCTACGATCCATCCGTGTCCGCCCTGGGGCTCCCTGCGTGAGGGAACGTCCGGTCCCTGAAGCGACCGTTGCCCGGCTGCCGCTGTACCTGCGTGCGCTGGTCGAGATGGCCGAGGGCGGCGCGGCGACCGTCTCGTCCGAATCGCTGGCCGAGGCCGCCGGCGTGAACTCGGCGAAGGTTCGAAAGGACCTCTCCCACCTCGGCTCCTACGGGACGCGCGGAGTCGGGTACGACGTCGCCTACCTGATCCACCAGATCCGACGAGAGCTGGGGCTCACCCAGGACTGGCCGGTGGTGATAGTAGGTGTCGGGAACCTCGGTCACGCGCTCGCGAACTATCGGGGATTCGCCGAGCGGGGCTTTCGGACCGAGGCGCTGGTCGACTCCGACCCGAGCAAGGTCGGGGAGGTCGTGGGTGGGCTGGTGGTCCGCAGCGTGGAGGACCTGCCTGCGATCGTGGGCGAGCACGACGTCGCGATCGGGGTCATCTGCACGCCGGCGGGAGCCGCCCAGGAGGTCGCCGACCTCCTCGTTGCGGCCGGGGTTCGATCGATCCTGAACTTCGCGCCCGTCATCCTCTCGGTGCCTGAGGGGGTTTCTCTGCGGAAGGTGGACCTGGCGATCGAGCTCCAGATCCTGGCCTTCTACGAGCAGCGCAAGGCCGCGCTCGCGGACGTGAAGGGACAGGGTGGCGCGGTCGCGGAGGCCTGACGCCCGCTACTTCGAGATCGTGATCCAGAGACCGATGAAGATCACGAGCATCATGACGCCGAACAGGATGAACTGGACGCTTCCCTGTTCGATCAGCGGCATTTCGATCTGTCCGAGCACCTCGTCTCCTATGCCGGGCCGTACCAGGGCGGCGCGGTGCCGCCGGTGAGGATCTCCTTGCGCCGCGCCTCTGCGCGGTCCAGCAGGGGCAGGTGAACGGCGAACAGAACGACCGACGCCCCCAGGAACATCCAGGAGTAGCGCGGGACGCTGCCGCTGTCGTGCTTGAGCAGCACCGTCACGGCCGGACCGCCCCCCGAATAGAAGGCGCGTGCGGCCGCGAGCGGGGTCCCACCGTCGGCGGATGTCGCGAAAGCGACGTCCTCGACCGTGAAATCGGTCGGCTGGATCGCGCCCGGCTCGTGGACTTCCATGCCCCCTTCCTCGTTCACGACCGCGGCGAAGAAGTCCTGGACGGCGCTCGTCACGCTCTGCTTCGCCGAAGCGAGCGCGAGCCCCGGCTCCTCCCACGGCGCTCCGGGGTAGCTCTCGATCTCGGGGAACTCCTGGGACCCAGACTCCACGCCCGCTTCGAGGACGACCCATGCAGGCTCAGCGCCGCGAGGCCCTAGGTTCACCGGGGTACCCGGCCCCTGGGACCAGTACCCGAATATCCATAGGGAGGACAGAAGCATCATCCAGCCCGAGAAGGCGACCATCAGCAAGAGGTAGCCCATCCAGCGCCCGAGGATGAGCGTGAGCATCAGGTAGACGCTTCCGATGAAGAGCACGACGCCGGTTACGACGACGCCGGCGCCCTTCAGCAGGACGTCGCAGGCGATCTCGAAGCCGACGCAGGTCTCGTTCATGCGCTCGGGCTGGGCGTAGCGGCCGCTTCCGCGGCCTCCTTGTTGACGCACACGTTCTGATCGAAAGGCACGTTCTCTTCGTTCACGTGGATGAGGTACTGGACGATGTCCTCTATCTGCTGGTCGTGAAGCGCGCCCTGGTACTTGATGCTCCACGAGGGCATCGGCGTGCCGGGCCGGCCCTGCTCGATCGTGCTCCTTAGGTCCGCGAGACTCTTGATCGCCGCGTGCCCGGTGTTCGGGCCGCCGCAGACGTTGGTCAGGTTCGGCGTCGTGTAGACGAGGCCGCCGGCGATGATCTTGCTTCCCCGAAGCTCCGGGCCGTGACAGCGGACGCAGCCGACCCCCAGCTGGTTCTCCTCTCCGAAGAGCTCGACGGCAGCGCGTCCACGCTCGATCGCTAGCCCCTTGATGTCACCTTCCTGCTCCTGATTGATCGAGGGCTCCTGGAGCCAAACCAGCGGTATCCAGATCACGAAGAACGTGACCAGCACGACCCCCCAACCCTGGAGCCGGTTGAGCAGCGGGGTCTCGAGGTCCGGGTCCGACGGCCCGGGCCGCATCGCCCGCGGGACGTCGGGTCTCTCGGCCCGCATCCTGCCCCGGATCGAGAGCGCGCCGATCGCCACTGCGACGAAGATCGCGCCACCGACGGCGAGGATGACGCCCTGCGCGGTCGTGAGCGCGAGCATCAGACGCAGAACGGGCCCTCGATGCCCTTGCCGGTGGTGTCGGTTCCGCGCGGGGGGCCGAGGATGACCGTGGCCGTGTCGACGACCAGCTCCTCGCCCTCCAGCGTGATCGGGAAGCGGTCCATGCCGCGCGGCGCCGGGCCGAGCTCGTACTCGCCGACCTGGTTGTACTTGGAGCCGTGGCAGGGGCACTCGAACCACTTCGAGGTGTCGCAGAACGGCACGCGGCATCCGAGGTGGACGCACCGCTGGTACAGGGCCATGACCCCCTCGACCACGACCCCGTCGGCGACGTAGTCGACGCCGTACTCCTCGTCGACGCCCTTCGCGTCGTACTTGACGATGTAGAAACGGCCCTGTCCGAAGTAGAAGGGTTGCCCGCCTGCCGCCTCGATCTCGGCGATGATGTCCGCGAGCTTGCCGGGCCTGAGCCTCGAGCCGAACCCTCCCTTCAGGTTCGGCCAGAGGAAGGCGATCGTCGCCGCGCCGAACTGCGCCCCGAACACGGCGAGCGAGCCGAGCAGCGACCGCCGAAGGAAGTCCCGGCGGGCGACGGGCTTCGGCGCCGCGGCCGGAGGGGTGCGCTCCGCGACCGGCACGGACGCGGCGGCTTCCGCCTCGCGCTGCGCGCGGCGGGCCCGCAGGAACGAGAGGCCTAAGATGATCGCGAACAGGTCGACCACCACCATGACGACGAGGGCGGCGAGGGTTCCGGTGGAAAGGCCGAGCGCGCTCATAGCTCGAAGAACACTCCCTGCGCCCACGGCCAGATCCAGTTGTAGCCGGGGCCGCGGAAGAACGACCCGATGATCGTGACGGTCGCGCCGAACATGAACAGGATCGTGAACAGCGTGATCGCGATCTTGCGGTCGCCGGGCTTCACGCTCGGATTGCGGTCGACGTAGGGCACCACGGCGAGCCCCACGAGGATGAAGCTCGGGATCGTGATGCCGGCGATCATCGGATGGAAGTACCGCAGGAGCTCCTGGAGGCCGAGGAAGTACCAGGGCGCCTTCGACGGGTTCGGAGTGAGGTTGGGATTCGCAAGCTCACGAAGAGGAGCGTTCACGAACGTGGAGAAGACCGTGAGGGCCGCGAGAACCACAAGCAGGGCGATGAACTCCTCGATCAACAGGTGTGGGAACACGTTGATCCGGTCACCCTGCTCGCGCTCTACACGTTGGATCCCTTCCGGCGGCACGAGGGCAAGGAGGCGGTGCTTCTCCGGAACGCCCTTCCTCGGCGCCGGGACGTTTCCGGTGGGCATGGGGGCGGTTCGAAGCGGCGCGGCCGATGCGACCGCCGCCGGAGCCGCCGGAGGTGCCGCCGCCGGAGGTGCCGCTGCCGGAGGTGCCGCTGCCGGAGGTGCCGCTGCCGGGGGTGCCGCTGCCGGGGCCGCCGGCGTGGGAGCGGCGGGCGTCTCGCCCGTCTTCTCCCGATGGGCGCGAACTGCGGCCGAGCGCGCGCGGCCCTCGGCCACGCGCCGGTCGGTACCCTTGGCGAGCTCGGCCTCCAGGACCTTGTCGAGGGTCTCCTGATCGAGCGGCGTCTCGTCTCGCGGCATATCTTCTCCTACAGCGGTCCCGAGATCCCGCCGTCCTTGCGGATCCGCCAGAAGTGGACGGACATGAAGACCACGATCACGAAGGGCAAGGCCAGCACGTGAAGGACGTACCATCGGAGAAGCGTGTTCGGCCCAACCACCGCGCCGCCGAGAAGCAGGAAGTTCGCCTGCCTCGCGATGAGCGGCGCATAGCCGCCGAGGCTCGTGCCCACCGTGACCGCCCAGATCGCTAACTGGTCCCACGGAAGCAGGTATCCCGTGAACGAGAGCCCGAGCGTGAGGAACAGCAGGACGACGCCGACCACCCAGTTGAACTCGCGCGGCGGCTTGTATGCGCCGGTGTAGAACACCCGCGCCATGTGCAGCGTCACGGAGAGCACCATCAGGTGGGCGCCCCACCGGTGGATGTTCCGGACGAGGTCGCCGAAGAACACCGTCGTGCGGATCGCCTGCATGTCGCCGTAGGCCTGGGCCGAAGCGACGTCTGCCGTCGGCCGGTAGAAGAACATCAGGAAGATGCCGGTGACCGTGAGAAGGATGAACAGGAAGAACGAGAGGCCGCCCAGGCAGAAGGTGTAGGTCAGCTTCAGCCCGTGCCGTTTCATCTTGGTCGGGTGGAGGTGGTAGAGGACGTTATTCATCGTCGCGAGCGCGCGGTCCCGGGACGTGTCCTTGTAGCCCCTCCGGAAGATCGAGCCCGGCCGGAAGATCGACTTCCAGACCTCGGTGTCGCGCACCCGGTCCAGCAGCTCCATGGGCGACGGCGGCTTGAGCTTCAAGTGTCCTCCCTACCCCCTCGCGTCCGTTCCCTAGTCCGCCTCGGCTGCCTGCGACTCGGGAACCTCGGCCATCTGCCGCACGCCGCCCGATCCCTCGGGCAGCCGCGCGTAGTACAACGTGTCGGTGGGGCAACGATCCACGCAGACGGAGCACCGCGTGCAGGCGTTGTCGTCCACCACGAAGATCGCCGTCGCTCCCCTCACCTCCGCCTCGACCGCTTCGTCGGCGGCGCCCTCGACGATCTCCGTAGACATCATATAGATGCAGTTCCACGGGCAGACGTCCTCGCAGGCCCGGCAGAGGATGCAGTTGTCCGGGTCGAGCATCAGGTGTTTGGGCGACCTCACGCCCTGCGAGAGCCATGCGGGGTCGACGGTCTCGACGACGTAGTCGGTGCGGATGTCGACCTCGGTCTTAGTGAACGGCACCTACACCACCCCCGCGGTCATCGGTAGCCTCCGGCCGGCCGCTCCGCGGACCGTCCCCGCAGCTTCCTCCGGTGGTTCTGGAGCAGAGCCGCGGCGACGAGGAAGGTGACGAACGGTCCGATGATGAGGCCCGTCGCGACCAGGTCGCGGACCTTGTTCAGCCAGAAGCCGTCCAGGGGGATCCAGTCCAATCCGAAGAACGGTATCAGGTAGCCCTGGCCCGACCCATCCCAGCCGTCGAGCCGCTGGTCGGCGTAGTAGAGCCACCAGGAGGGGATGACGGCCATCGAGATGAGGATCGCGAATGAGAACCCGACGGAGAACACAACCGCCTTCGTCCAGGTCCACTCGAAGTCCCGGATGAGCCCCGACAGACGCTGCGCCGCGGGGGTGAGCCGCTCCTTGAGGGCCTTCGGGATCGGAGCCTTCATGTCCTCTTTCTCATCGGTCCGTGGTGAGCCGGCAGATTATAGCCGTGAGGCACGCGCCCCCCCGCCGGGGTCGGCCTCGGCGTCCTCGGCGAGGACGTCCCAAGCACGGCGCCACTATGGAGGCTGGGGGGCGGGGTCGCAACCAACTCCATGCTGCCTAGACTGGAACACCGATCGTGATCGCAGACATCGTTCAGACCGGGCTCGCCGCGTGGTGGGCGCCGGCGCTCGCCTTCGCCGCCGGCGTGGTCTCGTTCGCTTCGCCGTGCGTCTTCCCACTTGTCCCCGGCTACCTCTCGTTCGTCTCCGGCGGCGCGACGGAGGAGAGGCGCCCGGTGCTGCCGCTCCTCCTGTTCGTCGCCGGCTTCGCGACCGTGTTCACCGCGCTCGGGGCCTCCAGCACGGCCCTCCGGCGGGTCCTGCTCTCCGACTGGGGAGAGCGGATCGCCGGGGGCGTGATCGTCCTCGTCGGGGCTTTCATGATCCTTTACGCGATCCGCCGGGGACCCTCGTCGCTCTATGCGGAGCGGCGCCCACTGCTCTCCAGGGTCCGGCCGGGTGTGGCGGGGGCGTTCCCCCTGGGTATCGCCTTCGGGGCCGGGTGGACGCCATGCATCGGGCCCGTTCT
Organism: Actinomycetota bacterium; assembly: GCA_035288045.1. Lineage (GTDB taxonomy): Bacteria > Actinomycetota > UBA4738 > UBA4738 > HRBIN12 > DATEBA01. The sequence continues at coordinate 31,301 of DATEBA010000068.1, forward strand.
CACCGGGATCCTGGCGCTCGCGGCTCATCAGGGCGGCGCGGCTCGCGGGGCGCTGCTCCTCTTCTCCTACTCCCTGGGGCTGGGGGTCCCGTTCATGCTGGTTGGTCTCGGGCTGCGGCGACTGCTGGGGGCGATCGAGGCGATCAAGCGGAACTACCGATGGATCGCGGGGTTCTCGGGTGCGCTGATGGTTGCGATCGGGGCCCTCGTCGCCACGGGCTGGTGGGCGCGGATCATCGCCCCGCTCCTGCCCGCGATCCAGGGGTTCAACCCGCCGATCTGATGGCCCGGCGCGTCACACCCCCGGCAGTGCTCGCGGCCTGCTGGCGCCTGCTGCGATCGATGCGCACCGCCCTCGTGCTGCTCCTGCTGCTGGCGCTCGGGGCGCTCGTCGGCTCGCTGGTCCCCCAGCGCATCAACTCGCCCGCGCGCGTGGGCCAGATCTTCCGGGAGAGCCCCCGCCTGGCGGCCGCGCTGGACAACTTCCAGCTCTTCGACGTGTACGGGTCGACCTGGTTCGCGACGATCTACGTTGCGCTCCTGGTTTCGCTCGTCGCGTGCCTTCTCCCGCGGACCCGTGCGCTCTTTAGGAACCTCCGCGCTCGACCTCAGCAGGCCCGCGAGCTCGACGGGTTCCGCCATCACGCGGAGCGGGCCGTCCCCGCCGACCCGGTCGCAGCGATCGACCGGGCGGAGCGGGTGCTCCGGCGGCGGCGGTTCCGCGTGAGCCGGACAGAGGGTACGGCCCTGGCTGCCGACAAGGGCCTGGGCCGTGAGGCCGGAAGCCTGCTCTTCCACTGGTCGTTCCTGCTGATCCTCGTCGGAGCGGTACTCGGCAAGGGAACGGGGTTCACCGGCTTCGCCGTCATCGTCGAGGGCTCGTGCTGGACCGAGGCCCACGTGAACTACGACGGTAACATCCGCGAGGGCCGTTACTTCGGGGAGGACCACACGGGCGTCCAGGTCTGCGCGCGGGACTTCGAGGACACCTACCGGGAGAGCGGTATCCCCATGGACTTCGTCACCCACGCGGAGCTGATCGGCTCCGACGGGCGGTTCGTCGAGCGGACCGACATCCGCGTGAACCACCCCGCGGAGGAAGACGGCGTCCGGTTCCACCAGTGGGGCTTCGGCTACGCGCCGGTCGTCGAGGTGCGGATGGACGGTGAGCCGATCTTCTCTGGGGCCGTGGAGTTCCAGCAGGACGCGCCGCCGGAGGGCGTGAGCCCGCTTCAGCTGCCGTGGCACGGCGTCGTGGAGCTGCCGTCTGTCCGGCCACAGGTGGGTCTGGAGCTCGAGCTGTGGCCCGACCTGAACGCCTACCTCCAGGGCTGGCGTACCGGAGAGTTCCCTCCGGCAACAGAGGCGGATGCCCCGTTCCTCTTCTACACGGCCTGGCGCGGCAACCTGCACGCAGACCTGCCGCGGACGCCGGGGGGCCTGGACACGGCCGATCTCCGCAAGTGGAAGCGCTCGATCGTTGGGGAGGGGCTCACGGTCGACGTTGCGACGGGCGATCCAGCGTCCCCCGGCGCGCCGGGTCTCACGATCTCGTTCCCCGAGCTCCGCCAGTACACGGTGCTCCAGGTGTCCCGCGACCGAGGGGTGTGGCTGATGCTGGTGGCAGCTATCCTCGTGCTCGCCGGCCTGCTCCCCGCCCTGTACGGCTCTCGGAGGAAGGTATGGGTGCGGGCCGAGCCCGACGGATCCGGCGCGCTGCTCGAGGTGGGGGGGTTCGCGCTGCAGCAAAGGGCGCGGTTCGAGGAGGAGTTCGTTGAGCTCGTCGAGGAGCTCGCTCGAGCTCCGGAGGGGGAGCGCGGAAAGGTGGGAGCGCTGTGATCGCCGCGGACTGGTCCCGGGTCTCGAACGACGCGTTCAACGCCGCGCTGTTCGCCTACCTCGCCGCCATGCTGGGGTACTTCTTCCACCTGGCGTTCCGGCGGGAGTCGGCTTGGCGCGCCGCGCGGCTGGTGGCGTGGACCGGACTGGCCGGTCACGTCGTGTCGGTCGTGGCTCGCGCGATCGCGGCCGAGCGGGTGCCCTGGGGCAACATGTACGAGTACTCGTCGCTCCTCGCGCTGCTAGTCGTCGCCGTGTACCTCGTCGTCCTGGAGGGTCGCTACGGCCTGCGTGCGGTGGGCGGGTTCGCGCTCGCGTTCTCGGTCCTCACGATGGCCGTGGCCGTGATGTTCCTATACGTGGGACCGGCCCCCCTCGTTCCGGCGCTCAACTCCTACTGGCTGAAGATCCACGTGGTGGCGGCGATAGTCGGGTCGTCGCTGTTCGCGATCGGCGGCGGCGTCCTCACGCTCCTCTACCTCGTCAAGGACTCCCGGGAGCGCAAGCTCGCCGGGACGCCGCCGCCGATCGCCGGCGGCTCGGTCGATCTGGGAGAGCAGCCTCCTCACTACGTCTCCGGCGCCGACGAGCCCGCCGCCACGCGCTCGTCGGCGAAGGGCATCCTGCCGCCGGCCGAGGTGCTCGACCGCCTCGCCTACCGCACGATCGCGTTCGCCTTCCCGATCTGGACGTTCGCCGTGATCGCCGGCGCGATCTGGGCCGAGCGGGCCTGGGCCCGGTATTGGGGTTGGGACCCGAAGGAGACCTGGTCGTTCGTCACGTGGACGATCTACGCCGGTTACCTGCACGCGCGCGCGACGGCGGGGTGGCGAGGCCGCAAGGCGGCGGTGATCGCGCTCGTCGGTTTCGTGTCGTTGCTCGTCACGTACTACGTCGTCAACCTGTGGATCGTCGGGCTCCATTCGTACGCCGGCGTGTGACCCGTCGCGCCGAGCAACGGTGGTACAGTGCCACGGCCTCGCCCGCGGAAAGCCTCGCGGGCGTCTGCGCAGCTCGTTTCGGGGAGGGAGCGTGACCGGGAAGAGGACCCGTCTGGCCGTCGGCCTCGCCGCCGCCGCCGTCGCCCTCGCCGCCTGCGCCACCAACGCGCCACAGGACACGCTGGATCCGGCGGGCCCCTACGCCGAGAAGATCGACGCCCTGTTCAAGCCGGTCTTCTGGGTGGCGACGGCGGTCTTCCTCCTCGTCGAGGGCGGGATCCTCTACATCCTGTGGCGATACCGCCATCGGAAGGGACGCGAGCGCATCCCGCCGCAGATCCACGGCAACACCCGTCTTGAGATAGCGTGGACGATCCTGCCGGCGGTCGTGCTCGCCGGCGTCGCCGTGCCGACCGTCGCGACGATCTTCGATCTGGCGGCCGAGCCCCCGGGCAACGCGCTGAACGTGACCGTGCGCGGACACCAGTGGTGGTGGGAGTTCCGCTACACGGACCCCGAGATGCAGGTGGGCGACAACCTGCCGCTCGTCACGGCCAACGAGCTGGTGATCCCCGCCGACCGCCCGGTCTACCTGACTTTGGAATCGGCCGGCAGCGAGTTCGGCAACGGGCTCGGCAGGGCGGTGATCCACTCGTTCTCGCCGTTCCGCCTTGCGGGTAAGACCGACGTCATCCCGGGCAAGACGAACCACATGACGATCCAGGCCGACGAGCCCGGCGAGTATCCGGGCCAGTGCGCGGAGCTCTGCGGCTTCTCGCATGGGTTCATGCGCTTCGAGGTCGACGCGCTCTCGCCCGCCGATTTCGACGCATGGGTCGCCGGGCAGAAGGAGGAGGCGGCCGCGCCCAGCGGGATCGCAGGGGACCTGATCGCGAGCACCTGCGCTGCGTGTCACACGATCCGGGGGGTTTCCACCGCGGCCTCCACCGCGCCGGACCTCACGCACGTCGCAAGCAGAGACTGCTTGGCCGGCTGTATCTTCCCCAACACCCGGGAGGAGCTGGCGGCCTGGCTACGCGACCCGCCGGCGAGGAAGCTCGGATCGTTCATGCCCGACTACAACCTGTCCGAGGAGGAGATCGAGGCGCTCGTGGACTACCTGGAGACGCTGGAGTGAGGGAGCCGTAGATGGCGAGCGTGCCCGTTCCCGCCGACACACCCCGAGGGCTGCTCCGCAGGCCGACGGCGACCACCGGCTTCTGGAGCTGGTTCACGACGGTGGACCACAAGAAGATCGGACTGCTGTACGGGTTCACGGCGTTCCTCTTCCTGATCGTCGGCGGCGCGGAGGCGCTGCTCATCCGGCTGCAGCTCGCGAGACCCGAGAGCACGCTGATCGACGCTGGCACCTACAACGAGCTGTTCACGATGCACGGCCTCACGATGGTGTTCCTCGTCGTGATGCCTTTGTCGGCCGCGTTCTTCAACTACCTGATCCCGCTCATGATCGGGGCCCGCGACGTGGCGTTCCCGCGCCTGAACGCCTTCAGCTACTGGGCGTTCCTCGCGGGCGGCCTGGTGCTCTACTCGAGCTGGCTCCTCGGTGGCGCTCCGAACGGTGGCTGGTTCGGATATCCGCCGAACTCCACGACGGATCTCAGCCCCGGCATGAGCTTCTACTCGCTCGGACTCGCGATGGCCGGCATCGCGTCGACGGTCTCGGCGATCAACCTGGCGGTCACGATCATCAACATGCGTGCGCCGGGGATGAGCCTGTTCCGCATGCCGGTCTTCATCTGGATGGGTCTAGTCGTGCAGTTCCTGCTCGCGTTCTCGCTGCCGATCATCACGGTGGCGCTGTTCCAGCTGCTCTTCGATCGCGAGCTGGGAACGAACTTCTTCAACCCGGCGGCCGGCGGGAGTCCGCTCCTCTGGCAGCACCTGTTCTGGCTGTTCGGGCATCCCGAGGTCTATATCCTCATCCTCCCGGCGTTCGGCATCGTCTCCGAGGTCCTGCCCGTCTTCGCGCGCAAGCCGCTGTTCGGCTACCAGTTCGTGGTGTTCTCGGGGATCGCGATCGGCTTCATCGGGTTCGGCGTGTGGGCGCACCACATGTACGCTACTGGGCTCGGTCCCGTCGCGAACACCGCGTTCGGGCTCTCGACGATCATCATCGCGGTGCCGACCGGCGTGAAGATCTTCAACTGGATGGGGACCCTCTACAAGGGCGATCTGCGCTTCACGTCGGCCATGCTCTTCGCTATCGGCACGGTCACGATGTTCGTGATCGGAGGGCTTTCCGGCGTGACGCACTCCGTCGTGCCCGCCGACTACCAGCAGACCGACACCTACTACGTGGTCGCCCACTTCCACTACGTGCTGTTCGGCGGCGCGATCTTCGGGCTGTTCTCGGGGTTCTTCTACTGGTGGCCGAAGATGTTCGGCCGCCTGCTCGACGAGCGACTCGGGAAGCTGCACTTCTGGCTCATGATGATCGGGTTTAACCTGACGTTCGGGCCGATGCACGTGCTAGGGCTGCAAGGCATGCCGCGGCGGATCCCAACGTATCCGGAGGGATACGGCTTCGACCTCTGGAACCTCGTGTCGACGATCGGCGCGTTCACGATCGCGGCCTCGATCCTCGTCTTCATGTGGAACGCGATCGGGTCCTTCCGCAAGGCGAAGGACGCTCCGGCGGATCCGTGGGACGCGAGGACGCTCGAGTGGGCGACGACCTCGCCGCCTCCACCGCACAACTTCGACGAGGTCGTGACGGTGCACTCTCTCGACGAGCTCTGGCACAGGAAGTACGCGGAGGACGAAAGCGGCAAGGTCGTGCCCGTGCAGGCGGGCGCGGCTCCCGAGGACCAGAGCCACGTCGGGGGGCACGGCATACACCTCCCGGGTCCCTCGTACTACCCGCTCGTGGCGGCGCTCGGCCTGCCTCTCGTCGGCTACGGGGTCCTGTACGGCTGGTGGCTCTCGATAGTCGGGGCGGTGGTGCTCCTGGCCGGGCTGTACGGCTGGGCGATGGAGCCGGGAGCGGAGGAGGCGTAGGTGGCCGAGACCCTCCGGCACGAGGCCTCGCACGATACGAGCACAGGACTCCCCAACACGAAGCTCGCGATGTGGCTGTTCCTGGCCTCGGACTGCCTGTTCTTCGGGGCGCTGATAGCGTCGTACGTGCTCTACCGGGGAGCGAGCCTAACGGGGCCGTACCCGAACGACGTCTTCGACATCCCCTACACGTCGGTGTCGTCGTTCGTGCTCCTCGCGTCCTCGCTCACGATGGTTCTCGCGCTTTCGGCCTTCCAGCGGGAGGACCCCGCGCGGGGCCGGCTGTGGCTCGTCACGACCGCGCTCCTCGGTCTGACCTTCGTCGGAGGGCAAGCTTACGAGTTCACAACCTTCTACCGGGAGGGGCTCTCTCTGTCGGCGAACCTGTTCGGATCGACCTTCTTCGTCCTCACCGGGTTCCACGGCGCGCACGTGGCGATCGGGATCCTGATGCTGCTCTCGCTCTCGGCCATGTCCTTCGCGGGGAAGCTTCCGGGCGACCAGTCGTTCCCGGTGGAGATGGTCGGCCTCTACTGGCACTTCGTCGACATCGTCTGGATCGTGATCTTCACGGTGGTGTACCTGATCCCGACGCCGAACCCGACGTGAGGAGCGATATGACGGAGACGCAGGTCGAGCAGCGGATGGAGGGAGCCTCGGCGCGCCGGCGGCGCGGCGGTCACCCCAGTCCGAAGGAGTACGTGCGGATAGCCATCGTCCTGGCGGGCATAACGGGCCTCGAGGTAGCCGTCTACTACATCGATGCCGTGCGCGACTTCCTGATCCCGATGCTGTTCGCGTTCTCCCTGATCAAGTTCGCTCTCGTCGCGCTGTGGTTCATGCACCTGCGGTTCGACAGCCGCGTGTATGCGCGGTTCTTCGCGATGGGGCTCGCGTTCGCGATCACCCTGTTCGTCATCGTTCTTCTCACGTTCGGCGTGTTCGCCCGGTAGGCGGCGATGCGGCTTCCCGACTTCCACATCCACCCCGACGTCTGGATGGTGATGGTCGCGCTCTGGGGTGCGTACCTGGTGTCCGTCACGCGGCGCCGACGAGTAGCCGAGCCTGGGGAGGAGCCGCCGAGCCGGCGGCGGACGGTGCTCTTCTCCGCCGGGGTGCTCGTGCTCTGGGTCGCGGCGGGCTGGCCGGTGCACGACCTGGCAGAGGACTACCTGTACAGCGTGCACATGCTCCAGCACCTGCTCTTCTCTCTGGTGGCCGCCCCGCTTCTGCTCGCGGGGATGCCGGCATGGATGCTCCGCAGGCTCCTGGCGCCACGTCCGGTCGCGGTCGCCGCGAGGTTCCTGACCCGGCCGCTCGTCGCGATGGTGGTCTTCAACGGGGTCCTGCTCTTCACGCACTGGCCGGCGGTGGTCGAGGCCTCGGTGCGGTCGGAGCCGATCCACCTGGGACTCCACGTTCTCGTCGTCGGCTCGGCGCTCGTGATGTGGTGGCCGGTCCTCTCGCGGCTACCGGAGCTGCCGGCCCTCAGATCGCCCGCGCAGATGCTATACCTGTTCTTCCAGTCGCTCGCGCCCACGATCCCCGCGGCGTTCCTCACGTTCGGCGAGCAGCCCCTGTACCCGATCTACGCGACGTTCCCGCGGATCTGGGGGATCGACGCCCTTACCGACCAGCTGATCGCAGGGCTGCTCATGAAGCTCGGCGGGGGACTGATCCTGTGGACGGTCATCGCGACGATCTTCTTCCGGTGGTTCGGGCAGGAAGAGCGTGGCGGCTGGGACGCGCTCGACTTCTGGAGCACGGAAAGCGACATCCGAGCAGAGCTGAGGAGAGGATGAACGGGTCGAACGCCCGCGATCGCTTGCTGCTTCCGGTCCTGATCCCCCTCGGCGCGCTGGCGGTGATCGCCGGAGTCGTCTTCGGTTTCTCCCGCGTGCTGCTCTCGGTTCGACCCGCCGCGGCGACGGGTGTGGCTCTCGTGGTCGCGTTCGGCGCGCTCGTTTCGGCAGCTTGGATCGCCGGTCGGAAGCAGGTGGGTACGGCCGGCCTGGCCGCGCTACTGACCGCGGTCGCCGGCATCGCGATGCTCGCGGGCGGGCTGGCGATCTCCGCGATCGGGCCCGAGGAGGAGGAGCACGAGGTCGAGGCGATCGCGCTTGACGTCTCGGCGCCGCCGGGGGCGTCGTCGAAGGGGTTCGCCGAGACCGAGCTGGCGGTGCCGGCCGGCGCGCCGATCGAGCTCTCTTTCGACAACCAAGAGCAGAGCGTCCAGCACAACGTCTCCGTGTGGGAGGTCGAGGACTTCTCGGGGACGCCGCTGTTCTCCGGCGAACTCGTGACGGGCCCCTCGACCGTGGAGTACTCGATCCAGGGACTCACCGCCGGCACTTACTACTTCCGCTGCGACGTCCACCCGACGACGATGACGGGAACGATCGTGGCGGGGGAGGGCGGAACCGAGACCGGCGGAACCGAGACCGGAACCGAGACCGGAACCGAGACCGGGGGAGAGGCCGACGTCTCGATCGCGGCCCGAGAGTTGGTGTTCGACAAGGCCCAGTTCACCCTACCCGCTGGCGAGCCGGCGACCATCGCGTTCACCAACGACGACCCGTTCGATCACAACGTCGCGATCTACACGGACGAATCCCTGACGACCGTCCTGCTCCAGGGGGAGCTCTTCACCGGCCCGGGAACGATCGAGTACGCGGTGCCGGCGCTCGAACCCGGCTCCTACTACTTCAGGTGCGACCTGCACCCCACGATGCAGGGAGTCGTGACGGTCGAGTGATGCGCCCCGGGGCTCGCCTCCGGGCTCCGCTCGCCCCGCTTCTCTTCGCCGTGGCGCTCGCCGCGTGCACGGGACGGACGAGCCTGACGGAGATCGGGGAGCCGGTGGCGGTCGACGAGCCGCTCCCCGAGCTTTCCGGACCCGAGCTCCTCGGCGGCGAGATCGAGGCGGCCGACTACGAGGGCAAGGTGGTGCTCCTCGCGGTCTGGGCGACGTGGTGCGGGCCGTGCCGCGTGGAGCAGCCGATGCTCCAGCGTCTCTGGGAGCGCTACGAGGACCGGGGGGTCTTCTTCCTCGGGATCGACATACGCGACTACCACGATGCGGCGGTCACATGGGTCAAGGACGAGTTCCAGGTCACCTATCCGTCGATCGAGGACCCGTACGGGGGCTTCGCCGACGACCTCGGGCTGATCGGGGTCCCCGCCACCTTCCTCGTCGACCGTGGGGGGACCATCCGCTACCGCATCTTCGGCCTGCCGCGCGAGCAGGACCTCGTCCGCATCCTCGACGAGCTGCTGGCCGCGCCCTAGGCGATCAGGCCGTCGGCGGCGACCGCGGTGAAAAGCAGCGCGAGGTAGGCGATCGAGAAACGGAAGAGTCGCATCGACTCCACCGCCGCGCCGCTCCTCAACCGGAGCGCGCGGTACACGAAGGCGCCGCCCAGCACGACCGCGGCGATCGCGTACACGGTCCCCATATGCCCGACGGGAACGAGCAGGAGCGTTGTCGCGAACAGCACGACCGAGTAGAGCAGGATCTGGCGCCGTGTCTCCTCGTCGCCTCGCACGACCGGGAGCATCGGCACGCCCGCGGCCGCGTAGTCGCCGCGGTAGTTCATCGCGAGCGCCCAGAAGTGCGGTGGGGTCCAGAGGAACACGATGGCGAAGAGTACCCATGCGGGAAGCTCAACGGTCCCCGTGACCGCCGCCCACCCGACGAGGACGGGCACGGCGCCGGCCGCGCCGCCGATCACGATGTTGTGGGGGCTCGCGCGCTTCAGCCACAGCGTGTACACGAACACGTAGAACGCGAGAGCCGCGAGCGCGAGCGTCGCCGCCAGGACGTTCACGGTCACGGACAGGAGGTAGAACGAGATCGCGCCTAGGACGTACCCGAAGCCGAGCGCGCGCTCGGGAGTGATCTGCCTGGCGGGAACCGGCCGGCGGCGGGTTCGGCGCATCATCCGGTCGATGTCGCGGTCGAGGTAGCAGTTGATCGCGTTCGCACCCGCTGCGGCGATCGCCCCGCCGGCCAGGGTCGCGAGAACGAGCCAGGGCGACGGGACACCGCGCTCTGCCAAGACCATCGCGGGAACCGTCGTGATGAGAAGCAGGACGATGATCCGCGGCTTGGTTAGGCGTACGTAGGCCGTGATCGTGTCGCGTAGCGAGCGTCGGGTCGACGCCTCTGATGCCTCGGCCCGTTCCGCGACGCGCGCCGTGCGACGGCTGGTCACGAGGAGTCCCGCGAGCACGGCCCAGATCAGGCCGGAGAGGGCGACGTGCCCGGCGACCGCCGCCGGCTGCAGATCCGTCCAGACGTTGGCGGCACCGACGAAGACCTGGGCCGCGAAGAGCGCAAGAAGCGTCGTCGCGAGTCCCGCCACGACTCGCGAGCGGTCGGGCGCGGTCCTCGCGCGGACGGCGAGGTACACGACGAGCGCCGACACGAGCGCCGCGAGGACGCGGTGAAGGAACATCGGCGTCGCTACGCCGCCCAGGGTCGGGACGAGGCGCCCGTCCATGAGCGGCCAGTCGCGGAAGGCTAGCCCTGCCCCGCGTCCCCGAACGTAGGCCCCGACCAGCAGCAGCGCGAACGTGGCCACCGCCGTCGCGTCGACGAGCCGGACGAGCGGCGTCCTGGGCGCCCGCGCGGCCGGCCGCGGGAAGGTCGACTCCGCGTAGACGAGCGTGGTCGAGCCGATGACGAGCATCGCCGTCGCCAGATGGAGGGTGACGTTGGCGGGGTCCAGGCCGGAGCGCACTACCACCGCGCCGAGCGCGGCCTGGAAGAGGACGAGGATGACCGAGGCGACGGCGGGCCAGAGGACCCTTCGCTGGTCGCGGAAGCGACGCCACGCGACGACGGCCACGATCCCGACCAGGATCACGACGACGTTCACGAGGAACCGATGGGTGTATTCGATGATTGCGTGGGTCTCGAGCGGGGGGATCCACTTCCCGAAGCACCGCGGCCAGTCGGGGCACCCGTCGCCCGACCCGGTCGCCCGCACGAGCCCGCCCCACGCGATGAGCACGTAGGTGGCGATCGTGGACGAGAGCGCGAGCCTGCGGAAACGTTCCATCGCTTGCGGGTCGGCACTATAGCGTTCCCGGCGGTGACCGCGGCCGGTCCCGGTAGGGCGAGGGTACTGGCATACTGGCGCCGTGCAGCCCCAGCACGCGCTTGCCACGCTTCCGCCGGCGCTCGCCGCCGTGCGGGCAAGAGTGGACGCGGCGCTCGACTCCTTCCTGGAGGAGCAGCGCGCCGAGCTCGAGTCGATCGACGCCGACGCTGTGCTGCTGGTCGAGGAGCTGATGCGCCTGGTGCACGCGGGGGGCAAGCGGTTGCGCCCCGCGTTCTGCTACTGGGGCTACCGCGCCGCCGGCGGGGCGGACGCGGACACGATCGTGCGAGCGGCGGCGGCACTGGAGCTGCTCCACACCTTCGCGCTGATCCACGACGATCTCATGGACGGCACCCCGGAGCGGCGGGGCGTGCCCTCGAGCCACGTTCACCTTGCGGCGGAGGCGGGTCGCTTGGGCGTGTCGGGCGAGCCCGCCCGTTTCGGTCTGTCGGCCGCGGTCCTGGTCGGGGATCTGGCCATGGTCTTCGCCGACCGGATGCTCCGGGAGTCGGGATTCGCCGCCGAGCGGTTGGAGGCGGCAGGGCGCCGGTACGACCTGATGCGCCGCGACATGGCGGTGGGGCAGCTCCTGGACGTGTCCGGCCCCGGCGCCGGCGGTGAGTCTCGCGCGAGGCTCGTCGCCTCGCTCAAGACCGGCAGCTACACGGTCCAGGGACCGCTCGAGATCGGCGCGATCCTGGCGAACGGGTCGGGGTGGTCGCTCACGTGTCTGTCGCGATACGGCCAGCCTCTCGGTGAGGCCTTCCAGGTGCTGGACGACCTCCGCGACTCGGAGGCTGATCAGGGCGCTCGCGAGCGAGCGGACGCGCTCGTGACGCGAGCGAAGGCCTCGCTCGACCCGGCGGCGTTGTCTCCCGAGGCCGTCGGCGTCCTCCGCATGCTGGCCGACCTGATCGCACGGGGATGAGTGAGATCTCGGGCTTGCGCCGGTTGTTGCGTGACGAGCCCGTCGCACGCGTCGCAACCGTCGCGGACGACGGCGGGCCGCACATCGCGCCGCTGTGGTTCGTCTGGCTCGAGGATGCGATCTACGTCTCGACCCGCCGAGGCGGTGGGACGTGGGCGAACGCGGAGCGCGATCCGAGGGTGGCTCTGGCGATCGATCGAGGTCGGGAGTGGACGGAGCTCGTCGGCGCCGTGATCGAAGGCAAGGCCGCGATCGTCTCGCCGGAGGACCCGCTGATGCGGGCTCCCATGTCCGCGTGGCACGAGAAGTACCGGGGTTTCTTCGGGGGCGGGGGATTCGAGCGATTCGCGGAGCGCGTTCCCGACCTCGGGTTCCTTCGGCTGGAGCCGGAGCGGGCACGCTTCTGGGATCACGGCTCCTCGCGCGCTTAGCGATTGCCGCAGCGAGGGTCCCGTCCTAGGCTGCGTCGGGGGGGCTCGGTGCATCTACCTTCCGGGGCCCTGCGGTAGACTTTGTGAAACTTTTCACAAGGTTCGGAGGGAGCGAGTCCTTGTCCGTTCCTATGGAGACCGACGTACTGGTGGTTGGGGGCGGGCCCGGAGGGTCGGCGGCGGCGTATCACCTGGCGCGCCACGGGGTGGACGTCACCTTGGTCGAGAAGGCCGTCTACCCGCGGGAGAAGGTGTGCGGCGACGGGCTGACGCCGCGCGGGGTCGCGCCCCTGCTCAGGATGGGGATAGAACCCGGCCTGGAGGGGTTCGAGCGCGTCGTCGGGTTGCGCGTGTATACCCGCGACCGCGCTTTGGAGCTCAGGTGGCCGGAGGTCGCGGGCTTCCCGGACTACGGCCTGGTGATGCCGCGCGCCGGCCTGGACGATCTCCTCGCCCGGCGTGCTCGAGCGGCCGGCGCGCGCCTCCTCGAGCGCACGGAGGCGCTCGGGCCGATCGTCGAGGACCACTGGGTCGTCGGCGGGCGGGTTCGGCCCCAGGGCGGGGAGGAAGCCTCGATCCGCGCGCGCTTCGTGCTGGCGGCCGACGGCGCCGCGTCGCGGTTCGCTCTGCAGGCCGGCGTCCGCCGCGACCCCTCGCGACCGCTCGGCATCGCGGCGCGCCGCTACTACCGTGCGCCGAGGCGCCCGGGTCCCTGGCTCGAGTCCTGGCTCGACCTGTGGGACGGTCGGTCGCTGCTCCCCGGCTACGGTTGGCTCTTCGCGGTGGCCGACGGCACCGTGAACGTCGGAGCGGGCTTGCTCAACACGTTCCGCGACTTCTCGCGGATCTCGGCCCAGCACGCGTTGGACACCTTCGTGCGGATCCTCCCGGGGGCGTGGGGGATCTCCGAGGAGACGGCCGTCGGCCGAACGATGTCGGGCCCGCTGCCTATGGGTATGAGCCGGCGGCCTTCGGCGGTTCCCGGCATGCTCGTGATCGGCGACGCGGCGGGGGTCGTGAACCCGTTCAACGGCGAGGGGATCGCCTACGCGATGGAGACGGCCGAGATCGCCTCGGAGCTCGCCACCGAGGCGCTCCTGCGCGACCGTCCCGGCATCGCGCACCAGTACCCGATCGTCCTGCGCGAGCGCTACGGCCGCTACTTCCGGCTCGGGCGGGAGTTCGTGAACCTGATCGGGAACCCGAGGGTGATGCGCGCGGCCGTGAAGTACGGCATGCCTCGCGAGCGCCTGATGCGGTTCCTGCTCAAGCTGATGGCGAACCTCTCCGACGGGAGGCAAGGCGGGATGGATGATCGCGTGATCCGAGCGCTCGAGCGTCTGGCGCCTGCCTCGTGAGGATCGATCGTGCTGGGTGACTACCTGCCGATCGTGATCCTCGGGGCGCTGGCGCTCGTGTTCGCGGTGGCGTCGCTCGCGGCGTCGGCGTTCGTGAGGCCGAGCCGCCCGACGCCCTCGAAGCTCCGTCCCTACGAGTGCGGGATCGAGCCCGAGCGGATCCCGAAGGGCGAGCGGTTCTCGGTCGACTTCTACCTGATCGCGATGCTCTTCATCATCTTCGACATCGAGACGATCTTCCTGTTCCCCTGGGCGGTGGGGTTCCGCGAGCTCGGCGTCTTCGGGCTGGTCGAGATGGCCGTGTTCATCGCCCTCGTGTTCGTCGCCTACGTGTACGTGTGGAAGCGCGGCGGGCTCGAATGGGGACGTGCAGGGGTCGAGGCGGCGGCGCGCTCGCCGGAGCGGGAGGTGGCCCGTGCCGGTTGAGCGGCTCCCGGGTGCCGCGCTCGGCGCGAGGGCCGGGGACGTCGAGCGCGAGGTAGAGCGCGGCGTATTGCTGAGCACGCTCGACAGGGCGGTGTCCTGGGCGCGCAAGCAATCGATGTGGCCGGTCTCGTTCGGGCTCGCCTGCTGCGCCATCGAGATGATGGCGACCGGGGCCGGCGACTACGACCTCGCTCGGTGGGGGATGGAGCTGTTCCGCGGCTCGCCGCGTCAGGCCGATCTCATGATCGTCGCCGGGAGGCTGTCGCAGAAGATGGCGCCGGTCCTTCGCCGGATCTACGACCAGATGCCCGAGCCGAAGTGGGTGATCTCGATGGGCGTCTGCGCGTCGGCCGGCGGCATGTTCACGAACTACGCGATCGTCCAGGGCGTGGACACTGTCGTGCCCGTCGACGTCTACGTGCCCGGGTGCCCGCCGAGGCCCGAGATGCTGATGTTCGGGATCCTGAAGCTCCACGAGAAGGTCCGTACGGAGGGCACGATCCGGTGACGGTGGCCGAGCTGGCCGACCGGCTCCGCGATCGATTCCCCGGCATCGCGGTCGCGCGCGGTGAGGCGACCGTGGTCGTGGATCGCGACGAGCTGCTGGAGGCTCTCGGTATCCTGCGCGACGAGCCCCATCTCTCGTTCCGATTCCTGTCGAGCCTCACGGCGACCGATCGCCCCGGCCGAACCCCCCGGTACTGGGTGGTCTACGAGCTTCTGTCGATCGAGCGCAACCACCGGCTCCGGGTGAAGGTGGGACTGGCGGAGGAAGATCCGCGGATCCCCTCGGTCGTCACCCTCTACCCGACGGCGAGCTGGCACGAGCGCGAGGCGTTCGACTTCTTCGGCATCGTCTTCGAGGGCCACCCCGACCTGACACGGATCCTGCTGCCCGACGACTGGGAGGGGCATCCGCTCCGCAAGACCGAGGAGCTCGGCGGCGTCGACACGCGCTTCAAGGGAGCGTTCGTCCCGCCGGTCGACCGTAGGGGAAGCTGATGGACCTGCGGCAGGAGACGATGGTCATCAACATGGGGCCGCAGCACCCGTCAACCCACGGGGTGCTCCGGCTTCTCCTGGAGCTAGACGGCGAGGACGTCGTGTCCTGCAAGCCGATCGTCGGGTACCTCCACACCGGGATCGAGAAGAACTGCGAGTATCGGACGTGGCAGCAGGGAGTCGCATTCGTGACGCGCGCCGACTACCTGTCGCCGTTCTTCAACGAGACCGCGTACTGCCTCGCGGTGGAGCGGCTGCTCGGGATCGAGGCACCGCCGCGCGCGCAGGTGCTGCGCGTGCTCTTCATGGAGCTGAACCGCATCGCGTCGCACCTCGTGTGGTTGGCGACGGGCGGAATGGAGCTCGGCGCGATCAGCGTGATGCTCTACGGATTCCGCGAGCGTGAGCGGATCCTCGACATCTTCGAGATGGCGACCGGGCTCCGCATGAACCACGCCTACGTGCGGATCGGCGGGGTCGTGATGGATCTCCCCGAGGGAGGCGAGCGCTCGATCCGCGAGTTCCTCGACGTGATGCCCGGGCGGATAAAGGAGTATGAGGACCTCCTGTCGGAGAATCCGATCTGGCTGGAGCGGAACCGCGGCGTCGGACACCTCTCGTCCGCGGACGCGCTCGCCCTTGGAGTCACCGGTCCCGTCCTACGCTCGGCGGGAGTTCCCCGCGACCTCCGCCGGGACGATCCGTACTGCGGCTACGAGAGCTACGACTTCGACGTCGTGACCGCCGGCGGCGCCGACTGCTACGCGCGCTTCGCGATCCGGCTCGAGGAGATGCGCCAGTCGCTACGGATCGTCGAGCAGTGCCTGAGCCGGCTGGAACCGGGGCCCGTCATGGTCGAGGACCCGAAGGTCCGATGGCCGGCGCAGCTGGAGGTCGGGCCCGACGGCATCGGGAACTCGCAGACCTACGTCCGACACATCATGGAGGAATCGATGGAGGCGCTCATCCACCACTTCAAGATGGTGACGGAGGGCGTGAAGGTGCCAGCCGGTGAGGTTTATCAAGCCGTCGAGTCCCCGCGCGGCGAGCTCGGGTACTACGTCGAGTCGGACGGCGGTAGCCGGCCGTATCGGGTGAAGATCCGAGACCCCTCGTTCGTGAACCTCCAGGCGTTGCCGCGGATGATGGAGGGCGGCCTCGTGGCCGACGCGGTCGCCGTGATCGCGAGCGTCGACCCGATCATGGGAGGCGTTGACCGCTGATGCCGGTGCTCTCCCCGGAGCTACGGGAGCGAGCCGAGGCGATCAAGGCGCGCTTCCCGAAGGGTCGCGAGCGCTCGGCGATCTTGCCCCTGCTCTACCTCGTCCAGTCCGTCGAGGGATGGGTGACTCGCGACGGCCTGAGGGAGGTCTCCGGCCTGCTCGACCTCACGACCGCAGAGGTGGCGGCCGTCGCCAGCTTCTACACGATGATCCGCACGCGCCCGACCGGGAGGCACGTGATCTCGGTGTGCACCAACCTCTCTTGCGCGCTCCGCGGTGCCGAGACCGTGTACGAGGCCGCGAACCGCGCTACGAGCCTCGAGGGGGACCGCGAGGTGTCCGCCGACGGCCTGTTCACCGTGCACGAGGAGGAGTGCCTGGGTGCCTGCGACGCGGCTCCGGTCGTGCAGGTCGACTTCGCGAACCACGATCGGGTGACCCCGGAGCGCATGGCCGAGATCGTCGAGTCGCTTCGCAGCGGGGACGCGCCGGCGCCCGCTCGCGGGACGGCGCCCGAGGACTTCCGCGAGGCGTCGCGGATCCTGGCCGGCGAGGGGGGCGTGCCGTGACCGACCGGATCGTCACCGCGCGCTGGGGGGAGCCCGACACGGTCTGGATCGACCGCTACATAAGGACAGGAGGCTACCGGGCTCTCAAGAAGGCACTGAAGATGGCGCCAGTCGAGGTGATCGAGGAGGTCAAGGCCTCCGGCCTCCGGGGTCGCGGCGGCGCGGGGTTCCCCACGGGCGTGAAGTGGTCGTTCGTGCCGCAGGACACCGGCAAGCCGACGTACGTCGTCGTGAACTTGGACGAGTCCGAGCCGGGGACCTTCAACAACAGGGAGCTCGTCGAGCGCGACCCCCACCAGCTCCTCGAGGGCGCGATCATCGCGGCCTACGCGATCGGCGCCGGCTCGGTGTTCGTCTACTGCCGCGGCGAGTTCCTCTGGCCCGGGCTGGTCCTGGAGCGCGCGATCGCCGAGGGTTACGAGAAGGGTTTCCTCGGCAAGGGGATCGGGCGGTCCAAGTACGACGTCGACGTCGTGTTGCACCGCGGCGCCGGTGCGTACATCTGCGGCGAGGAGACCGCATTGCTGGAGTCGCTCGAGGGATTCCGCGGGCAGCCGCGGCAGCGCCCGCCGTTCCCGGCGGTCGAGGGGCTCTACTCGGCCCCGACCGTGGTCAACAACGTCGAGACGCTCTGCAACGTGCCGCACATCATCGAAAACGGCGCGGCGTGGTACGCGTCGATCGGTACCGAGAGGTCGCCGGGAACGAAGGTCTTCTCGGTCTCGGGGAAGGTCGAGCGCCCGGGCAACTTCGAGGTCGAGATGGGCACCCCGTTCGAGGTGCTCCTGGAGGAGCGCGCCGGCGGCGTCCTGGGCGGCAAGCGCCTCAAGGCCTGGACGCCCGGTGGGTCCTCGACGCCGTTCCTGACGGCCGAGCACGTCGATGTCGGGCTCGACTTCGAGTCGATCCAGGCCGCCGGGTCGCTGCTGGGCACGGGCGCGGTCATCGTCTGCGACGAGGCGGACTGCATGGTCGAAGCCGCTAGACGACTGGTGCGGTTCTACGCGCACGAGTCCTGCGGGAAGTGCGCGACCTGCCGCGAGGGCACCTGGTGGGCGGTGCGCGTGCTCGGGAGAGTGGAGGACGGGCTCGGACGTCCCGAGGACCTGCCGCTCCTGGCAGACCTCGGACGCAACATGCTGGGCCGCGGCTTCTGCGTGCTCGTCGACGGCGCCGTCTCGCCGATGGAGTCGACGCTCCGGTTCTTCCGCGACGAGTACGAGGCGCACGTGCGGGAAGGCCGGTGCCCGGTGACGGGCGAGGGACCCGGCCGCCGCCCGATCGAGGAACCGGTTGTGCCCACCGAGGCGCCGCTCTCGCTCTCGGAGGTCCTGGGGTGAACGACGGCTCCGTGACCCTTTCGATCGACGGCAAGGAGGTGACCGTTCCGGAGGGGACGCTCGTGATCCGCGCCGCCGAGCGGCTCGGGATCGAGATCCCGCGGTTCTGCGACCACCCGCTCCTCGATCCGGTCGGCGCCTGCCGGCAGTGCTACGTCGAGATCGAGGGGCAGGGGAAGCTGATCACATCTTGCACAGCGGCCGCGACGGAGAGCATGAAGGTCCGCTCGCAGCACACGAGCGACCTCGCACGGGAGGCGCAGGTCGCGAACCT
>DATEBA010000069.1:0-27605 GCA_035288045.1 Actinomycetota bacterium
CGACGAGCAGCAGCCCGTTCACCGACGCTCGGAAGCACGCGTCCTCGGGGAGCAGGCCGGGCTCGGGCAGGCGAACCGCGGCCGTGCCGGCGAGGGCGCCGTCCACTTCCACCGGGAATCGCTCCTCGGCTCCGAGCGGCGTGCACCCCATCATCTGGCGGTGCATCTTGGCCATCGGCCCCGAGTCGGCCGCGGAGAGCTTCCACACCTCTGCACCGGCGGGGTCGAGGATCCGGAGCGTCCCGCAACCCATGAGAGCCACCGACGTGAGCGCCTCGAGATCGGTGTCGTCCCAGCCGCCCATGCGAACGTAGGAGTCGGCCAAGGCGGCGGCCAGCTGGTCCCGCTGGCTCGTGCGCTGTTCCTCCAGGTAGAGCTCGAACCGAGCCCCAAACGCCAGGTTCACGAGGATCGCGGTGAGCGCGGCAGCGGCGATGCCCACCCCGGCGAACGCGGCGGCCAGGCGGAACGCGAACGATCTACGCATCCGCTTTCGCTCCGAACTTGTACCCGACACCCGTGACCGTCACGACGTATCCAGGTTCACGCGGGTCGTCGCCGAGCTTGCGGCGGAGATTCTTCACGTGGGCGTCGATCGTGCGCTCGTAGCCCTCGTATTCGTATCCCTGCACCCGAGTTACGAGCTCGTAGCGCGAGTACACGCGGCCCGGTCTGGAGGCGAGGGCAACCAGCAGGTCGAACTCGCTCCGCGTAAGCTCCACCGGCTCGCCGTGGACCGTGACCTCCCGCGCCTCGCGGTCCACGACCAGCGCGCCCCCGTCGAAGGATGACGCCGTTGCCCCGTTCGCGCCGCCCGCGCGCCGCAACACGGCGTCCACGCGCGCCACGAGCTCCCTGGGGCTGAACGGCTTGATCAGGTAGTCGTCGGCACCGAGCCGGAGGCCGGCGACGCGATCGTCCTCGGACGCCTTCGCGGTGAGCATGATGATCGGAACGCTCGAGTGGCTCCGGACGGAGCGTGCCACCTCCTCGCCGGTGAGGTCCGGGAGCATCAGGTCCAACACGACCAGGTCGGGGTGCGCGCGCTCCATCGCTTCGAGAGCGCGCTCGCCGGTGTCGGCGACGAGCACCGAGTAGCCCTCTCGCTCGAGGTAGGAGCGGACGAGATCGCGGATCTTCCGCTCGTCGTCGACGATCAGGATCGTTGCGCTGCCCACGATCAATCACCCCTCGAGTCAGCTTGCGGACGCCCCCGAGACCCAAGCAGGGCCAATGGCCCCGACGCGGACGGGCCATTGCGCCCAGATCGCGCGGGACCGCCCCGGTCGCGAGCGGCTTCACCGGGGGGCCGCGAGCTCGACCCGGACACACGTCCCCTCACCGGGGCCGGAGTGGATCGCGAGTGACCCCCGGACGAGCGCGGCCCGCTCGTGAATCCCGAGTAGCCCGAGACGGCCGGACTGCGCGAGTCCCACGAGGGGATCCGGCACATCGAAGCCGCGCCCGTCGTCGCAGATCTCGATGCCTACCGAACCCTCCGAGAACTCGGCGCGCACCTCCACGCGGCTGGCCTCCGCGTGACGCTCCACGTTCCGGAGCGCCTCTTGCGTGATGCGGAAGAGCGCGAGCTCGGCCTCCGCCGGGAGGCGCCGGGCCGTGCCTGTCACTCCGAATCCCGCCCGGACGCCCGAGCGCTGCGTGAGGTCTGCCGCCAGCCACTCGAGAGCGGGGACGAGCCCGAGGTCGTCGAGCACGGTGGGTCGCAGGTCGCGACTCAGGCGACGGAGGCTCTCCAGCGTATCGCCCGCCCGGGTCCGCAGCTCCTCGAGCCGACGGGCGAGCGTACCCGGATGCTCGGCGAGGGCGTCGAGCCCTCGCCCGAGCAGGACGAGGTCCTGGGCGGCGGTGTCGTGCAACTCGCGGGCCAGCCGCTTGCGCTCCTCCTCCTGGACCCTCGTGACCTCCTGCACGTAGGAGCGGAGGCGGTCGCGCTCCTGCCTGTGGAGACGCGCGTTGTCGAGGGCCACGCCGATCTCGCTCCCGACGGCAAGGAGGACATCCTCGTCGGCCTCGTCCAACACCCCCGTGACGACGACGAGCGCCCCGCCGCCCGAGCCGTCGCCCCCGAACGGCACGATCACCGTCCCGTCCGGCCGCCTCGACGGCGCCCGGACCGCCCGGAGCTCCTCGGGCTCCAGCGCCAGCCGGAGTCGCTCCCGGCCACGCGGGCTTGAGCTCGTCCACGTCTCGGTCTCCGAGCCCTCGGCAAGATCCCAGGAGACGACGGCCGCGGCGTCCAGGCCGAGCACGTCTCGCAGACGCGCGAGCATCGAGGGGAGAGCGCGATCCAGGCCCACCGTCGACACGAGCGACGAGGCGACCTCGTTCAAGAGCGTGAGCCTGCGGCCCGTCGTCGCCAAGGCCTGGCGTTGTCGTCGCTCCCGCTCGACGGGCGCGGCCACGACGATCCCGACGCCGACGACGAACGCCGCGTAGAGGAGTTCGCCGACCCACCGGAAACCCGCTGTATGCCAGAGCACGATGTTCGGTAGCGTGAGCACGATGCACCATGCCCCCGTGAGAGCGGCGCCCTCGAAGCCGTACCGGAGGCCCGCGTAGACGATCGGCACCACGTACAGGATCACGGGAAGCTTGTGGAGCCCGGCCTCGACCCCGGGGGGATCGCCGAACAGGTCGAGGGCCTCGAAGACGAGGTGCAGCGCCGTGATCGCGAGCACCGCGCCCTGGATCGCCCAGAACGCCGGCTCGCGCACGCGCGACACGAACAGTTGCGCCCAGACGGACGGAGCCGTCGCGACGTCTTTCACCTCGCTCACCTCTCGCACCTCTCTCACCGCTCGCACGTCTCCGGCGGTTCCAGCGCCCCTCACGACAGGTCCTCCAGCCGGAACCATCCCCGCCGCAGGCCGTGGATCACCGCCTCGGTGCGCGACGCCACCCGCAGCTTCTTGAAGATGTGGCCGAGGTGCACCTGCACGGTCCTCGAGGAAAGGTCGAGCCCCAAGGCGATCTCCTTGTTGCTCATGCCCCGCGCAGCGAGCCGGAGCACCTCGAGTTCCCGATCGGTGAGCGGCTCCGGGCCCTCGGCCGCGCCCGCCGGCCGGAACCGCCCGAGAACTTTCCCCGTGATCGCGGGATGGAGCACGGCCTCCCCCGCGCGCACGGAACGCACAGCGTCGACGAGCTGCGAGCCGTGGATGTCCTTCAGTAGGTACCCCGCCGCGCCGGCCTCGAGCATCGCATACACGTAGGGGTCGTCGTCGTGCACCGTGAGCACGAGCACGCCGATCTGCGGATGCTCGGCCTTGATGGTCCGGGTGGCCTCGATCCCGTTCATCCCCGGCATCGCTATGTCGACGACCGCCACGTCGGGGAGAAGCCGACCGGCCAGCTCGACCGCCTCCGCGCCGTCCGCGGCTTCACCGACGACCTCGATGTCGTCCTCGCGCTCGAGGATCTCTCGGGTGCCCTCTCGGACCAGCGCGTGGTCATCCGCGATGAGCACACGGATGCGCTCACCCATGCGCGGAAGCGTAGCAGCGATCGGCCCCGCGGAACCTCCTGGAGCCTCCGCTCCGCCATCGCGCGTACACGCCATACGCCGAAACGCCTACCGGACGCTGCGCGCGAACGCGCGCAGAACGGGGGCAGGCCGGCCCTCTCGCGAGGCCGGCGTCGGGCCGACCATGTGAAGGAGGCCGATGACGGAGGTCGACGTGGCTGAGCAGGAACCAGGGATCCGGGGGGGCTCGCTCTCCCTCACCGAGCGAACCGACCGGATGCACGCGACGATCCTCGCCCCCCTCCGGCGAACCGGACCCGGGTACGTCGCGATGATGGTCGCGTTGTTCGCGGTCTTCGTCTGGGGCGTGTATGCGTGGACTGTACAGATCCGGCACGGGCTCGCCGTCACGGGGCTCTCCGACCCGATCCCCTGGGGCTTCTACATCACGAACTTCGTCTTCTGGATCGGCGTAAGCCACGCCGGAACCTTCATCTCGGCGGTGCTCCGCGTGAGTAGCGTGGGATGGCGCACCCCGGTCGTGCGGATGGCTGAGTTCATGACGATCGCCGCCTTGCTGATGGGGGCGTGGATGCCGATCGTAGACCTCGGACGGCCCGATCGGCTGCTGAACGTCCTGAACTACGGACGGTTCCAATCCGCGATCGTCTGGGACCTCCTCGCGATCACTACGTACCTGACGGGGAGCCTAATCTACCTCTACCTGCCGTTGATCCCCGACGTCGCTCTCGCCCGCGACGAGCTCGATCCCCACCGGCACCGGCTACGGCACCGCCTCTACTCGATCCTCGCCGTCGGATGGCACGGGAACGAGGAACAGTGGCGCCGGCTCGCGCGCGGGATCCGCATCATGTGCGTCCTGATCATCGGGGTCATGGTCAGCGTCCACACTGTCGTGTCGTGGATCTTCGGGATGACGCTGCGGGCGGGGTGGCACAGCACGATCTTCGGCCCGTACTTCGTCGTCGGCGCGATCTGGTCTGGGTTGGCGGCGGTACTCGTCGGCATGGCGGTGTTCCGACGCGCCTTCCACATGAAGGAGGTCATCACGAAACGGCACTTCGTGCGCGTCGCGAACCTCCTGCTCGTCGCCGGCCTCGTCTACATGTACCTCACGTTCAACGAGTACCTCACGATCGCATACAAGCTCGAGCCGCAGGACCGCAGCCTGCTGGACGCCATCTTCTCCGGCGAGTTCGCGCCCCTCTTCTGGACGTACTTCCTCGGCGGCATGGTGGTCCCGATGCTCTTGCTTGCCCTCCCGTGGACCAGGAATGTGCCCGGGATCGTCACCGCCTCGATCCTCGTGAACGTGGGCATGTGGATCAAGCGCTTCGTGATCACCGTGCCCTCCCTGGCCGTACCCCAGATCCCGGTGCAGTGGGCGAGCTATGCGCCGACCTGGATAGAGGTGTCGATCATCGCGGCCACCTTCGCCGGCTTCGCGCTCCTCGTCGGCTTGATGGCCAAAGTGATGCCACTCGTTCCCATGTGGGAGCTGGAGGAACAGATGCGAGTGGGAGCGGAGTGATGGACGACGCAGCGTTGGAGCGACCACGGAAGGTTATTCCCGGCGGGCGGGAGCCGACCCCGATCGATCCGGC
This sequence comes from Actinomycetota bacterium, assembly GCA_035288045.1. Lineage (GTDB taxonomy): Bacteria > Actinomycetota > UBA4738 > UBA4738 > HRBIN12 > DATEBA01. Next base: position 5,110 of record DATEBA010000069.1, read on the forward strand.
CGAGGTCACGCGGCGCGCGTTCCTTCGACGGATCGTCGGCGGTGCTGCCGTCGCGTCCCTCGGCGTCGTCGGGGGCTCGACAGCGGCGATCGCCGACGAGGGCCACGGTGAGGAGGACGAGCACGACACCGGAGGTCAGTCACAACGGGTGCGCCGCTGGGCGATGGTGATCGACCTCCGGCGCTGCGACGGCTGCGTGGAGATCGAGGCGCCCCCGCAGTGCACCCAGTTCTGCAACTGGGGTCGGTTCGTGCCCGAGGGACAGGAGTGGGTCGTGGTCGTCCAGCAGCCTCACGACGATCCCGTCGGTGCCCCTCCGCACACGATGCCCATCCCCTGCTTCCATTGCGAGAACGCGCCTTGCGTGAACGTCTGCCCCGTGGGCGCGACCTTCCACTCGGTCGAGGGGACCGTCCTCATCGATCAGGAACGCTGCATCGGGTGCCGGTTGTGCATCGCCGCGTGTCCGTACAGTCGTCGCTTCTTCAACTGGGGCGAGCCCGCCCAGCCCGATTGGGTGAAGGAGTCCGCCTACAACGTACGGACGCAGACGCCCGCCTTGCGCGGAACGGTGATGAAGTGCGACTTCTGCACGGATCTCCTGGAGGTCGGCGGTCTGCCGATGTGCGCCCGCGGCTGCCCGTGGGGCGCGCTTTACTTCGGCGATCTCGAGGAGGACGTCGCTACGAACGGTCGGGAGGTCGTGAAGCTGTCCGCGTTCATCCACGAGACCGGTGCGTTCCGGTACAAGGAGGAGCTCGGCACCGAGCCTCGCGTGTGGTACGTGCCGGGCTCCGGCGAGCAGGTCCCAAGAACGCACCATCGCGAGTTCATGCGAGAGCACCTGGAGTGGCCATGGCGCGAGTGGGCAAGCGATGACCGCGTGCCCGAGGGTTCGCCTCCGATGGAGGGAGACCACGTCGAAGCGGGAGGCGGCCATGACTGACCGACGGGATGACGTGCGCTGGCGGGCGATCGGAACGTTCGCCCTGCTGCTCGCGTTCCTCGGCGGTCCCGCCGGACCTGCCGTCGCCGACGCAGGTCACGGACCCGAGCTGGTCGAGGAGGAACCGATGCCTCCGGACGAGCCCCGGGACCACGCTTCGGAGCGGGCGCCCGTCCAGCTGAAGCTCCGTGCGCCCGCGGAGACCGCCCTCGGGGCAGAGATCCGCCTCGAGGCCATCCTGCTGGACGCGAAGGGCGCACCGATCTTCGACGCGCCGATCACGTTCCTCACGTTCGTGTCCTGGGGGGAGGAGATCGGTGGCGAGATGGCCCTCGGTGCGGCCCGGACCGACGAGCGGGGGACCGCGATCCTCGTCACCAATCTCCGGAGGGCCGGCGATATGGAGCTCGCGGCGCGCTTCGCCGGCGACGAACGCCACCGGCCGAGTGAGACGGAGACGGCGATCGCCGTCACCGGCGACGTCCAACTGTACACGCCCGACGTCGGCATTCGGGTCCCCGGCTTCGGAATCGGCTGGCTCCTCGTCCTCGTCGCGGCGGTCTGGGGCTTGTATCTCGTCGTTGCCCGGCAGGTCGTCGCGATCGCACGCGCAGGCGCGGCGCCGCGCGGCGCCGGGCCTGCGGCTTCCTCCGCCGAGATAACCAGCCGTCGACGTTTCCTGTCGAGGTTCCTCGTGCCAACGGGTCTCACCGCGGGCGTGGTGGGACTCGGCTCCGGTCTCCTCGCGCTGATCTACCGCTCGCCGAGGACGCACTGGAACGTCGAGACCTCCGACGTCCACGCGGGAGCTCGACACCGCCTCACGCCGGTCGCGCACGTCGGCCTCGAGTATCCGCACGGAGAGGTGCCACCGCTCCTCGACCGGGAGGTCAGCTTCTCCGAGGACGTGCTCCCGATCCTCCTCGCCAAGGGAGGCCCGCACACGCACCCCTCCAAGTACTCGCCGCCGCCCCACGGTGTCCGCCTCGACAGCTACGAGACGATCATGGGACTAGAGGCGGGCGAAGAGCACGCCGAGGAAGAGCACGCCGAGGAAGAGCACGCCGAGGAAGAGACGGGGCACGGTCACCAGCTCGTCGTTCCCGGCAAGCCTGAGGAGAGCATGCTCGTCATGATGCTGGTCGATCACGCGCACCGGATGCCGCCGGCCGTCCCCCTGTTGGACGACGACATCCGGGTGATCGCATCCTGGGTGGCTCAGGGGGCCAAGAACAACTGAGTCGCTCGGGAGCCGCCGTGGCCGCGCGGACGCGATACTTGGATCAGGCGAGCGAAGGCCGCAGCGTCTCCAGGAGCTCTTTCGTCTTCACGAACATCGACGGATAGGCCTCGTTCCAGCGGATGCGACCGGAGCCATCGATCAGGACGAAGCTGTGACCGGGTAGATCTGCGTGCATCCCGGTTCCGAGCACGCCGTACGCGGCCGACACCTCCTTGCTCTCATCGACCGCCCAAGGGATCCCGAGTCCGAGCTCCGCGACCTGACGCTGCACGTCCCCCATTCTGTTGACGGCGATGGGGATCACCGAGAGCCCGGCGCGCTCGAGCGCATCGGCGTGCTGCTCGATCTCCACCATCTGATAGAAGCACGCGTCGCAGCCGACCCCCTCGTTGAAGTACAGGAGCACGTTCTCACCGCGGTAGTCGGCGAGCGAGACCGAGCCGCCGTCGGTCGTCGGCAGGTTGAACGCCGGCGCCCGGCCCGCTGGGACTCGCTCGGACCCCGACGGGCCGCCGGTCAGCGCGAAGAGCGCCACGACGCCGAAGCCGCCGAGCGCAGCGAGCACGCCCCAGGATGGGCCGCGCCACCTACGTGCCCGACGACCTCTCGGCGCCCGGCGACGCGCCGGCCGCCGCTCGCTCCGGGTCGTGGCAACCGGTGTGTGCGTGGGCGGTCGACGCGCGGCCTTCGGGCGCCACCTGTTCGTCTTCGACTTCGTGGTCATCGCGGGTACCCCTTTCTCTTCGGGCGGATCCCCCTCGCATACCGAGCACGACGAAGAGGGTGGCCAGGGCGAGCAGACCCAGGCCGAGGATCGGTTCAGGCACCGACTCGAGCGCCGCCGAGATGCCGCCGAATACGTCGGACAGCCAGCGGCCAATCGCGAGCTGGAACCCCGGAGCCGCGGTGGTGTTCCCGTTCACGGCGAGCATCAGCACCACGACGCCCATGACGGCGAACGCGAACGCGACGGCAACGTTCATCGTGTTCGTCGCGATCGTCCGCCCACCGAAACGCACACGGACAGGCTTCGCTCGGAGGAGCCGGCGCTCGCCGAGGCGCAGCCTGTCCCAGAGCAGCGCCATCACGAATAGCGGGAACACCATCCCGAACACGTAGGCGAGCCCTAGCGCCACGCTCCCGACGAGGGTCCCCGAAAGCGCGGACAGGGTCATCACGCCGGCCAGCACAGGCGCGCAGCACGATGAAGCGACGCCGGAGAACACCCCGAGCGCGAACATGCCCGCCGTGTCGCCACCCGCGATCGAGGGCATGCGCGCGAAGGCCGGCATGCTCCAGGACCGGCCTAGGAACGACAGGACGGCGAGCCCGAGCAGCAGGAAGCCGCCCACGTAGTAGAGCGGCGTGTGGTAGCGGGCGATCGTGTTCGAGAGGATCCCGACACCCAGCGTGACCGGCACCAGTACGACGGCGAGCCCGAGTGTGAAGAGCAGGGTGAGCGGCAGCAGCTGCCACCTGCGGTTCTTCACGGCCGACGCGAGATACGCCGGGAACAGGAACACCACGCAGCAGGGGCTGAATAGCGCGATCGCGCCGGCGAAGAAGGCCGCGAGGATGGAGCCCGTCGTGAGCAGGCCACCCATCAGGCCACCTTCTCGAGGAGCTTGCGGAGCTTCTTGCGCGGCAGACGCCCGACGCTGAACAGAGTCCCGTCGATGAGGACGGCCGGCGGCATCGCCGGCCGGTGCCGCTGAACGAGGAGCATCCCCTCGGGCGACGTCATCTCGACCTCGCGGACGGACAGCGGGAAGTCTGTCGCCAGCTCCCCGAGCGCCTCGATCGCGCCCTGGCAGAGGTGGCAGGCCGGCGATGTGAGGACGACGACGTCGATCACCCCAGGCTCGTCTCCCGATCCGAGGCGGTGCGTCGCACAGCCCCGTTCGCCGCCCGGAACGGCACCCACATGAGCAGCGGACAGAGCAGCAGCAGGCCAACCAGCAGGATCGACACGAGGGGCGCCCCCAAGAGGGTCGCGGCCACCAGGCCCGCAGCGGCCACGACCATCAGCGTGCAGACGGCGATCCGCGCGCCGGACTGCCCGCGGGACGACCTGCCGTGCGCATCGTGCTGGTGCTGATCCGCTTCGATGGCCTCCACCCGACCGACCGTATGGGCGACCTGTGAAGGTTCGGTGAACGGCCGGGGGAGACACCGTGAGTAGCGAGACCCACGACTCCTACGACTCCTTCACACGCACTGCATCGGATCGTCATCGCGCCGCCCGAGCGTGCGGGTGTGCTCGCATCCGTGTCGTGGCCGGTCTCCACCGTCATCCACCTTGGACCGGTGCCGATCCGTCCCCACGGTGTCCTCATAGCGGTGGGCTTCCTCGCCGGCGCGCTGCTGATGCGCCGCTCAACACGCCGCTACGGCATCCCCGACGAGAGCCTGTGGCGCCTCCTCTCCTGGGCCCTCGTGGGTGGCCTGATCGGGATGCGGCTCGCCTGGATCGCCGGGCACTGGCGCGAGATGGACGGGATCGTCGACGCGCTGGCGATCTGGGAGGGGGGCATGAGCCTGCTCGGGGGCCTGCTCGTGGCCGTCCTCGTCGGCGCCGTGGTCGCGCGCCGCACGGGGCTTCCGCTCGTTCCCCTCCTCGACATGGCTGCGCCCGGCCTCGCCCTGGGCATCGCCATCGGCAGGTTGAGCGACCTCTTGATCGGCGACCACCTCGGCAAGCCGACCACGCTGCCGTGGGGGTTCCGCTATCCGGGCAGCGAGCACCCGCTGGCCGACGCCCCGCCCGTAGGGGCCGTCGTGCATCCCGTGGCCCTGTACGACCTCGTCCTGACCACGATCTTGCTCGTCGTGCTCATCCGAGTCGCGCGCTCGCCGAGGGCCCGGGGATCGGCGATCGCTCTGTTCACCCTCTGGTACGCGGGGGGGCGCGTTCTCACCGACTTCCTGCGAACCGACCCGACCCGCCTGTTCGGGCTGACGGGCTCCCAGCTCACGTCGCTGGTCCTGGTCGCCGGGGTGCTTATCGCCCTGTGGCTCCGCGCGCGACGCGAGGTTCCCTCTCCGTCCTAGGGGCGGCCTACCCGACCTTCCAGATCGCGACCACCGGATCGGGGAGCCCGTCTATCGTGAGGCGCGCCGTACCGGCCACAGGACCTCCGGGATCGAAGCTCAGCTCTCCCTCTCGGTGGTGGCCTCCCGGCGGCGAGCCGCTCCAAACCGGCTTCCCCCAATCGACACCGTCCACCTCGAGCCGCGTCGTTCGGGCAAGGTCGACGGGGAGATCGCCCTCGTGTGTATCCAGCGCCACCGCGAAGACCGCGCCGTCCTCGTCGAGCTCGATCGGCTCGATGTTCACCTGCACGCCGCCCGCATCCACCACGCGCGGAGGAAGTCGGCTTGCCCCCTCGAAGATCGACCCTTCGGACACCGTGGAGTCGGTGGGTCGCGGGGTGGAACCATCACGCGACCCGAGCCACAAGACCGCGGCCCCCACGAGGGCCGTCACAGGTACGAGGATCATCGTGCGACGCATTCGGATTGGACCTCCTCGCTAGATACGGGGACGAGCCGCCGCAGCCTTCGGGTCGCCAGAGTGATCCCGATGGCGTTGAAGCCCAGACCCGTGAGCATGAATGCGAGCCGGTAGTCGTATAGGACCGTGGCGGCTGCGGTCGCCCCGACGAACGGCGCGAGGTCCGCCAGATGGTGCGCGCAGCACGCCACCATCCCGACGGTCGAAGCGCCGGCGCCCGCTCCTCCGACGGCCGCAGCTGCGCCCCGCGCCTTCCCGCGACCGCGAAGCTCGGCGAGCAGCCCAACCTGCACCCCGAAACCGATCACGATCGGAAGCAGGAGGTACCAGTCGGTGGCTACCTGATCGAGGTAGTGATCGACCGAGCCCGACGCGCCGATCACGACGATCGTGTAGAGCACGGCCATCCCGCCGGCGGCCAGAACTCCTAGGCGGATGCTCTTCGTGGAATCCCATCTCGGAGGCTGCTGCGCAGGCTCATGGCACGCGGTCTCCCGCCCCCCGGATGTCGCGTGCCGCACTGACGTCTCCACCAGATCCCGGACCTCCTCAGGAGCGATCCTTCGGCTGCGCCGTGAAGGCGCGATGAAGGGTCGAGGGGAACAGGGTGAAGTCAGGGGTCACGTTCTGCGGGCGACGGTGTTCGTGGCGGGACGGATCGTTCTGGCCGTGGCGCGTTTCTCGCAGCGCCCCGCTGCCGAGCAGAAGGATAGAGGCCGAGGTCGACGCCCAGAAGGCGACCGAGGAGGAAGACGACGTCGACGGTCCCGCCCGGTCGCGAGCCTCCGGCAGGCGCTGGGTCCGACAGAGCGCCAAGCGCCGCCGCTAGGATCCGCTTCGTCATGCAGAGTCACCCCTCGATGTGTTCGGTCACGGGCGTGAGCGCCGCGTAGCGGGTCAGCGCGGCGACCGCCGCGACGACGAGGGCGGCCGGGATCACGACGAGCAGGCGCCGCCTGGGATGACGCCCCGTTCCACGATCCATGAACGGGACCACCAACAGCACCAGGGACATCACTAGGGTCGCCCACAGGATCCCGGAGACCCCCACCCAGTTCTCGATCGGGTACAGCCACAGGAGTGGCCATGGCGGCTTCGTCACCTCGATCCCCTCGACCGGCGCGGGACCGTGGCCTGGCGGAGCGAGCACTGCAAGCGCGATGAGGACGGCGACCAAGATCAGCGTGAGGCCACCTAGCCTCGCGAGGTGCCTCGAGAAGGGCTCGGTCGCCTCGGGCTCGAGCGCCTCGCGGAACGGCGATGGCGCCATCCCGTGGCGCTGCACGAGCATCAGATGCACGTGAAGGATCCCCGAAGGTCCCGCGCTTAGCGAGCGAGGTCATCGCAAGCCTTCATCGCCCTTTCACCGCGGGCTCACCTCGCGCCCACACCGGCTTCCCAGGCTCCCGCCCATGCCCGCCACGCGGCAGACGTCTCGCCGACACCTCCGACGGCCGTGGGCGGGCGTGCTGCTCGCCCTCGCCCTCCTCTCCGCGTTCGTTGACGGCGCCGCCGGCGTGACGAAGGAGGAGGTGGCGGATGCCGAGGCCCGCGTGACCAGGCTCGAGCGCGAGATCCGTGCGCGAGAAACACGCCTGGAGATCCTCCAGGAGGTCGCCGCCTCGCTGGCCGCGGAGCTCTCCCTCGCACAGGGCGAGCTAGAACGGATCGGTTGGGAACTTTCAGAGACACGAGCGCGCCTGGCGACCGCGCAGTCCAAGTACGAGAGGCTCCGAGCCCGACTGGACGGGCGCGCACGGGAGGCCTACATGGACGGTCCCGCGAGCGGGCTCGAGTTCCTGCTCGGCTCGACGTCTCTGGCCGACCTCTCGGACCGCATCGAGTTCGTGAACTCCGTCGTCCAGGCCGACGCCGAGCTCGCCTCGCGCGTGGGCAACGTCGAGAACCGACTCGCGAAGGAGGCCCGCCTGCTGGACGTGCTACGGACGCGTAAGGCAGACTACGTCGGAAGGCTCCGACGGCAGGGAGACGAGCTCACCTCGCGCTTGTCGGAACAGCTGGCCATCCTGGAAGACATCGACGCGAACCGAGCCAGGGCGGAGCGACTGGCTCGGAAGCTCGGCCACGAGTACCGCGAGCAGCAGACCGCTCAAGTGGGAGGGGCGCCGGGCGACGATCCGTTCGAGGTCTGCCCGGTCGGCCAGCCTCGAGCCTTCGGGGACGACTTCGGCGCTCCTCGCTACTCGGGCGGCTACCATCCTCACGCCGGCAACGACATCTTCGCTCCGATGGGCACGCCGGTCTTCGCGCCCTTCGACGGCGTCGCCGAGCCGGCCACGAACGGGCTCGGGGGACTCTCCGCCATCGTCCGCGGCGGCCAGGGATGGGTGTACAACGCGCACCTGTCCCGGTTCGGCACGCTCGGACGGGTGTCGGCCGGCGACGTCATCGGCTACGTGGGCGACTCGGGCAACGCGGTCGGCACGTCGCCGCACGACCACTTCGAGTGGCACCCGAACGTCATCCCGCCGAGCTGGCCCGCAAGCGGGTACGGTTACTCCGTCATCGCAGATGCCGTGAACCCGAGACCTCTGCTCCTGGAGGTCTGCTGACCGACCCCCCGGGGCCGGATCCGGCCGAGGCCGCGAAGCGGTCGGGGGCTGCCGCGAACTCCTCCCGGCACGGCGCGGAACAGAAGAAGTAGGTCTGCCCGTCGTGGCGGTAGTGGGGCGCCCGCTCCCGCTCGACGGCCATCCCGCACACGGGGTCCGTCGCCATGTCGCTCATGGAGCGGAACTCGCCGTCCTCCAGCCAGAGCACCCGGTCGGCGATGTCCTTGAGACGCTCGTCGTGGCTCACGACGACGACCGCGCGCCCGTCCTCAGTCGCGGCACGACGAAGGAGCCGAGCAATCTCGTGGCCGATCTTCGAATCAAGGTTCGCCGTCGGCTCATCTGCAAGGATCACTGCCGGCTTGTTGGCGAGAGCGCGCGCGATCGCCACGCGCTGCTTCTCTCCACCGGACAGCTTGTCCGGTCGGAACGACAGACGCTCCCCCAGCCCGAAACCGCGAAGGAGCTCCTCGGCCCGTGCCCTCGCTGCCCTACCGGTCGATCCCGCGAGGTTGCGCGCGAACTCGACGTTCTCGAGCGCCGTGAGCGCCGAGAGCAGGTTGAAGTCCTGGAACACGAACCCGAACCGGCGCGCCCGCAGATCGGGGAGCTTGGACTCGGGGAGCGCGGTCAGATCCACTCCGTCGACCGAGATGCGACCCGAGGTCGGACGCAACATGGCGCCGAGCATCGACAGCAGCGTGGTCTTCCCGCTCCCCGAGGGGCCCATGATCAGCACCACTTCGCCGTGCCGGACCTCGAGGTCGACCCCCCGTACTGCAGCGACCCGCACGTCGCCCTCGCCGAACACCTTCTCGAGCCCTTCGGCCTTGATGGCGAGATCCTTCATGGCTACCTCCGGAAAACGGCGGCGGGATCAACCCGCGACACCTTAATGAGAGGGCTGACCGCCCCGACGGCTCCGAGGAGAGCTGCACCGGCGGCCGCCTCCAGGACCGACGACGCCTCGACCACCAGCGGTATGGTCGCCGCCATCCGACCCAGGACCCACCCCAGACCCAGGGCGAACACAACGGCGAGCGCGAGGGCGATACCGACGGTCCATGCGGCCTGCGACAGCACGACGAAACCGAGGCGACGGGGACCCGCTCCGAGCGCCTTCATGACGCCGATCTCCCGGAGGCGGGCAAGGGTTTCCGCGTGGAGCGTGAGGCCGATCACGGCGAGACCGATGAGGAAGGCGGCGAACGTCATGATCTGCATCAGCTCTACGCTCATGTCCTCGACGCGTCCGCGTTCCTCGGCGGAGAATCGTTCGCGACTCTGGGCGGTAAAGCCGGTGGCTGACTCGATCCGACCGGCGAGCTCGTCCGGCGCGCCGCTCGCGCCGACGAGGACGTAGCTGGCCATACCCTCCACGTCCCTCGCGCGGGCGAAGTCGTCGAAGCGAAGGTAGGAGACCGAGTTGACGATGTTGGTCATCCCGGTGGTGAGCCCCGAAACCCTCCAGGAGCGCCCGAGCGTCTCGACCCGCCCACCAACGCCGAGCAGGAGGGACTCGGCGGCTCGTTCGTCCAGAACGATCTCCCCGGGTCCGGGCGCCGCCCCGGCCACGAGCGAGGGGGGACCGCCGGGCTGGCCGGGAACGTATCCGATGAGGTACGTGAGCACCCGCTCCTCAGAAGCCATCAAGGCACCCGAGTCGTAGAGCACAGGGTCTGCCCACCGCACGCTCGGCAGCCTACCGATCTGCTCCACCGCGTCCAAGGGCAGAGACGAAGACGACATGTGCATGGTCCGAACGCCGCGCTGGGAGACGAACACATCCGCCTCGGAGGAGTCTATGTAGGAAGTGACCTCGCGCATGGTCCCGGCGAAGATCCCGTCCAGGGCGATGACCATCAAGAGAGCGACACCGATGCCGGCGATGCCGAGGAAGGCCCGACGCCGGTCGCAGAGGAGGTTCCTCCTTCCCACGGGAACGCCCGACACCTCCGTCATCCCCTGTAGACCGAGGCCGGATCGAGACCGGCCACACGACGCGTTGGGACGACGGCAGCCAGGAGCGCCATCAGTGCCGTGGCGGCGGCCACCGCGAGGGCGCCTGAGGAGGACATCTTCACCCACATCTGTGGCCGCAGGGCGACGACCAACCGAGACGCCCCCAGGAACATGAGATATCCGGCCGTAGCGCCCAGGGCGCCGACGATCAGCGTCTGGCCGAGCACGATCCGCAGGAGCCGCCGGCGCCGTGCCCCCATGGCCTTGGCGATCCCGTACTCCCGGATCCGCTCGACGACGCCCGAGTACACCGTGAGGGCGACTATCAACGTGCCGGCCACAAAGACGATCAGCAGGATGAGGTACAGCGGACCCTCCATGATCCGAGCAAGCAGCTCCCGGTCGTTGTCTCCGAGCTCGGTGGGAGTGAGGACGGTCAGACCCGTTCGGGTCCGGATCGCTTCGGCGACTGCGCGTGGTTCGGGCGTTCGCACGAGCACGAAGCTCGTGGTTCCAGGCATCGATAGCAGCCGCTCGACCGCGCGGTGCGACGTGAACACGAATCCCGCCATCCACGAGCGGGTCCCCCCGGACACGCCGACCACCCGGAAACGCTCGCCCATGACCTCGAGGTCCTCGCCCAGCTCGATCCCATGCTGGTCTGCGAGGCTCTGGTCCACGACCGCCTCGTCGTCCCGACGCACGGCCCGTCCCTCGACGAGCTCCCACGGTCCGCCCATCTCCCCGGCGACCGAGCCCACCAGGAACGTCGAGACCTTGCGGTCGTGCAGGTCTAGGACGGCGAAGCGGACCGCGACCGGCTCCGCCCGTTCCACCAGCGCGATCGCACGGACCGTTGCGGCGGTGTCGATGGGGAGGACCGAGGGCACCCCGAAGAAGTTGCGGGTCCCGGCCTCGCCCACGAAGAGGTCGGCGCCGACGTTGTCCTCGTATGCGGAGATCTGCTCGCGGAAGCCGCTCCAGAGACCCTGAAGGAGGAGGATCAGGGCGACGGCGGCCCCGACACCGAACACGCTGGTGAGGAGACGTCGGCGATCCACCAGGATGTTCCTCCTCGCGACGGGAACGGGGCCGCTCACGACCGGCCCCTCACCCGGGCTCGACCACGAGCCGGCCCCTGAGCATGCCCATCTGGCAAGTGAACTCGTAGGTCCCCGCATCCTTCGGCATCAGCTCGACGGGCACGACCTCCCCCTCCGGGAGCTTCGCGCTCTTGCCAAAGTCCCCGAACACCACCATCTCCGAACACGCCGAGGACTCCTCGCGACGGAAGTTCAACCGGACCGGCTTCCCGGCTCGCACCACGATCGTGTCGGGGGCGTAGCCGCCCTTAACGAGCACCATCGCCTCCTGGTAGCCGGAGGCGGTCGGGGCCGCACGGTAGCCCTCTTTCCGCGGTCCCCAGAAGAACCAGACGATGCCGCCGATGAGGGCCAGCCCGCCAAGCGTCACGATGATGTTGTCGAGCATCCTTCACACCTCCGAGGGACGGAACCGGCGGAGCCGGTTGGCGTTGGACACGACGGTCACCGACGAGAACGCCATGGCCGCCGCCGCGATCAGAGGGGAGAGCAGGATCCCGAAGACCGGGTAGAGGACGCCCGCAGCAATGGGCAGTCCTGCCGCGTTGTAGACGAAGGCGCCGAAAAGGTTCTGGTGGACGTTGCGCATCGTGGCCCGGGAGATCTCGATGGCGGTCACCACTCCTCGAAGGCTCCCCGAGATGAGGGTCAAGTCCGAGGCCTCCATCGCGACGTCGGTCCCCGTGCCTATAGCGATCCCGACGTCCGCCTGGGCAAGGGCCGGGGCGTCATTGATCCCGTCTCCAACCATCGCCACCTTCTTGCCCTCCAGCTGGAGCTTGCGCACCTCGTGGGCCTTGTCCTGAGGAAGAACCTCGGCCAGGACCCGGTAGATCCCCACCTCGCGGGCGATGGTCTCCGCCGTCTTGTGGTTGTCGCCCGTGATCATGACCACCTCGAGACCAAGCTCCTGCAGCTTGGCCACGGCCTGACGCGAGTCTTCCTTCACGGTGTCGGCGCAGGCCACGAGACCCGCAGGCTTGCCATCGACGGCCACGTACATCGGCGTCTTGCCGCCGTCGGCCAGGAACTCGGCCTCTGCCTCGAGGAGCCCGACCTCCACGCCGCGATCCCGCATCAGCTTCAGGCTCCCAAGGAGGACGTGCTTGCCCTCCACGGTGGCCTCCACGCCGTGGCCCGGGATTGCTCGGAACCCCTGCGGCTCGGGGATCGTCTCCCCCCATACGCGTGCGCCGTCGACGATTGCCTCGGCGAGCGGGTGCTCAGACCCGCGCTCGACCCCCGCAGCCAGACGGAGCAGCTCGTCCTCGGATACCCCCGCGGGGACCAGGTCCGTCAGCGACGGCTTCCCGACGGTGATCGTGCCGGTCTTGTCAAGGACGACCGCCTCGATCTCCTTCGCCGTCTGGAGGGCGTCGCCGGAGCGGATCAGGATCCCGTTCTGCGCCGCCTTCCCGATCCCCACGGTGAGCGAGGTCGGGGTCGCTAGTCCGAGCGCGCAGGGGCAGGCGATGATGAGAACCGTGACGAAGGCGATAACCGCATATGCGGCAGCCGGGAGCGGCCCGAAGTTGTACCAAGCGACGAACGCGAGGGTCCCCAGGATCATGACGGCAGGCACGAAGTACCCCGAGACCTCGTCCACGACCCGTTGGATCCGGGGCTTGGATCCCTGGGCATCCTGGACCATCCGGATGATGTTGGCCAGCACCGTGTCACCGCCGACCTTCGTGGCCCGGAACCTGAAGAAGCCGGTCCCGTTCATCGTGGCCCCGATGATCTCGTCGTCCGGGACCTTCTCGACCGGCATAGACTCACCGGTCACCATCGACTCGTCGACGGCGGAGGAGCCCTCGACGATCACCCCGTCCACGGGGACCTTCTCTCCGGGACGGACTGCCACCACGTCGTCCACCACGACCTCCTCAACCGGCACGTCGACCTCCCGGTCGTCGCGCAGCACGCGTGCCGTCCTTGCCTGGAGGCCGATCAGCTTCTTCAGGGCCTCGCTCGTTCTCCCCTTCGCCTTCACCTCCAGGGCCATGCCCAGGACGACGAGCGCGGTGACCACCGCCGTGACGTCGTAGTAGACCTCCGCGAGGTCGGGGTCGGGGAAGATCCTGGGGGCGATCACCGCCACGGTGGAGTAGACCCACGCTGCCGCGATGCCCACCCCGATGAGCGTGTGCATGTTCGCGGTGCGAGCCTTCGCCGCTGCCCAGAGACCCACGTAGAACTGGCTGCCCGCCCACAGGAGAACGGGAACGGTGAGCAGGCCGAGGCCCCGCCACAACCAGAGCAGGCCGTCGGATCCGCGCGCGAGCCACGTCACGTCTTTCAGCCCGGGAACGAGCCAGGGATACGAGAGCAGGACCACCGGGACCGAGATCGCCGCCGAGAACCAGAACTTCCGAGCGAGCATGCGGTACTCGCGCTGCCGCTCCTCTTCATCGCGATCGACGACCTTCTCGCCGGGCTCCACGGCCGCCTCCGCCTCGCCGACACGCTCTCCTACACTCATGGAAGTCTTCATATGCCATACCCCGCTAGGGTATGCTCTCTGCGCCATGTGAACCCTCCGTGAACTACCGGTCGATCTCGCGTGAAGACCGCAATCGGAGTCCCTGCGCCCGCGAGGTTTCCGCCCCTACGACTCGCGGGCGGCGGGATCGCCGTGATCCGACCGCTCGCTCCCAGGGGTGTGCGCGTGATCTCCGTGCATGCCCATCATGAGGAGGGGGCAGAGGAGCCAAACACCGACCAGCAAGACCGTCCCCAAGGGGATCCCGAAGATCCCGACCGCGACGGCCGCCGCTCCCAGCGCCACCAGGACGATCGTCTGGACCCGCGGGCGCGACGAGCCCCCGCTCACGTCAGGCCCCTGGTCCATCTCCGCTTGGGTGCGCCGGCCAGCACGGCGTCGCGCTCCCCGTACTCCTCCTCGGAGATCTCGCCCCGCGCGAAGCGCTCCGCAAGGATGTTGCGAGGGTCGTCGGTACGCGCCACCCTCCCGGAGCCCGGGGTCGGCCCCCGGATCGCAGCGAGGAGGAGCCAAACGACCAACCCCCAGAACAGCACCATCGCAAGGGGTCCGACCCAACCGTGATCCCAGATCCCCCAGCCCACGTCGGTTTACCTCCTTCGGTCGCCCGACATCGTCGGCGGTCGGATTGAAGGGCTCGTGAAGAGACCGCGCCGTGGCTGTGAATCCGGCCCGTCTGCGAGATGCGGAGGAACGGCTCGGGGGCGCACGCGGACGCCCCCGAGACCGATACGGCCAGGATCAGCGCAGGAACGGGAACCGCCGAACGAGCGCCGTGCCCTCCCACCACCTCCCGAGCCCGAGGTACCTTCCGGCACCGACGTACGCCACGCCCGCGAGCACCACCGCGTAGAGGGCGTGGTCGTCGACGATCGGGTTGTGCTCGGGCGGGAGGGCGGTCGCGGTGTGGAAGAGGATGAGCCACGCGATGCCGCCGATCGCCGCGGCCCGGACCCCCACACCCGCGATCAGCGCCAGGCCGATAAGGAGCATGGAGCCCATGTATGCCCAATCCACCCACGCAGCCCCGGCCAGCTCACCGTACAGGGCCTTGAAGGGGCCCTTCGTCGCGTACTGCAGCACGCCGGCGGTGGGTGACCCGCCGTTCAGCCACGCCGCCCCCTCACCGAAGAGATCGACGGCTCCCGTCTCGGGGTTGCGGCCCGTGGAGAAGCCAAGGGCGAAGGCCTTGTCCAGGAACGCCCACAGGAAGACCCAACCCAGCAGGATCCGCCCGGCCGCCCAGAGATAGGCTCCCTTCACCCTTCCCGCTGCTGCCGTCGGCGTCAGGTCGGGGATGGACCTGGCCACGCGCTGCGCCTCAACGGTTGCCATGGTGCCTCCTTTCCGCCCGCTCCTCGGAGGAGCGAGATACCCTCACCCCCCTAAGGTATCCATGAACAAGGGCCTTCCCTACGTACGAAGGTCCCGCCTACCGAGGGCCAGCTGGAGGACCCTACGAGCCTTCACCGCGCCTTCATGGGGGTTTCACACGGAGTTGCGGGGATCGGCGGAGGCTCGCCAGGGGAAGGGGTCAGGCTATGAAGTGGTTCGTCGGTCTGATAGTGACCCAGGTCCTCGTGTTCGTCACTTTCCTCGTGATGGCCATCGCCACGACGGCCCAGGGATCGGGCTCCGGAACCTACTCGCACGCGCTCCTCGAGGCCGATCGCCGGATGACGGAGCAGATGGCCGTGCAGACCTCGATGGCCGAGACCGGGATGATCGAGCGATCTGCCGATCCCAGCTACCTGGGCGCGCTGGAGGAGCACGTGAGGCAGTTCGACAGGATGCTTGCACTCACGCCCTGATTGGGCACGCCGCCGGACCGGGTCTGGGCTCATGAGCGAGCACGAGCTGCGATCGGCGGCTCGACGCCGCCACATCCCTTGTCACATGTAGCCGGGCAAGCGGCATGCGATTCTCGGGAGGGCCGCCGATCCGTGCCTGGCGGCCGAGGAGACGGCTCATGGGGCGTTCCACGGCAGTGGCGTTGATCATGGCGGTCGCCTTAGCTGGATGCACGATCCCGCCGAGGCGCGAGACGCCGGGTCCAGCAGCGCCCTTTCCGGCGGCGTCGCAAACTGCCGAGTCATCGGCACCCGCCTCGGACATCCGGTTCCGGTTGCTCAACGCGTATGAGGCGGGCGAGCGGATCGCGGTGAGGATCGAGAACGTCGGGGAGGTCGCCTACCGCTTCCAGCCCTACTATCAAGCCTGCTTCCTCTCCTACTTCGACCCCCAGGGACGGGAGTTCATCATCCCGCCAGGCACCCACTGCGACATCCTGGGTCAGGCCACGATCCGGCCGGGCGAGACCGAGCGGCTGTTCTTGTGGGATCTCGATGAGTGCATCAGGGACAGCTGGGGGTGCGTGAGAAGCAAGCCACTCGATCCGGGCATCTACACGATCCGCGGCACCTTCCATTCCGTCGGTGAGGGGTCTCCAGCGCGGGCCGAAGTCACATTCGAAGTACAGGGCCCTCTCAGAGCAAGCTCGGCTGGCTTTCGTGCAGGTGTCGCGAGAGACCCGTCCCGGCCACGAGGTCGAACCGCCGGAAACGTCGCGCCGTCGACGGTCTCGGGCTAGAGCACGTCGGTGACGCGCTTCACCGCGGCCGAGTTCGCGTGGGCGTACTCGGCTCGCTCGTCTTCGAACTCCATCACGTGAAGGAACAGCGTGGGGTCGTCGCGATCGCGGAGCGACGCGCCTGGTCCCCGAGTAGTGGCCACGGACGTGGTCGACGAACTCCCGGATCACCCCGAGGCAGCGGTCGACCGCCTCCCCGGAACGCCCCGGCTCCATGGATCACGACTGCTCGGACTTGACCAGACCGACCACGTTGCCCTCCGGATCGGCGAACTGCGCGAAGGTCACCTGCCCGGGGATCTCGGTGACCGGGACGACCGTCTTGCCCCCCATCTGCTCGATCTCGTCGAGGTGGGCCTGGAGGTCGTCGACCTCGATGTAGATGTTGACCGCCGGACCTTTCTCGCTCTTGCCGATACCGCCGTCGATCCCTGTCCCGGCCTCGGTGTGGACGAGTCCGTAGTCCATCGGCGCCTGGTGGATAGTCCAGTCGAACAGCTCCCGGTAGAAGGCCTGTAGCTTCGCGGCGTCCGATCCGAGGATCTCGAAGTGCACCACCGGTCTGCCCATCGTCTCCCTCCCTCCTCACTGCGCCCAGGGATCGGCCCCCGGGTCGCCTCCTGCGGCCGCCGTCGCCAGACGGGGCAGGAAGTGCTCCCAACCCTCGGCGTGGACCGCCCCCGCGCCCTCGGGAAGGTCGCGGTGCTCGACGCGCACGACGGTCTCGTCGCCCTCCCCGGTGAACGTCACCTCGACTGTGCTCGTTCCCGGTGGCACGATCTCGTCTCCCTCCCAACCCCATGTGACCACGATCCGGCGCGGGCGGTCGATCTCCACGTACTCGCCCACCGCGACGTCCCGCGGGGACACCTGGATCCTGTAGGCGCCTCCGGGGCGCGCGTCGAGCTCCGCGCCGATCCCCTTCCACCGCGTCATCTTCTCGGGGTCGGTGAAGAACTCGAACACCGTCTCGGGTCGCGCCCTGATCCGCACCTCACGAGCGACGACGTCGGTTCGCCGCACGGCGGGTCCTCCTCCTCTCCTCGCGCTCGGCCTCGAGCTTCAGGCTCGCCAGCGTGTCGTCCCAGAAGTCCTCCAGGAAGCTCCGCAGTCCCTCAAGCCCCTCCGGACGCGCTCGGTAGATCCGCCTGGTGCCATCTCGGCGCTCCTTGAGGAGACCGGCCTCCCGCAGGACCTTCAGGTGCTGGGATATCGCCGGCCGGCTCACCTCGAAGTGAGAGGCGATCTCTCCCGCCGACAGCTCCGCGTCCCAGACGAGGCGGAGGATCTCCCTCCGCCTCGGCTCCGCGATGGCCTTCAGGGCCGCTTCCACGGCCCTGAAGTTAAGCCATCGCTTACGTAAGCGTCAACTTTCAGGAAACGGCCGGCAGGTGGCGAGGACGGAGCCGCCGGTACACGAACCATCCGACGACGCCCGCCACGGTGAGCGGGAGCACGTATCCGAGCCCCACGACGACGGCGAACACCACTCCGAGCACGCCGTTCAAAGCGAGGTCCCAGGCCTCGGCAAGGTCCGGGCGGTCAGCGACGGGACCCGTCACGACCGGCGCCCCGCGCTCCCGGAGGAACAGGCTGATAGTCGCAAGCTCGACCTGGTCGCGGAGCATCTGCAGCTGTCCCTTGATCTCCTCGATCCGGAACTGCACGTCCTGGAGCTGCTGCTGCACGCGCAGCGTCTCCTCGATGCTCTTGGCCTCGTTCATGAGACGCAGCAGCACCGCCTCCTGGGCCTCCCACGTGCGCAGGCGCGCCTCCAGGTCGATGAACGTGGCCGACACGTCCTGGCCAGACTCGCTGCGCCGGGTGACGTCGCCGAGCTGCGTCGCGAGATCGCTCAGGGCCTCGTCGAAGCTCTGGGCCGGGACCCGGATCAGAAGCGACCCGGTCCTCGACTCGCGTCCCGTCGTCGACGAGGACTGAACGAATCCCCCGTACTTGCCCGCGATCACCGACACCGCGTTGAACGCCGACTGGAACTTCCCCTCGTCGACCACGACGGCGATGTCAGCGGTCTTGATGATGTCTGGCCCGATCGCGGGCAACGCGCCGATCTCGCCTATCGCGACGCCCTCCTCGGGCATCGCGACCCCGGGCTCCGCTGGAACGCCCTCGACGACCGCCCCGCCGGCCCCACGCGCCTCGGCCGCCCCTACGAAGGCCGGGCCGGCGGAGTCGGCGGAGGTGGCGAAGGTGGCGAACCCTCCGGAACGGACGAAGTAGCCGACCACGCCGGCAACCACTAGTAAGATCACGACGACGATCGCTGCGCGCTTCATGGCAACCTCCTTCGTGCTGTGGACGGGGGTTGGACGGCGGCCGCCGGACGGCCGTTCCCCATGCTTCACGCAGGAAGAGGCGCCGAGCACATCACTAGAAGCCGGGCTTCCCTTTCTCTGAGAGCTCCTGGCTCACTTCCTTCATCGCGGTCCATACCTCTCGGAAGACGTCGGCCGCGAACCGCGGCGGCTGGCTGCTCTCCCCTCCCAGCGCGCCCCGTACCGCCGAAGCCGACAGCTCCACCGCCTTCTCGAGAAGAGCCCAATCGAGCTCGCGTGCCACGTGAACCTCCTCTTTCCCCAAGGACCTACAGGCTAGCGGATGTCCCCGTACCTCCTATCATGCCCGGACATGCCCAGCCGTCCCGACCGCGCGACGCTCGCCGCCTTCGTCGGCTCCGCGCTGATCGGCGGGAGCAACGTGGTGGCCGTTCGGCTTAGCAACCGGGAGCTACCGCCCTTCTGGGGAGCGGGGCTGCGCTTCACCGCTGCCGCGCTCCTGATGCTCGCCCTAGTGAGGCTCCGACGCCTACCGCTCCCGCGCGGCCGCGCGCTCGTCGGAACGGCGGGGTTCGGCATGCTCAACTTCGCGGTGTCGTACGCCCTGTTCTATCGCGGCGCTGTTCACGTTCCGGCGGGGCTCGCCGGCACGATCATGTCGTCGGTCCCGCTCCTAACGCTGTTCCTCGCTCTCGCGCACCGTCAGGAGTCCTTCCGCCCGCGCGGCCTGGCAGGTGCGGCTCTAGCGATCGCCGGCGTCGCGATCATGCTTGCCGAGCCGCCCGGCGGCCCGCTCCCGATGGGTTCGGTGCTCCTGATCGTCGGCTCCGCCTTCTGCGCCGCCGAGTCGGGCATCTTGGTGAAATGGATCCCCGACACGCATCCCATCACGACCAACGCGATCGCGATGGCGATCGGAACGCCCTTCCTGTTCGTGCTGTCGCGCGTCGCCGGCGAGCCATGGGACCTACCGGCCACGCCGGGTACGTGGGCCGTGCTCGGCTACCTCGCCGTCGTGACGCCGCTGCTCTTCATTCTCTATGTGTTCGTGCTGAACCGCTGGACGGCCTCCGCGGTCTCGTACATGTTCGTTCTGCTGCCGCTCGTGGCGGCCGTCCTCGGGCTGCTAGTCGCCGACGAGCCCGTGACCGCGTCGCTCCTGTTAGGGGCGCCGCTCGTCATCGCCGGGGTTTGGGTCGGTGCGCTCGCGAAGGAGCCCGTGCCGGCCGCCACCCCGGCTGAGCCTCCCGTCTAGGCGATCGGCACGTCAGGGATCCGCGCTAGCGCGGCCTCCTCCTCCGCCGGGTCGAACTCGTACTCCGGAAGCCGGCCGCTCAGGTAGTCGTCGTAGGCCTGCATGTCGAAGTGACCGTGCCCCGACAGGTTGAACAGGATCACGCGCTCCTCGCTCTTGTCGCGCGCGTCGATCGCCTCGTCGATAACCGCTCGGATGGCGTGAGCCGGCTCGGGCCCGGGAACGATCCCCTGCGTCTGGGCGAACTGCACCGCAGCGTCGAACACCGCGTTCTGCGTGAAGGCCTGCGCCTCCATATGCCCCTCTTTGACGAGGAGCGAGAGAGAAGGCGCGTCGCCGTGGTATCGCAGACCGCCCGCATGTACCGGCGCCGGCACGAAGTCGTGACCCAGCGTGAACATCGGGAGGAGGGGGGTCATCTGCCCCGTGTCGCCGAAGTCGTAGGCGAACTTGCCCTTGGTAAGCGTCGGACACGCGGCCGGCTCGCACGCGACGAACCTGAGGTTGGGCTTGGCCCCGGACAGCCTGTCGGCCATGAACGGGTACGCGAGCCCGGAGTAGTTCGAGCCGCCCCCGACGCAACCGATCACGACGTCTGGCTCGTCGCCGGCCATCTCCATCTGTGACTTGGTCTCGAGCCCGATGACGGTCTGGTGGAGCAGCACGTGCCCGAGCACGGACCCGAGCGAGTAGTTGGTGTCGGCGCTCGTGGCCGCGACCTCCACCGCCTCGCTGATAGCGATGCCGAGGGATCCGGTCGTGTCCGGATGCTCGTCGAGGATCTTCTTGCCGGCCGCCGTCGTCGAGGTGGGGGACGACCGCACTTCCGCACCGAAGGTCTCCATGAAGATGCGGCGGTATGGCTTCTGCTCGTAGGAGGCCTTCACCATGAACACCAGGCAGTCCAGCCCGAAGAACTTGCACGCCATCGCAAGGGCGGAGCCCCACTGCCCCGCGCCGGTCTCTGTAGCAAGGCGACCAACGCCCGCTTCCCTGTTGTAGTAGGCCTGCGCGAGAGCGGTGTTCGGCTTGTGGGACCCTGCCGGCGAGGTGCCCTCGTACTTGAAGTAGATCCGCGCCGGCGTCTCCAGAGCTCGCTCGAGCCGCGTTGCGCGGTGGAGCGAGGTGGGACGCCAGAGCCTGTACGCGTCCAGCACCTCGCCGGGGATGTCGATCCACGGCTCTGTCGAGACCTCCTGGAGGATCAGCGACTCGGGAAAGAGCGGAGCCAGGTCCTCGGGTCCGACAGGCTTCCCGGTTCCCGGGTGTAGCGGCGGGAGTGGCTGCATCCCCGCCTGCACGATGCTCGGCATGATGTTGAACCATGCGGTCGGCAGGTCATCGGTCCGCAGGTCGAAGCGCGTGCGCTCAGTCATGATGCCTCCTCGACATCCACCGGGTCGCCGAGCCTACCCGGTTGGAGCACCCGAGCGCCAGCCCTACGCCCGCAAGGACATAGGAGCGTGCTTCCTCCCTCGGGCTGCCGCCTTCGGAAGCGGGCCTCGCCGGCATGCGGGCGAAGGGCCGATTGACCGCGACCGATCGCATGAGACAGCATCGTCTCCGCATCCTCACCAGAAGGGGGACGTCCATGTCCGGACCGAGCTGACCGCGCGCCCACATGCCCGTGCTCTTCGCCGCGCTCCTGCTCGTCGCCTCCGCCTCCTCTGCGGCCGCCGCGTCGGGTGACCTCGACGAGACGTTCAGCGGCGACGGGAAGAAGACGACCGACATCGGTGCCGGGAGCGACGCCGCCGACGACGTGGCGATCCAGCCGAACGGCCGGATCGTCGCCGTCGGGCGAAGCGCCGGCGACTACGCCCTGGCGAGGTACCGCTCGGGCGGCGCGCTGGACGGATCCTTCGGGGGTGACGGGAAGGTGACCGCGGAATTCGGAGAGTACGAGGGCGCGGAGGCCGTCGCCATCCAGGCTGACGGGAAGATGGTCGTCGTCGGAAGCGCGGGCGAAGTCGACGCGGCGATCGTTCGTTTCGGCGCCGACGGAACGCCGGACTCGTCCTTCGGAGGTGACGGGCAAGTCGTGTTCGACACCGGGAAGGAGGAGTCGCTGCACGGCGTGGCGCTCCAGCCGAACGGCAGGATCGTCGCGGCGGGGAGGCTGGGCGGCAACTTCCTGGTGGCGCGGTTCAACCCGAATGGAACCCCGGACGCGACGTTCAGCGGGAATGGTTGGGCGACCGCCAAACTTCGGAGGCTTCGATGAGGCAAGCGACGTCACCATCCAGAGCGACGGCAAGATAGCCGTGGCGGGCACTCGCGACGTGAGCGGCGACTTCGACTTCGCGCTCGTGCGCTTCAGACCACGAGGCGGATTGGACAAGACGTTCGACGGCGACGGGAAGGTCACGAGCGACATCGGGTTCCAGGATGCGGCGGCCGGGCTCGCGATCGACGGCGATGGAAGGATCGTCGTAGTGGGCTACTCTGACAACACCTTCGCCGTCGCCCGATACGGCACGACCGGCTCACCGGGTTGGCTTCGACGGCGA
>DATEBA010000070.1:0-13470 GCA_035288045.1 Actinomycetota bacterium
CCTCTGTCGGGGATGGGTCTTCGGTGGGCGACGGGTCCTCGGTCGGGGTCGGCGAGGGATCCTCTGTCGGGGATGGGTCTTCGGTGGGCGACGGGTCCTCGGTCGGGGTCGGCGAGGGATCCGGGGATGGGTCTTCGGTAGGCGACGGTGAGGGGGACGTGCCCGGATCCGTGCCGGGAACCGTCCCGTCGTCCCTTTCGTCATCGCCGGGCCCCCCCGGCGAGTCACCATCGACCGCGTCTTGGATCACGTCCGCTCCTCCCAAGACGAAGTCGAGCAGGGCCTCGGCCGGATTCGCAGGTCCGCCGCTGGCCGCCAGGACGCGAGTCTCCAGCGGCTCCTCGCCGGTGAGCAGCTCCTCGACGAGCGCGGGGACCGATCCGAAGTTCAACGGCACGCCCGGGAACTCGAGCGACGCGATCGCGACGATCAGCGCCGCTGCGGCCGTGAGAAGGGTTCCACGCATGCCCGAACGCCTGCGATGGACGCGCTGTGCTTGCCGTTCCTCGAGATCGCGGTAGCGGAGCCACGCCTGGATGCGCTCCTCATCGGGGAACTGCTCGATCGGTGCGCCCAGGCGGCGCCGGTCCCAGATCCCGTACGCCTCGCCGTCCCAGCCGAAGCGGTAGCGGCGCCCGACGTCGACGTGCGGCGTGTCTCCAGCGGCCTCGGGGGTGGCCATGGAACATCACCCTACTCGCCCGAGTGCGGTCCCGAGAACGACCAGGTCACGGCCGCCGGCCGGACGTCGGCTCCCCCACCTATGGACCTTCGGCCGTTGTCGCTGCGTCGGTCCTCGGAGAGGCTGTCGGCGGGAAACCACGTCGGAGGGGATGGACGTGTTGGTGGCACTCGGCCTCGCGGCCCTGGGGATCTCATCGATCGCAGCCGCCGCGCTGCTCGCGATCGGCGTCATCGGCGACGCCGAGCTGTCCGCGTTCGGCGTGTCCGCGACGCTCACCGCGCCGGGCCTGCTAGCTATCGGATTCACTCTCGGCCTCGGCGCATCGCTCCTCGTCGCCGGCGCTCGCCGCGCGGTTCGCGTCGCACGAGAGCGCAGGCGTCGGCTCGAGCTGATGGAGTCGGCCACGGACGTGGCCGGTCTCCAGGTGCGCCGACGGCTCCTCACCGACCAGATCGCTCGCCTGGAGCGCAAGCTTGAGGAAGTGGAGCAGAGGGTCGGGTCCGAGCCTGTCGCTCCGCCCGCCGTCACCGCACCCCGGAGGGAGAAGCGCCGGTTCCCGCGCATGCCCGATGAGCCGATCGTCGTCCTGGACGATGCCGGACGCGTTGTGAGCACCCGCGAGTCGGAGGCCGCCGAGATCTAGTGGGCGGGCACCCCAGCCGGAGCCGATCCCTCCAGGTGGGTCTTCAGTCTAGCGAGATCCTTGCGGTTGGCGCGACGCATCGCACTCGCCATCAGTGGCGCTCCCATCTTGGAGAAACCCGTCGGCTCTCCGCGGTTGCGGAGCGTCATCCGGGTGCCGCCGGCGGCGTCCCCCCACGTGTAGGTCGTCTCCATCGGGAAGGGACCCTCGGCGGTCCTCATCACGAACCGCTCACCAGGCACCAGCTCCGTTACCTCATAGGTGTATTCGAGACTTCGTCCGAGGAATCGAGCGACGAAGGCGATCTTCGAACCCACAGCGACGGGCTTCGGGGACTTCCATTCGACCCGCGTGATGTTCTCGTACCAGGTCGTCGCGTTGTCTGGGTTCGAAGCGAATGCAGCCACCTCGTCACGTGGGCGACCGATCACGATCTCGGTTAGCGCGTCGACAGGAGCCATGGCTTGACACCACCTCTTCGAAGGAGCCCACCCCGTGTGTCTAGTACCCGATCCCCGACACCTCCCGGCGGCCCGGCTGAAAGCCTTGGGGCCACAGCCCGCGTTGCTAGAACACGGGGCCTGCTGGCCCGTGCTTTCTGTCGTGGGGCGGCATCGACACCCGGTGCGGTGATCCTACCCGCGACCACCCCCACCTCGTCGGCCACCGATCGCAGAACCGCCTGGCCTGCAGGGCCAGGAGGTGTTCGGCGCCCGACGGGTCCACCGCACACCCCTGCCCTTCATCCGGCGCTTCACCAACAGGTCCTGGTGCTTCTCCACCACCCCGGAGCCCACGACGTCCATCCGGCCCCGGCGCAGGCGTCGAGGAAGACGTCGGGGTTGGGGCGCACCGAGAGACCTGCCACAGGCGCGCGGCCACGTGGAAGTGATCGATCTGGTGGTGAGCGACGCCGAAGGCGTCCTGATCACCGGTCGTGGCGTAGCAGCCCTTGTTGAGCAGCGTGAAGCGGCGGTGGCGCCTTCCTCGGCGCGGGCCTTGCCCATGTAGAAGACCCCGGTCTTTACCTCGAAGCGATCGTCTTCCTCTCCTCACCTCGGGCACGAGGCTTACCTCCCTGTCCCGCAGGTCGGGGCGAGCCTACGTGCCCTTCTGGTCGATTCCTCGGAAGCTCGAGCTGCGACTGGCGGAGCGCTCCCGCATTGCGTGCCGGTTTGACCGCGTGCGCGCGGTGTGCTATGCGGCCGAGGAGGTAGTGCTGGGTGGCGGAACCGCCTGACTGCAGGTGAGCGTGATACGAGGAACGCTCGGAACATGAAACGGCGTGCGAGGTGGCGCAGACAACAAGATCTACACGTTCGCCGTCGCGTTCGATCCCGACTACAACTGGAACTCCGGCTCCGACGACCCTAACCCGGATCAGGACGACCTACGTTGGACCGCTGCTCACGAGTTCGGTCACGTGGTTGGCTACTCCCATCATGGGACGACTCACACGACCACCTCTCGTGTCCCGCGGACAGCACGAAGCAACACGATGTGCAGCACGGTTAGACTTGGCCAGACTTGGGGCCGAACACTGGAGAACCACGACGTCCACACTTTCACAGACCCGTACTGAGTCCCGGCCGGGAGGGATGAAGGGAGATAAGAGGTGAGGGCGGTCCTATGGGTTGCGTCGGCTGCGCTCGTGTTGGGCGCCACCGTGCTCTTGCCGGTGACCGCAGCGGATCCCGAGCCCGACGTGTTCAGGCTGATGCACGTGTACAAGGGACAACCGATCTCCTTCCACTCCTGCACGAGGACCGAACAGGAGGTGTTGTGTTCGGGGTCGGTCCCGGATGACATCGAGTTCTCGGTTCCATCCGGGCTGGGCAGGGTGGACATCACGGCGTCGCTGACCGTCCAGTACGGAACGAGCGCGGGTGACGGGGGGCGGCTGATCGCGACGCTCAAGCCGCCCATGACCAGGCACCAGATGCGTCCGGGGCCGTTCACGCTGTCACCAGCCGCCGATGGCACGACGGCGACCGCGACGTGGGTCGTCGCTAACCAGCAGCCCACCGAAGGAGCCTTCGCCTTCGGCTTCGAGATCAGGGGGACTCGGGGCAACCGCCTGCCCTATCGGGTCGCCGTCTCGGAGACCGTGCTGGTCCTGACCGCCACGCCGGGCTGAGCGCTTGAGCCCGACGGACCGACCGAGCGACTCAAGACCGCTCCCCGTCCGTAACGGAGAGGGGCTGGCGCCTCTACCTGAACCGCCCCGGGCTTATCGGAGGCTCTGATGGTCCCCGGGTTCCGTGGAGTCGACCCGCAGGATCTGGCGCTCCCGGCCCGAACGATCGACGCGGTCATCTGCTATCAGCGGCCAGCGGACGGGTGGTGCCTGCTCGGCGTCGCCGGTCCCGTGGAGGTCGAAAGGAACTTGTGGAGGTCGTCTGTCGGCCGCGCCTGGCCGCAAGCGCAACCGAACAGCACGTTGACCTGCGCTTTCCCTCGTGGGGCGGGCAGGCCTCGAACCTGCGACCGGCGGATTATGAGTCCGCTGCTCTAACCGACTGAGCTACCGCCCCTGCAACGAACTCTACCTTGGCGCCCCGCGCCCGGGTCGACTGGCGCTTCTTCTCAGCACCGGGTACTCTCCTGGCGAAACGGGCCGTTCGGCGGTTGCCGCCGGTGGCCACGTGGGTAACGCTGGTCGGTGGTTTCGAGAGGGGGCGGTTTCCCGCCATGCTGGGCGTCATCCTCATCCTCGTGGGTCTTGGATCCGCGTTCCTGCTCCTGACGGTCACCGGCGGGAGCCAGGGCGAGCTCACCATCGTGATCCTGGGCCGGACCTTCGACGAAACGCCCGCACGGATCGCCATCGGCGTCGGCGCGCTCCTCGCCGCCGGCGTGTTCGTGGGCGTCGTGGGCGCGGCAACCGTCTGGTCGCGCTCGAAGATGCGCAAGCTTCAGAGCCAGCGCATGGAGCTCGCTGCGGCGAACGCACGCCTCGAGCTGCGGAACCGATTGCTCGGGCAGGAGGAGGAGAGAACGGAAGCCCACCTCGAGGAGCTCCAACGGGAGGTCCGCGAGAAGGCGAGCGGCAACGTGGTCCGAATCCCAGAGCCCGAACCGGCACCCGCGCATGCGGCGCTCATGCGAGACAAGGTCAGGTTCCCGCGCGCACCGGAGACCGTTGCGCCCAACGCTCCGCCCCCTGAGAAGCCGACCCCGGATACCGCCGACGCGCCCGAGCCCCGTAGCGGCGAGCCTCAGCAGGGATGACCTTCTCCGAAAACCGACCTCCGGCCCTGCAAGGATGGCCTCTCGGCCGTTAACGGGCTCGCATCCCAACCGATAAGGTGCCCGCCGTGAGGGAAACCAACTCGAGGGCCGGCCGCGCGGCAAGAGACGGCGACCGATTTGCGGCGCTGGTACGCGCACGCCTGAGCGACGGGCGCGAGATCGAGGTCCGGGCCGCGGAGCTCGACCCGTCCGACCGCGGCGTGGCCCTGCGGGAGCTCTTTCTGCCATGGCATCGGATACTCGAGTACCGGACGCGCGTTCGCCGTCCGCTCGAGGCCCTCGCCGACGACCGCCGCTCGAGGATCTTGATCCGGCTCGTGGTGGACGACCGGGGCGATGGGGAGCAGACCTTCACCCTCCCGGCGAGCCGGTTCGAGTCCGACGCCTGGTGCGTGACCATCCTCGTCGAGGGCGACGCCGAGCCCGGTGGCGTCACCGCCGAGCGCGTGACCTTCCCGTGGCACAGGGTCGTGGAGTACGAGCGCATCGCTCGGATCGAGAAGGTCCCCACGCGCCCCGACAGGACCTGAGCCTCAGTCCCCCCGGGACCCAGGGCCGCGGGCAACCGGACGCTTCGGATCCGAGCACCAGTCCGACCACGAGCCCTCGTAGAGCATCGCCTCGCCGAGCCCCGCGAGCTCGAGCGCGAGCACGTCGTGGCAGGACGTGACCCCCGACCCGCAGTAGCAGACGACCGGTTTCCCCTCCCGAACCCCGAGCCGCACGAAACGCTCACGGAGAGCGGCCGCCGGCAGGAACCGCCCGGCCGGGTCCAGGTTGTCTACCCAGGGCGCGCTGAGCGCTCCGGGCACGTGACCTCCGACCGGGTCGATCGGCTCGACCTCGCCCCGGTAGCGCTCCTCGACGCGGGCATCGAGCACGACCGCGGTTCGCGTCGCGATCGCCCTCGTCACACCCTCGGCATCTATTACCCGGCGCGACGGCCAAGGTCTCTCCTCGAATGAGGCCGGCTTGCGACCGACCGCGCCCGTTTCTGGTACGCCGGTCCACGCGTCGAGTCCGCCGTCGAGTACGGCCGCGCGATGTCCAGTGACGTCGAGCATCCACCAGAGCCGCGCCGCGAGAGAACCACCCTGCCGGTCGTACGCGACGACCAGGTCGGTGTTGCGGATCCCGGTCGCCCCCATCGTCGCCGCAAACGACGGTGGGCTTGGGATCGGGTGACGGCCCGGCCCGCTCCCGGGCGGGGCGGCGAGGTCCACATCGACGTCTAGGAAGACGGCCCCCGGGAGGTGACCCTGCTCGTAGAGCTCGCGGCTCGACCCGGCAGGCGTCCAGCACACCTCGGCCACGACGACGTCCGGGTCTTGTAGATGCTCGAGCAGCCAGGCGATATCGACCAGCGGATCCGACATTTCGGAGAGGTTATCGAGTTGCGCCGCGACGCCGCGCCGGAGGATGATTTCAACGCCCGTACACCGCCCGCTCCGAGCTACCAGGAGGTTGTGCCATGGCCGAGGCTCCCCGCCGCACGAAGGAGGTTCCCCTCCTCTTCGTCGACGGCACACGCGTCCGCAGGTCGCCGTACTGGGAGGCGACCGAAGCCGCCGGTTGCCTGTCCTACGACATCTACAACCACATGCTGATCCCCGGGTGGTACTCGGACTTCGTCCACGAGTACTGGCACATCGTGAACCACGTCGCGCTGTGGGACGTCGCCGTCGAGCGGTGCCTGGAGATCTCCGGCCCCGACGCGCACCGATTCACGAATATGCTCACCCCGCGCGACCTCGACCGCTGCGCCGTCACCCAGGGCAAGTACGTCGTGATGACCGATGAGAACGGTGGGATCATCAACGACCCTGTGCTCCTCCGGCTCGAGGAGAACCGCTACTGGCTCGCCCTGGCCGACAGCGACGCGACGCTCTGGGCCAAGGGCGTTGCGGTGAATTCAGGGATGGACGTCGAGGTCCGTGAGGCCGACGCGTGGCCGCTCCAGGTCCAAGGACCCAAGTCCCGCGACGTGCTCCGCGCGCTAGTCGGCGAGGCGGTCGACGGAGTCCGCTACTACTGGACACTCCAGACCGATATCGACGGCATCGCGGTGGTTATCAGTCGCACGGGCTGGACCGGGGAACTCGGGTTCGAGGTCTACCTCCGCGACGACCCGAGCAAGGGCGTCGCGCTGTGGGAACGGATCATGGATGCGGGCAAGCCGTTCAACATCCGCCCGACGGGACCCTCGGACATCCGCCGCATGGAGGCCGGCATCTTCAACTACGGCGGCGACATGACGATCGAGCACAACCCGCTCGAGGTGACCGGCCTCGAGCGGATGGTCGAGGACAAGCAGGCCGACTACGTGGGCAAGGAAGCGCTGCTCAGCATCAAGGCCGAGGGCGTACGCCGCAAGCTCGTGGGCATGGAGCTCGCCGGCACGCCGCTCGATATCGACTACCAGGAGTTCTGGCCGGTGACGAGCGACGGTGTGGTCGTCGGCAAGGTGACGAACGCCGTCCATTCGCCGAGGCTCGACAAGAACATCGCCTACGCCTGGGTGCCGATCGAGCTAGCCGGACACGGCACCAAGCTGGATGTCGAGACCCCCGTCGGCCCGGCCGCCGCACAGGTCGTGCCGCTCCCGTTCCTGGATCCGAACAAGGAGATCCCGAAGTCCTAGGAGGGTAGGTGCGCCGGGCGTACACGCGAGTCGCCGCCACGACCGTCGCGGTGTCCATGATCGGCGCCCATCCCGCTCCGCCGTCGGCAGGCGCGGTCCCGTCGCCGATCCGGCACGTCGTCATCGTCGACCTGGAGAACCACTCCTTCGACGACATCCTCGGGAAACTTTGCGTCCGACACTCCCGGGGGAACCTCGAACGGGCGGGGCTCGACATGGGCTGCGACGGCGCGAGGGTAGGCGTCCTCACGAACGGGGAGCGGCGCCGGCTGAGACTGGAGCCCAACTACGGGCTCCAGATCTCCCACAGCGTCCGCGCGCAGCAGTGGGCCATCAACAGTGGCGCGATGGACGGCTTCTCGCTCGTTCCCGGGTGCCGCCCGACCGACAACCCGGCCTACGGGTGCCTCATGCAGTTCGATCCGCTGCGCGGCGACTGCGGCCCGAGTGGAACCGAGACGTGCATCCCCAACATCACCGCGCTCGCGCAGAACTTCGCGATCTCCGATCGCACGTTCGAGTTCCGGGCGACGCCTTCCTGGGCCGCGCACATGGTGCTCGCCTCCGCCACGATGCAGCGGTTCACCGGCTGGAACCCCGAGGAGCCGGCCGGGGGTGCGCCGGGACCGGGATGGGGCTGCGATAGCGGCAGGTTCGCGCGCTGGAAGCCGCCGACGGGCGGCGAGGTCCTCGTCCCGTCGTGCATCCCCGACGCTACGGGCGACATGGGGCCGCGATGGTCCTCGTACACGCGGAGGCACGCCCGCTACGTCCCCACGATATTCGATCGCATGGAGACGACCGACGTCGGTTGGCGGATCTACTCCGGGAACTACAACTGGGCGATCTGCCCGACGTTCTGGGAGTGCCTGGGCTCGGCGCAGCGTAACCACCTCGTCGGCGTTCGCAGGATCTTCACCGACCTCGTGGACGGGACGCTGCCGGCCGTGTCCTTCGTGATACCACCGGGGAAGCGATCGGGCCACCCGCCCGGCGCCATCTCGTCGGCGGACAACTGGCTCGGTCACCTGGTCTCGGAGATCATGCGGAGCGAAGTTTGGAGTTCCACCGCGATCTTCATCACCTTCGACGATTGCGGCTGCTTCTTCGACCACGTGAACCCCTGGGCCTACAGCAGGGATTGGGGTGTCCGCGAGCCGATGTTGATCGTCAGCCCCTACGCGCGAGCGGGGTATACGGACTCCCGACCGGCTACCTTCGCCTCGATGCTCGCGTTCATCGAGCACACCTTCGGCCTGGATCCGCTCGGGCCGTGCGCGACCGTGGACTCGTGGGACTCGAGCTGCACCGACGACATCACCGGGCCGAACGGTCAGCCTACGTACGACTACGCCGACTCGTTCGACTACGAGCAGGCGCCGCTCGGGAGCGTCCGACTCGTCCGAACTCCCCTCGGAGCGGAGGCGCGAGAGTGGATCGCCCGCCATGCCGAAGTGCTAGAAGCGGAACTGTGAATGGATGAAGCGGGGGCTCGGGGCTGGTCGACTTCCCGAACCCCCGCTTCGCTCTTCCCCCCACATGTTCGTATCAGGAACAGTGCCCCACGTAGAGTCGCCTTTCCGGCCGACGACCGGTCGGCCGGGTCGCCTACGCGGCCCGTCCTACTCCACGCGCAGCTCTTCGCGACATTGACGGTTCGACGAGCCAAACGTAGAAGGAGGGATGAAAGTCCACCTCTTGAACCGACATCGCTCGGCGAGATCCGCGTCGGCCGAAGCATCTTGGTTCTGCTGCTCGCCACGGTGGCGCTGGCAGCGATCGAAGTCCCGCCAGCGCAGGCGACACCCAGGTGCGGCGGCCCCCGTTCGGCGGACTTCGACGGCGACGGGTTCGCCGACCTCGCGGTGGGCGTGCCTTCCGAGGACATGGGAGGGGTCGCGGACGCCGGCGCGGTGAGCGTGATCTACGCCGCATCTGACGGGTTGACCTCCTCCGGCAACGAGCTGCTCACGGAGGCCGACGCCGGATTTGCGCTCGGCGAAGGAGACCGGTTCGGATCGGCGGTGGCCGCCGGGGATCTCGACTCCGACGGGCTCGGCGACCTCGCGGTGGGGATGCCTTCCCGCGACGTCGGCGGAGCCGCCGACGCGGGGACGGTTGTCGTTTGGTACGGATCGGCCGGCGGCTTGGAGGGTGGAGCAACCAAGAAGATCGTCCAGGGAAGCGGTGGGATCGCGGACTCGGCGGAGACGTCAGATCGCTTCGGCTCATCCTTGGCCGCCGGCGACTTCGACGGCGACGGAGTCTGCGATCTCGCGATCGGTGCTCCCGAGGAGGAGGTCGGGGGCATCGCGGAAGCCGGCGCGGTGAACGTCGTCTACGGCTCGCCAGACGGGCTCTCGGGAGACGGCGACCAGTTCTGGAACCAGGACAGCCCCGGCATCAAGGACGCCGCCGAGTCCAACTACGACTACGGCGAGCACTTCGGTTCCGCCCTCGCGGCCGCGAACTTCGGCAAAGGCTACCGCGCGGACCTGGCGGTTGGGGTTCCTTCGGAGGGTATCTCCACAGACTTCGATGGGGCCGTGCACGTTCTCTACGGAAGGGCAGCGGGACTGACGGCGGACGGCGATCAGCTTTGGAGCGACGCCCGGCTGTACGGCAGCGGCGACTCCGAAGCGTATCTCGGCTCGGCCCTTGCAGCGGCGGACTTCGGCAAGACCGCCCGCGCCGATCTTGCCGTCGGGGTTCCGGCCAGGTTCTGCTGCCTGGGGTCGGTGAGGGTCCTGTACGGATCCGTCGACGGGCTGACCGGGAGGGGCAGCCAGCGCTGGAGCCAGGCGACACCGGGGATCAAGGGAGAGCCCGCGATCGGAGACTGGATAGAGGACTTCGGCTCGGCGCTGGCGGCTGCGAACTTCGGCGAGTCGCCGGAGGCCGACCTCGCGATCGGCGTTCCCGGATATCAGGCGGTCCCGGGCGGCGCGGTCAACGTGATCTACGGCTCGAGGCAAGGGCTCACGGCCGAGGGCGACCAGCTATGGCACCAGGAGGTCCAGGGCATGAGCGGTGCTGGCGGGGGCGCGTTCGGCGATGCGCTCGCCGCGACCGACTTCGGGAGGTCCTACTTCGCGGACCTCGCCGTAGGGGTGCCGGCCGACTCCGTTCATGGAATCAGCAGCGCGGGCGCGGTGAACGTCTTCTACGGTTCGAGGACCGGGCTCACGGCCGAGGGTGACCAGCTCTGGCATCAGGAGACCCCGGGCATCCTGAACGGAGCCGAGACGGGCGACCTGTTCGGGGGCGCGCTCGGGCGGACCGCGTAGAGAGCTAAGCGAGCTTCAGCTCCGGGAGCGGCGGCATCGGGCCAGAGAAGTCGAGCCCGTGCACCTCCCGGATGTTCTCCTTGAACCACATGTCGAAGGGATGATCGGATGCCGCGATCCTCGCCATGAAGTCGTCGCCACCGGGGCCGTCGTGAACCGCGATCACCGTGTGTCCGCCGTCGGGAGTCTGCTGCAGCCACGCGCGATGCGCGGTGAGCCCGTAGCGCGAGTTGAGCTCCTCGAACCCGGCCTTCCGCACGCCGTTCAACTCACTCATCCAGCTGCTCCAGGCATCGAGCTTGCCGGGCACGATCGGAACTGCGATTGCTCCCACGGGGGAACCCCTCCTTCGCCGGTAACCTGCCAGATGTCTAGGGTACTCGATTGGGATTGCTCCCACTTCAGTTGACTCGCGGGGCTGAAAGTCTTCAGGCCACATGAGCGACCTCGTGCACTGCCTCGAACTCGATCGGCGTGAGCTTACCGAGGACCCGTTGTCGACGCCGGCGGTGGTAGGTGCGTTCGATCCAGTACACGATGGCCAGGCGGAGCTCATCTTTCATCTGCCAGCGCTGTCGATCCAGAACGTTCCTCTGCAGGAGGGCGAAGAACGACTCCATGGCGGCGTTGTCGGCACAGGCGCCGGTTCGACCCATGGAGCCTATCAGGCCGTTCGATCGAAGGGTCCGCACGAACTTCCCCGAGCGGAACTGGGCCGGCTCCCGCGGTCCGAGTGCACCACGGTGCCGGCGGGGGCACGCAACCCGATGGCGTTGCGAAGCGCCGCCACAGCGAGGCCTTCATCCGAGCCTGCATCGAGTAGCCGACGATGCGACAACGAGAAGGCGTCCTTCACCGCGCAGGCAGAGCTTGCCCTCATCGGTTCGGTGCTCGGTGATGTCGGTGAACCACAGCTCGTTCGGGGCCCGGGCACCGAAGGCCCGGCGGACCAGGTCATCATGCACCGGCTCCCCGGGTCTTGCTCTTCGGCCCCTCTTGGGGGAAGGGACCGAGAAGATACCGTGTGCGCTGCACAGACGCTGCACCCGGTTCTCGCTGGCTCGGATCCCGCGTTCTCGGGCGAGCTCGTCGGCGATGAACCGGTAGCCGAAGGTCGGATCGTCGGCGTGGATCTCGCGAGCGGCATGGACGAGGTGAGCGTCGGACCAGTCCCTCCCAGAGACGGCAGGACGGTGACGCTCGTGCACAGG
This sequence comes from Actinomycetota bacterium, assembly GCA_035288045.1. Taxonomy (GTDB): domain Bacteria; phylum Actinomycetota; class UBA4738; order UBA4738; family HRBIN12; genus DATEBA01. Next base: position 11,720 of record DATEBA010000070.1, read on the forward strand.
GCGAGCGGGCGCCTCTCGGTCACGGCCCTGCTCGCCCTGTGACGGTGACATGGGAAGCCTCGGTCGTCAGGGGGTTTGCCCCTCGGTTCCCTGCACTTCCTTCACGTACCGCTTGGTGTTCCGCTCCCAGAGCCGGATCGACTCCTCGGTGAGCTGGAAATCGGTGAGTGTCTCGTTGTACATCACGGCGGCGTCCTCCGGATAGTTCGTGGACACCCAGTCGGCGAAGGGCTCCCACATCTGCGGTGAGAACTTCTCGATCTCCCAGTTCATCCCGGCTCGGACGATCTCTCCGTCACGAACGGTGAACATGAAGGTGCTGCCGCTGAACGGGCCCCGCCCGATCTCATCGGATCTGATGCCGTGGAGATCGAACTCGCAGACGACGCTGGTATCGGAGGCGAAGGTAGTCGCCTCACAGGAGGTGATCGTCTGTTGGTAGCCCTGGGCTTCGAGGAAGGAAATCATCAGTGACAAACCCTCGGCCCTCCTCGAGCCATTGGTCAATCCCGTGATGTCGGCGTCGTCGGCCAGGTAGGTCATCGCCTGCTCCGCGTCAAAAGCGCCGAACGCCTCGAGGAAGCCAGTGGCGACCTCCACCGCTGCCGCATCCGCCGGGTTGACCGTCGGCCCGGTGGCAGCAGGGGTGGTCGCGTTCCCTCCTTGGCGTACCACCAGGATCAGCGCGATCGCCGCCACGGCGAACGCCGCCGCCACGGCGAACGCTCCGATCTTCTTGTTCCGAGCGGCACGGACCTGCCGCTTCTGCTGACGCTCGAGGGCGCCATGCTCGGGTGGTTTGTGCTTCGTGACCATCTCGTAGACCTCCTGAACGTCTGGCATCCTCGCCTCCCTAGCTCCCCTTGAGCGCCGCGCGCCCTTGCGACGCCAGCACGCGCACGGTGGTCGGCTGGATGCCCATGATCCGAGCGGCCTGTTCCGAGCTGTACCCGAGGATCTCAGTGAGCACGATCGCGGTCCGCTGACGAGGCGAGATGCCTCGTAGCATCCGACGCACGTCCTCCCGGACGTGGACGTCATCGAACGGGTCTCGGGTGCCCGCGGCCGGGACGATCTTCCTCGCGGCCACTCGTGCACGGCGTGCACGCATCCGAACCCCGTTCAGCGCGGCGCGGAACAGGTAGGCGACCGGATCCTCGATCGTGTCGAGCCGGTCCCATCGCTCCCAGAGTTTCAGGAATGCGTCCTGCATCAGTTCCTCCGCGTCGGCTGAGCTCCCTGTGATGAAGTACAACGCTCGGTACAGGCGATCGTGCACGTCGAGGAAGAGCTCTTCGAAACTCGGCGGACCCGCGGGCGCCTCGCGTTCCCGGTCAAGCTCGACGACGTTGTCCTCTATCTGCACGCGTCCATGGATGCTCGAACCACGCCGATCGTTTAGGCGGGGCCCCTCGATCTTCCGCGAGGATCCCATCGGCCGAGCCTACGCTTCACGGTGGATCACGTGTGGATGCTCGTCGCGATCACGCGCGTCACCTCGCGAGCGACCCGCTCCAGCTCTGGCTGGCCGGTCGGCGGTGAGCGGATCGCGGTGTGGCCAACGTCGGGTGGCGCCGGAACGTCGAGCACCACCCGGAACACGAAACGCGAGCTCCGGGGGTGGGACTCGAACCCACAACCTACGGATTAACAGTGTGATTCAGCCTGTATCGAGAGCAGAGCGAATCAGACCGAAGGTGCCTTTGACCAGCAGTTTCGCTGACCAGCGTTGACCGACCTCTTGCAACCTT
>DATEBA010000071.1:0-61531 GCA_035288045.1 Actinomycetota bacterium
CCGCAGGCCGAACTCGCCGCACGCCTGGCCCTCCTCCTGCCGATCTCCGACGCGCGCGTGTTCCTCTCGAACTCGGGCGCGGAAGCGAACGAGGCGGCTCTGAAGCTCGTCCGTAAGTGGGGACTGCCGCTTGGCCGGACCAGGATCGTGGCCCTCGAGGGCTCCTTCCACGGTCGCACGGTCGCGACGCTGGCGGCCACGGGGCAGCCGCCCAAGCGCGCGGCCTTCGAGCCTCTGGTGGATTGGTTCCTTCACGTGCCACCGGGTGACCTGAGCGCCATGGAGGCGACCGTCGGCGACGACACGGCGGCCGTGTTCCTGGAGCCGGTCCTGGGCGAGGGCGGCGTGCGTCCCCTCGACCACGACTATCTTCGTGGGGTGCGGGCGCTCACCCGGGAGCGGGGCGCGCTGCTCGTGGCCGACGAAGTCCAGACGGGTCTCGGCCGATGCGGCGAATGGCTCGCCGTCTCTGGGGCGGAGGTCGTTCCCGACCTGGTGTCTCTCGCGAAAGGGCTCGGCGGCGGCCTGCCGATCGGCGCGACCGTGTGCCGAGCCGAGCTCGCCTTCGGGAAGGGCGACCACGCGTCGACGTTCGGGGCGGGCCCTATCCCGTGCTCCGCGGCCGTCGCGACGCTCGCCGTGATCGAGGAGGACGACCTCCTGGCGAACGCGCGCGAGCAGGGCGAGCGTATCCGAACGAAGATCCGCTCCCTCGGTGGCAGCTTGGTGGCGGAGGTTCGAGGCGCGGGCCTGCTCGTAGGGATCCAGCTCGCCGCACCGGTCGCGCACGACGTGGTCCTCGCGATGATCGACGAGGGGGTCCTTGCCACAGAGGCCGGACGCGACGTCGTCCGTCTGTCGCCGCCGCTCGTCGTGCAGCCCCCGGACATCGAGGTGGCGGTCGGAGCCCTGGGCGTCGCCCTCGCCCGCGTGGCCGCCGGCGCGGGGGTGCGCACGTGAGCCGCGGCAACGGCGCGGTGAAGTCCAGGCGGCAGCAGGCGATCCTCTCCCTCGTTTCCCGTGAGCGGCTCTCGACGCAGCAGGAGATCGGCGCGCGGCTGCGCGGGATGGGCCTCGAGGCCACGCAGTCGACGATATCCCGCGACGTCGAGGAGCTGGGGCTCGCGCGCGTCCACGATCACGACGGCGTGCGCTACGTGGTCCGTGGGGAGAGCGGCTCACCCGGCCCCTTGCGGATGCTGCACCATCTCCTCGACGAGTTCGCGCTCTCCTTCGCGTCCTCGGGGAGTCTCCTCGTGATAAGGACGCCGTCCGGCGCGGCGCCCGCCCTCGGTGAGGGACTCGATCGCGTCGGCCTGTCTGACGTGGCGGGGACCATCGCCGGCGACAACACAATCCTGGTCGTGGCTCGCGAGGGCGTGAGCGGGAAGGATCTGGAACAGCAGCTCGAGCAGATCATGGAGGCGGGATGAGACGGGTGGTGCTCGCGTACTCGGGCGGTCTGGACACTTCGGTCGCGATCCGGTGGATGGGGGAGCGGGGATACGAGGTGTTCGCGGTGGCGGTCGACGTCGGCCAGCAGGAGGACTTCGACCGGATCGTCGAGAGAGGGCGGGCGGCCGGCGCGGCTGAGGTCCGGGTGGTTCGTGCCGTCGATCGGTTCGCCGAGGAGTTCCTCGCGCGAGCGATCAAGGCGAACGGCCTGTACGAGGGCAAGTACCCGATGGTGTCCGCTCTCGCGCGGCCGCTGATCGCAGGTGAGGTCGTGAAGGTGGCGAGGGAGGTCGGCGCCGGCTCGCTGGCGCACGGGTGCACGGGCAAGGGGAACGATCAGGTGCGGTTCGAGGTGTCCTTCGGCGTCCTCGCCCCCGACCTCGAGGTGATGGCTCCGATCCGCGACGCGCAGATCCCGCGCGAGAAGGCCCTAGCCCTTGCGGCAGAGTGGGGGATCCCGGTCGCCGACGTCGCGAACAGCTACTCGGTCGACGAGAACCTGTGGGGCAGGACCGTCGAGTGCGGCCCTCTCGAGGATCCCTGGACCGCGCCACCGGAGGACGCCTTCGAGCGGACCGCAGCGCTCGGGGAGCGGCCGGAAGAGCCCACGGAGCTGATCGTCGGGTTCGAGCGCGGCCTCCCCGTAGCCCTCGGTGGGAGCCCGACGCCGCTGCCCGAGCTGGTCTCCGTCGTCGACGCTCTCGGCGGGCGCTACGGCTTCGGCCGGGTCGACATGATCGAGAACCGCAGGGTCGGCATCAAGTCGCGGGAGCTCTACGAGGTGCCAGGCGCGCTCGCGCTGATAGTGGCGCACCGGGCGCTGGAGGACGTGACTCTCGAGCGCGACCTCGCGCACTACAAACCCGCGCTCGAGCAACGCTGGGCGGACCTCGTCTACGACGGTCTCTGGTTCTCCCCACTCCGACAGGCGATAGACGCGTTCGTCGATTCGACCCAGACCGCGGTCACCGGCGAGGTTCGGCTGAGGTGCGACGCCGGCTCGTGCGCGGTCGTCGGCCGCCGCTCCGAGTCGTCCCTGTACGATCTGTCGCTCGCCACCTACGGCGCCGAGGACGCGTTCGATCAATCGGACGCGGCGGGCTTCGTCCGCCTGTGGGGGTTGCCGCTCAAGGTGTGGTCGGCGAAGCAGGGGAAGGGATGACCGAGGCCGGCGAGGGGACGCCCCTCTGGGCCGGCCGCTTCGAGAAGCGGCCGGCCCCCGAGGCCCACGCGCTCGGCCGGAGCATCGGGTTCGACGTTCGTCTTGCGGCACAGGACGTGGAGGCTTCGGTCGCGCACGTTCGAGCGCTCGAGGACGCTGGTCTGCTTTCGGGTGGCGACGCCGCCGAGCTCGAGAAGACGCTCCGCGAGGTCGGCGCCGAGATCGCGGACGGCAGCTACGTATTCGATCCGGCCGACGAGGATGTGCACTCGGCGATCGAGCGCGGACTCATCGAGCGGCTGGGTGAGCTAGGCGCGCGGATCCATGCCGGGCGCAGCAGGAACGACCTGGTCGTGACCGACCTGCGGCTCTGGCTGCTTGCTGCGGGACGGCGGATCACGGGGCTCACCGCGATGCTCGTCCGAACGGTCGCGGAGCGGGCGCGCGAGCACGCCGAGACCGTCATGCCGGGGACGACCCACGGCCGACTTGCCCAGCCGGTGACGCTCGCGCATCATCTCCTCGCGCACGCGTGGGCGTTCGTCCGCGACGTCGGTCGCTTCCGGGACTGGGCCGCACGGGCATCCGTGTCTCCCCTCGGCGCCGGAGCGCTCGCGACGAGCACGCTTGCTCTGAGCACGACCGAGACGGCCGAGCGCCTCGGCTTCGAGCGGCCGTTCCAGAACTCGATCGACGCCGTGTCCGACCGCGACTTCGCCCAGGAGTTCCTCGCGGCGTGCGCGATCCTCGGCACCCATCTGTCTCGACTCGCCGCGGAGGTCGCGCGCCTCTCCGACGAGGCGCTCGGGTTCGCCGAGCTCGACGAGGCCTACGCGACAGGCTCGAGCATGATGCCGCAGAAGCGGAACCCGGACGTGGCCGAGATATCACGTGCGAAGGCCGCGCGCCTCGCGGGGGACTTCGCGTCGCTCTCGGCGGTGCTCCAGGGCCTGCCGCTCGGATACCACCGAGACCTTCAGGAGGACAAGGTGCCGCTATTCGATGCCTCCGACGCGCTCGAGCTCGTGCTTCCGGCGTTGATCGGCTGCGTGGATACGCTCCACTTCGACGAAGCGGCGATGCGGCGCGCCGCCGAGGCGCCGGAGATCTACGCCACCGACCTCGCCGAGGCCCTCGTGGCGAGGGGCTTCCCCTTCCGCGAGGCCCACCTCCGCGTGGGCGAGCTGCTCAGTCGGCTCGACTCGGAGGGGCGAACGCTGCGGAACCTCTCGGAGGAGGAGTGGACCGCCTTCGACCTCCCCGGGGGCGCCTCGCTCCTCGATCCCGACCGGTCGGTTCGCGCGCGCGCCTCCCGGGGTGGCCCCTCGCCGGCGAGCGTCCTCGAGCAGATCGCGGAGATCGAGCGCGCGCTCGACCGCCGCCGCTGACCTGTAGCCTGTCGCCGTTCCCGACGCGACGGAGGTTCCTCATGAGCATCGATCCGACGATCCGCGTGATCAAGGCCGGCGCCGAGCTCGACTGGGATGTCATCCCCAACGAGGAGGGCGATCCGAATCCACCCGGCGAGGAGGTCGTCGCCTTCCGTTCCGGCGACGCGAGGTTCAGCTTCGGGATCTGGCGGAGGACGCCGGAGACTGGCCCGATGGAGCCTCCGTACCACGAGATCGCGGTGATAATCGAGGGCGAGGTCGAGGTCCACGAGGACGACGGTACCGTCCACCTGGTCGGCCCCGGCGACGTGCTCATCACTCCGAAAAGCAGCAGGGCGACCTGGAAGGCGCTCACCCCGGTGAAGAAGTTCTGGGCCGTCTACAAGGAGTGACCCCGCATCTGTGCCCGGCACGGACCCTGCCGTTCGGCCCACGCCGGCTCCCCCCCGTCATGGATAGGCTCCGAGCGGCCGCCCCGTGGCGCGCCACCGGTCCGCAGCGGGGGGTTGGGTTCTCGGGCGGAGGAGGACGGGGGGATGGAGACGAAGGCGGCCGTCGAGGTCAGGGACCTCGTGAAGGAGTTCCCCTCGCCGGGCGGCGGCACGCTCACGGCGGTCGACCACGTGTCGTTCGAGGTCCTTTCCGGCGAGGTGTTCGGCTTCCTCGGACCGAACGGGGCAGGGAAGACGACCACCCTCGAGATCATCGAGGGGCTCCAGAGCCCCACGTCGGGGAGCACGGGCGTGCTCGGTCTGGACTCCAGGCGCGACCGGAACGAGATGAAGCAGCGGATCGGCGTGCAGCTGCAGGCCGGCGCCTACTTCAACTACCTGACGCTGGAGGAGATCCTCGACCTCTTCGGCTCGTTTTACCCGCGGCGCGTCTCGCCGGCAGGGCTCCTGGACAAGGTCGGTCTGCAGGAAAAGCGGAAGTCACTCGTCCGGGAGCTTTCGGGCGGGCAGGCTCAGCGCTTCTCGATCGTCGCGGCGATCGTGAACGACCCCGAGGTCGTGTTCCTCGACGAGCCCACGACGGGACTCGATCCCCAGGCCCGCCGGAACCTCTGGGACCTGATCGAGCTCATCAACCGCGAGGAGAGCAAGACCGTGGTGATGACCACCCACTACATGGAGGAGGCGCAGGTCCTCTGCGACCGGGTCGCGATCATCGACCACGGCAAGATCCGGGCGATCGATACCCCGCTCGGGTTGATCCACGAGCTCCCCGCCGCCTACCGGATCCTGTTCGCCACGAAGGACGAGGTGGACCACGAGGAGCTCCGTCGGTTGCCCGGCGTCGGGCAAGTGGAGCCGGTGCTGCTCGGCGGGTTCAACGTGCAGCTAGCGGTGGAGCGCGCGCAGGTCACCTTGCCGGCGTTCCTCGAGTGGGCGAAGGACAGCGGGGTCGCGGTCGATGACGTCCAGGTGCTTCCGGCGACGCTCGAGGACGTGTTCCTCTCGCTCACCGGACGCAGCCTTAGGGAGTGAGCCCGATGCCGAAGCTGTTCTGGGCGAGCCTCAAGATGCTATTGCGGGATCGGCAGGCGCTGTTCTGGGCGCTCGCGTTCCCGGTGATCTTCGCGATCGTGTTCGGGCTGTTCGACTTCAGCCAGGCGCCGACGGTGAGAATCGACGTGGTCGGGGATTCCTCGGTGCAGGAGTTGATAGTCGGCGGCCTCGAGGAGGTGGGGTCATTCGAGGTGCGTGAGCAGGATCTCGTTGCGGCCCGCCGTCGGCTCACAGACGGCGACACGGACGTCGTGCTCGTGATTCCGGAGCTCGGGCAGCTCTCGTCCACGCCGGGGCAGGAGCCCCCGCCGCCGGGAGCGCGACTGCGGGTCTTCTACAACGAGGCGAACTTCGAGACCAACCAGTTCGCGCTCTCGGCGATCGAGCGGCTGGTGGACGGGATCAACCTTCAGATGGCCGGCGTGACGCGGCCGTCGATCACCGTCGAAGCCGAGGCGGTGGCGGCCAAGTCGGTCGACTATTACGACTTCTTGCTACCGGGGCTCGTCGCGATGGGCGTCATGAACTTCTCGATCACGGGCGTCTCGGTCGCCGTCGCCCGGTATCGCGAGCAGCGGATCCTGAAGCGGATCCTCGCGACGCCGCTCCGGCCTGCGAAGTTCCTGGCCGCCCAGGTCCTCGCGCGTCTGGTGCTAGCGCTTGTGCAGTCGGCGCTGATCCTCGCGGTCGGCGTTTTCCTCTTCGGCGCTCGGGTCTACGGGAACGTCGTCTGGCTGTTCGTCCTGGCTACGGTCGCGAACCTCGTGTTCCTGAACATCGGCTTCGCCGTCGCCGGACGCTCGAAGAACCCCGACTCGGCGGCCGGGATCGCGAACGTCGTCGCCCTCCCGATGATGTTCCTATCCGGGGTCTTCTTCCCGACGGATACCCTGCCAGACCTGATGCAGACCGTCGTCAGGTATCTGCCTCTCACCCCCCTCATCGAGGCGCTACGGAAGGTGTCGATCGACGGGCTGTCGATAACCGACACCGGGCCGCAGCTCGCTCTCCTCGCCGGGTGGATCGTGGTCTCGTTCGCCCTCGCGTCCGTGCGGTTCCGGTTCTCCGAGGGGTAGAGCAGGATTCGGCCGGGCGCCTGGGCTACCCTGCCGTCGTGGGATTCGCGAGCGTGCTGGTGCTGTTCGCCCACCCCGATGACGCCGAGTACACGTGCGGCGGGACCGTCGCGCGGTGGGCCGGCGAGGGAACCCGGGTCCACTACGTCTGCGTGACGGACGGATCGGCGGGGTCCAACGAGCCGGGTGCGATGCGGGAGGCGATGCGGGGGGTCCGCGAGAAGGAGCAGCGGGCCGCCGCCGAGGTGCTTGGGGTCGCGAGCGTCACCTTCCTCGGGTACGTCGACGGCATGCTCGAGGCCTCACTCGATCTCCGGTGCGACGTGACGCGGGAGGTCCGGCGTATCCGCCCCGACGCGCTCGTCGCGCCCGACCCCTCCAGGCGGTGGTCGCGCAACGGCTACGTGAACCACCGGGACCACATGGTCGTCGGCGAGGTCGGGCTCTCCACGGTGATGCCCGACGCGCCGACGCGCCTCCAGTTCCCCGAGCTGCTCGATGAGGGTTTCGAGCCCTTCGAGATCCCGAACCTGTGGCTCCCGACCGAGGAAGGGGAGACCCTCGTCGACATCACCGATACGCTGGAGCTCAAGTTGAAGTCGCTGGCCTGCCACGTGTCTCAGGGGACGGCGGAGAACGCGGACTGGGTGCGCGAGCACGCGGCCGAGCTCGGGAGGCCGGGCGGGATGGAGTACGCCGAGGCCTTCCGGGCGTTCAGGTTGGTGGAGGACGGCGAGAACTGATGGAGCACGACGAGCAGGAGTTCGCGCCGCTCGAGCCCGAGGAACGGCAGAACGTGCAGGCCGACCTCGAGGACCTCGGCGCGATGCGCGACGTCTTCGGGGCTCAGGGCGTCAAGGGCGTCGTGATCGCCTGCCCCGACTGCGGCGCGAACCACTTCTACGAGTGGGAGCTCCTCAAGGAGAACCTCGAGCACATGCTCGCGACCGGCGAGCCGAGGATGCACGAGCCGGCCTTCGACGTGCGCGAGGAGGAGTACATCCAATGGGATTACGGCAAGGGCTACATCGATGCCCTCGCCGACACGGGCCTCGAGCCCGAGCGGCGGATCGAGATCACGCGGTGCCCTTGGTGCGAGACGCCGTGCGAGGAGCACTTCGGCTTCTGCCCGAAGTGCGGGCGGTCGCTCGCCGCGCTCCGGATCTACCGCGATCTGGTGGAGCGAGGGATGGACGACCGGGAGGTTCGCGCGCTCCTCGTCCGCGCCGGCTTCGAGCCCTTCTGAGGCTCCTCCAGGACGCAGTCCTCGGGAGCCTTGTCCTGGCGCAGGCCTTTGAACGACGGCGCCCGAAGCTTGCCCTCGCGCCTCGTGATCTGGAGGTACTCGACCTCGCACACGAGCTTGGGCTCCACGAACCTGGCGCGCTTCATCGCGGCGAGCTCGGGGTCGTCGACGGCGGGTCGCTTCGCGACCAGAGGCTCGAGCTCGGTCACGAGCCGCTCCAGCATCGTGTCGGTGAACCCGGTCCCGACCTGGCCGATCCAGCGGAGTTCGTCGCCCACGAGCGCGCCGACCAGGAGCGAGCCGAAGGTCCTCGTCCGGCCCCCCTGACCCGGCGTCCACCCCAGGATCACGCAGTCCTGCGTCTTCGTGAGCTTGATCTTGCGCCAGTCCGGCGAGCGCCGGGCCGGCTGGTACCTGCTCCCCTTCCGCTTGGCGACCACGCCCTCGAGGCCGAGCTTGCGCGCGGACTCAGTGAACTCGACGCCGAGCTTGTCGACGAAGAAGGCGAGCTCCAGCCGAGGGTCGCGCTCGACGACGGCCTCGAGTAGCCCGCGACGCTCCTCGAGCGGGAGGCCGGTGACGTCATGGCCGTCTAGGAAGAGGAGGTCGAACGCGACGAGCGATACCGGGATGCGTTTGCGGGCGCGCTCGATGTCGCGCGGCGAGGAGATGTTCATCCGCTCCTGGAGGACCTCGAACGAGTTCCGTCCGTCCTCGTCGAAAGCGACGATCTCGGCGTCGAGCACCGCGTTCACCTGATTCACGAGCTCGTGGAGCATGTGGAGCTCGGGGTACTGGGCTGTGAGGTCGCGGCCGGTCCGCGACTCGAGCTTCGTGGAATCGGTGGAGAGGTACACGAGCGAGCGGATGCCGTCGAGCTTCGGCTCGAACCTCCACCTCGGGTCGTCGAAGGCCTCGTGGCCGCCCTCGGCGAGCATGGGGTGGAAAACCGGCACGGGAGCCACGGGTGGTGCGTCCTGTGAGCTGGCGAGGAAGACGAGCCAGTCCGTCCGCGTTTTCACGAGGTGGTATTCGAGCCCAGGGTACCTGCGGCCGTGCAACTTGAAGGTCACCTTCGTGTCTGTCCACTCGAGCGGCTCGTAGGTACCGTCGTCGAAGATGCGGACCTCCCCGGCTCCGTAGTGACCCTCGGGGATCGTTCCTTCGAAGGCGCCGTACTCGAGCGGGTGGTCCTCCGTGCGGACGGCCAGCCGACGGTCGCCCTTGGAGATCGGCAGTCCGCGCGGGACGGCCCACGACGGAAGCGCGCCGTCGCGCTCGAGGCGCAGGTCGTAATGCAGCCGGGTCGCGCGGTGCTTGTGGATCACGAACGAGGCACCCGGCCCCTTCCTCTTCCGCGACGGCTTCGGCTCGGGCGTTCCCTCGAAGTCGCGCTTCCCCAGATACTCGGCCAGGTCGGGGTCGCGCGACGCTGCGATCACCTGCTCGCTCGTTCGTTCCCGAACGCCGAGGGCCTCCATGGCCTCGCGCACCGGCTGGGGCTTCGTGCGGACCCCGTCGAAGAGGTCGCCGCTCTTGGCGAATCGCCTCCACACGTTGTCGATCCGGAAATCGGTGGGGACGAACCCACCTTTCTCCACCTCCCGCCACGTGAGAGGCGTGGAGACCGGGGCGCCGAGTTCGGGGCGCAAGGAATAGGCGGCCGCGATGTTCGCGCCCTGGCGGTTCATGTTGTGGTCGATGAAGACCCTGCCCGACCGGTCGGCGACCTTCCACGCCATCGTCACGCGGTCCGGGTCGGCCGCGCGGATCAAACGGCCGGCCTCCCGAACCAGAGCCCGCGCCTGCTCGTACGTGGTCCCGTGCTCGACGGGCACGAAGATCTGCACGCCGGTCGCGCCGCTCGTCTTCGGATAGCCGATCAGCCCGAGTTGGTCCAGAACGACCTTCACGTGACGGGCGACCGCGAGCACGTCGGCGAACGTTATGGGCTCGAACGGGTCCAGGTCGAAGAAGAGATAGTCGGGGAACCCGACCGATCCGCACCTCGAGTGCAGGGGATGGAACTCTATGCAGCCGAGGTTGGCGACGAACAGCAGCCCGGCAGTGTCCTCGACCACCAGGTAGTCGATCACGCCCTTCTTGCTGTCCTCGCTCTCGACCGGGCAGCGCGACAGCCATTCTGGTACGTGAGAGGGAGCAGATTTCTCGTAGAAGGACTTACCCGAGATGCCGTCCGGCATCCGCTTCATCGTGAGAGGACGCTCGCGGAGGTGCGGCAGGATGAGGTCGGCGACGTTGTAGTAGTAGGCGAGCAGGTCGCCCTTCGTGTAGCCCTCCTCCGGCCAGAACACCTTCTCGAGGTTCGACAAGCGGAGCTCGCGGCCGTCGATCTCCACCCACCAAGCGTCTCCGTCGCGCTCGGCGGGAAGGGGTCGGGGGAACTTCGTGGTGACCGCCGAGCCGGGTTCGGGACTTTCGGCCATGGTTCTCCCGATGGTACGCGGTGTAGCGTTCGGGTCGTGTTCAGGGATTCCGTGCTCGGGTGGGTGCTCGCGTCGGCGCTTGCGGCCATGGTCACCCTTCTGGCTCTCACGGTCAGACCGCAGGGGCCGGATCGGCTCGTCGTCCGTCCGGAAGACGGCATCGTCGTCTTCCAACCGGGCGAGGCGCGTGCCGGGGACACGATCGTGTGTCCGGGACTCGGGTCTGTCCCCGTCCAGGAACCGGGTGGGCGAGCCGAGCTACCGGGTGGCCCGGCTACGTGGACGTGGGAAGACGGCGCGGTCTTCGCGAGCTGCGAGCCTTAGGTCCCTCCTGTTTCGCCGCCTCCGGATACAATCACTCCCTCGGAGCTTCCCCGGAGGGCGACATGCCTCGTGCCATGTGGAAGGGGGCCATCTCGTTTGGCCTCGTCTCGATTCCCGTGTCGGTGTACCCGGCGACGGAGGAGAAGTCGCTTAGGTTCAACCAGCTGCACGCCGCGGACGGCGGACGGATCCGCATGAAGCGCGTGTGCTCCATCTGCGGCGAGGAGGTCTCGTTCGAGGGCATCGTGAAGGGCTACGAGTACGAGAAGGACCGCTACGTCGTCCTCACCGACGAAGAGATCGACTCGATCCCGGTCGAGTCCTCGCGCGCGATCGACATCCTGCAGTTCGTCGACCTCCAAGAGATCGATCCGATCCTGTTCAAGAAGTCCTACTACCTGGTCCCCGACGAGACCGGCGCGAAGGCGTACTCGCTCCTCCGAGAAGCGCTGTCGAAGGACGGCAAAGTGGGGATCGCGAAGGTGTCGTTCCGCGACAAGGAGCATCTGGCGGCGCTCCGTTTCAAGGAAGAGGCGTTCGTGCTCGAGACGATGTTCTGGCCCGACGAGATCCGTGAGGTGGACTTCGAGGGGGTCGACGCCGACCAGAAGGTGCGGGCGCAGGAGCTGGAGATGGCCCGCACCCTGATCGCCAATCTCGCCGGCCCGTTCAACCCGGAGGAGTTCAAAGACGCTTACCGCGGGGCTCTCCTCGAGATCGTGGAGAAGAAGATCGCGGGCGAGGTGATCGAGATCGCGCCCCAGGAGGCGCCGGCCGCGCGGGTCGTCGACCTCATGGAGGCGCTGAAGGCCTCGGTGGCGGCGGTCAAGAAGAAGACGCCCGCCGAGGCCAAGGCCGCTCCCAAGAAGAAGGCCGCCGCACCCAGGAAGAGGGCCGCCGCGGGCTGATCGCACACGGCTCCCGGGTCCGCGATACTTGACACCGGTGAAGCTCGTAGTCGCGGTCGTGAAGCCGCACAGGCTCGACGAGGTCAAGGAGGCGCTTCGCGACGTCGGGGTGCAGGGCCTCACCACGAGCGACGTCGAGGGGTTCGGCCGGCAGCGGGGCCACACCGAGGTCTACCGGGGGGCCGAGTACCAGGTCGATTTCGTCCCCAAGGTCAAGGTCGAGGTTCTCGTCGACGACGACCAGGTCCAGGGCGTGGTCGACGCGCTCGTGAAGGCCGCCCGAACCGGCAAGATCGGCGACGGCAAGGTCTGGGTCGTCCCCGCGGAGCAGGTGGTCCGGATCCGGACCGGGGAGATGGGCCCCGACGCCCTCTGAGGTGACCGACCGGCCCGGGCCCGTCCTTCGTCTGCTGAAAGCGCTCGACGATCTCCAACGTTTGGTGCCGCCCTCGGCGGAGGGGCTCGAGGCTTGTCGGCGGCGCGCCGGCCTCGTCGATGCCTGTGTGGCCGAGCTGGCGGCGGAGGCCGGCGCGCCGCCCGGTGTGGCCCTCCTCGCGCTCGGGGGCTACGGGCGTGCCGAGCTCGCACCCTTCTCCGACCTCGACCTGCTTCTCGTCCACCGCGACGGAGACGAGGAGATACTCCGCGCGTTCGCCGAGCACCTGCTGTATCCGCTGTGGGACGCTGGGTTCGACGTCGGGCACGCGGTCCGTACGGTGGAGGGTTCCCTGGCGGTCGCCGAGGAGCGGCTCGACGCCGGAGCGGCGCTCCTGGACGCGCGACTCCTCGCGGGTGACTCCGACCTCGGCGCGGAGCTGATAGAAGAGGCTCGGGCGTGGGCCCGCCGGAACCCTCGACGGTTCGCGGGGGTGCTCTTCGGGGATCTTGCGGCGCGCCGCGAGCGGTTCGGCTCGGTCTCACACCTGCTCGAGCCCGACCTCAAGCAGGGCGCCGGGGGCCTGAGGGACCTCCACGCCCTCGGCTGGCTCCGCCGCGCGCTGCCCGGCGCCGATCAGGACGCGCCGGCGCTCGACGCGCTCGAGACCTCGGGGCTTCTCCGCGCGGGCGAACGCAGCGTGCTCGAGGCAGCATGGGTGTTCATCACCCGGGTCCGCTGCGCGCTCCAGCGGGCGGCCGGGCGCAAGGCGGCCCGGGTGCGACGCGACCTGCAACCGCAGCTCGCGCGCGATCTGGGGTTCCGGGACGAGCCGTCGCTCGCCGCGCAGGACGGCCTCATGAGGACGCTCTTCGAGCACGCGCGTCAGGTGGAGCACGTAGCCGGCCTCGTATTCGAGCGGTTCCTCCGGGAGGACGTGCCGCCCCGAGAGCCGGAGATCGGACCGACGCTCGAGAGCGTGCTGAATGCGTTCGCTGGCGTAGCCGAGGGGCGCCTGGCCCTCACGCCGACGCTGCTCGATCGCGTCGAGGCCGTGACGATCCCGGATGTCGGAGCGTGGAGCGAGGCCGCGCGCGACGCGTTCCTACGGATCGTTCGCGCCGGCGAGGGCGGGATCCGCGCCCTGGAGGCGATGGACCGGATGGGGCTGCTGGCGCACGCGCTGCCGGAATGGGCGCCGGTCCGATGCAGGCCGCAGCGCGACCCCTACCACCGGTTCTCGGTGGACGTGCATCTGCTGGAGACCCTCGCCGGGATGGCGCGGCTACTCGACGGCGGCGATCCGGCGGACCCGGTCGCCCTGCAGGCCCTCGAATGGGTCCGGGACCGCGACGCGCTCCTGCTGGGCGCGCTCCTTCACGACGTAGGCAAGATCGGCGAGGGAGGACACGTCGCCGCCGGTTCCCGCCAGGCGGCCGCGGCCTTGGACCGGATGGGGATCCCCGAGGCGACGAGGGAGGTCGCGCTCTTCATGGTGAGCGAGCACTTGCTCCTGCCCGACACCGCGACCCGTCGGGACCTCGGTGATGACGATCTGGTTCTGGACGTCGCCGCGAAGGTGGGCGATGCGACGCGCCTCGCGGCCCTCTACCTGCTGGTCGTGGCCGACGCGGCGGCGACGGGTCCGGCCGCGTGGACCTCCTGGCGGCAGGCACTCGTCCGCGAGCTAGTAGCCAAGGTCCATCACGTGCTCGAGCGCGGCGAGATGGGTGAGGAGATCGCCGAGCGGCTGGCCGCCCGGGTGGAGGATCTCCGGCGGCTGCTCTCCGAGGAGGACCCCGCGCAGGTCGAGCGCTTCGTGCTCCGGATGCCCCGCAGCTACGTGCTCACCGTCGGCGCGGATCGAGCGGCCGCGCACTTCCGGCTCCTCGTGAAGGAGCTCGGCGAGCGTGAGGTGCGGACCGACGATCGACCGGGTGCGAAGCCGGGCACCCACGAGGTCACCGTCGTCACTCCCGACCGGCCGGGGCTGCTCTCCTCGATCGCGGGGGCTCTCGCGCTCGCGGGCCTCTCGATCCTCGAGGCGCAGGTGTTCACGACCTCGGACGGCGTCGCTCTCGACCTGTTCGAGGTGGAGGGCGCGTTCGAGAGGGAGATCAAGGAGGAGCGATGGGGCGAGTTCCGGGAGGCGGTACTCGACGCGGTCCAGCGCGGGCCCGAGCACCTCGAGCGTCTGCTCAACGACAAGCGCCGCCACTATCCGCCCCCGCGCCCGGGCATACCCGTCGAGGTTTCGGTGGACAACGCCGCCTCGGACTTCTTCACGGTCGTCGAGGTCGGCGCCGCCGATCGCATAGGTCTCCTCCACGACATCACGCGGGCGTTCACCGAACTGGGGCTGGACGTGCACCTGGCGAAGGTCGGCACCTACGGGGAGAGGGTCATCGACGCGTTCTACGTCCGCGACGCGTTGGGCCGCAAGGTCGAAGAGCCGGATCGCGTGGCGGAGATCGAACGGGCGACCGCGGCTCGGCTCTCAGCTTGAGACGAGCTCCACAAGGCCGGCGGCGAAAGCCGGTGCGTTGCCGTGCTCCTCGTGCTTGAAGTAGCAGTACACGTCTCGCCCCGCCTCGATCTCCGGGCGGATCTGCTCGGCCCACGCCTTCAGCTCATCATCGGTGTACTCGACCTTCCGCAGGCGGAGGAATCCGAATGGCTCCCACGAAAGGTCCTGCGGCGCCTTCTCGTCGGTCTCCGCCACGCACCACGCCACGCCCATGTCGGCAAGGAACCCGCGCGCCTCCTCCCACGAGGGGTGGCGGAACTCCATGGCCGCTGCCATCGGCGGGAGACCACCCACGAAGCGCTCGATCAGCGCCCGGTCGTGCTTCAGGCTCGGCGGGCACTGGAACAGGATCGGGCCGAGCCGGTCGCCGAGCGATCGGGCCCGCTCCACGAAGAACGACACCGCCTCATCGGCGTCCGACAACCGCAACGTATGCGTGATCCGCTGGTTCGCCTTGAGGGTGAACACGAACCCCTCGGGGGTCTGCTCGCGCCAGGCCAGCAGGGTCTTCTCCGCAGGGTTCCTGCGGAACGTGTAGTTGATCTCGACAGACGGGAACCGGCTCGCGTAGTAGCTGAGGAAGTCCTCGGACCTGACGCCGTTCGGATAGAAGGAGCCCTTCCACTCGTCGTAGGCGAAGCCCGACGTTCCGAGATAGAGCCTGCCCGCCATGGGAGCATCATGGCATGGCAGTGCCGGAGGAGGGGATCCAGATCGAGACGGCGCGCGGCTCGGTGAGCGGCGCTTGGGCCGGCTCGCCTGGGGCGTTGGCGACCCTGGTGGTCGCCCACGGTGCGGGTGCCGGCATGGCTCACCCCTTCCTTGTGGGCTTCACGCGAGAGTTGAACGCGGCCCGGATCGCCACCCTTCGATTCAATTTCCCTTACTTCGAGCGCGGTCGGCGATCGCCCGACCCCGAGTCGGTCCTCCGTGAGGCGTGGCTCGCCGCGTTCCGGACCGCGGCCTCAAGGTCGGGTGGGGTCGTGCTTGCCGGAGGCAAGTCGCTGGGTGGACGCATCGCGTCGATGGTGGTCGCCGACGGCATGCCGGCGGCGGGCCTCGTGCTCGTCGGGTACCCGCTTCACCCGCCGGGGAAGCCGAAGTGGGTCCGTGACGAGCACCTGTACCGGGTCGAGGTGCCGATGCTCTTCCTCCAGGGGACCGCCGACCCCTTCGCGCAGCCGAAGCTCATCGCCCGTGTGCTGAGGAGGCTCGGGGAACGCGCCACCCACGAACCGGTCGAAGGCGGCGATCACTCCTTCCGGGTGAGGGGGGTTCGAGCCGACGACCGCGAGATCGGTGCGGGGCTCGCGCGCAGGGCGCTGCCCTTCGTGGAGAGGGTAGCGAGGGGGGAGTGATGCCGCGGAAGAGCCGCCGGCCGCGCGACCAGACGCCCCCGCCGGGGCCGCCGCGATGGACAGGGGCACCACCCTGGGCGCAGGTCCCCGAGCATGAGGTCCGCCGTGTCGGAGGCGAGAAGTCCTACATGTGCCCCGGCTGCGAGCACCCGATAAGGGTCGGAGTGTGGCACCTCGTGGTCGTCCCCGGTCAGGATCCCGACTCGAGGCGCCACTGGCACACCGAATGCTGGCGGAAGGAGCTCCGCCGCACCAGACGGCTCTGAACCGTCGCTATCATCGGCGGCGTGTCCCGGAAGGTGGCGCGCGGTCTCATGTGGCAGGAGGACGGACGCTGGCGCGGCCGCCTGGAGCGCCCGTCCGTCGAGGTCGCGGCGGTGGACCGGGGGCGCTGCCTGCGTGCCCTCCGGCGCGCAGCCGGCGACTCACCGCTCACGGTCGAGGTGATCCCGGCCCTCGTTGGCGTCGCGGAGGCGGCGGCGATCCTCGGTTGGGACAAGCGGCGTGTCTCGACCTACGTCCGCCGCGGATCGTTCCCGGAGGCTTTGGCCTCGCTCGCGTCCGGCCGGGTGTGGCGTCGCGAGGACGTCGAGGCGTACGCTCTGGCGTGGCGCTCGCGCCGGCGCCGGGCGATGCGATGAGCGAGCCGCGGGTCGTCCACCTGATCCGTCACGGGCAGAGCGACTTCGAGGCGAGTGACTTCCGCGAGAGCCCCCGCGGGAGGCAGTGGGATCCTCCGCTATCGCCGATCGGCCGAGAGCAGGCGAAGCTGCTCACGGCGCGCCTCGTGCTGCTACGGCGGATAGCGGCCGTGTACTGCTCGCCCTTCCGCCGCGCTCGCGAGACGATCGCCCCCTTCGCCGAGCGGACCGACACCGAGGTCCGCTACGAGGAGGATCTCGGCGAGGCCTTCGCAGGCGCGTGGGAAGCGGCCTCGTTCGAGGAGCTTCTCGCAGGCGACGAGGAGATGCTCCAGCGCTTCCGCGACCAGGAGCCGATGTGGAGCCTGGCGCCGGGGGCGGAGTCGATCCACGACCTCCGCGCCCGCGTCCGCGCGGTGATCGAACGCTCTCTTGCAAAGAACGCCGAGGGCGATGTCGTACTCGTGGCGCACGGGGGCGTGATCAACGCGTACGTCGGACCGCTGCTCGGCATACAGCAGGAGATGTTCTACCTGCCCGAGAACACTTCGTTGAACACCGTGATCGCCGATGGTGCCCAGCGGCGAGTCCGCTTCCTGAACGACGTGCGGCACCTTACGGAGCCCCACCTGTTCCGGGGATAGGGAAAACGAGAGGGCCGCCCGGGGAAGGCGGGCGGCCCTCGCTTCGAACGCGGCGGGCGTTACGCGGCCCGCGGCAGACGCGTCTCGATCTCTGTGGCCTGGTCGTGGACCCGGCGCGCGTAGGACGACAGCACGTCGAGGATCTCGTGCCACACGCCGGCGATGCCGGCGAGCACGAACCCGGTGCCCACGATCTCCATCCAGTAGTCCCGGAACGCGATGCCCCAGCTCGCGAAGAGCGAGTAGTCCACTGCCCAGGCGATCACAACGCCGAGCACGAGGGCGAGCGTCTGACGCGTCGTCCGGGTGAGCTCGAAGAACCCCTGGACGAGGTCGACGAGCTTGGCCACTACCAGACCGAGCAGGACGATCCCTGCGAAGACGTACATGCGGTGCTGCACCTCCTTCCGTCTTCTGTTGGGCTTGGACCAAGGGAGGGCACAGCAGGTTACAGGAGGTAACACGCGTAACATCCCCCGCCGCGCTATCCTGCGCGAGTCGCCGACCTGTTCGACGAGCCGGAGGAGGCAGGGCGGGTGAGGTTCCTCACGCAGGAATGGGCAGAGGCGGTGAGGGGGAGTCTGAACGCCGACCAGGAGTTCCGCTCGGGCGTCGCCGGGAAGGACGCCCGGATCCAACAGATCGTGACGACGGCCGACGGCGAGCTGCGGTACTGGATCCGGATCGAGGGGGGCGAGATCGATCTCGGTGTGGGAGACATCGAGGAGCCGCAGGCGACCGTGACGCAGCCCTACGACGTTGCCGCCGGGATGATGCGCCGCGAGGTGAGCCCGGTGACGGCGTTCATGACCGGCAAGCTCCGGGTCGAGGGCGACCTCACGCTCCTCCTGGGCCTCCAGGAGCCGTTCTCTCGGTTGCCGGAGGTCGCGGCGTCGCTGGGCGTCGAGTACTAGCTCGAGACCAGGAAGAACGTAGCGCTCCCGGTGGCGAGTAGCCGGCCGCCGTCGTCGAGGACCCGAGCCTGGGCCACACCCATCCGCCGCCCCGACTTCACGACCCGCCCCTCCCCGACGACTCGGCCCTTTCGAGCTGGCGCGACGTAGTGTACGTTCAGCTGAACGGTGACGTGAGAGCTCCCGGCTGGTACTAGCGTCCGCATCGCCAGACCCATCGCCGTGTCGGCGACGGTCGCGATCATCCCCCCGTGCAGCAGCCCGATCAGGTTGAGGTGGTGGTCGCCGATGTCGAGGGCGACGTCGACCTCGCCGGGCGCGACGCGCAGGACCTCGAGTCCGGCCCACCGATGAAAGGCGGACGCCCCCACGCGCTCGGCGATCGGCTCGAGGTGGTGGTCGTCCTTCACCTTGTCCCCGCAAGTCGGTCGCCGAAATCACCTAGCCCGGGAAGGATGTAGCCGCGATCGTCGAGCTCCCTATCCAGCGCGGCGGCGTAGATCGGCACGTCGGGATGCTCTGCCTCCATACGGCCGATGCCCGCCGGGGCCGCAACCACGCACACGAAGCGGACCGCCGCCGGGGCGCCACGCTTCACCGAATTGCAGGCTTCGACGGCGGATCCGCCGGTTGCGAGCATCGGGTCGAGCAGAAGCACGAAACGGTCTCGGAGCTCCGGGAGCTTCTCGAAGTAGTTGTGTGCCTCTAGAGAAGCGTCGTCGCGCTCGAGGCCGACGTAGCCCACGTCCACCTCGGGGAGGAGCTCCGTGACGGCCTCGAGCAGTCCCAGGCCGGCGCGAAGGATCGGGACGGCCACGACGCCTGCGGCGAGCTGGCGACCGCTCGTGAGCTCGAGCGGCGTCTCGACCCCTACCTCCTCTGTCGGCAGATCGCGCAGCGCCTCGAGCGCCAGTGCGAGCCCAACGCGCTTCGTTAGGCTCCGGAACTGTCCCGGCGCCGTCTCCCGTTCGCGGAGCAAGGTGAGGACGTGCCGAGCCAGCGGATGGTCCACCACGGTGAGCACGGCGCCATCCTATCCGTGAGGGGTTGCCAGGCCCGCCGGCAGCCCGCAGAATGGGCGGACATGCAGCGGTTCCTCGGCGACTGGTTCTTCTACGGCGGGCACGGCCCGGCGTAGTCGCCTGTCGCCGAAGAGACGAGAGGAGACCCCGGGCCGGCGGCCCGGGGCTCTTTGCTTCCGGGCGCCGGGGCGCACAGGAGGACGAGCGATGGTCGTGGTGATGAAGAAGGAGGCCACGGAGGCCGACATCGAGCGCGTCGCTGAGAGGGTCCGCGACGCGGGCGGCGAGGCATTCATCTCCCGCGGGGCCGTGCACACGATCATAGGTCTTGTCGGTGACACCGCCCGGTTCGCCGCCATCCCGATCCCGGAGATGCCGGGCGTCGACCACGTCATCCAGGTGGGAAAGCCGTACAAGATGGTCGCCCGCGACCTCCATCCCACTTCGACCACGGTCAAGGTCGGCACGGCGGCCGTGGGCCGGGATACCGTCACGTTGATCGCCGGCCCGTGCGCGGTCGAGAGCGAAGAGCAGGCCCTCGAGTGCGCTCGGGCCGCGAAGGCAGGCGGGGCGACGATCCTCCGCGGCGGCGCGTACAAGCCGCGAACCTCGCCCTACTCGTTCCAGGGGCTGGGCGAGCGCGGGCTCGAGATCCTGGCGGGGTGCCGTGCAGATACCGGCCTGCCCGTCGTGACCGAGGTCGTCGACTCCCGCCAGGTGGGGCTCGTCGCCGAGTGGGCCGACGCGCTTCAGATCGGGACCCGCAACATGCAGAACTTCGAGCTCCTGAAGGAGGTCGGGCAGGCGCGGAAGCCGGTTCTCCTAAAGCGCGGGATGTCGGCGACCGTCGAGGAGTGGCTGATGGCCGCAGAGTACGTCGCGCAGAGGGGGAACTCGGAGATCGTCCTTTGCGAGCGGGGCATCCGGACGTTCGAGCCCTCCACCAGGAACACCCTGGACCTCGGCGGCATGATCGTCGCCCGCAACGAGACCCATCTGCCGGTAGTGGTTGACCCCTCCCACGCGACGGGGAAGAAAGAGCTGGTGGCTCCGATGGCGCGCGCGGCCGTCGCCGCCGGTGCCGACGGCGTGATGGTCGACGTGCACCCCAGGCCGGACGAGGCGCTGTGCGACGGGCCGCAGGCCCTAACACCCTCGGAGCTCGGAGCGCTCGGGAACGAGCTCGGGGCGCTCGCGGCCGCGCTCGGGCGGGTGCTCGGGGGCGGGAGCTGAGCGCTAGGTCGGAACGACCGGAGTGAGCTCTGCGATAAGGCAGGCGCCACGCCAGGCCGCGATGCGCTCTCCGGGCGACCCCTCGCGACTGCGCCTCCGGTCGGCGAGCGCCTTCGCGGCCTCGTCCCACTCCGGGCCCTCGAGGATCCTGGCGGCGGCGTGGAACTCGTCGAGAGAGGTGTCGCGGCCCTTTCGCCGGGTGACCACGACGAGATCGGACGCGCCGGGGACTCCGGGCACCGTCTGCTCCTCGGGCCCAGGCTGCTTCTGCGAGACGACGTAGATCTTCCCGTTCTTGTAGCTGAACCAGGCCGGGATCGTGTGGCGCTTCCCGCCTGTGTCCACGCCCACCCAGATCACGTCGGACTTCTTCAGGCCCTCCTCGATCTCCTTGGGCAGCCTCGCGGGCGCCTGCTGGACGTAGATCGGTACCTCGATCTCGCCGACGACCTCCTCGTCCAGGATGAAGGAGGCCAGGTAAGTGCCCGTCTCGTCGAACAGCGCGTCTTCGACCACGTCGGTCTCGACGGTTAGATCCATCGAGCCCAGCATCCGCTGGGGACTGGGCCCCCAGCGGTAGGTCATGCGTCCGGAAGGGCTGAAGAAGCGAACCTCCTCGACGACCGTTCCCGTCGGCACCTTCCAGGCGCGGTAGATCGTGAACGGCAGCGCGCGACCGGGCTGACCAAGAAGGTAGACCCCCGGCTGAGACGACTCGCCGTACGCTTCCCAGACCCGCCGATCGGCCACGTTGGCGAAGATCAACTCCCCGACTGGCATCGGGGGGAAAGGATACTCGAACCGTCAGGCGGTCCTCGCCAGCCACAGGCGAGGCTCTTCGATCTCCGGCAGCGAGGGGAGCGCCTCGGGCGACTCCCACATCTTACCGAGGGTCGCTTCGTCGGTGAGCTCCGCGACGGTGTCGCAGAACGCCCGTCCCGCGCGATAGCGGTCGCGAGGCACCTCGATCCCGAGCAGGCGCTGGAACACGGGGTCGACCTTCTCGGCAGCCCGGTATCGACGGAGCGCCTCCTCGATCATGACGTACGAGGGCAGCATCTGCGCCGCGATCGCGTGAGCGACGTGGTCGCCGTAGCCCTCGGCGCCGATCACGAACGCCTGGATACGCCCAAGCTTCAGGCGCTGCTCGTCGTCCAGGACGGCGCCGAACACCGCCTCCTCGGAGCCCAGCATCCGCTCCAACCCCTCGGGATCGGTGACGCTAATGTCCGAGAGCCGCTCGTGGAGAGCCTGCACGTCGATCTCCAGCGTCGCGTGGAAATCGCGCAGGAGCTGCCGGAAGTGCTCGCCGCTCCAAGGCCGGGCGAACTCGAAGCGGTGCGTGACCTCGTGGAGCGCGACGAACGCGCGGAACTCCCGAGGCGGCAGCCTCCAGTCGCGCTCGAAGCTCGCGATGTTTGCCACGACGAAGAGCAGCGTCGACGGCCCCGTCCTGGGGGCGAGGACGTCGTACTGGCCGAGGACTTGGCGGGCCAGGTGACCGATGACGGTGCCCGCCTGCGCGCCGAGAACCAGCGGCGCGACCTGCGAGAGCATCTGCCCCAGCGCGCCGGCGGTTCCCTCGGGGACACCCTCGGGCCGCGCGCTCGCGATCGCGTCCGCGATCCGGGCGGCGGCCGGTTCGACCGAGTCCCGGACCGTCCCGATCGTCTCCTGAACCCAGCCGGTCCGGCGAACCGCCAGGACCTTGGCGACATCGGTGGGCGCCGGGAGCCCGGTGAATCCAGCCACGCGGAGCTCGGCGAGGCGCACGTCGTCCTCGAGCCCCTGCCGATCGGCGGCAGTCGGTTCCGGGTCCTCCTTGTCCCACTGCGCGGTTGCGATACCGACCTGCCGCGCCAGCTCCCAGTTGACCGGTCCCCTCGAGGCGAGCAGCACGCGCTGGATCTCGCGTAGAAGCGGCACGTCGCCGAAGAGGTCGCCGATCGGAACCTCCGGCCGTCCCTGCTCTTCCTCCTCCACCATCCCATTGTAGGTGCGGGGCTGGTTCGACCCGCCGCCTAGAATGGGGACGTGCGCGAGGATCTGCTGCTCCGCATCACCCCCGAGCCGATCGACTCGACCGAGGCCGTGGCGTTCGTCGGCGACCCGTCGTCCGGCGCGACCTGCGTCTTCCTCGGAACCGTCAGGGATAGGTCGGACGCTGGCGGGAGCGTGACGGGGTTGACGTACGAGGCCTGGAAGGAGCTCGCCAGCAGCCGGCTCGAGGAGATCGCCGACGAGATGCTCGCCAAGTGGCCGGTACGGCGGGTCGCCCTCCTCCACCGCACCGGCGAGCTAGCTATAGGGGAGGTCTCGGTGATCGTGGCGTGCTCTTCGCCGCACCGCTCCGATGCGTTCGAGGCGTGTCGCCACGGCATAGAGCGCCTGAAGGAGGATGTCCCCATCTGGAAGAAGGAGCGGTTCGTCTCCGGCGAGTCGCAGTGGGTGATGGGGAGTTAGTGGGCCGCGACATCGCGATCGACCTCGGCACGGCGAACACGCTGGTCTACAGGCAGAGCGAGGGCATCGTCTTCAACGAGCCGACCGTAGTCGCGATCGATGCCGGGACGGGTCGCGTGGTGGCGATGGGTGAAGAAGCATGGCAGATGATTGGCGGGCGCTCGGGGAACGTGACGGCGATGCGCCCGCTGCGCCACGGCGTGATGACCGAGTTCGATATCACTCGGCAGATGGTCCAGCATGCGCTCCGTCGCGTTGGCGTCTCGCGGTTCCCGAAGCCGCGCGTGCTCGTCTGCGTGCCCTCGATGAGCTCGGAGGTGGAGCGGCGAGCGGTCGAGGAGGCGGTTGAGTCGGCGGGCGGACGCGCGGTCGTGCTCGTCGAGGAGCCGCTCGCAGCCGCCGTCGGCGCCGGGCTTCCGGTCCACGAGCCGATGGGCAACTTGGTCGTGGACATCGGCGGCGGTACCTCGGAGATGGCGGTCGTATCTATGGGTGGGGTCGTGAGCGGCCGAGCGGTTCAGGTGGGGGGCTTCGATCTGGACGCAGCGATCCGGGAACACGTGCGCGAGACCTACGGCGTTGCGATCGGCGAGAAGGCCGCCGAGCGGATCAAGCTTGCGATCGGCTCGGCCTTCCCGACGCCCCAGGGCAGGGCCGCGGTCGTCGCGGGGCGTGAGCTGTCGACCGGGAACACGGTTCAGATCAGGATCGAGGAGGACGCGATCCGGCAGGCGATGGCAGAGCCAGTGCGGCGCATAGTGGAGACGGCCCGGCTCTGCTTGGCCGAGGCGCCTCCGGAGCTCACCCACGACGTCCTGGAGACCGGCATGTTCCTGACCGGCGGAGGGGGGTTGCTACGGGGCCTCGATCTGCTGCTCGCGCAGGACTGCGAGGTTCCGGTGCACGTCACGGATCGGCCGCTCGAGACGGTGGTCCTCGGGGCCGGCACGATGCTCGAGCACCTAGACGAATACAAGTCGTCCTTCCAGCTCGTCCGCCCCCGCTAGGGCTTGAGGTACTGTTGGATCTCCAGGTTCAGGAGGTGGGCCGCCTCCCAGATCGCGAGCGCGGATAGCGTCCCGATGGCCGCGATCACGAGGATCAGCCGAACGAGCCCCCGGAGGCGTGTCGCGAGCGGTAGCTCCTCGACATCGTGCCGCGCGGCGCGCGTCGCGATCACGGGCTTGTCCGTCGCCTCTTTCCGGACCGTCTCGGCGCTAGTCGTGGAGAGAGCCGACGATTCGGGCACGCCCGACCGATCCCCCGTGAGCCGATCCTCGAGCTCCATCACCCGCAGGGTACCCTCGTTCGGCGCCGGCTGGGCATCTGGTGGCCGTACCATCTGACCTATGCGCAGGAAACGCCGGCTCCTCGCCCCTCTGCTCGTGGCGCTGGTCGTCGCGTCGATCGTGCGGCTTCCGTACTACTCCGTGGAGCCCGGGCTCGCCGTCGAGATCGGACCGCTCATCCGGGTGGACGGCCACCCCAGCTTCGGCTCGGCGGGGCGCTTCGTGCTCGCTTCCGTAGAGGTCCGCCAGCTCACGCCGGTCGACGCGGTCCTGGCGTGGGTCGATCCCTCCCGCGAGGTGCTACAACGGGAGGAGCTCTTCATGCCGGGCGAGACGCGTGAGCAGGAGGCGCGGCGGGCGCGCGAGGAGATGATGCGGAGCGAGATAGACGCGGTCTACGCGGCGGTCTCTGCCCTCGGCGAGTATCCGGGCACGCATGGGGCGGGTGCGCTCGTGGAGTCGGTGGTTGCCGGGTGCCCGGCGGAGGGACGGCTGCGACCGGGCGATGTGATCGTGGAGATCGACGGGTCTGAGATCGGAGGACGTAGGGCCGCCGGCAACGCGATCGACGCCACCGGGGACGAGGTCGACTTGGTCGTGCGTCGCGGGACCGACGAGCGCGAGCTCTCGCTCGCTCGGGAACCCTGCGCCGGCCAGGACCGACCTCTGGTCGGCGTGTCGCTCGTCGACGAGTTCCCGTTCGATGTCGCGATCGCCGACACGGAGGTCGGGGGCCCGTCCGCGGGTCTCCTGTTCGCGCTCGCCGTCTACGATCGACTCACCCCCGGCGACCTGACCGCCGGGCGCACGATCGCGGGCACCGGCACGATAGACCTTCGCGGCCGTGTGGGTCCGATAGGGGGGATCGAGCAGAAGGTCCAGGCAGCGGAACGAACGGGAGCCGATCTCTTCCTCGTTCCGAACGGTAACCTCAGCGGCGCGGAGCGCGTGGCAGGGGACGGGCTCGTCCTTATCGCGATCCGCTCGTTCGACGAAGCCGTGTCGCGCCTCGAGGCGGTAGAAGCGTAGGCGCGGTCGCGCGGGCCGTATCTCCGCCCGGTGATAGGCTGCCCCCGACCACGAGGAGGGGATCCGGTGGCGGTGAGGTGGGCTCCGAGCGACCGGCGGCGACGCTTGCTGCTCTTTATCGCGATCGCTCTCGCCTCCGTCGTTCTGCTCCTCGGCATCTCCTCCGGCTTCTACATCGACCTGCTTTGGTTCCGCGAGGTCGGCCACGACGACGTGTTCTGGACCACGCTGCGGACAGAGTTCGGACTGGGGCTCGTGTTCGGTCTCGCGTTCTTTGCCATGCTCTACGCGAACCTGGTGTTCGTCCGGCGGCTGACGCCGAAGTACCGGGTGCTCTCGCCCGAACAGGAGATCGTCGAGCGATACCGCGTCGCGTTCGAGCCGTACCTGTCGTGGCTGGTACCCGGCTTCGCGGCGCTCCTAGGGCTCTTCGTCGGGATCGGCGCCAGCAGTCGCTGGCAGGAATTCCTGTTGTGGCGCAACGGGTCCGACCAGATGTTCGGGGTCAACGACCCGCAGTTCGGGCGCGACGTCTCGTACTACGTCTTCGCGCAGCCGTGGTACACGTTCGTGCAGGGTTGGCTGTTCTCGTCGCTGATCGGCGTCACGATCCTGACGGCCATCGCGCACTACCTGTGGGGGAACATCCGCACGCAGGGCGTCGGGGAGAGGGTGACGCCGCAGGTGCGGGCTCACCTGTCCGTGCTGCTCGGGCTGGTCGTTTTCCTTAAGGCGTGGGGGTACTGGCTCCAGCGTTACGACCTGCTCGTGTCGCCGCGAGGCGTCGTGACGGGCGCGTCATACACCGACGTGCATGCGCAGCTGCCGGCGCTCACGCTCCTCGTGTTCATCGCGATCCTCTGCGGGCTCCTGTTCCTAGCGAACATCCGGCTTCGGAACTGGGCGCTTCCGATCCTCGGAGTCGGACTGCTCGCGCTCTCATCGGTCGTCGTCGGCGGGATCTACCCCGCCGCGATCCAGCGGTTCCGCGTAGAGCCGCAGGAGCAGCAGAACGAGGAGCCCTTCATCGAGCTCAACATCGAGTTCACGCGCAGTGCCTTCGGGCTCGACGGGATCGAGATCGACGAGTTCCCGGTGGATCCGCAGGTGACCGCGGAGGACGTCGGTTCGAACGAGTCGACGATCGCGAACATACGCCTGTGGCGTCCCGAGGTCCTGAAGAGAAACCTCCAGTCGCTCCAGCGCGTCAAGCCGTACTACGAGTTCAACGACGTCGACGTCGACCGCTACGTGATCGGCGGAGAGCGCCGAGTGGTCATGGTCGCGGCGCGCGAGGTCAACCAGGATGGGATTCCGGGCGGCGGGACGTGGCAGACGCGACATCTCGCATACACCCACGGCTTCGGCGGCGTTGCGACGCAGGTGAACACCGCAACTCCCGAGGGGGCGCCGCTCTTCCAGCTGAAGGACCTTCCTCCGCAGGGAACGCCGGAGCTGGAGATGGACCAGCCGCGCGTGTACTTCGGCGAGCAGCAGGAGGTCGTGCCCTTCGTAGTCGTGAACTCCGGCACGGGGGAGATCGACGAAGAGAGCGGGAGCTCCTTCGAGTACGACGGAGCCGCGGGCATAGAGATCGACAGCTTCGTGCGGCGCCTGATGTTCGCGGCACGATACCGCGACTTCAATATCCTCCTCTCCAATCAGATCACCGACGGGAGCCGGATCCTCATCAACCGCGACATCAGCGTCCGTGTCCCCAAGATCGCCCCGTTCCTCGTGTACGACTGGGATCCGTACGCGGCGATCGTCGACGGCAGGTTCGTGTGGATCTGGGACGCGTACACGACGACCGATCGCTACCCGTACTCCCAGGAGGTTGACCTGGCAGCGGCCACCGACGGGTTGATCGAGGGAACGGCTAACTACATGCGGAACTCGGTAAAGGTCGTCGTCGACGCGTACGACGGCACGACGACCTATTACGTCGTCGACGAGGAGGACCCCATCATCGCTGCGTGGAGGGGCGCGTTCCCGGAGCTGTTCACTCCCGTCTCCGAGGCCCCGGCCGACCTGCTGGCGCACTTCCGATACCCGGAGAACCTGTTCCAGGTCCAGACCGCGCAGTACGCGAGCTACCACGTCGACTCCCCGGCCGACTTCTACAACCGTCGCGACTTCTGGGCGCTACCGCAGGACCCGACCGTCGAGGGCACCGTGAGCCCGCTGCGACCCTACTACTTACTGGTCACGCTTCCGGGCGAGACGCAAGCGGAGTTCGTGCTAGTGCAGCCGCTCACCCCCGTCGAGCGGCAGAACATGGTGGCCTGGATGGCAGCTCGGTCCGACTGGGGCGACGGCTTCGGCGAGATCGTCGTGAAGCGGTTCCCCACCGGGCGGAACGTCGACGGCCCGACGCAGGCTTTCTCGAGGATCAACCAGGATCCCGACTTCTCCGCTGAGCGGACCCTCTTCGGACAGAGCGGTTCGGACGTGATCTTCGGCGATTTCCTCGTGATACCGGTCGGGGACTCGATCCTGTCGGTGGCGCCGGTCTACGTGGAGTCCCAGCAGGAGAACGCGCTGCCGGAGCTCAAACGCGTGGTCGTCGTGAACGGTGAGAAGGTAGGGCTCGGCGCTACGCTGGTCGACGCGTTGTCGGACGCGATCGGCGCAGAGGTGACGGAGCCGGACGGCGGACCTGGACCGGGTGCCGGGGCGAAGGAGCAGATAGCGGCCCTCCTGGCGGATGCGTCGGCACGCTTCGACGCGGCCGACGCTGCGCTGCAGGCGGGCGACCTCGCCCAGTTCCAGCGCGAGATCGAAGCCGCTCGCGCGCTGATCGAGCAGGCGGAGCAGCTGGCGGCGGGCGAGAAGGGCGCTGAGGCGCCGGCGAGCCCGAGCCCGGAGGCGTCCCCGTGAAGATGCCGCTCGATGAACTTCAAATCCCCTCAGGACGTGCACGCGAAGGCGTCGAGGCTGAAGGGAGGGAGCTCTTCGACCCCGTCCCGGAAGGGCCGTCCGATGAGGGAGTGGGTGCTCGTGCCGAAGGCGCATCGCAAGCGCTGGAAGGAGTTCGCCGCAGCGGGGCGCCGGTACGTTACCGGGGGCTGACGTTTCTTGCTAGCATCCGTCTGCGGGGTGGAGCAGTCCGGTAGCTCGCTGGGCTCATAACCCAGAGGTCGAGGGTTCAAATCCCTCCCCCGCGACGAAGGCGGGCGGCCCACGGCCGCCCGCTGCGGCTTTCGGCTAGGATTCGCCCGTCGGCGGCACGAGGAGGAGGCGAGCGTGGGGGTTCGAGAGATCGCGTCGCAGCTCGCACACGTGCCGATCTTCGCCGGCTGCTCGACCAAGGAGCTCGACCTCATCGCCAGGTCGGCGAAGGTGGTGTGGCGCAAGGCCGGCGCGGTTCTCGCTCGCGAGGGCGAGCCGGGCATTGGTCTCTTCCTGATCCTGGAGGGCGACGCGGAGGTGACGATCGGCGGCAAGCGCAGGGCCGCGCTCGGGAAGGGTGACTTCTTCGGCGAGGTCGCGCTGCTCGACGGTGGTCCGCGGACGGCCACCGTGACCGCGACGTCGCCGG
The DNA here is from genome assembly GCA_035288045.1 of Actinomycetota bacterium. Taxonomy (GTDB): domain Bacteria; phylum Actinomycetota; class UBA4738; order UBA4738; family HRBIN12; genus DATEBA01. The sequence continues at coordinate 28,555 of DATEBA010000071.1, forward strand.
TCACCGTCGCCGGTATCACCGAGTGGGTGTTCCGGAGCCTGCTGGTTCAGCACCCGTCGATCGCGCTTAAGACGCTCGAGACCCTCGCCGCCCGCCTCCGCTCGGCGTCGAAGGACGCGTCGGTCTAGCCGGGCCGCATGGCCCGGCTCGAGCGTCCCGACGGCTGCCGGCTCTACTACGAGCTCCACGGGTCGCCCGGCTCGCCGCCTCTGGTGCTGCTGGAGGGGATGGGCGGGGATATCCCCGGGTGGCGGCGGAACATCCCTCATCTCGGGTTGGAGCTCCTGGTGGTCGCGTACGACCTCCGTGGCAACGGCATGTCGGACGCACCCGACGAACCGATGACCATGGCGACGTTCGTCGGTGACACGATCGCGCTCCTCGACGAACTAGGGATCGAGCGGGCCCACGTCTACGGGCAGTCCTTCGGCGGGATGGTCGCCCAGGAGCTGGTGTTGGCGCACCCGGAGCGCGTGCGCAGCCTGATCCTCGCGTGCACGCACGCCGGCGGTAGCCACGTCGTGCGCCGGTCCGTGACGGTGCCGGTCGGCTTGGCATGGCGGCAGCTCTACGCTCCGGGCTACCCCGACGAGCACCCCGAGCACGTGGAAGAGGACCTGCGGGTGGGATCGTCGAACCCGCAGCAGGCCCACGCCGGCCTCCGGCAGTGGGAGGCGATGCAAGGCTTCGACGCGTACGATCGGCTCCCGGGAATCCGCGCGCCGACCCTCGTGTTGCACGGCACGGAGGATCTGATGGTGCCGGTCGAGAACGCGCGCCTGCTGGCGGAGCGGATCCCCGGGGCCGAGCTGATCTTGATGGAGGGAGCGGGTCACGTGTACCACTCGGAACGGGCCGATGAGGCCGACGCCTTCGTGCTGGACTTCGTGAGGAGGCATCCCGGCTGACCGACGCTCCGGACTTTCCAGGCGAGGTGCAGGCCCTCGTCGCAGAGCGCGAGGAGCGGCGTCGCGCGCGCGACTTCGGGGCGGCCGACGAGCTGCGCGAGCGGGTGGCCAAGCTCGGTTACCGGATCGTCGACTCGGCCGATGGACCTCGGCTCGAGATCGTGGACGCGGGGAAGCCCGCCCGCATGCGACCCTCAGACGTGGAGAGCGTGCTCGACGAGCCCACGGCGGCAGACGTCTCGGTCCAGTGGGTCGTGCAGGGATGGCCCGAGGATGTACTCCGGGGCATCGCGTCCTTCCGCCGGCACGGGGGGTCGCGGACGGTGCAACACGTGGTCGTCGAGGCGTCGGGCACCGACGCCGAGTGGCCCGAGGAAGTCGAGGTAGTCGCTCTAGAGGCCGACCCCGGGTGGGGGGCGGACCGGAACTGCGGGCTGAGGCGCGCGGCCGGCGGCGTGGTGGTCGTCGTGGACGGCTCCATCGAAGCGACCGGTGACGTGCTCGGACCGATAGAGGAGACCCTCGCCGATCCCACAGTGGGCGTGTGCGGTCCGTTCGGCATAACGACGACCGACATGCGCCACTTCGACGAGTCCGAGGGACCGGACGTGGACGCGATCGAGGGCTACCTGGTGGCTTTTCGCCGCAACGTTCTCTCGCGGACCGGACTCTTCGACGAGAAGTTCCGCTTCTACCGGAGCGCCGATATCGAGTTCTCGTTCCGGGTCAAGGAGCAAGGCCTTCGCGCCGTGGTCGTGCCGCTGCCAGTCGAGCGACACGAGCACCGGATGTGGTCGACCACGCCCGAGCGCGAGCGCGACCGACTCTCGAAGCGCAACTACTACCGGTTCCTCGACCGCTTCCGGGAACGGTTCGATCTGACGGTCGCGGGCGAGGAGATCCCCCACCACCACGACCACGAAAACTAGCCGGGCTGGTCGCTAGCGTCGGTCGGGATCGGCGGCGGGATGGCTCCGTTCGCCGTCGGGTCGGGGATCGGGGCCCTCCCGTCGATGTAGTTGTGCAGATCCCTGCCGTCGATGACCTCCCGGGCCATGAGGAGGGCGGACAGCTTGTCGAGCTGGCCTCGCCGGTCCTCGAGGACACCCTGGGCGCGGTCGTGCGCTTGGTTCACGAGCCGGGCGACCTCCTGGTCGATCGCCTCGGCAGTGGCGTCGGAGATCTCGGGGCGCTCGCCGGGGAAGAGCAGACGACCCTCGGCGCTGCGGAACCCGTTGTGGCCGAACGAGAGCGGGCCGACCTTCTCGCTCATCCCGTACTCGGCCACCATCGCTCGCGCGATCTCGGTGGCCTTCTCGAGGTCGTTCTGCGCGCCGGTGGAGATCTCGCCGAAGACGATCTCCTCGGCGGCGCGCCCGCCGAGCAGGATCGCGAGGCGATCGAGCAGCTCCGGCTCGGTGAGCAGGTACCGGTCCTCGAGCGGCCGCTGCATCGTCATACCGAGCGCTGCCGCGCCGCGGGGGATGATCGTCACTCGGTGGACCGGGTCGGCGGTCGGCACCGTGAGGGCGACGAGCGCGTGGCCCATCTCATGGACGGACACGCGTTCCTTCTCCTTCTCGGACATCACTCGGCTCTTGCGTTCGAGACCAACCGCCGTGCGATCGATCGCCTCTTCCAGCTCGGCCGTCCCGACCGCGTTCTTCTCGCGACGGGCCGCTAGGAGCGCGGCCTCGTTCACGATGTTCGCGAGGTCGGCGCCCGTGAACCCGGGCGTGCGGGCGCCGATCACCCGCATCTCGACCGACGGGTCGAGGGCGACGCCGCGCGCGTGCACCTTCAGGATCGCCTCGCGCCCCCGCAGGTCGGGCCGGTCGACGACGACCTGCCGGTCGAAGCGCCCCGGGCGGACGAGCGCCGGGTCGAGTACGTCGGGCCGGTTCGTGGCGGCCATGATGATGACGCCCTTCTGCGAGTCGAAGCCGTCCATCTCCACCAGGAGCTGGTTGAGGGTCTGCTCGCGTTCGTCGTGGGACCCGAAGCCGGCGCCGAGCGCGCCACCCCTACCCTTGCCGATCGTGTCGATCTCGTCGAGGAAGACGAGCGCGGGCGCCTTCTCCTTCGCCTGCTGGAACAGCTCGCGTACGCGCGCGGCGCCGAGACCGACGAACATCTCCACGAACTCCGAGCCGGACATGAAGAAGAACGGCACGTTGGCCTCCCCGGCGACGGCGCGGGCAAGCAGGGTCTTTCCGCACCCCGGCGGCCCTAGGAGCAGCACGCCCTTTGGGATCCGCCCGCCGAGGCGCTGGTACTTCTTGGGATTCTTGAGGAAGTCGACGATCTCGCGCAGCTCGTCGATCGCCTCGTCGAGCCCCGCGACGTCGGCGAACGTCGTCTTCATCTCCTTGCGGTCGTAGATCTTCACGCGGTTGCGGCCGAGATTGAGCGCCGACGCAGCCCCGCCGGCGGCCCGCCGGATCAGGAAGAAGTAGAGGAATCCGAACAGCAGCAACGGCCCGAGCCAGCCGATCAGGAGGCCCGCGAGGCCGCTCGGCTGCACGCCTTCGTACGTCACGTCCCGCTCGTCCAGCAGCGCGGTCAGCGTGGACGTGTCGAGGTTCGGAGGGATTGTCGCCACGAAGTCCTGCTTCCGCCCGTCGAGCTCGATCGTTCCCGACACCTGCGTCGTGGAGATCTCGACGGTCCCGGTGACGTCGCCGCTCTCGACGGCGTCGATGAACTCCGAGTAGCCGATCTGGTCGGGTCGCGGCACGAAGGGGTTCTGCAGCACGAGCAGGAGGAGGAGGATCAAGGGGAGCAGCAGCCAGGGGGACATCCGGGGGCGCCGGATCCCGCCGTCGCCATCGGCACCGGTGATCCGCCCGCGTCGTCGATCGTCGGCCATCGGAGCCATCTTCCCACACGGCCTCTCGAAAACGATCCCCGTCCCGCGTCGAGGTCGCCTATCCTGGCCTGGGCTAGAACGGTCGGATAGAGGGGCCCTGGGAGACGGGATCGTCGTGCAAGCGGTGGAGCCAGAGCTGCAAGAGCGGTTCGAGCGGGACGCGCTGCCGCTCCTCCAGGGCCTCTACGCAGCGGCGCTTCGGCTCACGAGGAACCAGGCCGACGCCGAGGACCTGGTTCAGGAGACCTTCCTTCGAGCGTACCGCGGGTTCTCGGGCTTCGAGGAGGGAACCAACCTTCGCGCCTGGCTCTACCGGATCCTCACGAACACGTTCATCAACATGTACCGCAAGCGGCAGCGCGAGCCGGTCACGGTGCACGAGGACTTCACCGACGAGTGGTTCCTCTACGACCGCCTGTCCGAGCGGAGCGCCGAGAAGGCCGCGGAGGCGACCGTACTCGAGGCCATGCCGGATGACGACGTGCGCGCGGCGCTCGAGGCGCTGCCAGAGGGATTCCGGCTGGCCGTGCTGCTCGCCGACGTCGAGGGGTTTTCCTACAAGGAGATCGCCGAGATCCTGGAGGTTCCGATCGGCACGGTGATGTCGCGGCTGCACCGGGGAAGAAAGGCCCTTCAGCGGGCGTTGTGGGAGAAGGTTCGGGAGCGTGGTCTTGTCACCGATTGACTGTAAGCAGGTCCTAAGGGACATCCAGCTTTTCCTCGACGGCGAGATCGACAGGCCCGAGCGGGGCGAGATCGAGCGGCATCTCGGGGCCTGTGGCCAGTGCCTCGACCACGCCGATTTCCTGCGGGCGCTCAAGGGGTTGCTCCGCGCGCGGTGCGGGTGCGACGAGGTGCCGGCGGAGCTCGAGGCAAGGGTCCGGTCGGCGCTCGGCGAGACCTCTGACTAGTCGCCTATTGCGCGATGACCGGGGTGTCGGCAAACTCCCCTCACGCGCTCACGGAGGGAGGGACGATGAGAGGGAGGCCCGAGGAGCTCGGCACGATCCTAGGCGTCTGGGCGCATCCGGACGACGAGACCTATCTCTCTGCGGGGCTGATGGCCGCCGCGGCGAGGGCCGGCTCGCGTGTGATCGACGTGACGGCGACCCGGGGCGAGGGTGGCTCCATGGACGAGGAGCGGTGGCCTCCGGAGAAGATGGGTGAGGTCCGCGAGCAGGAGCTGATCCGGAGCCTCGAGACGCTCGGCGTCTCCGAGCACTACTGGTTGGACCTGCCCGACGTCGACATGGATTCCTCCCTCCCCGAGGTGGGTGCGAGGCGCGTCTCGAGGCTGATGGAGAAGATCTCGCCCGACACGGTGCTGACGTTCGGACCGGAGGGGATGACCGGTCACGAGGGGCACAAGTCGGTCTGCCGGTGGGCGACCGAGGCGTTCCACAGGGCGGCCGAGCCCGGAGCGCGCCTGTACTACGCGACCTACACACCCGAGCTCGCGGAGGAGTGGGTACCGAAGCTCGAGCGTTTCGACATCTTCCGGCCGGGGACGCCGCCGGTGACACCCCGCGACGAGTTGGCGATCTGCTACACGCTCCCCACAGACGTCCTGGAGCTGAAGGTGAAGGCGATCCGCCAGCACGAGAGCCAGATCGAGGCGCTCTTGCACGTGTTCGGGGAAGAGGGGTTCGGCCGGGTGATGGCGGAGGAATACTTCGTGCTGGCGGCCGAGACGCCCGCCTGAGAGGAGGACGCATGGACCAGGTCGCGGTATCCGGCGGGCTCGCGGATCTCGAGGGGGCGATCGGCACCTTTATCCGCTGGGCGACGACCTCGAACATCGCCATTCTGGCTGGCGACCCGTCGATCAACGACTTCGTGTACGGCAATCCCCACGACCTTCCGATGCCCGAGTACGTCGACGCCCTCCGGCGCGGCATCGAGCCGAAGGACCCTAGCCACTTCGCCTACAAGCTGAACGAGCCTCAGGCGGCGGGCGCGGTGACCGACTCGCTCCGCGATCGGTTCGGCATCCCCTTCGAGATCGAGGACGTCTTCATGACGAACGGGAACTTCTCGGGACTCTCCGTCGCGATGCGGGCGATCCTGGACCCCGGCGACGAGGTGATGTTCGTGTCGCCTCCGTGGTTCTTCTACGAGGTCCTCATCCTCTCCGCCGGCGCTCGACCGGTCCGTGTGCTCGCCGATCGGGCGACATGGGACCTCGACCTCGACGCGATCACGGCGGCGATCACGCCGCGCACGCTGGCGATCATCGTGAACTCCCCGAACAACCCTACGGGGAAGATCTACCCCCTGGAGACGCTCGAACGACTGGCCGAGATCCTGTCCGAGGCGTCGGAGCGCAACGGCCGCCCGATCTACGTGCTCTCCGACGAGGCATACAACCGGATCGTCTTCGACGATCGTGCCTTCTTCACCCCGCTGGCGCACTACCCGACTTCCTTCATGATCTACACGTACGGCAAGACGCACCTCGCTCCGGGGCTTCGACTCGGGTACATCGCCATCCCACCTGCGATGCCCGACCGCGACAGGGTGCGCGGGGCGGTCCTGCTCTCACAGGTGCTCACGGGATGGGCGTTTCCCGTGGCGCCGCTCCAGCACGCGCTGGCCGAGCTCGAGCGGGTCACGGTCGACGTGAAGCAGCTGCAGCGCCGACGCGACAGGATCGCGTCGGCGCTCGGCGACCAGGGATACGAGCTCACCGTGCCGGAGGGGACCTTCTACATCCTTGTCCGCTCGCCGCTGGCGGACGACATGGCCTTCGTCGAGCTACTGAACCGGCACAACAACTACGTCCTGCCGGGCGCGATGTTCGAGATGCCCGGGTTCTTCCGCATCTCGGTGACGGCGAGCGACGAGATGGTGGAGCGGGGGATCCCAGGGTTCGCGGCAGCGATCGACGAGGCCAGGCGCGAGTGAGTGATGTGGCGATGGCCCTTCTGGGGTCCGGCGAGTTCGAGCCGTGGTCCGAGCCGATCGAGCGGTGGCTGCTGGAGCGCTCACGGAACGGCGACGGGCTGGTCCTCGTGCTGCCCACGGCCGCAGCACACGAGGGAGACGAGTCTTTCGAATTCTGGGCTAGGAAGGGTCTGGAGCACTACCGGTCGATGGGCGTGCACGCAGAGGTCGTGCCGCTCAAGACACGCGAGGACGCTCACACCGACGAGGCCGTCGGGCGGTTGGCGGACGCGTCGATGGTCTTCTTCTCGGGCGGGAACCCCGCGCGGCTCGCAGCGGTGGTCCGAGACACGCCCTTCTGGGAGGCGCTGTGCCGAGGACTGAAGGACGGCCTCGCGTACGCCGGGTGCAGCGCCGGTGTGGCGTGCCTCACGGAGGTTACGTACGACAGTGACACCCAGGACTTCGACTCGGTGTGGGCACCCGGACTTGGGTATCTGCGCAAGGTCCTCTTCGGGCCACACTGGGACATCGTCGACACGTGGATCCCCGGCGCCTCCGACTTCATAGTCTCGTCGGTGCGGCCGGGGCAGGTGTTCATCGGCCTGGACGAGGAGACTGCGATGGTGGGCGACGGCACGAGCTGGACGGTGATGGGGCGATCGGGCGTCCACGTGCTACGCGACGGCGAGTGGGCGCGGCACGCCGACGGGGACACGTTCGAGCTGGCACTCGAGGCCGAGGCGTGACGATGCGTGTTTCGGCAGGCACCGCAAGCTGATGCCGGCCGGCGGCGAACGCCTGGTCTGGGGGATGGGCGACGGCTCGACGCTCGAGGTCTTCGACACACCGTTCGGGCGACTCGGGGGTATCACCTGCTGGGACAACTACATGGTGCAGCCGGATGGAGTTCGACGCGGTCGGGCACTGCGCGCGGCCCGACATTTTCCAGCTGGCGGTCGACGAGCTCGCGAAGCCGCCTGCCGTGCGGGCCTCAGATGAGCGCCAAGGTGCTCACGCGCGAGAGCCCGATCGAGGAGCGAGCGCCCGAGATCGTCCGCCTCCTGTCGAAGGCCTACCCGAACGCGAAGGTAGCCCTTCGGTTCTCGAACGCGCTCGAGATGCTGGTGGCGACGATCCTGTCCGCCCAGTGCACCGACGAGCGCGTGAACAAGGTCACCGAGACGCTGTTCCGCAAGTACCGGAAGCCTGAGGACTACCTGCGGGTCCCGGAGTCAGAGTTGGCCGCCGACATCAAACCCACCGGGTTCTTCAACCAGAAGGCGAAGGCGATCCGAGGGGCGTGCGCGCGGATCCTGGACGACTACGCGGGAGAGGTGCCGCGCACGATGGAGGACCTGGTGACGCTGCCGGGAGTGGCCCGCAAGACCGCGAACATCGTGCTGGGGAACGCTTACGGCAAGGTCGAGGGGATCGCGGTCGACACCCACGTCCGCCGCCTCGCCCAGCGGATGGAGTTCAGTGCGGAGAAGAATGCCGACAAGATCGAGGGTGATCTCATGCGGCTGGTGCCACGACGACGCTGGCTCCCGTTCACCTACGTCCTGATCGACCACGGAAGGGCAGTGTGCAAAGCGCCGACGCCGAGGTGCCGGGAGTGCGTCGTGACCCGGCTTTGCCCCTCTAGCCTTGCGTGAACGCTCAGCCGGCGATGCTGAGCATCGCGGTCTCGCGCCGGCGCGCCCTTCGGATCTCGCGTCGTTCCTCCTCGTCCATGCCGCCCCAGACTCCGGAGTCCTGGCCGGTCGCGAGCGACCACTCCAGACACTGGGCTTGTACCTTGCAGCGCGCGCAGATCGCCTTTGCTTGCTCCACCTGCTCGAGGGCCGGGCCCGTGGTCCCTATCGGGAAGAAGATGTCGGGGTCCACATCGCGACAGAGCGCCCGCTGGATCCAGTCCATCCCCCGCCTTCCCCCTTGTAGCGGCTGACTTGCAGTTCAATCAATGGCGCTTAGCCGCCTCGGCCGGGCCGCCGAGGGCAGGACTATACTCTCGCGGCTTTGGAAAACGCAAGGGTTGAATACTCGTTCAGTTTGCGCCGCACGGGGTCTGGCTGCTCGAATGCTCGGTAGGAAACGGCTGCCTCGTCATCTTGAGGCTCCGCTCGCGGAACTTCGCGTCGTGATCGCGATCCTCGGCGAAGCGAGCGATGCCCTGACCTCCTGTGTGCCCACGTCGCGCCTCCCCGGAAGGTCCCTCCCGGACGGCCTCGCCGAGTTCGAGGAGCATCTCCGGAAAGCCGTGGAGAGGATGCCCGGCTGGCGGGGACCCGAAGTCGAGGTGGAGTGGATGAGGGCCCGCGAGGCGATCGGCGAAGCGCTTGGGCAGGCGGAGCGACTGCGCACCCAGGGACCGTCGCTCGCCGGGTTCCAGGCGCTGGTGGGCGCTATCGATCATCTGCTGGCACCCCTCGAGGCCTTCGAGACCGCGGCGCGGCGGTTCCGTGAACTTAGGACCTAGGCCGAAGGTCGCATCCGCAACGGCGTCGGTGGCACTTCTCTCTGGTCGGAGACGCCACCTAGACATATCGGACTAGTCCGGGCCCTCGAGCACTCCTGTCCGGCACATTGACCCCCCGGCGGTCGCGCATGAGGGTTGAGGTTCGATCGTTCTTCGCCGCCAAGGAAGGGAGGCGTCGCATGGCTCGACCACGAGCTCGGTGGTCCGTAGCTTGGGCCGTCGGTCTGGTACTGGTTCTAGCGGGTTCATCGCTCGCCGTTTCGAGTTTCGGCGCGAAGGTTCAGGTGGACGGCGCGCTTCAATCCAGCTGGCTGGACGGGGACCCGGCGATCGCCACGACGGTCAAGGGCGACACCAACTACCTGCACACGATCTACGCGAGCGACTACGCGCCGGACGGGACGTTCGTCGACGACGTAGTGGGCCCATACCTCGGTGTGTACTACCGTCGCGCGACGCTGGACGGGAGCGGCAACCCCACGAACTGGACCAATCCCAAGCGACTGAACGGGCAGTACCACGCCGAGCGGGTGACGCTCGCCACGAGTGGAGCGTACGTGTACGCGGCGTGGGCGAAGCAGACGAAGTACTGGGCGACTCCGGGCGGTTCCACATTCGATGCGACAAAGCCGCGTCCGGTGTACTTCCGCGCCAACGGCGCCCACGGCAAGGGCACCGCGTGGGGAACCCCGGTCCGACTCTCGGGCAAGTCGGAGCGGGCCGACTACGTCTGGATGGCGGCCTCGGGGACCGACGTTTACGTCACGTGGACCAACGCGGACGACAACGGCTCGGGCTCCGGCAACATCCGGGTCGCGGTCAGCAACGACCGCGGCGTCAACTGGACGAAGTCGACCGTCGACACGACGACCGCCGACGACTTCGTGACCACTTACGTCGAGGGATTCTCCGGGCTTCCCGCGGTCGCGGCCACGAACGGGGGCGCCGACGTGGGGCTCGCCTGGATCGACAACGCCTCGGGGAAGGTCTCGTATCGGGTCTCGGACGATCACGGCGCCAACTGGAGCAGCGCCGGCGAGCTGGAGGCTTCCGGCGGGCTCGACAACAACGGCTTCCCGGAGGCCGCCGCGACGGGCGACCGCATCGCGTTCGCGTGGACGACGGCCGCCGAGGCAAAGCTCGCCGTTTACAACGCGGGCACCGATAGCCTCGGGCCGGATAGGACGATCGCCGACTGCGTGGACACGATCCTGAGCCAGGCGTACACGGGTTGCGAAGGGCCGGCTCTGGCGCTCACCGGGACAGACACGATCGGGGTGGCCCTGTCGCTCTGCTACGGCGCTACGGTTTTCCCGTGCGACTGGAACTCCACCAAGGATCGGGAGTCGCTGATCTGGTACGAGTCTACGGACAACGGGGCGAACTTCGCCTCGCCGGTGCTCGTCCAGAAGCCGGGGAACGCGAAGAACACCTATATCAACGACTTCGCGTCCGTGACGTATCAGGGAGGGAAGGCCTACGTCTACTGGAACGGCTGGACGCCCTCCTACGCGGCAGGCGAGTATCACGACTACCTCAAGGTGGGTTCCTAGGCCCACCCGGCACGGCTGGGAAGGGGCGGCGCGTCAGCGCCGCCCCGTTCCTTTCCGGGTGGCGTTCGTCGCACGACCCTGTAGCCTTCCCGGAGCACCCGCAGGAGGACGCCGTGCCGACGATCGACCTCGTCACCGAGATCCCGGGTCCCCGTTCGCGAGAGATCATCGCCCGCAAGGAGCGGGTGGTCGCCGACCCGCTCGACCTCCACGTGAACGCCGTCATAGAGCGCGGGCTGGGGGCGACCGTCACCGACGTGGATGGGAACACCGTGCTCGACCTCTCGGGCGGTCTCGGGTGCCACCTGGTGGGCTACTCGCACCCGAAGGTCGTGGAGGCCGTGCGCCGCCAGGCCGAGCGCTTCTCGCACACGGACTTCTCCGTGATCCCCTACGAACCCTACGTCGAGCTGGCCGAGCGGCTCGTCGCGCTGGTCGGCGGCGAACGGAAGGTGGCGCTGTTCAATGCGGGGGCGGAGGCCGTGGAGAACGCCGTGAAGTTCGCACGAGCGGCGACGGGCCGGCCCGCCGTTGTGTGCTTCGAGGGGGCTTTCCACGGGCGGACGCTTCTGACGATGTCGCTCACGAGCCGGCACCATCCCTACAAGGCCGGCTTCGGACCTTTCGCTCCTGAGGTCTATCGTGTTCCCTTCTCATACCCCTACCGGAGCTCGAACCCGGAGCGTTCCGGTCGGCTGGCGCTGGACGTGCTGAAGCGGGCGTTCACCACCGTCGTCGACCCCGCGTCGGTCGCCTGCCTGATCTTCGAGCCGGTGCAGGGTGAGGGGGGCTTCGTGGTCCCGGCGCCCGAGTTCCTGCCGGGCGTGGTCGAGCTCTGCCGGCAGCACGGGATCGTGACGATCGCCGACGAGATCCAGGCGGGAACGGGCCGAACGGGTCGGTTCCTCGCGTCGGAGCACTTCGGGATCGAGCCCGACATCGTCGTGCTGGCGAAGGCGCTCGCCGGAGGCTATCCGCTTTCGGCCGTCGTCGGCCGGAGCGAGATCATGGACGCCCCCGGGCCCTCGGCGATCGGTGGTACCTACGTGGGGAACCCGGTCGCTTGCGCTGCCGCCAACGCGGTCCTGGACGTGATCGAGGAGGAGGGGCTCCTCGAGCGTGCGGAACACGTGGGAAAGACGATCCGCTCTCGTTGGGAAGAGATCGCCCGCGACGTTCCCGAGGTCGGCGAGGTACGCGGCCTGGGAGCCATGATCGGCGTCGAGCTGGTCAGCGACCGCGAGACCAAGGAGCCGGCGGCCGACTACCTCGCTCGCTTCATGGCGGAGACGGAGAGGCGGGGCGTTGTCACCGTCGGGTGCGGCATCTACCACAACGTGCTTCGCCATCTCGTCCCGCTGGTCATCACCGACGACCAGCTGGCGGAGGCGATGGACGTGCTCGCGGAGTCGGCGGTTGCGGTGCGCGGGTGAGCCGGGCCCGCTACCGGACGATGAATCCGAGCTTGTAGGTGAAGGAAAGGACGGCGGTCCGCGCGAGCTCCCCGGCCGCGGTCGCTTCCAGGACCACCATGTAGCGGCCCGCTTGGCGCGGGTAGGGCGCTGCCCGCGGCCACCAGGTCACGTCGAGCCGCTGCCCTCGCCGATCGGGAAGGCGGGCGACGATGTCGCCGCTCGCTTCGCGGACGCGGATCTGCCAGCGGAGGCGTTGGCTGCTGCCCGCCCCGATCTCGAAGGGTCTCGCCCCGGGCGCTAGCTCGCTGGCGGAGAGCCTCGGCCGGTAGATCTTCGGCAGGCCCATCGCGTTCACGCGGTCCCGCACGCCGGAGATCAGCGCGACCATGCGATCCCCTGGGCACGCGGTGTAGCCCGTCATCCGGTGGTAGCCGATCACCGGGAGGCTCACGATCTCGCCCTCCGGGTATCGGTTGTTGTCGCCCCCATGAGAGCGCATCCTCGCGCGTCCCTTCGGGGGCAGGTGCGCGACGTCCAAACGCCACGTGAGGATGCGCTGGAGCGCCCGCTTCATCGCATCCGTCGGGCGGGCGAAGGAGAAGTCGCCGATCGCCGAGACCGAGAAGGATCCCGTGTTGAATCCCTGCTGCGCCGCCCCGATGACGGGTTTCGTCATGCCACCGGAGCGCCCCTCGAACACGCGCCCGTATCGGTCGACCAGAAAGTTGTACGCGATGTCGCACCACCCCCGACCGTTCGTGTGGTACGCGTAGATCGAGCGCACGATGTCGTCCGACTCGCGCGGCGCGTAGTTGTTCGTACCGGCGGTGTGGTGCACGAACGCCATCTTCACCGCCGGTGCCACCCCGGGCGTGCAGTTCATGAGTCTCGGGTTCGCGCCCCACTCCTCCCTGGTGACGATCGACGGACGTCGCGTCATCGCCTCCGCGGAGGGGAGGCCCACCGGCCCCCTCGGTGATGTTCCCGGCCCGGCCGCGGTCCCAGAGCTGTTGACGAAGATCGCGCGAACGTCGGAGACGACGGCGTCGCCCGGAAGCTGGAGGGCGACCCGGGCGCAACGACTCCCGCCGGTCCACAGCAGCCCGGTCCCGGCGTTCGCTCCAAAGGGCTCCGCAGTGCCCGGATCGGGACCGCCCTCGGACTCGAGCACGTCCGTCGGGCCGAAGCCGTTGGGTACGTCTGCGACGGCGACCCGCGCGGCCGACGGGCCTCCACCCCTCTGCACCCAGATAACGCCCAGGGCGGTGAACCAGAAGGGTGCGCAGACACGGACCCTGCTGGTTCTCGCGTCCGCCTGCGCCCGGAGCACGCCGCCGGCTCCGAGAGAGAGACTCCCGCCGGCTCGCTCGGGAAGGAGGTCACCGACCTCGACCGGGACGGCGCGGACGATCGTCGGAGGGAACGGCGCTCCGCCGGCTCCGGGGAAGACGCCGGTGAGCGACGCGCCGACGACGGTCGCGGCCACGACCGAGCGAGCGAGCGGTCGGAGTGTGCGGGCGCCGGGTCGAGCCATGGGGGAGGTTCCTTCTACAGCCGGTGATGGGCGATGACAAGGACCCTCTAGCATCCTCTGCATGGATCTGGAGTCTCTGCGGGGCGAGATCGTGGCATGTCGGGCCTGCCCTCGGCTGGTCGCGTGGAGAGAGAACGTGGCCCGCGAGAAGGTGGCGCGGTTCGCGGACCAGGAGTATTGGGGCCGGCCGGTGCCGGGGTTCGGCGATCCTGCCGCACGTGTGCTCGTCGTGGGTCTCGCCCCTGCGGCGCACGGGGGGAACCGGACCGGCCGGATCTTCACGGGCGACCGCTCGGGCGACTTCCTGTTCGCGGCGCTCCATCGAACGGGGTTCGCGGATCGCCCCACGTCGGTGTCGCCGGAGGACGGGCTCCGGCTCCGCGGGGTCTACCTGGCCGCCGCGGTGCGCTGCGCCCCCCCGGGGAACCGCCCGACACCCGCCGAGCGCGACCGGTGCCTCCCGTTCCTCGCCCGCGAGCTCGTGCTCCTTCCGCGGGGCCGTGCGGTCGTCGCCCTCGGGGCTTTCGCGTGGGACGGCGCGCTCCGCGCCCTCGGGGCCCTCGGACACGCGGTGAGGCCGCGCCCGAGGTTCGGTCACGGATCGGAGGCGGCGGTGGGGGACTACCGCCTGGTTGGCTCCTTCCACCCGAGCCAGCAGAACACTTTCACGGGGAAGCTCACCGAGCCCATGCTCGAAGACGTGCTCCGCCGCGCGCGAGAGCTCGCCCGCTGATCATCCCTCGCGCTCGCCTCGGCGGCGCGCGTCGAACCGGCGGACGAACGGTAGATAGTTGAGCTCCAGGATCACCAGCACCAGCACCGCGGTGGACACCCCGAGCGCCAGGGCGTCGGCTCCGCACAGCACGCCCACGGCGGCCGCGCTCCACGCCGAGGCCGCGGTGGTGAGACCGTGGACCGTGCCCTCCGCGCGGAAGATCAGACCGGCGCCCAGGAAACCGATGCCGGCCACGACCCCTTGGATGACGCGATCCGCCGATCCCGGGAACCGGGCGATGCCGAGGCCGGTGAACGCGGCCGCTCCCAGTGCGACGAGGGCGAAGGTCCGCTCGCCGGCCGCCTTGCCCCGGAACTCCCTCTCCCAGCCGATCGCGTACCCGAGCAGCGTCGCGACCAGGATCCGAGCGAAGATCGAGATGGAGGCGTCGACGTCCACGGTGGGAGGCTAGTCGAAGTCCGCTTGCGTCGGCGCCGGGGCCCGCCTAGCGTACGCAGCGTCCGGAGAAGGAAGGGGAGCAGATGCGCACCGCACGGGGGAAGGTCGCAACGCCGCTCGTCGCGCTGCTGACCGCGCTCGCGTTCTCGCCGATCGGAGCGGACGCGGCGGTCACCTGCGAGATAGTCGGCACGAACAAGGGTGAGACGATCAGGGGAACGAAGGGCAACGATGTCATCTGCGCACGAGGCGGGCGAGACACCGTGATCGGCCGCGCTGGGAAGGACCTCATCTTCGGCGGATCCGGCAACGACTTCCTGCTCGGCGGCTTGGCAGACGACCAGATCTACGGTGGGCACGATCGCGACTTCGCTTATGGCGGCCCGGGCGGCGACATTATCTGGGGCGGGAAGGGCGCCGACTACAACCTGGTCGGCGAGCGTGGGCCCGACACGATGGTTGGTGGCCCCGGCGGTGAGCTGTGCATCTCGGCGTTCGACGGGAAGCCGAACGATCTCATCAAGGGCGGGCCGGGCAGAGACGTCTTCGATGCGGACGACGGCGACACGGTCTACGCGGCGGAGGAGGACGCCGGCTTCTGCATCGCCGAGTAGGTAGCAGCGCGCCGACCGCGTTCCCGGAGGCCGCGCGTATCCTGGCCTGATGATGCGTGGGCACGGCCGCTGGATGCCGCGGCTCCCGGACGAAGAGCGGCGTCCGATCCGCAGGCGGACGGTGCGCCGCGTGGTCGCGACGTTCGGCCCGTACAGGAGCAAGGTCGCGCTGGTCGGGCTGGCGATCGTCGTCACGGCCACGCTCGGCGTGATCAACCCGCTGCTGATCAAGCACATCTTCGACCACGCGCTGTTCGGGAACCCTCCCGGGCGATGCGACCTCGGCCAGTGCCCCAACCTGGCGACCCTGTACCGGGACGTGGCACTGATGATAGCGATCCCCGTCATCTCGGGTGTGATCGGCATCGGGCAGACCTACCTGGCCAACCTGGTGGGTCTACGCGTCATGCAGGACTTCCGCAACGGTCTCTACGCGCACCTACAGTTCATGTCGCTCCGCTTCTTCACCACCACGAGGACCGGTGAGATCCAGTCGCGACTGGCCAACGACGTCGGCGGTGTGCAGACGGTTGTGACCGATACGGCGTCCTCGATCCTGTCGAACCTCGTGATCATCCTCAGCACCCTCGTGGCGATGTTCCTGCTGTCGTGGGAGCTCACGGCGCTGTCCCTGTTCATGCTGCCGTTCTTCCTGTGGCTCACCTACAAGGTGGGCAAGGCGCGACAGGAGGTCGCCGTGTCGACCCAGAAGACCCTGGCCGACCTGACGGCCGTCACCGAGGAGACCCTGTCGGTCTCGGGGATACTTCTATCGAAGGCGTTCGGTCGCCAACGCGACGAGATCGGGAGGTTCCGCGGAGAGAACGAGCGCCTGACGGGACTCCAGATCCGCCAGACGATGATCGGTCGGTCGTTCTTCGCCGTCGTGCAGGTCTTCTTCTCCATCACACCGGCGCTCGTGTACCTGGTCGCCGGCTGGGTGATCTCTGACGATCCACTTCAGAGCGCGATAACCGCCGGGACGATCGTCTCGTTCACGACGCTCCAGAGCAGGCTCTTCTTCCCGATAGGATCGATGCTCCAGGTCAGCGTCGAGGTGCAGTCCTCGATGGCGTTGTTCGACCGCATCTTCGAGTACCTCGACCTCCCGCACGAGATCGCCGATGCCCCCGACGCGGCCGAGGTGCCGGCCCGGAGCGTGCAGGGGGCCGTGCGGTTCCGCGACGTCTGGTTCCGCTACGAGGGGCCACGCGAGGGTGCGGCCGCGCCGGTGTCGCCCAACCACGGGGACGAGGGGCAACGCGCGGCACGCGAGTGGACCCTCGAGGCGGTCGACCTCGAGATCGAGCCGGGGCAACTCGCGGCGCTCGTCGGGCCCAGCGGTGCTGGGAAGACCACGATGACCTATCTCGTGCCGCGCCTCTACGACGTCCAGCGTGGAGCGGTCGAGATCGACGGGCTCGACGTGCGAGCTATCAAGCTCGCGTCGCTCGGCGAGATGATCGGCGTCGTCACGCAGGAGACGTATCTCTTCCACACGACGGTCCGCCGCAACCTGCTGTACGGGAGGCCGGACGCGACGCCGGAGGAGCTGGAGATGGCGACGCAAGCAGCGTTCATCGACGATCGTCTCGCCGAGCTTCCCGACGGGTACGACACCGTCGTCGGGGAACGCGGCTACAAGCTCTCCGGCGGAGAGAAGCAGCGCCTCGCGATCGCGCGCGTGATCCTGAAGGACCCCCGGATCCTGATCCTCGACGAGGCGACGTCATCCCTCGACACGACGTCGGAGCGGCTCGTCCAGGAAGCGCTCCGGCCGTTGATGCACGGGCGAACGACGATCGCGATCGCCCACCGGCTCTCGACGATCCTGTCTGCCGACGTGACCTTCGTACTCGACCGCGGCCGAGTCGTCGAGCGAGGCACGCACTCGGAGCTGCTCGAGCACGGTGGCCTCTACGCGCGGCTCTACGAGCAGCAGTTCCGCGGCGGGCTCGTTGAGGCCGTGACCAGCGAGGGGCTGCTTCTCACCTCAGGGGAGGTCGTCCGCCCCGACGACTAGATCCGCCGCTCGTATCCGAGCAGACGGAACCCGTCGGGGAACACGTAATCCTGCCCTCGCTCGAATCCCATCGATTCGTACATCCGTTGCGCCGCAGTCATGCGCTCCGTCGTGTGCAAGGTGACGAGGCTCTTTCCCGCGCGGCGCGCCTCGTCGATGCACCCCTCCATCAGCCTGCGTCCGACCCCGCGGCGCCGGTCCTCCGCCCGGACCCCGAGCATCCGCACGTGGGCTTCCTCGGTGAGCAGCGGCTCGCCGGATTCCGCCTCGGTCCGTGCCTCAAGCTCGAGCGTCACGCACCCAAGGATCCTCGTCCCCTCGACCGCGACGAGCGCGAGCGTGTGGCCCGCCCTGCCGGCCACGTCGCCGAGGCGGCCGAGGTACTCGTCCCAGCCCGACTCCTCGGGCCGGACGAACTCCCGGTATGCTTCGACGACGACGACGCCCGCCTCGTCGTACTCCTCGGGCCGGACGGGCCGCACCTCGATCGCCATGCGCCGCAGGGTACCCCAGGTCCTTCGTCAATGAGCTTGACCGACCCGCCGTCCGGGAACACCATGAGGACGTGGCGCAGGCCGATCTCGGGAGACTGTTGCTCGAGGGCCACCGGGCGCTGTCCGGGGAGCTCCTCGAGGATATGTCCGAGCGCGGGTTTCCGGACCTCCGGCCGGCTCACACCGCGGTCTTCCTCAACATCGATCGTCGCTCCGGCACCCGACTCACGGAGCTGGCTCGTCGCGCGAGGATGACGAAGCAGGGCATGATGCTGCTCGTCGACGACCTCGAGGCGCGGGGGTACGTCCGGCGCGTTCCCGACGAGTCCGACGCGCGCGCGAAGGTGGTGCGCTTGACGGCTCGTGGGCGGAGATGTGCAGCCGAGACGCGGCGATCAGCCGCGGCGGTCGAGGCTCGCACGCGGCGGCTACTGGGCGAGCGCGCGTTCGAGGTCTTCCTCGAGGCGCTCGACGAGCTGGTCGGCGAGGAGGCAGGGGGGTGAGCGGGTTGAGGAACGCGGTCGACGAGCGGCTCTCCCGGCTGCAGGCGGACGACGTGCTCCGGAGGATCTGGGCGGGGGACCACACGGTCTGGCGGCCCGACCCCGCCGAGATCGCCGACCGCCTTGGATGGCTCACGGTCCATGAGCAGATCCGTGAGCGGGTGGACGACCTGCGTGCGTTCGCCCGGGAGTGCGCGGCCGACGGCCTGCGCTTCGCCTTGTTGGCGGGTATGGGGGGGTCGAGCCTCGCGGCCGAGGTCTTCCGCGAGGTCTACGGCGTCGCGCAGGGATCGCTCGATCTCCGCGTCCTCGACACGACGCATCCGGACCAGATACTCGACCTCGAGCAGGAGGTCGACCTGGACCGCACATTGGTCGTCGTCTCCAGCAAGTCTGGGACGACGATAGAGACTCGGTCGCACCTGGAGCATCTGTGGGAGAGGGTCGGTGACGGCTCCAGGTTCGTCGCCATCACGGACCCGGGGACGCCCCTCGCGGGTATCGCGGAGGAACGCGGGTTCCGTCGGGTGTTCGAGAACCCACCCGACATCGGCGGACGGTACTCGGCGCTCTCCCTCTTCGGGTTGGTCCCCGCGGCGCTGATCGGCGGCGATCTCGAGGGGCTGCTGCGAGGCGCATCGGGGATGGCCAAAGCCTGCGCCGAGGACGTGGTGGCGTCCGAGAACCCGGCCGCGCGGCTCGGTGCGCTCATGGGAGAGGCGGCGCTCGCGGGTAGGGACAAGCTCACACTGGTACTCGAGCAAGAGCTCGTCCCGTTCACGGGATGGATCGAGCAGCTGATCGCCGAGTCCACGGGGAAGGACGGAACCGGCATCGTGCCGGTCGAGGGCGGCGTGCTCGGCCCTCCCGGCGTCTACGGCGCCGACCGCCTGTTCGTCGCCCTCGGCCGCGGGGGTGGCGGTCCGCTCCTGTCCTGGCTGGAGCGCGCCGGCAACCCGGTCGAGCGCTTCGACGGCGAGGGCGTAGGGCTCGGGACGGAGATGTTCCGGTGGGAGCTCGCTGCAGCTGTCGCCGGTGCGATCCTCGGTATCCACCCCTTCGACCAGCCCGACGTCGAGTCGGCCAAGGAGGCGACGCGGCGGATCCTCGAGTCCGGCGGTGTGCCCCACGCGGACCCCGGCGACCTGCCGGGATTGCTGGCGGAGGCCGAGCCGCCGAGGTACTTCGCCGTCCAGGCCTACCTACCGCGAACCGACGAGATCGTCTCACGCGTCCGCACGGTCCAACTCCGGGTCCGCGATCTCAAGCGAACAGCGGCGACGCTCGGCTTCGGCCCGCGGTACCTGCACTCCACCGGCCAGCTCCATAAGGGCGGGCCGCCTACCGGGCTGTTCGTCCAGGTGCTCGAGCCGCCCGATCGCGACCTCCCGGTGCCCGGCGCCGACTACACGTTCGGAGAACTACTCGCGGCCCAGGCCGCCGGTGACCTCGAGGCGCTGCGCGGGCGGGGACGCCCCGTGGCCCGAGTGACGCTCTCTGAGCTGGAGGACGCCGTCGGGCGTATCTGATCAGCCGACCGCGTTCACGTGGAAGAGGCTGCCGACGCCGTAGGTGACGGCAGCAGCCGCCGCGCCGATCGCCAGCTGTCGCAACCCCGCGAACAGGAGCGGTCGCGCCGTCAGCGCGGAGGCGGCGCCGCCGACACCGAAGAGGGCGAGCCCCGACAGGACGGCGGACGCCAGGGCGCCGCCGGTCGCCACGAGGAACGGCACCAGAGGAACGAGCGCGCCGAAGCAGAACGTCGCGAAGGAGGCGAGCGCGGCGCCCCAGGGAGAGCCCAGTCCCTCGTCCGGGTCCAGGCCCAGCTCCTCGCGCGCGTGCGTCTCGAGCGCGACGTCGGGGTCCTTCGACAACTCCTCCGCGACGCGCACGGCGAGGTCGGGGGAGAGCCCCTTGCGATGGAAGATGTCGGTCAGCTCGTGGAGCTCCGCCTCGGGAGTCGTGGCCAGCTCGTGCGCCTCGAACTGCAGCAGCCGCTCGAAGACCTCCCGCTGCACGCGCATGGAGATGTACTCGCCGGCCCCCATCGAGAAGGCGCCTGCGAGCAGCCCCGCGATCCCGGCGAGCAGGATGACACGGTTGGACGCACCCGCCGCCGTTACTCCCATGATCAGGGAGAGGTTGGAGACCAGACCGTCGTTCACCCCGAAGATCGCGGCGCGAAGCGCCCCGCTCTTGAAGTTCCCGGTCGGCTCGGGGTGGCGGGCGTGGGGGTCGAAGGGCTCCACCCGCTGCCGGAGGCGGCGGATCGCCCCCGTGAGGGCGGGGACCATCTCCTTGGTCCGCTCGTCCTCGGCCGACAGCTTCTCGGTATCGCTCACTGCGGTCCAAGCTTAGGCGAAGGAGGAGGCGACGTTGAGGGCCGTGGGTCCCGGGCGTAGGCTGCCCTCCAGGACCCCCACGAAGGAGGAAGCCGTGTCCGACTTGCTCTCCCGCGATCGCCTCGTCTTCAACCAGAAGGTGAAGGTGATCGAGCTCAACACCGAGTTCGCGATTCGCGACGAGGAGGGCAACCAGGTGGGGATTGTCCGGCAGGAGGGCCAGTCGACCCTCAAGAAGGCGCTCCGGCTCGTGTCGTCGCTGGACCAGTTCATGACGCACACACTGTCGGTCTACGATGCGGTGGGTCAGAAGGTCGTGGAGCTCACGCGGCCGGCGAAGGTCTTCAAGTCTACGGTCGTGGTGAAGGACGGGCAGGGCAACGACGTCGGGAAGATCGTCCAGAAGAACATGATCGGGAAGATCCGCTTCGGTCTGCACGACGCGCAAGGCCAGGAGCTCGGGTCGATCAACGCCGAGAACTGGCGGGCTTGGGACTTCTCCATCCAGGACCCCTCGGGGACGGAGGTCGGGCGCATCACCAAGAAGTGGGAGGGGATCCTGAAGACCGCGTTCACCGTCGCCGACAACTACCTGCTCGAGATGAGCGGCCCCGTGTCTCCGGCGATGAGGCAGGTCGTACTCGCCTCGGCGGCGGGCATCGACCTGGCGCTCAAGCAGGACGCCCGCGGCCTCGGCTGATCCCGGCGCGCGAGCACTCGGGGCGCGCGGGTGCTGGAATATGCGCGCGGCACCGGCGAGACTCCCGGCGATGGCCGAGCAACACGAGGAGTGGAGGCGGCGCTGGCCGCCGATGAGCTACTGGGCCCGCGTGACCGTGGTCGTCTCGGTCACGCTGTTCGTGCTGGGTCAGGCCATGATCGTCCGCGACGTGCTGATGCTGCTACTGATCGCGGCGGTCCTCGCCGTCGGCCTCGATCGCGCGGTCGGAAGGCTCGAGCGGTTCCGCATCACGCGGGGATGGGCGGTCGCGGTCATCTTCCTCGCCGCGGTCGCGTTCGTCGGGCTGTTCGTGTCCCTCGTCGTGCCGCCCCTCGTGGCCGAGGTCCGCGACCTGGCGGCCAACATCCCCGACTACGTGGACCGGCTGTCTCAGCAGCAGGGGTGGCTCGGCGACTTCGTCCGCGAGCACGACCTCGCCGACGAGCTCCAGAACCTCACGGAGCGGCTCCCGAGCCTCGCTTCCGCGTCGTTCGGCACGATCCTCGGCTTCACGCGGGGCGTGGCGAGCGTGATCTTCAACACCCTCACGATCGCGATCCTCACCGTGTACTTCCTGCTCTCGATGCCGAAGATGCGAACGACCTCGGTGGCGCTGTTCCGGCCCGAGCTCCGCGAGCGTGGTGGGCGCGTCCTCGGCGAGGCGCTCGGCCGGATCGGCGGCTACGTGTCGGGAAACCTTCTTACCTCGGCGATCGCCGGTATCGCCGCGCTCGTTTTCCTCACGGTGTTCGGAATACCGTTCGCCGTGGCTCTGGCGATGTGGGTCGCGATCACGGACCTGATCCCGGCGATCGGCGCCACGCTCGGCGCGATAGTCGCCGTCACGGTCGCCTTCTTCTCTTCCACCGGGGACGGAGTCGCGGCTCTCGTCTACTTCATCGTGTACCAGCAGCTCGAGAACTACCTGATCGTGCCGCGCGTGATGAAGGGCGCGGTCGACCTCTCGCCCGCGGCCGTGATAGTGAGCACACTGATCGGCGGGAGCCTGGCCGGCTTCGCCGGCGTTCTGCTCGCTCTCCCGCTCGCGGCGGCGATCAAGGTCGTCGTGAACGACGTGTGGCTCGGTGAGCGACTGGCCGCCGGAGCCGAGGAGGCCTGAGGTCGGTACGATTGTCCGGTGGCGCAGGAGGCGCGGGGCAGGCGTGGGTTGCCGAGCGATCGCCGACAGAAGGCCGAGCGACCGCGCGACCACCTCGGACGGCCGCAGCCCTGGGGTTCCCCGAACACCCTGGAGCTGCAGGACTTCGACGCGCTTCCTCTCGAGGAGAACCACCGCCTCGGCCGCGAGCACTTCAACTCCGGGCGATTCTTTCCCGCACACGAGGCTTGGGAGACCGCCTGGAAGCAGGCGCGGGGATCCGAGGACGCCGAGTTCTTCAAGGGTCTCTCGCAGCTCGGGGCCGGCTACGTCCACCTCTTCCGGGGCAACCGACACGGCGCGTTCACGCTGCTGCGTAGGGCCGCCCGGCGCGTGAGGGGCTACCCGGTAGGGCATCTGGGCGTCGACACTCACGCCGTAGGTGAGAAAGCGGAGGTCGACGCCGCGGCAGTCGAGCGGGGTGAGATAGAGCCGGGGGAGGACGCCGTGGTGTCGCCGCCACGCGTATGAGGTTGACGCCACCGTCCCCGGCCGCCACGATGGGCGGTGCATGACCGCCCGAACCGAGCTCGAATGGAGGGGACGCACCGGACCGTTCACGATCGCGGTGAACCCGGGCGTGTTCGCTCCCACGCACACGAGCCGCACGATCGCCGACGCTCTGGATGTTGCTCCCGGAGACACCGTGATCGACGTCGGGTGCGGCAGCGGCGTGCTCTCCTTCGTGGCGGCCAGGCTGGGCGCCGAGCGTGTCGTCGGCTGCGATCTCTCCCCCGAGGCGGTCGGCGTCGCGCGAGAGAACGCCCGGCGTCTCGGTCTCGACGACCGGGTGGAGTTCCGGGTCGGGAACCTGCTCGAGCCGGTCTCCGACGTCAGTGCGAACGTCATGATCGGCGACGTTTCCGGCATCCCCGATGGGATCGCCCAGGTGGCCGGCTGGTTCCCCGACGGCCGAGCCGGAGGTCCTACGGGTGCCGAGCTCCCGACCGCGATGCTCGAGAGCCTCGAGCAGGTCGACTGCCTCGCGCCCGGCGGTAGCCTCTACCTGCCCACCGGCACGATCCAGGCCGAGAACAAGATCCTCGACGTCGCCAAGCGGATCTTCGGGGCGGCGAACCTGCAGCCCCTCCTCGAGCGGGAGTTCCCCCTCCCGGATCTGGTTGCCAAGTCGAGGGCGGTCGCCGCGATGATGAAGGAGGGGATACTCGACCTCCGCAGGCGCGGCAGCCGGCTCCTCTGGCGGCTACAGATCTGGCGCTGCGTGCGGGACTAGCCCTCGGGCCGCAAAGACGCGACCGCCTCCACCCTGTAACCGGCCTCGCGAAGGCGATCCCCGCCCCCGCGGTCGATCGCGAGCACGATCACCAGCACCTCCGCACCGCGCTCCTCGAGGGCCTTCGCCGCCCGGAGCACCTGGTGACCCGTCGTCGAAACGTCCTCGATCAACGCGAAGCGCGCTTCTGGGGGAGCCGATCCCTCCACCTGTGCCATCGTCCCGTAGGCTTTGGGCTCCTTGCGGACGACGGCGACGGAGAGGCCAGTCTCGATGGCGACCGCCGCAAGGAGCAGGGTGGCTGCGCCCTCGGGCGCCGCTAGATGCGTGACGCTGCCGGGCAGTCTCTCGGCAACGGCCGCCGCGAGCTCCCGGAGGAGCGCCGGATCGGTGAGGAACCTGAACTTGTCGAAGTAGACGTTGGAGCGCGCCCCCGAAGAAAGGACGAAGTCGCCGTGGAGCTCGGAAACGGCGAGGAGTCGCACGGCGAGATCGTCGCTCATCGCGGGGTAGCATAGTTACCCCGATGGGTCTGTACCGGGCGGTCGCACGCCCCCTGCTGTTCGCTCTTCCCCCAGAGGCCGCCCACCGCGTGGCCGGGGCGTTGCTCGGACTGCCGCTGCCCTGGTCGCGGATCGGCGGTGCACCCGACGATCCGGCGCTCCGCGTCTCTCTGCACGGCATCGCGCTCGCCAACCCGATCGGCCTGGCCGCCGGGTTCGACAAGTCATGTACCCACCTCGACGCGCTGGGCCGGCTCGGGTTCGGCTACGTCGTGGGCGGTACAGTCACCCGGGCCCCGCGTCGCGGGAACGCGAAGCCGCGGATGGTTCGCGATTCCGATCGCGGAGCGCTCCTCAACTCGATGGGTCTTCCCAACCCGGGCGCCGACGCCGCTGCCGAGGCGCTTCGGCGAAGCGAGCGAACTGCGCCACGGATCGTCTCCCTCGCCGACGAGGGTGTCGAGGACGTCCTCGCTGCCTTCGGCGTGCTGGAGCCGCTGGTCGACGGGTTCGAGCTGAACTCCAGCAGCCCGAACGCAGGCTGGGAGCACGAGCTGGCACACGTCGACCTCCTGGTTCGCGAGCTCCGTGCGAGGACCGGCAAGCCGATCCTCGTGAAGCTCCCGCGCTTCGAGACCGACGAGGAGCGCGACGGGGTGCTCGGCATGGCCGTGGTCGCCAGGGACGCCGGCGCCTCGGGTCTGACCTGCTCGAACACGCGCCCCGTGGAGGACGCCCGGCTCTCCACCGGTCGGGGCGGGCTCTCGGGTCGACCCCTTTCCGAGCTCACGCCGGGCATCGTGCGGGAGGTCCTGGAAGCCACCGGCGGGACGGTGCCGGTCCATGCATGCGGCGGCATCTCCACAGCCGAGGACGCGCTCGCCTGTCTGCGGGCGGGCGCCACAACCGTGCAGGTGTACACCGGGCTGGTCTTCGAGGGCCCCAGGATCGTCGGGAACATCGCACGAGGGCTGGCCGCCTTCCGCCTTGGGTACTCGCCCGAGCAAGCGCGGTGAGCCCGCAGTTGTCGCCGCGGTCGTTCCCGTTCAAGATTGGCCGAGCCTGAGGGGAGAGATGCTTGGCGCGAGCGGCGGAGGCGGAGGAACGGGCGTTGCCGGGCATGCCGGAGCCGGCCGTCCGCCTCGAGGGAGTCGTGAAGCGGTTCGGAGACGTGGTGGCCGTCGACGGCGTCCACGTCGCGGTCGCGCCCGGAGAGTTCTTCTCGCTCCTCGGTCCCTCCGGGTCCGGAAAGACCACCTGCCTCCGTATGATCGCCGGGTTCGAGGCTCCGACCGCCGGCCGGGTCTTCCTCGGCGGTCGGGACGTCACCGAGCTCGCGCCCTACGAGCGCGACGTCAACACCGTCTTCCAGGACTACGCGCTGTTCCCGCACATGACCGTGCAGGGTAACGTCGAGTACGGCCTCATGGTGAGGAAGGTTCCGGCCGCCGAACGACGCGAGCGGGCCGGGGAGGCGCTCCGGATGGTCCGCCTCGAGGGCTTCGAGAGACGGAAGCCGTCGCAGCTGTCAGGCGGGCAGCGGCAGCGCGTCGCGCTCGCCCGCGCCCTCGTCAACCACCCGAAGGTACTTCTCCTCGACGAGCCGCTCGGCGCGCTCGACCTGAAGCTGCGCCAGGAGATGCAGATCGAGCTGAAGGCGATCCAGGAGCGGGTCGGTCTGACGTTCGTCTACGTCACGCACGACCAGGAGGAGGCCCTCGCGATGAGCGACCGGCTGGCGGTCTTCAACGCCGGTCGTATCGAGCAGGTAGGCACGCCGGCCGAGGTCTACGAACGCCCCGCCACAGGTTTCGTTGCCGGCTTCGTCGGGGTCTCCAACGTTCTCTCGGGCAAGGCGGCCGAGGCGATCGCGGGTTCGCCGAAGGCGTTCACGGTCCGGCCGGAGAAGATCCACATCGCTGGTCCCGACGAGCGGCCCGGGTCCGAACAGAGCGCGGCAACTGGGCACGTGCGCGACGTCGTATACCTGGGTGCGCTCACCAGGTACGTCGTTGCGCTGGACGCGGGGGGAACGCTGGTCGTCGTGCAACAGAACCTCGCAACTTCGTCGATGGAAGCCCTGCAGGTCAGGGGGCAGGCGGTTCAGCTAGTTTGGGATAGGAGGAACAATCGCCCGGTCGAGGAGACCGGGCCGGACGTCGGGTCGATGGGCCCGGAGGAGGGGGAAGCATGAGGAGATACCTGCGCCTGCTGGCGCTGCTCTCGGCGGTTGCGTTCGTAGCCGCCGCGTGCACCAAGGAGGAGACGCCGACCCCGGTGGATGGAGAGGAGCATGCACCGGGCGGCATGATTACCTCGATCGGCGAGGGCGAGGGTGAGGTGAACATCCTGGCGTGGGTCGGTTACATCGAGGACGGCTCGACCAGCGAGGCCTACGACTGGGTCACCCAGTTCGAGGCCGACACCGGCTGCCAGGTGAACGTCACGGTCGCCAACACCTCCGACGAGATGGCGTCGCTCATGCAGGAGGGCTCGGGGCTTGACCTCGTCACCGCCTCGGGAGACTCGAGCCTCCGACTGATCTCCGGCGACACGGTTCAGCCGGTGAACGTCGATCTGATCGAGGGGTACGACACGATCGACGAACGGCTCCAGAACGCGCCCTGGCACACCGTGGACAAGGACGGCGACGGCGAGGCGGAGCACTACGGGGTCCCGTACCAGTGGGGCTCCGACGTCCTCATGTACAACACGGACGTTTTCGGGGACGAGCCTCCGGACAGCTGGAGCGTCGTGTTCGAGGAGCAGAACCTTCCCGACGGCAAGTCGAACGCGGGGAGGATCGAGGCCTACGACGGAGCCATCGCTCTAGCCTCGGTGGCGCTGTACGTGAAGGCCACCCAGCCGGACCTCGGGATCGACGATCCCTACGCGCTAACCCGCGATCAGTTCGACGCGGTGCTCGAGGCGGCCCGTCAGCAGCGGGAGCTCGTCTTCCGGTACTGGCACGACGCCTACGTCCAGATGGACGACTTCAAGAAAGAAGGGGTCGTCGCCAGCACGTCGTGGCCGTTCCAGGCGAACTGGCTCAAGTTCTTCGAGGAGGAGCCGATCGGCAGCGTCATCCCCAAGGAGGGGGCTACCGGGTGGGCCGACACGACGATGATGCACGTCGACGCCCCGCACCCGAACTGCGCCTACGAGTGGATGAATTGGTCGATCACGCCGAAGCTCCAGGGCGACCTGGCTTCGTGGTTCGGCTCGGTTCCGGTCGTGCCGTCGGCCTGCGAGGGCAACGAGCTGCTCGGCGACGATGGTTGCCAGCTGAATGGGATCGACGACTTCGACCAGATCTACTTCTGGAAGACGCCTCAGGCGGACTGCTTCGTTCCCGGCGGCCCGCCGGATTGCGTGCCGTACTACGAGTGGGTGACGAACTACGTCGCGGTGATCGGCGGTCGTTGACCCGCGGACGCGTGGGGTGGGGCCCGGCCGGGTCCCACCCCTCCTGCGGGAGGGCGGCGTGACGGTAGTCGGCGAGCGCCCCTCGATCGCGCACAGACTGTCGTCGTTCTTCTACCGGCACCCGCGGCTCCGGCTCGCCGGTGCGCTCACGCCTGGGATGGCGTGGCTCGGCGTCGTCTACCTCGGGTCTCTCGCGGCGCTCGCCGTCTACGGGCTCTACAGGCTGGAGGAGTTCACCGGTCTCGTGGTCCGCGAGCTCGGCCTCGATACGTACCGCCAGCTGTGGGAGCCGGCGAACCGCGACATCATCGTCCGGACCACGCTGATGGCGGCGTCGGTGACCGTGGCATGCGGCGTGATCGCGTTCCCGCTCGCCTACTACATGGCTCGGTTCGCCTCGCCGCGGGCCAAGACCCTTCTGTACGTAGGGGTACTGATGCCGTTGTGGTCCAGCTACCTCGTCCGGGTGCTCTCCTGGAAGCTGATCCTCGCCCGCGACGGGATCGCGACTTGGTTCCTGGATCACACGGGCTTGTCCCCGCTCCTCGATCTCCTCCTGAGGACGCCGGCCGTGGGCGGTTCCTCCCTCTCCACTTCTGATATCGGCCGCTTCGTCGTCTTCGTCTACACGTGGCTGCCCTACATGATCCTGCCCCTGCACGCCGCCCTCGAGCGGGTTCCCGAGTCCTTCGTCGATGCCTCGAGCGACCTCGGGGCCAGGCCGCGGCTGACGTTCCGAAGGATCATCCTTCCACTCGCCCTGCCGGGACTCGCCGCAGGGTCGATCTTCACGTTCTCGCTCACGCTCGGTGACTTCATCATCCCGGGCATCATCGGTGACTCGAGCTACTTCATCGGAGCTCGCGTCCTCCAGGCGACCGGCGTCGAGAGCAACCTGCCGCTCGCCGCGGCTTTCTCCGTCGTGCCGATGGTGGTGATGGTCCTCTACCTGCTCGGGGCCAAGCGGCTCGGGGCTTTCGAGGCGCTTTGATGAGGCGCCGAACGCTCGGTCTCAAGCTGGCCTCCGGAGCGGTCATCCTATTCCAGTACTTCCCGCTGGCCGTGATCTTCCTCTACGCGTTCACAACGGAGTCGGCGGGATTCCGCTTCCCCCCGCCGGGCCTCACGACGGAATGGTTCGGAGTGACCTTCCGCAACCCGGACATGTGGAAGGCTCTCCGCTTCTCGGTCGAGATCGCGCTGATGGCGACCGGCGTGGCCATCCTTTTGGGCAGCTTGCTGGCCGCCGCCGTCTACCGGACGAAGTTCTTCGGCCGCGAGGCCGTCTCGTTCCTGGTCGTGCTCCCGATCGCGCTGCCGGGGATCGTGACCGGGATCGCGCTCCGTTCGTCGATCGCGGTGGCGGACATCGACTTCGGACTGCTCACGGTGGTCGCCGGCCACGCGACCTTTTGCATCGTGGTGGTCTACAACAACGTGATCGCGAGGTTCCGGCGGCTGTCGCCCTCGCTGGTGGAGGCGTCGGCGGACCTGGGAGCGTCGGGCCTGCAGACCTTCCGGCACATCCTGCTGCCCAACATCGCGACGGCGCTCTTGGCCGGAGGGCTGCTCTCGTTCGCGCTTTCCTTCGACGAGATCATCGTGACGACGTTCACGGCCGGGCAGCTGCAGACGCTCCCGATCTTCATCTTCAAGAGCTTGTTCCGCCCGCGTTCGCAGCCGGTCACGAACGTGGTCGCGATCATGGTGGTCGCCATCACGTTCCTCCCGATCCTGCTGGCCCAGCGTCTCACCCGCGAGCGGGTGAGCGATACGCGCTAGAGATACTGGCCGGGCGTCTCGGGATCGCCCTGCGGCGGGGGCTGCCCGCCGGGGAGCCCCCGGCGCCGGAGCTCGTCGAACTGCGCGCGCGCGGCCGCCTGTTGGGCGAAGAGCGCGGCCTGGATCCCGTGGAACAGGCCCTCGAGCCAGCCGACGAGCTGCGCCTGGGCGACGCGGATCTCGGACTCGGAGGGGACGCCCTCCATCGGTGGCGCAAGGGTCGCGAGCTCCTCCTGGAGGTCGGGCGAGAGGATCTCACGCAGCTCGCCGACCGACCTGTCGTAGATCTGGCGGAGCCGGATCCGGCCGGGCTCGTCGAGGGAGGCCTGGCGGGTCTCGTCCAGGAGCTCACGGACCATGCTCGCGATCCGGAGGAGCTTCGTCGGCTCCGTGATCGTCTCCTGCCTGCCCTCGCGCTCCTGCGGGGTCCCGGGGCCCGGCACGTCCTGGGGGTTCACGTTCACGTCCACGGCTCCACGGTAACAGCAGGGTACTCAGAAGGGCTTGAAGACCATGAGCCA
This sequence comes from Actinomycetota bacterium, assembly GCA_035288045.1. Classification (GTDB taxonomy): domain Bacteria; phylum Actinomycetota; class UBA4738; order UBA4738; family HRBIN12; genus DATEBA01. Next base: position 58,695 of record DATEBA010000071.1, read on the forward strand.
GAGGATCGCGAGAAGCCCGCCGCCGCCGAGCAGAGCGATGGCCTCGGGACGTCGCGAGCGGAGCAGCGACTCGAGCTCCTCAGGCTGCGTCGGCGGACCCGGGGCGACCCCCTTGCGGGCCTGGTCCCAGGTCGGGGCCCCGACCGCCTCGCGGATCCGGTTGTAGTAGGTGGCCGCGAGCGGGGTCATCGCGCCCATGATCGCGACGAGCAGGACGAGCGACGCCCAGATCCACCCCTCGTCCCAAAGCCCCTCGATGGAGGCTCCGACGATGCCGGCGACGAGCAGGACGAGGAACCCGATGCCCATCGCCCACAAGGTGGAGCTCGACAGATCGAGGATGGCGGCGATCCGCGCCGGGTCCCGCTCCCTGCGGACCCGGAACATCATCGTGGCCGAGGCGCCGTGCGCGAGCGCGAAGGCGAACCCTCCGGCGATGTGCAGGAACAGCCAGAACCGCTGCACCGCATCACCTCCCCCGGGCGGGAGCATACCGACGAGGGGGAAGCCGCGCCAGGCTAGAGGCCGAGTCGAGCGAGAAGGAGAGCCTCGGCCAGGGCCGCCCGCTCTATCTCGGCCATGTCCACGCTCTCGTTCTGCGCGTGGGTGTTCGAGCGGTCGTCCATCGCACCCATCATGAGGATCTCGGCCTTCGGGAAGATCTCCGCCAGTATGGGGATGAGCGGCACCGAGCCCCCCCCACCCATCTCGACGGCCGGCTTGCCGTAGGCTTCTTCGAGCGCGGCCCGTGCGGCCGCATACGCGGGGCCGTCGGCGGAGACCGCCGCTCCGAGCGCCGGCTGACCCCTCGTGACTGTCACGCGCGCACCCCACGGCGTCGCGGCCTCCAGATGCGCCGACAGGAGGTCGAGCGCCCGCTCGGGTTCCTCGTTCGGAGGGATCCGCAGGCTGACCTTCGCCCGTGCCCGGTCGACGAGTATGTTCCTCGCGCCGTGCACCGGGGGCGCGTCGAGGCCGATCACGCTCACCGCCGGCTTGGCCCATATGCGCTGCGCCAGCGACCCCTCGCCCACCAGGTCCACGCCGTCTAGGACGGTCGCCTCCTGACGGAAGAGGTCCTCCGGGTAGTCGGCACCCGTCCACGGCATCGTCGCCAGCCCCTCGACGGCGCAGCCGCCCCGGTCGTCGTGGAGAGTAGCGAGCACCCGGATCAGCGCAACCAGCGCGTCCGGCGCTGCCCCCCCGTAGCTTCCGCTGTGAACCGGCAGGCCGAGCGTTTGCAGCTCGATCGTGCAGTCGACGACGCCGCGGAGCGTGGTGCACAGTGTGGGCTCGCCGGTCCTCCAGTTCCCCGAGTCGGCGACGACTATCACGTCGGCGGCCAGCAGGTCGGAGCTGTTGCGCACGAGCTTCGGGAGATGCTCGATCGTCGCCTCCTCCTCGCCCTCTATCAGGACCTTCACTCCCACAGGCGGGTGGCCGTCGAAGGCGCGCAGCGCGGCAGCGTGCAGCACGATGCCCGACTTGTCGTCCGAGGTGCCGCGACCGAAGAGTCGGCCGTCGCGCTCCACCGGCTCGAACGGCGGGGTGTCCCAGAGCTCCTCGGGCCCTGCGGGCTGGACGTCGTGGTGCGCGTAGAGCAGCACGGTCTGGGCTCCTTCCGGCGCCGGGATCTCGCCGAACACCGCGGGGTGGTCGCTCGGCAACTCCAAGAGACGAACCCCGCCGCAGCCCGCCGCGCGAAGGATTTCCGCGGTCACCTCCGCCGACTCCCTGACCGGTTCCGTGTTGAATCCCTCGAACGCCACCGAGGGGATCCGGACGAGGCGCTCGAGCTCCTCCCTCGCCCGAGGCATCTCTTCGGCGATGGCGCGCCTCATCCCGTCGCTCATCGGCGCGAACGATACCGTTCGGAGGACGCGACGGCACGGCCCTGAAGGTCCCGCGTCGGAGGGGTCGTCCGGCCGTCGCCGGTCGCTCGTGCGTGTTCCCATGCTTCCGGTGGAACCCAGGAGGTGCACTATGAAGGTAGGAACGCTCTGCAGGCACGAGGTCATGACCGCAGGCCCTGAGGACAGCCTTGCAGACGTGGCGAGCAGGATGCAGTACAACGAGGTGAGCGCTCTGGCCGTCTTCGAGGACGAGAACCTGGTGGGGATCGTGACCGAGCGCGATCTCGTCCGGGCGATGGCCGAGGGCGTCGATCCCGCCGGCACGGCCGTCGTCGTCTACATGACGCCGGATCCCTTGACGATCGACGAGGACGCAGAGGCGGCCGAGGCGGCGGCCTTCATGCTGAAGGTCGGCGCCCGGCATCTGCCGGTCGTGGACGGCGGGCGGGTCGTTGGGATGATCTCCGCCCGCGACCTCCTCGAGGCCGAGGCGCAGGCCGATCCGGGTTAGGCCATCGGCGATCCGGGAGTGAGCCGCCAGTCGTAGGGGCTCACGTAGTTCACGAGCGCGTGCATGTAGTTCGAACGCTCGAAGGCGATCGGGTCGTCGCACTTCGCCTGGCTCATGCTCCCCTTCATCTGCTCGACGGACTCGTAGTCGTTCTCCTCCAGCCAGGTGCGGATGCCGTCGAGCACGTTCGTCAGGTGCTCGGGGCCGTGCTGGATCAGCGCCGAGGCCATCATCGTCACGTCGGCGCCGGCGAGCAGGAGCTTCAGCGCGCCGTCGGCGCCGTGAACCCCCGACGTCGCCGCGAGGCTGGCGCCGACCCTCCCGTGCAGGATCGCGATCCATCGGAGCGGTAGTCTGAGCTCGTCGGGCGTGGAGAGCCGGAGGGTGGGATCGGTTCGCAGCGCCTCCAGGTCGATATCCGGCTGGAGGAAGCGGTTGAACAGGACCAGTCCGTCCGCGCCGGCCTGCGCGAG
>DATEBA010000072.1:0-12355 GCA_035288045.1 Actinomycetota bacterium
GCTGGCGGTCGTTCCCCCGCACGTTCCGCGGGATGTACCGGGAGTTCGTCGGGCGCAAGCCGATGATGGTCGCCGAGACGGGGACGGTCGAGCGCGGTGGGAACAAGGCCAGGTGGATCGCCCGCGCCGGGAAGACGCTCCGCACGCGCTTCCCGCAGATCCGCGCATTGGTTTGGTTCAACTCGGTCGACGACCCCTACGACTTCCGTATCACGACCTCCGATCGCGCTCTGATGCGCTACCGCGAGATCGCGCGCATGCGGTACTTCGATCCGGCCCACTGACCCGGCGTTGTGAGGACGTCAGCGTGAGACGAACAATCTCTCGGCGATCTGGACGGCGTCGAGGGCCGCCCCTTTGCGCAGGTTGTCGGCGCAGCTGAACAGGAGGAGCGCGTCGTGGTCGCCGGGAGCCTGCCGGATCCTCCCGACGAGCGTCTCGTCGCGCCCGGCGGCCTCCAATGGGCTCGGGTAGATCCCGTTCACCGGGTCGTCGCGGAGCTCCACGCCGGGCGCCTCGGCGAGCACGTCCCGGGCCTCCTCGGGCGAGATCGCTCGGGAGAACCGAGCGTAGATCGAGACCGAATGTCCCACGGGCACCGGGACCCGCACGGCCGTGGCGGCGACCTCGAGGTCGGGGATCCCGAGGATCTTCCGCGGCTCGGCCATCATCTTCTCCTCCTCGCCGGTGAAGCCGTCGTCGCGGAAGTCCGCGACCTTCGCGACCACATTGAAGGCGATCGTCTTGCCGAACACGTCGCCGGCCGGGAGAGCGTCCGGGTCCGGGTGGCCGAGCTCCTCCAGTTGGCCGTGCAGCTTCTCGACCTGCTCGGCAAGCTCACGGATCCCCTTCTGACCGGCACCCGAGACCGACTGGTACGAGGAGAGCACGAGTGAGCGCAGGCCCGCCGCCCGGTGGAGAGGCGCCACCGCCATCATCGCCGTGATCGTCGTGCAGTTCGGCACCGCCACGATGCGCGGCGAACCCGCGAGCGCCTCGGGGTTCACCTCGGGGATCGAGAGCGGCACGCGGGGGTCCGTCCGGAACGCGGAGGAGTTGTCGATGCATACCGTTCCCGCGTCGGCGGCAGGCGGGACGAACTCGCGCGACACGATCGCTCCCGCCGACACGAGCGCGAGGTCGGCCCCTCGAAGCCGCTCGAGGGACAGGGTGTGCACGGTCTGGGCGTCGCCGCGGAACGGAAGCTGGACGCCCTCCGAGCGAGGCGATGCGAGCGGCACAAGGTCGTCGACCGGGAAGCCTCGCTGTTCGAGGATGCGGAGGATCTCCCGCCCGACGGCTCCAGTTGCTCCTACTACGGCGACGCGCATAGTCGCTCCATCTTACGGGTGGGAAATGTCGATGAACGCGGACCTAGCGGAACCGCCAGGAGTCGAGCATGAGGTCGAAGGACGTGAGGTACTGGTCGAAGTCGTCCTCCGAGCCCGAGATGGTGATCCGCCAGCCGATCTCCTCGAGCACTGTCACGACCTCCCGCATCTGGTAGATCGCGCCGTCCTCGGGATCGACGACGACGTCCCATTGAAGCGCGGGCTGCCCGTCGAGCGGGCCCTCCCGCTGGATCACCGGACCGGGCACGAGTCCGGCGTCCTCGTCGCGCTGCCGCACGATCTCCGAGAACGCATGGAGGTCCGTTCCCTCAGCGAGGTCGATCGCCTCGATGAAGACCGTCGTGGTCTCCGTCGGCGGCTGGAACTGGTCGATCTGCGCGCTCCCGATCCGCGCGGCCCCTGCCAACCAGCCGTCGGGGGGCTGCACGCAGTACCCGAAACGCTCCGAGGTGAACGTGGCCTCTCGGCAGGGGTTGAGCGCCTGACGAACCAGGAGGAACGTGGCGCCCGCGGTCGCAAGCGCGCCGAGTATCGCCCACGGGATCCAGCGAGGCGGAGGCTCCGGCGGCTTCATCTCGAGCGGGGGTCCACCGCTCTGCCGGCGCGCGCCGAGGAACATCTGGCCGGGCGCGAGGCTGCGTCCGCAGTTCCCGCATGCCTCCGAGTCCTCGGGGTTCGAGTGCCGGCAATGCGGACAGACGAGCACCTAGGCCTCCGACGCGGAGCTCGCGCCGTCGCCCAGACCGAAGCGCGCGTGCACCGCACGGACGGCTCGTTCGGCGTCCTCGCGGCGGACGACGCAGGAGATGCGGATCGACGATGTAGAGATCATCTCGATGTTGATCCTCTCGGAGGCGAGCGCGTCGAACATGTCGGCGGCGACGCCCGGGTGGCTCTTCATGCCGGCACCTACGAGCGAGACCTTCGCGATGTCGTCGTCGGCGTTGTAGCGGAAGGCTCCCACCTCGTTCACCACGCTCCCCATGAGGGTCTCCAGCCTCCCGATGTCGGCGCGTGGCACCGTGAAGGAGAGGTCGGTCTTTCCCTCGTGTGAGACGTTCTGAACGATCATGTCCACGTTGATCGCCTCCGCGGCGACGGCCTTGAAGATCGCCGCGGCGACGCCGGGCCGGTCCGGAACCTCCTCCAAGGTGACCTTCGCCTCGTCGACGTCCAACGCCACGCCCGAGATGAGGGCCTGCTCCATCCTCTCGTCCCCCTCGATCACCCACGTGCCCGGCTCGTCGGTGAACGAGGACCGGACGTGGATCTTCACGTCGTTCCTGCGAGCGTACTCCACCGAGCGCAATTGGAGGACCTTGGCGCCTGAGGCCGCCAACTCCAGCATCTCCTCGTAGGAGACGCTTACGAGCTTGCGAGCCGTGGGCTCGATGCGGGGATCGGCGGTGAACACGCCCTCTACGTCGGTGTAGATCTCGCAGAACTCGGCCCCGAGGGCGGCGGCCAGCGCGACGCCGGTCGTGTCCGAGCCGCCGCGGCCCAGTGTCGTGACGTCGGCGGTCGTGGACACCCCTTGGAACCCGGCGACGATGACGACGTTGCCGGCGGAGAGCGCCTCGAGGATGCGTCCGGGTCGGACGTCGACGATCTTCGCCCTGCCGTGCTGGGTATCGGTGATGATGCCTGCCTGCGATCCCGTGTAGGAGGCGGCCCTGGGACCCTTCGCGTTGATCGCGATCGCCAGGAGAGACATCGTGATCCGCTCGCCGGCTGTAAGGAGCATGTCGAGCTCTCGCGGCTCCGGTGTCGGAGTGAGGTCGTAGGCCATCGCCGTGAGGTCGTCGGTCATGTCGCCCATCGCCGAGACGACCACGACGACGTCGTAGCCCCCCTCGCGCGCGGCGCAGATGCGATCGGCGACCGAGTTGACCCGCTCGGCGTCTGCGACGGAGGTGCCGCCGTACTTCTGAACGATGATGGGCACGACCTGACCTTTCCCGCGGTTGGTTGAGGGTAGCAGCTGGTTTGCCGCGCTCAAGCACGACCGAGCTCCGGGTCCGGCCGGCCGACCGGTACGCCAACGACGAGTTCTCGTGCTGACCCTGTCACGAACGGGTCCTCCTGCGGCATAGTCTGGGTGGAACTGCCCTGCGCAGGGAGGCCCGTGTACGAGGAACTGACCGACACCGAGCTCCTCCTTCTGTCGAGGGATGAGCCCGACGCCTTCGCGAAGCTCTTCGAGCGGCACGCCGAGCCGGTGCTGCGCTACTTCGTGCGGCGCACGCTCGACCCGGATGTGGCCGCTGAGCTCGTGGCCGAGACCTTCGCTGAGGCGTTCGCCTCACGGCGGCGCTTCCGTGACAGGGGCGCGGCCGGGGTGGCGTGGATCTTCGGGATCGCTCGCCACCAGCTCGGCCGGTTCTTCCGTGACGGGGTAGTGGACGCGAGGGCCCGGCAACGGCTCGGGATGCCCGAGCGGGAGCTCGAGCCGGAGGACTACGAGCGCATCGAGGAGCTGATCGACTTCGAGCCCCTCCGGAAGGCGCTCGGGGAGGCGCTGATGCAGCTGTCGGAGGACCAGCGGGAAGCGATGCGCCTGCGCGTGATGGAGGGCCGATCGTACCGCGAGGTCGCGCTGGCCCTTGCGTGCACCGAGGCGACCGCGCGGGCTCGCGTGTCGCGGGGGCTCCGGCAGCTCTCGCGCGTTATCGGACCCGAGCACGCCGGGGCAGTGACGGGAGCTGACTGATATGAGCGAGATCGGATACCTGCAGAACCTCGAGGAGGACCTCCTCGCCGCCGCGTGGCGCGAGGCTCTCGGCCGGGAGGCGGGGGTGAAGCGACGCCTCAGGAGCGGCGGCTACCGGCCGGCTCGCGGCCGGGGCGTGAAGATCGCCCTCGTCGCCGCGAGCATCGTCGTGCTCCTCGGCACCGCCGGGGGCGTCGGCTACCTGGCGCTCGGAGGCAGGAGCAGCGAAGCACCGGCCACTCGCGGACTCGCTCGTCTCCGGGAGCAGCCCGCGCTAGAGGCGGTGGCTCCCGGGCCGGCGAAAGGTCTGGCCGCCGGCGAGGCGACCAGATCGGCGCTCGACTACTTGTCGGCCAACTTCGCTGCCGACGTCCGCGAGGAGAGCGCCAAGGCGGCCGGCGGGGTCGGCGCGACCGGGCCCGGCGTCCTGCCTCAGCTCGGCGACGGCGCCAAGATCATCAAGACCGCCGAGATCGCCGTCGTCGTGGAGGACGGCGACTTCACCGACAAGTTCGAGTCGGCGCAGTTCGTGGCAACGCGCTACGGCGGCTTCATCGAGTCCTCCTCCACGCAGGGGACCAGGGCCGGCTCGATCATCATCCGCGTTCCGGCCGACGCATTCGACGACGCGCTGGCCGACCTCCGGGGGCTCGGCCGCGTGGACAGCCAGCAGATCCGCGGCCGCGACGTCACCGCGCAGTACGTCGACCTCCATGCGCGTCTGAGCGTGTCCAAGGCCCGCCGCGATGTGCTCATCGACCTCATGTCGCGAGCGACGTCCATCGAGCAGACGATCCGCGTGCAGAACGCTCTCGACGACGTACAGCTCCGGATCGAGGAGATCCAGGGTCAGCTGAACCTGCTGAACGACCAGACCGACAAGGCGACGATCCGCATGTCGATGCGCGAGAAGAGCGTCGAGCCCGAGGAGATCGTCGAGAACCCGAGCCTGTCCACCGCCGTGGACCGCTCGGTGGCCGGCTTCTTCGGGGTCATGGCCGCAGTGGTCGTCGGGTTCGGCTACCTGGTTCCTATCGCCGCCGTCGTCGTGGTCGCATGGTTCGCCCTGCGCCTGGTCCGCCGGCGCCGCACCGCGTAGGGGCTACATCTCGCGGCGGCCCTCGAGGGCCTGCGATAGCGTCACCTCGTCGGCGTATTCGAGGTCCCCGCCGACCGGCAGCCCGCTCGCGAGCCGGGTCACCTTGACGCCGAGCGGCTTCAGCAGCCCGGCGACGTACATCGCGGTCGCGTTCCCCTCGAGGTTGGGGTTCGTGGCGAGCACGACCTCGGTGACCTTGTCGCGCTCGACGCGCTCCAGTAGCTCCTGGACGCGGAGGTCCTCCGGCCCTATGCCGTCTAGCGGCGAGATCGCGCCGCCCAGCACGTGGTAGCGGCCCTTCACGATGGCGGCGCGCTCGATGGTCGAGACGTCCTTCGGCTCCTCGACGACGCAGACGAGGGTGACGTCCCGCGAGGGATCGCGGCAGACCCGGCAGAGATCGCCCTCGGCGACGTTCCCGCACTCGCGGCAGAACGAGATCTTCTCCTTGGCGGTGACGACGGCCTCGGCCAGGCGTTTCGCCTCGTCGGGTGGCGCCTTCACGAGGTAGAACGCGAGGCGCTGCGCCGACTTCGGACCAATCCCGGGTAGGCGCGAGAGCTCGTCGATCAGATCCTGGATCGGGCCCTCGTGCACCTACGCCTCCGGCTCCGGGGCGAGCTCGGCGCCGAGCCCCTCCTTCAGGCGCCGCAGCGCCTCCTCCTCGGACGGCGGTGGCTCCTCCTCGTCGATCAGCTCCGCGGTGCCGACGGCGTCGCGAACGACGCAGCGGACCGCCGGCTCGACTCCGAAGAGGTCCTTCAGCGCCGATCGGAGCTCGGCCGCTCGCTCCTCTACCTTCTGCACTCCGAAGGTGCGGTCGGGGGGGAAGGCCACCTCGAGGGTCTCGCCGTCGAAGGTGACCGGCGTCGCGACCTCTAGGTTCGCGGACAGCACGGCCCTCCCGCTCGAGCGGAGGTGCTCGATGAGGGCGCCCCACGACCGCCGGAGCATCGCGACGTCGACGTTGCCGGTCGCAACGGGGATCGGCGCGCTGGGCGTCTCTCCCCCCTTCGCCGGACGCGCCCTCTTCTTGACCGGCTCTTTCGCCTTCACCTTCGCCGCCTCCGGAGCGGCCTCGGCAGACGCGGTCTCGGGAGGCGCGGCCTGTGCCACCGCCTCCAGGCCCGCGAGGCGCTCGAGGCGCTCGAGTCGCGTGATCAGAGCATGCGGCTGGGGGTCGGTGTCGGGCATCGTCGCTCGGACCAGCGCGAGCTCGAACGAGAGCCGCGGGGAGGTGGTCCACCGCATATCCGCTTGCGCCGCAAGGAGAAGCGCGATGATGCGCGAGAGCTCGGCCGCCGAGAACTTCACCGCCTGCGCGCGGAGGTGGTCGTACTCGTCCGCCGTCACGTCGAGGAGGTCCTCCTGACCTGGGGCGGTCTTGGCGAGCAGAAGGTCGCGGAAGTGCGCGAGCGTCTCGGCCGTCACGTGCCGGAGGTCCTGGCCCTCCTGCACCAGCCGGTTCACGATCTCGAAGACCGTCTTGGCGTCACCGACCGCCACCGCGTCGGCGAGCTCGTGCTGCACCTCGGCCCTGGGCGCGCCCAGGAGCGACGCGACTGCCTCCTCACCGATCTCGGCGCCGCCCAGCACTGACGCCTGGTCGAGAACTGAGAGCGCGTCACGAACCGAGCCCTCGGCGTGACGGGCGATCTGGCGGGCGGCCCCCGTCGAGAGCTCGAGTCCCTCCTCCTTGGCGACCCGCTGTAGGTGCTCGGCGATGTCCTCGGCGCGGAGACGGCGGAAGTCGAACCGCTGGCACCGACCGACGATCGTCGCGGGCATCTTGTGAGGCTCGGTCGTGGCCAGGACGAACCTGACGCCGGGAGGCGGCTCCTCGAAGAGCTTGAGCAGCGCGTCGAACGCCTCGCGGGAGAGCCGCTGCGCCTCGTCGATGATGTAGACCTTCTCGCGGCCCATCGCGGGCGCGGTCGGCGCGCGCTCCCGGAGCTCGCGGGCGTCGTCGACACCCCCATGAGACGCCGCGTCGATCTCCGAGACGTCGAGGTGGATGCCCTCGCGGATCGCCACGCACTGCGAGCAGGTGCCGCACGGCTCCGCCGTCGGCCCCTGCTCGCAGTTCACCATCTTCGCGAGGATGCGCGCGGTCGACGTCTTTCCGGTGCCACGTGGGCCGGAGAACAGGAACGCGTGCGCCAACCGCCCGTCGCGGACAGCCCCGGTGAGCGCCCGCACGACGTGGTCCTGCCCGAGCACCTCCGAAGGCCCCTGGGGCCGGTACTTCCGGTAAAGCGCTCGGTGTTGCCGTTCCTCAGCCACGCGCTCCCCTCCCCGGGGAAGACAGGGGTGGCCGTGCACCCGCCGTTGACCGCGGAAGACTCGGGCGTTTCCTCAACCGGTTGCTCCGGCCAGGCGTCCCTGCGGCACCCACCAGTGCCCGCTTACCGCTGCTTCCTTCCGGACCTGACGGGGTTCGCAGGTTGGTGTCGCGCAGGACCCGACCATCATCGCTCCGTGCCGAGGGCTGCCCCGGACCTCCCGGGCCGCGGGCGGGGATTCAGCCCCGCTGAAGCGGATCGCGGGTACAGGGCACCGCTAGCTCCCCACCTAGCACGGCCACCGCGGCGAGTATACGTCGAGGGTGGGACACGGGAACCGACACCAAGAAGGGACACGTCCAACCACCCCGAGCGACAAGGAGCGTCCGATGAGAACGGCCCGCATCGCCATCGTCCCCCTGCTCGCGATCTCCCTCGCCGCCTGCGGCAAGTCCGCCGGAGACGCCGCGCCGGGCGCCGGCGACCCGGACTCGCCGGTCTCGACGATCGTCGACCCGGGCGCGCAGCAGCGGGTCGAGCCGACCCCCCAGCCGGTACAGCCCGAGCCCGGCACGGTGGACCCGCACCCTGTCGCCTGGGACGGCGTCGACGTCGGCGACGACGACCGCACGCTCACCTTCACCTTCGTCGGCGGGGTGGACACCTGCTACGCGCTGGGCCACGTCGAGGTCGACTACGGGACGGAAGCCGTCACGCTCACGCTGTACGAGGGCACTCGCGCGGAGATTCCACCCGACACCGCCTGCATCGAGATCGGCGTCTACAAGTCCGTGACGATCAAGCTCGACGAGCCGCTCGCCGGCCGCACCCTCGTCGACGGCGCCGCCTGACGCCCCGGGTACCCTTCCCGGGTGCTCGAGATCGGTGCGATCCTGGTTGACTTCGACGGCACGGCGTGCCTGCACGACGTCGCAGAGCACCTGCTGGAGGAGTACGGCGACCCCTCGTGGCCGGAGTACGACGAGGCCTGGGCCAGGGGCGAGATGGATGGGCGCGCGGCGATCACCGCGCAGGCCGCCATGGTCGATGCCGCGCCGGAGGACCTCGTCGGGTACGCGATCGCCCACTGCTCGATGGACCCGACGTTCGCGCCGTTCGTCGAGTGGTCACGTGAGCGCGAAGTGCCCGTTACGCTCGTATCGGACGGGTTCGGCCTGTACATCGAGCCACTCCTGCGTTCCGCCGGGATCGACGGCGTGACCGTCGTCACGAATCGCTGGAACGGTGCGGTCGACGCGCTCACGCGCATATCGTTCGCGAACGGGCATCCCGAGTGTGTCGGGTGCGGCACCTGCAAGATGCTTGCCGTGCAACGGGCACGCGCGGAGGGTCCCGTCGTCTTCGTCGGCGAGGGTCAGTCCGACCGCTACGGCGCGCTCTACTCGGACCTGGTGTTCGCGAAGGACGCGCTCGTGGCGATCTGCGAGGCCGACGGCGTTCCGTTCCTCCTGTGGAACGACTTCGACGACGTACGCGGCGCTCTCGAAGGACAACGCGACCTCCCGGGCCCGGTCGCGCCCGCGCGCTGCCCCGGCTGGAGGCTTCGGTGACGGGACTCCCCGAAGGCCTCTTGGCCCAAGCGACAAGGGAGGACGATGTCGACGCGGTCGTCGCGCTGGTCGCCGCCTGCGAGATCGCCGACCTCGGGCGTGCCGAAGTGGAGCCGGAGGACGTCCGGGGCGACTGGCGACGACCCAGCTTCGACCTCGCCCGCGACAGCATCGCGGTGCTCGCCGCGGACCGTCTCGTTGCCGAAGCCGAGGTGTTCGGCGGGCGAGCCTACGGTGTGGTCCACCCCGACCATCGGAGGCGAGGGATCGGATCTTGGCTGCTCCGCTGGACGGAGACGCGGGCGTCGCAAGCTGGGGTCGCGACGCTGAAGCAGATCGTGAGCGACACCGACCGGTCGTCCGTGGAGCTCCTCACTCGCAGCGGATACGAGCCGACCTACACGGCTTGGATCCTGCGGATCGACCTGGAGGATCCGCCCGACCCACCTTCGCTCCCAGCGGGGATCCTCCTGAGGCCGTTCGTCAGCGGCCGAGACGACCGCGACGTCTACCAGCTGATCGAGGGTGCCTTCCGGGAGCTGTCCAACTACGAGCCGGAGGATTTCGACGAGTGGGCAGCACACACGCTCCGCCGCAGCGATTTCGAGCCGTCACTCCTTCATCTCGCCGCCGACGACGACGATCTCGTCGGGGCGGCGCTGTGCTTGGAGCTTGAGGGCGAGGGCTGGGTGGAGCATCTCGCCATTAGGAGGTCACACCGACGCCGTGGGATAGGGCGCGCACTGCTTCGGCACGCGTTCGCGGAGTTCCACCGGAGAGGCCGAAGGACCTGCGGTCTCAGCACGAACTCCGAGTCCGGGGCGCTCACCCTGTACGAGAGCGCCGGGATGCGGGTGGCGAGCTCGTACACCGCCTACGTGAAGGATCTCCGCGCCTAGAGCGGTGGCCGCGGGATTCGAACCCGCGAGGGGGTCGCCCCCCTACACGCTCTCCAGGCGTGCCCCTTAGTCCGCTCGGGCAGGCCACCGCGACAGAGTCTACGGGAGCCCGCCGAGCGGACGGGCCGAGCGATCGCCTCGACCCACCGATAGCGGAGGCGGCGTGAATCCGTCGAGGCCCTTGACCTGCATGGTTGCGTCAGGATCCTGCGCACCAGTGCGCACCGGCGGTGTCTAGCGACCCACGCCGAGCGAGTACTGCAGGAGCGCCCAACAACACCGACCGCAAAGTCCACCGCTAACTGCACCGCCACGCGGGAACATCAGTGACGTCAGGTCGTCTGGATCCTCCCCGAGCGCAGGGCCGCACGGACAAGCGGGGCGACGACGGCAAGCGCGACCAGAAGCGCGATCCAATCGACCCCGGGTTGCGTGCCCTCCATGAAGGCGTCCCTAAGCGGTGTGAGGAACGTCAGGAACAGGTTGAGGAACAGCCCCACTCCGTTCAACCAGATCCCGACTCCTCCGGCGGAACGGGCTCCACGACGGCAGGCCCGGACGCCGAGCCACATGCCGACGAGAAGCGGAACGTCGAACAGTAGGACCACGAGCAACCTTGGCACCGCCGGCCAGCCCGTGATGAGCAAATCGCCGTAAGTGTTCGTGAGGCGGAGGGGGCCCAGCGTCATGAAGACGGCGCCGAGGATGTACGCAGGGAACAGAGCCCCCAGGACGATCGACACGACGCCCGTCCCGTGACCGCTCGGGCCACGCTCCGTGCTTTCCATCCGAAGACGGGGCACCGGCTGGGGTGCACTCATCACACTCACCTCCCTCGGTCAAGAATGTGAAACGGCGCAGCGAGCGCGCCGAGGGCCGAAGGTCCCGCGTGGTCGAGGGCCCATGGAACACGTGCTCGCTCAGCGTGTGAACAGGTGCTGGCGATCTGTTCGGCGTCGAGGGCGGCGCCCTTGCTCAGGTTGTCGCCGCAGGCGAACGGCAGGAACTGGGTGCACTACCCGCGCACGTCGGGCACGGCTGCGGCGGAGGCGGCGTGATTCGAACACGCGAGGGGCGGTTTAGACCCCTAACCGCTTTCGAGGCGGTCCCGTTCGTCCGCTCCGGCACGCCTCCGGCGAGGAGTCTAGGGGAGGGCGACGCGGCCGTCAGCGGCGGTCGCGGAAGAAGGCGCGCAGCAACTCGGCGCACTCGTCTTCGAGCACGCCCGAGGCCACCTCGACCCGGTGGTTCAGCCTTGGATCGCGCACGAGATCACCAAGAGACCCGGCGAACCCGGCCTTGGCGTCGCGCGCCCCGAACACGAGTCGGTCAACACGGGCAAGGACCAGCGCACCGGCGCACATCGCGCAGGGCTCCAGCGTGACGTAGAGGCTGCAGCCGTCGAGCCGCCACGTGCCGATGGCCTCGCTCGCGGCCCGCAGGGCCAGGATCTCGGCGTGGGCGGTGGGATCGCCCAAGAGCTCCCGAGCGTTGCCCGCCGAAGCGAGGACCTCGTCACCGCGCGCGACCACCGCTCCCACCGGCACGTCCCCGTGTCGAACGCACCCTCTCGCCTCCTCCAGCGCGAGTCGCATCAGGGAAGCGTCGTCGACGGATGCTGCCATCGACGTGACGATAGACGGAAGTCCGCTACCTGATGAGCCGGACGACGGTCACGTTGAAGTTGTCGCCCTCACCGATCTCGGCGAGGTCCGTATAGTAGCCCTTGAACCGCACCTTCAGGCACCAGGCGTTAGAGTCCCTCGGGCGCGGCGTCGCGTCGGGGAGTGCGCACGTGATCTCACCCCCCTGATTCCCGCGCTCGACGGAGAAGATCTCGAGCTTCGCGAAGCCGACGACATCGTACTTGTCGATCGGCCCGTTGTTCCCGTAGCCGCCGTTCCCGGGTTCGCAGGGCAAGGGGCAGGGCTCCCCGTTCTTGTTCACCTGGCCGTGCGGGTACGGACTCGACTCGGTATTGAGACGCACGTCCGTGTATCCCATCTGGGGGTTCGAGCCCGGGATACCCGGATCGCTCACCGGGAACAGCCGCTCGACGCCGACGTACTGGGCGAGCGCGTTGAACGTGGGAGGCGTCGCTCCCGTGTCGACGCACACGTAAGTCGGCGCAGGGTAGTTGAGGGACAGCCCGGACGCTCCGTCGTGGATCCACGTGAGGGTCTCGTTCGTGTTCGCCGGCACGCAGCTGGCGTAGTCGGCAGCGACGTTCCAGCCCCACCGTCCGCTCGCGGCGGTGTTGAGGTTCAGCATCGCCCACTGCGAGCTGCCCATCTCCTCGACCTTGTTGTTCATCCAGAACGTGCAGAAGATCTCCTCGTCTTCGCCGGGGATGTAGCCGCCCAGGATGACGTCCGTCCCGATGTCGCAATCGAGCAGGGTGCCCTCCGAGAGCATGAACGGCACGAAGTCGCCGCCCCCCAC
>DATEBA010000073.1:0-42420 GCA_035288045.1 Actinomycetota bacterium
CTTCCCCCGCCTGTCGGCGATCCTCGCGCGCGACCGGTTCATGCCTTCACAGTTCCGAAACCGCGGAGATCGGCTTGTGTTCTCCAACGGCGTCGTCATGCTCGCCGGCTTGGCCTCACTCCTGATCTGGACCTTCGGCGCGGACCTGACCCGTCTCATCCAGCTTTACGTCGTGGGGGTGTTCACGGCGTTCACGCTCTCGCAGACAGGGATGGTTCGTCGATGGCTCCGGACGAGGGAGGGAGACTGGAAGCGGAGCGCCGTCATCAACGGGATCGGCGCGACGACCACCGGCATCGTGCTCGTGATCGTAACGATCACGAAGTTCGTCCACGGGGCCTGGATCGTGGTCGCCGCGATCCCCGTGATCATCTACGGGTTCGCATCGGTCAAGCGGCACTACGACGCGGTCTCTGCGCAGGTGCGCAGGGGGGGCGTGCGGGCCGAGGTTGGACAGCGCACCGTCGTCCTGCTCGTCCGGGACCTGGGTCCCGACACGGCCGAGGCCCTCGGATACATAAGGTCGTTCCGCCCGCCCGAGCTGCGCGCGATCTACCCGGGCGACGTGTCCGCCGAGCTAAGGGAGCGGTGGCGAGAGTTCGCAGGCAGTGGCATCGAGCTTGAGGGTGTCAGGGGCGGGAGCCTGCTCGAGTGCGTTCGGGCATACGTGAGAACGATCCCTCGCGGCGAGAACGACTTCGTGAACGTCGTCGTCCCCGAGCGCGTGGAGGAGCGATTGGTCGTGTACCTGCTGCGGCAGCTCTCCCTGATCAGACTGAAATCGAGGCTGCTTCGGGAACCGAACGTCGTCGTCACCGACGTTCCGGTGCACATCGAGGACGGCGCCGTCGTCGGCGTCGACGGTCGCCCGCTGATCCCGCGGCGGACGGTGGCGCTGGTCTTCGTGTCGGCGGTCCACGACGCGACGATCCGCGCGGTGAGCTTCGCCAGGTCCCTGGACGCGGCGGAAACGAGGGCCATCTACTTCGACCTGGATCCCGACGAGGCGCACCGGATGGGAGAAGAGTGGGCCGAGCGCGATCCGGGGATCCCCCTCGACGTCGTCGAGGCGCCGTTCCGTGACCTCACGGGGCCCATGCTCGACGAGTTGCGTCGGGTTACCGCTCGGGGCGGCGTGTGCGCCGTCGTGATACCCGAGTTCGTCGTGTCGAAGTGGCGGCACTTCCCTCTTCACAACCAGAACGCTCTGTTCGTCAAGCGGCTGTTGCTCTACGAGCCGAGGGTCGTGCTTTCCTCGGTGCCGTTCGTGCTGGAGGAGGGGTGATGGAGAGAGACGAGGCTCTGGCGCTCGTGCGGGCCAAGGCGGAGAAGGAGACCACGGTCCGGCACCTCATCTCGGTCGAGGGCGTGATGCGAGCGCTCGCTCGCCGGTTCGGCGAGGACGAGCAGCTGTGGGGTCTCACGGGCCTCTTCCACGACCTGGACCAGGACCAGACGCACGAGGACCCAGATCGGCACGCGCGGGTGGCGGCGGAGTGGCTCCGCGAGGCCGGGGTAGACGAGCGGGTCGTGAACGGAGTGCTGGGGCACGCTTTCGCGGAAAACAGGACCGACCTCATGTCGAAGGCGGTCGTGCACGCCGACGCCATCGCGGGGCTGCTCGTGGCGGCGGCGCTCGTGCGTCCGGAGAAGGCGACCGGCATGAAGATCTCGAGCGTGAAGAAGAAGCTGAAGGAGAAGGCCTTCGCGCCGGGCGTGAACCGCGAGGAGGTCACCGGCGTCGAGGAGTCGATCGAGCTCCCGCTCGACGAGTTCATCGGCATCGGCATCGAGGGTCTCCAGTCGGTGGCCGCCGAGATCGAGCTCTAGACACCGCCACGCCGCGAGCGGGCGTCGCGGTCGCTCGGTAAGCTCTGTGCCACGCCGGGAGGCGTTCCACCGGGAGGGAGCCGCGAGTGGAGATCCGCCCCGCCGTCGAAGGGGACACGGGGTTCCTGCGGGAGATGCTGTACGAGGCAGCCACCTGGAACCCCGACTGGCCCCGGGAGCCGATAGAGGAAGTGCTCGCCGAGCCGCTGCTCGCCCGCTACGTCGAGGGCTGGGGCCGCGCCGGTGACGCGGGCGTGGTTGCTGAGATCGACGGGGAGTCGGTCGGCGCGGCGTGGTTCAGGGTCTTCACGCTCGAGGAGCCGGGGTACGGGTTCGTCGACGACAAGGTTCCCGAGCTCGCGATCGCGGTGGTGCCTCTCCACCGCCGCAAGGGGATCGGGACCAAGCTGCTCGACGCGCTTGTCGAGCGAGCGCGCGACGACGGATACGTTTCGCTCTCCCTTTCGGTGGCCGCCCACAACCGCTCGCGGATGATGTACGAGCGCGCGGGATTCTCCAAGGTGCGCGCCGAGCGGAGCCCCGCGGGCGAGCACTGGACGATGCGCCTGGACCTGTAACACCTCTCTAGGCGGCGGGGCGGGGTTGGCTCACCCGACGCACGACCCACCAGGAGAGCGCGATCACGAGCGTAATGCCGACCACGACGGCCAGCGGGCGCAGCACGTCCTCGACCACCGTCCATCGCTCTCCGAGCCAGTAACCCCCGAGTCCGAACCCGAGGGTCCAGGGAACGATGCCGAGGAACGAGTACAGGGTGAATCGGAGGAAGCCCATCCGCGCGACGCCGGCGGGTAGGGAGATGAACGCTCGGAGCAGTGGGATCAGGCGCACGAAGAACACGGCCGCCTGACCGTGGCGCTCGAACCACTCGTGGGCGCGGTCCACCTCGTTGGGTCTCAGCAACAGGTACCGTCCCCACCTGTCGATAAGCGGTCGACCGCCCGCGTAGCCTGCCCAATAGGCGAGCCACGACCCGATCACGCTTCCCACGACGCCGACCGTCATCACCGCGGCGAGCCCGAGCTGCTTGGAGGGGTCGCCGAGCGCGTCGATGGCGAACCCGGGACTCGCCAGAGCGCCGCCGAGCAGCATGACCGCCTCGCTGGGGATCGGGACGCACATCGAACCGAGCAGCATGAGCACGAGGACGGCGAGGTAGCCGCGGTCGGCCACCTGGTCGCGGACGAAGTCGAGGAGCGCGTCGAGCACGTGGGATCCCCGGCCGAGGGTAGCACCGGCATCTTGACGGGTGCTGGTACCGTGGCCCGCGGAGGGTCATCCTTGTCGCGCCCCCGCTTCCCTGGAAAAGGACGGATCGATGACGAAGACGTTGGTCGTGGTCGAGTCGCCTACGAAGGCAAAGACCCTGGAGCGCTACCTGGGTTCGGGCTACACGGTGAAGGCCTCCTTCGGGCACATCCGCGACCTCCCCAAGAGCAAGCTCGGCGTGGACACCGAGCGCGACTTCGAGCCCGAGTACGTCGTACCTGAGGACTCTGAGAAGGCGGTAAGAACGCTCCGTTCCGCGAAGAAGGGCGCCGACGACGTCGTCCTCGCGACCGACTTCGACCGCGAGGGCGAGGCGATCGCGTTCCACGTGGCCGAGATCCTCGGCATCGAGCCGGCACAAGCCAAGCGCGTGACGTTTACCGAGATCACCAAGGACGCGATCCTCGAGGCGTTCCGACATCCGCGCGAGATCGACCTTAGGCTCGTGGAAGCGCAGCAGGCCAGGCGGATCCTCGACCGGCTCGTCGGCTACCGCATCTCCCCGCTACTTTGGAAGAAGGTGCGGGCGGGGCTCTCCGCGGGCCGCGTGCAGTCACCGGCGGTCCGGCTGATCGTTGAGCGCGAGCGCGAGATCAGGGCGTTCGTGCCGAAGGAGTACTGGACGATCGACGCCAGGCTGACGCCGGCCGAGGCCGAGCAGCCCTTCCTGGCGCGGGTCGTCCAGATAGGCGACGAGAAGCTCGCGGCTTCGCCCGAGAAGAAGGGACTGGTGCTCGGCACGCAGGACGAGGCGGTCGCTCACGTCGATCGGCTGGGCGGGGCCGCCTACCGGGTGAAGGAGGTCCGTGAGAAGGAGGTCAAGCGCACTCCGGCGCCGCCGTTCACGACCTCGACGCTTCAGCAGGAGGCCGCCCGCAAGCTCGGGCTCTCCGCTCGGAACACGATGCGGATCGCGCAGCAGCTCTACGAGGGAGTCGAGCTTCCCGGCGAGGGTGTCGTCGGTCTCATCACGTACATGCGGACCGATTCGGTGACGATCGCCGAGACGGCGCTCCGCGAGATCGCCGAGCTCGTCCGCGTCGAGTACGGCGACGCGTACGCGCTCGATCACCCCCGCCGTTACAAGACGAAGCAGCGGAACGCGCAGGAGGCCCACGAGGCGATCCGCCCGACGTCGGCGATGCGCACTCCCGACCGCGTCGCCGGGGCGCTCGACGCGAAGCAGCTCAGACTCTACCGGTTGATCTGGCAGCGCACCGTCGCGTCGCAGATGCGCGAGGCAGTGTTCGACCAGCTGAGCGTCGATGTCGCGGCGACGGGCGAGGGCGGCACGTACCTCCTCCGCGCGACGGGACAGACGATCAAGTTCGACGGGTTCCGCCGCGTGTACTTCGAGGGGCGCGACGACGCGCCCGACGAGGGCGAGGAAGCGCGGCTTCCCCGGCTTACCGTCGAACAGGCGCTCCGCTTGCTCGAGATCCTCCCCGAGCAGCACTTCACCCAACCGCCGCCGCGCTACACGGAGGCCTCGCTGGTGAAGACCCTTGAGGAGCTGGGGATCGGGCGCCCGTCGACCTACGCATCCATCATCTCGACGATCCAGGACCGCGGATACGTTCGCCTGGAGGACAGGCGCTTCTACCCCGAGGACGTCGGCGACATCACGGTCGACAAGCTGGTCGAGCACTTCCCGGACGTCGTCGACTTCGCGTTCACCGCGAAGATGGAGGACGAGCTCGACGACATCGCTGAGGGGAAGATGGGCTGGGTTCAGGTGCTCGACGAGTTCAACGGCCCGTTCGAGCGTTCGCTCGAGAAGGCCGAGTTCGAGATGGAGCGCTTCGAGGAGCGGCTCGATGAGCGCTGCCCACAGTGCCCGAAGGAGGGCCGCGAGCCGGGGCACCTCGTCGTGAAGCTCGGCAAGTTCGGGAAGTTCATCGGCTGCGACAGCTACCCCGACTGCACGTACAAACGGAACCTCGACGGCCAGGCGCGGCCCGAGCCGGAGCTGCTGGAGGAGAGCTGCCCGGAGTGCGGGCGCCCCCTCGCGAAGAAGATAGGGCGGTACGGTCCCTTCGTCGGCTGCAGCGGCTACCCCGAGTGCCGGTACATCAAGCGCGAAGAGCAGAAGACCGGGGTCGCCTGCCCGCAGTGCGGGAAGGGTGAGCTGGTCGGCAAGCGTGCCCGCCGCGGGAAGCGAACCAGCGTCTTCTACGGCTGCAACCGCTATCCGGATTGCGACTTCACCGTCGGGCAACGTCCGGTGCCCGAGCCATGCCCCGAGTGTGGGTCGCTTATGGTGCAGTCGAAGAAGGACGGCGGCGCGAAGTGCACCAGCTGCGGACACGTCGCCCCGGCCGCTGAGGAAGCCGCCGTCGCGGAGGGCTAGTGTCGAGCTTCGCCGACGAGGTCGCCGCGCTTCGCGGGACGAAATCCGCGACGCTTCGCGACCTCCTCACCCATCCGCCGTTCGCTCGTCTGGCCGCCGCGATGACCGTGTCGTCGCTGGGCGACTGGGTCGGCTTCATCGCAGTCACCGCTCTGGCCGCCCGCCTCGGCACCGCGGGCGGCGGAGCCTACGCGGTGGCTGGCGTGATGATCGCCCGGTCGCTGCCGGCCGTTCTCTTCGGGCCCTTCGCGGGGGCGATCGTGGACCGGGTCAACCGCAAGCGCCTCATGATGGGCGCGGACCTGGGGCGGGCCGCGATGTACGCGTCGATGCCGTTCCTCCAGAACCTCACGGCGATCTACGTGCTGTCGTTCGCGATCGAGTCCCTGTCGCTAATGTGGGTGCCGGCGCGCGACGCCACGATGCCTCGGCTCGTGCCGCGTCGACAGCTCGCGAACGCGAACTCGCTGGCGCTGCTGAGTTCCTACGGGACGCTTCCGCTCGGCGGTTTGGTGTTCACGATCATCGCTACCCTCAGCAACGACGTGCTCGGAGGAGCCGTGCGCTACTTCAAGTCGGACCCCGAGTCGCTCGCGCTGTGGCTCGACGCGGGGACGTTCGGGTTCTCGGCGCTCATGATCAGCGGGATCGCGATGCGGAACCCGGTGCGACGGGGGATGCCGAAGCTCGACCTGTCCGCGATCGGGAGGGACATCGTCGAGGGGTTCCGGTTCCTCCGGGGGCATTCGCTCGCGTCGGCGATGACGACCGGCATCGTGGTCGCGTTCAGCGCGGTCGGCGCGGTGCTCGCGATCGGCCCGGTCTACGCGAAGCTCACGCTGGGCGCCGGCGCGGAGGGATGGGGTCTCCTGGTAACCAGCTTCGGGGTCGGCATGGGGATAGGGATGGCCTCGGTGAACCGTCTGCACCGGCTCGTCGATCGCGAGATGGTCTTCGCCGGCTCGATGATCGCCGCCGCGGCGACCCTGTTCGTCCTGGCGTCGATGCCGACGATAGCGCTCGCGGCCTTCTTCGCGATCGTGCTCGGATTCTTCTGCGGCGCGACGTGGGTGTCGGGCTACGTGCTCCTGCAGGAGAACGTGACGGACGAGTACCGTGGGAGAACGTTCGGGTCGCTCACCGTGATGTCGCGGACGGGCCTGTTCCTCTCGCTCACGGCCTTCCCCATCATCGCGGGGGTGGTCGGTGCTCACGAGGTCTACGTGGGCGGGCACCGGCTCGACCTCTCCGGGACGCGAGTTGCGTTGTGGACCGCGGGGCTGGGGGTCATCATCGCCGGCGTGGTTACCAGGAAGGGTCTGTCCCGCTACCGCCTTTCGCGTCCCATGCCGCTCGGGCTCGTGCCCAAGCTCAGGCGACCGCCCTCGAAGGGCATCTTCGTCGCTTTCGAGGGCGTGGAGGGCTCGGGCAAGGGCACGCAGGTCGAGCGGGCGCGCGAGTTCCTGGAGTCGAAGGGCCTCGACGTGCTCGTGACGCGCGAGCCGGGAGGCACGGACATCGGCGAGCAACTGAGGTCGGTGCTGCTCGACACCGATACCGGTCACCTGGAGCCTCGGACGGAGGCGCTCCTCTTCGCGGCGGCACGCGCGCAGCACGTCGCCGGCGTCATCCGTCCGGCCCTGGTCGAGGGGAAGGTCGTCGTGTGCGACCGCTACATCGATTCCTCGCTCGCCTACCAGGGATGGGCGCGCGGTCTGGGTGAGCAGGACGTGCTCACGCTGAACGTCTGGGCGACCCAGGGACTGTTCCCCGACCTCGTGGTCCTCCTGCACGTCGAGCCGGAGGAGGGGCTCCGCCGGGCCGGCGACTCGCAGGACCGGATCGAGTCCGAGGGCACGGAGTTCCTCGCCAAGGTGTCAGACGCATACCTAAAGATCGCCGAGGAGCACCCCGAGCGTGTCGTCGTCGTCGACGCGTCCGGGAGCGAGGACGCGGTTCACGAGAAGGTCCGCGACGCGCTCGAGCGGCTGCTTGCGGAGCGTGAGGAGGACGATGGCAAAGGCTGACGGAGGCGTGCTCGATCGCGTCCCCGGCCAGGCGGCGGCCATGGCGTTCCTGAAGCAGGCCGCTCTCCGCCCGCACCATGCATACGTGCTCGCGGGTCCCGAGGGCTGCGGCAAGCAGCTCGCCGCGCGGGCGTTCGCGGCGGCGTTGCTCTGTCCCGACGGTGGCTGCGGGGGGTGCCGGCACTGCCGCCTGACCCTCGACGATCGGCACCCGAACGAGTTCGTCGTCGAGCCCGAGGGGCGCGACATCCACGTGGAGACCGTTCGGGAGGAGATCTGGCACCCGGCGTTCCGCACGGCGCCTGAGCCGGGGCGGAAGGTGTTCGTGATCCGCGAGGCCGACAGGTTGAATCCGTCGGCCGCCGACGTGCTCCTGAAAGTGCTCGAGGAGCCGCCGGCGGATTCGGTGCTGCTGCTCCTGTCGGCGCGGCCGCACGAGCTGCCCGAGACCGTGCTCTCCCGGTGCCACGTCGTCACCTTCCTCCCACTCTCCGAAGGGTTCGTGGTGCGCACCCTCGAGGACGAGGGCGTCGACGCGGAGCGCGCGATCCTGGCGGCGCGACTGACCGGCGGCAACCTCGGGCGCGCGCGGCGATTGGCGAAGGCCGGCGAGGGTCTCGCGTTCCGTGACGTCGGTCGGCAGGCGCTGACCTGGGCCCTGGAAGGACCGAGCGGGGCCCTAGCTGCGGCCGACCTCGTTCTCGACGCTGCGAGGGCGTACCGGACCGACCTGAAGGACCGTCTCGAGGAGGACCTCACCCCTTTCCGCGACGAACGGGGCAGGGACG
The DNA here is from genome assembly GCA_035288045.1 of Actinomycetota bacterium. Taxonomy (GTDB): domain Bacteria; phylum Actinomycetota; class UBA4738; order UBA4738; family HRBIN12; genus DATEBA01. The sequence goes on from DATEBA010000073.1 coordinate 8,286, forward strand.
AGGAGGCATATAGGGGCGCGATCGCTCGACTGAAGCTCCGCCATGACCGGCTCGTCCGACGGGCCGAACGCGACTACGTGGATTGGGTGCTGCTGGCGACCTCCTCGCTCCTCCGTGACCGCGTCGTCGCGGCGGTCGGCGGCGGCCCCGAGCTGGGGCTCAACCTCGACGTCCACCCGCTACCCGAGCTTCCGGTCCGCGACGCGGCGGGGGCTCTCGGCGCGGTGGAAGAGGCGCGAGCGGCGCTCGCCGAGGAGCTCAACCTGAACCCGAGGCTGGTCCTGGAGCAGGCGTTCATGCGCGCCGGGCGGGGGATAGCGCCCTAGAGGGTGCCACCCGGCCCAGCTCTCGTGCCTGCATCACTGTCGCTAGTCGGCCGGCGTGCGACCCTTGAGGTGGAGGAACCAGATGGCGGTAAGGGTGCTCATCGTTGACGACCAGGAGCCCTTCCGGGCGGCCGCCCGCATGGTCGTGGATGCGACGGAGGGGTTCGAGGTTGTGGCCGAGGCCGAGACCGGCGAGGAGTCAATCGACAAGGCCGCCGAGCTGGGGCCCGACCTCGTCCTAATGGACGTGAACCTCCCCGGGATCGACGGGCTCGAGGCGACCCGCCGGATCCTCGCCGCCGCGCGTCCGCCGGTCGTTCTGCTTGTGTCGACCTACGAGGCGGAGGAGTACGAGCCGCGCGCCGCCGAGTGCGGCGCGGCCGCCTACATCCCCAAGTCGGTGTTCTCGCCGGACCGGCTCGAGTCGGCCTGGGCGGCCGCCGTGGCGGGCTGAGCCGGCACCCGGCCGCTCACGGTGGTCCCCCGGCCCGGGGCCGAGCGCACCTCGAGCGTGCCCCCGAGGGCTTCGACACGGTCGGCCATGTTCTGCAGTCCGGTGCCGCGGGGGAGCTCCGTCGCGTCGAAGCCGACCCCGTCGTCGGAGACTCCGAACGCGAGTTCCCGATCCGTCGCCGTCAGCCGAATCGACGCCTTTGAAGCACCCGCGTACTTCGCCACATTCTGAAGCGCCTCGAGGCAGCAGAAGTACACGGCCGCTTCGACCTCGGCGGAGAACCGGGGGATCCCGTTCGCGAGGACGGCAACCGTTACCGGCGTCTTCCGGGTCTGGGCTTCGAGGGCCGCAACGAGTCCTTTGTCGGCGAGCAGCGGTGGGTAGATGCCTCGCGCGAGGTCCCGGAGGTTCGCGAGCGCGTCGTTCGACTCGCTTTGGAGCTCGGAGAGGATCGTCTCGGCCTTGTCCGGGTCCCGCTTCACGAGGCCGTGGGCGAGACGCATCTTCACCGCCAGGGCAACGAGCTGCTGCTGCGCTCCGTCGTGGATGTCCCGCTCGAGCGCGCGCGCTCGCTCGTCCTGGGCGGTCACGATCCTCCGCCGCGACTCGCGGAGGTCCTCCACGAGCCGCACGTTCCGCAGCACGAGCCCGGCTTGTCCGGCGAGGTCCCGCACGAGCTTCTCTTTCTTGGCGTTCATCGGATCGTTCGGCGGCATCGACACCGCGATCGCTCCGAGCAGCTCGCCCTGGTGACGGACCGGGAAACCGATGGTCGCCTCCCCGAAGTCCGGAAGCGCCTCGCCCGCGAGTCGGAGCGAGGCGGCCGGGGGTGCGTCGTTAGGCCACACCTGGATGGCGCGGAGCTCGCGGTCGACCAGGAGCCATACCCGGGCGACCGTCGCGCCGGTCCCGGCGGCCACGAGCTGCGTCATGCGGGGAAGGACGTCGTCGAGCGAGTACGTGTCGCCGAGGCGGTCGGCGAACTCGGACAGGACCTCGTACGGGGTGGCGCGGTCGCCGTACACGACCCGGTCGGCGAACCGCCGCGCACGCCTCGCGACGAACGGGACCGAGAGGCCGATTACGAGGGCGAACGCGAAGATCGCCCAGCCGGGCGTCCTCCGCCCGAGCCCGAGGGACTGCGACAGGAATAGGAGGAGGAAGAGGAAGACCCCGACGATCGACAGCACGAGGATCCCCGCGGCGATCGTCTTGCGGACCCCGAGCTCGTACTCGTAGAGGCCGTGGCGGAGCAGCGCGACCGCGAGGGCGAGCGGGATCACGAAGACGATGGCCGTGAAGTTCACCAGGAACATGACGGTCCACCCCAGCCAGCCGAGGAAAACAGAGAACGGGAGCGACGCGACCATCGCCAGGAGGGTGAAGAGGAGGCCGCGGATCACGGGGCGGTCCGCCACGGGTCCGCGCCTCGTGCGGTAGGTGAGCGCCGCGAGCCCCGCGAGCACGGCGAGGGTGAAGAGCGCGACCGCCCCACCCCCCGCCCCGTCCCACCACGTAACGCTCCGGGTCCATCCCGGCCCGCGCAGCCCGAGCGCGTCGCCGCCGACCATCGCCGGCTTCGACAGGAAGGCGAACAGGAGGGTGAGCCCCGCGGCTGGAGCGAGCACCGCGGCCGGCCGCCACCGGATGGACGGGACCCGTCCGGTCGGGAACGAGAGGAACACGAGCGGGAACGCGGTCAGGATCACCGGGAGCGGCAGCAGGACGAAGAGCCAGGCGAGCGGTCGGGTGAGCGGTAGGGGTGAGGCGCCGTGCTCGATCCCGAAGTAGGTGTAGGAGCGCAGGAACAGGAAGAGGGCCGCCGAGGAGGCGGCCGCCGAGAGGAGCCAGCCAATGCGGTTGCGGGGAGCCCGCTCGGCGATCCGGGCGCCAAGCCACCCGTACGCGAGGATCGGGACGGCCGCGAGCGCCGGGGGGACGGCCTGGACGTGCGGCAGGGCGAGCAGCGTTGCGGCGAGGAGCAGGACCGCCTCGCCGACCAGGAGGCCGCGGGCGAGCGCCCGGGGGCTCATCGCTCATCGCCCCCCACGCGCACGCGACCGGTCACCGATGTGCCGCGTCCGGGCTCGCTCTCGATCGTGAGTGTCCCGCCGATCGCCTCGAGGCGGTCGGCCATCCCCTGAAGCCCGGTGCCGTAGCGGGTCGCCGACGGGTCGAACCCGACCCCGTCGTCGGAGACTCCGAACGCGAGTTCCCGATCCGTCGCCGTCAGCCGGATCGACGCCTTTGAAGCACCCGCGTACTTCGCCACATTCTGAAGCGCCTCGAGGCATGAGAAGTAGATCGCGGACTCGATCTCCTGGGCGTAACGGGCGACGCCGTCGGCCTCCACCTTAGTCGGGACGGGCGCCTTCCGCGCCTGCGCTTCGAGCGCCGCCGCGAGTCCCTGGTCGGCCAGCAACGGCGGGTAGATCCCACGAGCCAGGTCACGGAGGTTCTCCAGCGCGTCGTCCGCCGCGGCCCGGAGCTGTACCGTCTGCTGCTGCGCCTTTGGGGGATCCTTCGCGATCGCGCTTTCCAGCAGGCGGAGCTGCACCGCGAGCGCAACGAGCTGCTGTTGCGCTCCGTCGTGCAGGTTGCGCTCGATCTTGCGCCGCTCCTCGTCCTGCGCCGCGACGAGGCGCTGACGCGAGGCGCGGAGGTCCTCGATCAGCCGAACGTTGCGCAGCACGGCTCCGGCCTGGGACGCAAGGTCGTCGATCAATCCGGCGCGCGCCCGATCGACGGGGTCGCTGGCGGGCATCACCACGGTGAGTGCGCCCAGCAGATCCCCTTGGTGACGCACCGCCGAGGTGTGGTCCCCAGGGAGCGGCGGAAGCTCGGAGCCGGTCCCCCGGACGAGGTCGTCGTCGATCGGTTCGCCGGCGGTCGCAGCGGGGCGGAACGCTCCGCCGAGCGAGAGCCAGACGGTCGCGCTCCGTGCCCGGGTGGTCTCGCGAAGGATCGTGGCCATCCTGATCAAGACGTCCTCGTTCGCGTAGGTGTCCCCGACCCGGCGCGCGAACGTCGCCATCGCCTCGTACGGAGAGGTTCGGCCACCGTAGACCAGCCGGTCGGCGATACGGTTCGCCAATCGGTAGAAGGGGAGCACGAGGAGTCCCATCGCTGCCCCGAACACCACCAAGAGCGGCGGTAGGTCGTACAGGGACGGAACGAGGCTGCCGCCGAGCACTAGGGCGCCGAGCCCGCCGACGGCCAGCAGCAGCACGACCAGGACACCGAAGACCACCGTTCGCTTGACGACGATGTCGAGGTCGTAGAGGCGGTAGCGGAGGATCGCCACGCCACAGGCCGCCGGGATCCCGAAGAACAGCCCGATGGCCACGACAAAGAAGCCGATGCTACCTAGGACGCTTTCGTCATCCTCGGGGATCACCCCCGAGAACTCGAGCAGCAGGAACAGCAGCAGGAAGACGCCGAGGAACGCCGCGAGGTACGCCAACCACCGGATCTGCTGCCGCGCTTCGGCGTCCGCGCGGCGGAAGCGCTGGACGAGCGAGACGACGCTCACGAGGGCGCCGATGAACAAGGTGAGGCCGGCGACCGTCGTGACGGCCTGGACGGCGCGGAGCCACGACAGCGGGAACGCGATCGGATTCGTCACGTTGAGGTGGGTGTCGACGAACCCCGACTCGATCCGGCCCGGCGTGAGCACGAAACCCGTGACCGCGACGCCGTACGCCGCCAGCATCACGCGCAGGAGCCAACGCCATCGGGGGGTCGGGACGTGCCCCGTCGGGAACAGGAGGAACAGGAAGGCGAGAGGGCCGACCATCGCGATGAACCCAACGGTTGACACCCAAGCGCCCAGCTCCACCCCGGCAAGGCGGCGCTGGGACGCGAGCGTGGTGTAGGCACCGGCAGCCGTGCTGAGCGCCGCGGCGCCGCCCACCGCGGACAGGAGGAGTCCGACGCGATTGCCGGGCTGCCTCGAGGTGATCAGCGCGCCGACCGTCGCGAAAGCGGCGGTAGCCCCGAGGGCGAACAGGTGCTCGAGAGTGTCGCTGGGGCCCTCGGAGGCTTCGCCGATGAACGGCCGAGTGATCGCGAGGGCCATCGTGAATCCCCACGCGGCCCACACCCAGCGCCGAGGGGTCAGGTCGTCATCTCCTTCGTGAGGACGGTGCCCGTGACCGTCGTCCCGCGCTCGGGCCTGCTCACGACGGTCAGCTCGCCTCCGAGCGCCTCGAGGCAGCAGAAGTACACCGCCGCCTCGGTCTCCTGCGGGTACCGGCCGATACCATCGTGCTCCAAGACGACGGGGAGCGGCGACTTCCTCGCCTGGGCCTCGAGCGCCACGGCCAGCCCCCGATCGGCGAGGAGCGGAGGGTAGATCCCTCGGGCCAGGGCGCGGAGGGTCTCGAGCGCGTCCTTCGTCTCGCGGGACACCTCGTCCAGCACGTCGCGAGCGCGCGCGGGATCCTTCTCTGCCAGCCCCTGGTCGAGGCGCACCTTCACGGCGAGCGCTACCAGCTGCTGCTGCGCGCCGTCGTGGAGGTTCCGCTCGATCCTCCGCCGCTCCTCGTCCTGGGCGGCGACCAAGCGCTGCCGTGAGGCCCGGAGATCCTCGATCAGTCTGACGTTCTCGAGCACCGGGCCGGCCTGCGCCGCGAAGTCTCCGATGAGTCGCTCCTCGGTCGTAGTCACGTCCTCACCGGGCTTCTTCGTGATGGTGAGAGCGCCCAGCAGCTCCTCCCGATGGCGGACGGGTACCGCGGTCGGGCCCGTCGATCGCCGGATCGTCCCGCTCCCCGATGGGGACGGAGGGTAGGGGCGGCCGGTCGGCAGGCCAGGTCGCTTCGACGCGAAGCTTGCGGCCGAAACCGGAGCCAAACGTCGGCCCGGGCCGCGCCGGTGCCCTCCGCAAGGATCCGCGCCATCCGCGGGACTAGCTCCTCGGTGGCTAACGTTCCGCCCATACGCTCGGCGAACTCGGAGAGCACTTCGTACGGCGAGGCGCGCTTCCCGTAGACGACCCGGTTGGCGAACCGGCGCGCCACCCGCGAGACTGGATGGAACGCGAGGCCAAAGACGGCGGCAGCGATCACCGCCGCCGTCGGGCTCCGGCCGATCAGACCTCCGAGCGCGGTTCCGACCACCACGTAGACCCCGATGAGGAACGCTGCCAGCGACCCGTACAACACCGTCTTCCGGATAACGATGTCGATGTCGAAGAGCCGTTGCTTCAGGATCGCGATTCCGGCGGCGATCGGCAGCGCAGTGAGGCCGATCCCGAAGAGAACGATCGCGATGCTCTCGTCGATCAATCCGTACAGCACCGTTTGCGCGAACCAGCCGGCGGCCAACACAGCGGCGGCGTAAGTCAGCCACTTGAGCTGGGTGCGCTCGTGGCCGCGCGCCCTGCGGAACCGAGCGACCAGCGCCGCTGCGGAGGCGACCAGACCGATCGCGATCAGGAACCAGCCGATCCCCCCCTCGCGAAACGGCGTCGACCGGACCGCCTCGACCCCGAGCGGGTTTTCGATGTGCGGGTGGTCGACCAGCGGGCCGGGTGTGAACGCCGTCGCGATCACCAGCGACGCAATCGCCGCGGTGTTGATCCACCAGACGATGCGCCAGCGACTCGACGGCAGTCGGCCATCGGGGAACAGCAGGAGAACCAACCCGAGGCTGCCGAGGCCGAAGACCCACGCCCAGTTCGACACCCACGCGACCCACTGGACGCCGGGGGGGCCCGGCCGTACGTCCGCGTATGTACCGCCCGCGAGTGTCACGACCGTGGCCGATCCGGTGAGCAGGAGAAGGCGCCCGATCCGGTTCTCGGGTTGCTTGGATACGATGAGCGCGCCCACGACCGGGAAGGCGAGCATCGGGATCCCCAGAACGAAGAGATCGATCCCGAAGCTGAACCCGGAGACGGCGGTCAGGCCGATGACGACGGCGCCTATCGCCGCGGCCAACGTGACGGCGACGACGCCCCACGCCACGATCCGGGCCCTCCCCCTCGGGTCCATGACCAGATTCTGGCCGTTCCGGGGGGGGGCCGCGGAAGGGTGTGCCCCGAACCAACGGCCTAGACATCACCACCTGCGCATGTGTGCTGCCACCCCTGCAGGCACTGGGGTGGGCGCTGGGGCAACCGTAGTGGGGCCAGGCTAGGGGGACGCGGACGCCAGGGTTAGCGTCGATGCTGGCATGCGGAGTAAGGGGGAATGAGATGTTGCAGAAGCTGCTGGTGGGAACGGACACGTCGGCCGCGGCGGACCTCGCCGTCGAGGCGGCGGCGGACCTCGCGCGGGCACACGACGCCGAGCTCGTCGTGCTCTACGTGAAGCCGCCGCTCGACGCTCGGGAGATCTTCGATCCGGCCAAGCTCCCCGATCCGGACGGCTACCTCGGCCGGATGCGGGAGCGGTTCCCCGAGGTCAAGGTCCGGACGAGGAGCGAGGCCGGCGACGCCGCCGAGATGATCTGCGACGTCGCCGAGGAGGAGGAAGCCGACGCGATCGTGGTCGGCAATCGAGGCACGCATGGCAAGCGTCGCTGGTTCCTCGGGAGCGTGCCCAACGCGGTGGTCCAGCACGCGCCGTGCTCCGTCTTCATCGTCGACACGAGGAGCGCGCAATGACCGCCGTCGAGATGAAGGACGCGATCGCGCGGACGCGGCGTGGGGTCGCCGCCGGCGTGCGGGCGTTCTACGCGCGGCCGATGGGCTGGTTCGCGCTCCTCGTCACCTCGGCGTCGCTCGCCTACGCCGGCGGCGGCGCCATGTTCTGGTTCCACGCGATCTACCGGGGCGAGAACGGCCCACCGATCTCCGACGTCTGGCACTGGCTCTTCGACTCCACGCTGGGGTTCGTGGGGCTCACGCCGGCGCTGTTCCTGATCCTGCCGGGAGCTCTCTGGGCGGTCGATCGTGTGCGGTTCGCTCGTGCGAAGACGGCGATCTACGTTGCGGTCGTCGGCGTGGGGTTCGGCGTCGTTACGGGGCCGGGGCCGTTCCTCCACGACACGCTCGTCGGGCGGAACGCGTTCCTCGGGCGGCTCGCCGTGGACATCCTCGGGCGCGACCCGGCGGTCGCGGCTCGGGCCGTAGAGGAGCACTCGACGCTCTCGGAGATGGCGCTTCAGGTGGTCGTCGGGACGCCGGTGTACGTTGCGACGGCGCTCCTTGCGCTGGCCTTCGTCCGGATGATCGCCCGCAGGGGCGCGCGTGGGTGATCGCTCAAGCCGGCTGGCCTTCCTCGCGGAGGAAGGCCAGCACGGCCATCACCCGCCTGTGGACGTCGGGCTCCTCGGAGAGCCCGAGCTTGTGGAACAGGGAGTTGATGTGCTTCTCGACCGCCCGCTCGGTGAGGAACAGCGCTTTGGCGATCGCCGCGTTGTTCTTTCCCTCTGCCATGTGCTGGAGGACCTCCCGCTCGCGGTCTGTGAGCTGCGCGAGCGGGGAGTGCTCGAGCTTGTCCTTGCGAGCGACGAGCGCCTCGACGACTCGCGGGTCGAGCACCGAGCCCCCCTTCGCGACCTCCGAGAGGGCGCGCACGAGCTCCTCGACATCGGCGACTCGCTCCTTCAGCAGGTATCCGAGCCCGGCGGCTCCCTCTCTAAGAAGCTCGTAGGCGTACTCCTCCTCCGCGTACTGGGAAAGCACCACGACCCCGACGTCGGGATGCTCGGCGCGGATCCGCTTCGCGGCGTCGATGCCCTCGGTGGTGCTGGTCGGAGGCATGCGGATGTCGGTGAGGACGGCCTCGGGCACGTGCTCGGCCACCGCCGCGAGCAGCCCCTCGAGATCCCCCACTGTGGCTACCACCTCCACCTCGTCGCTCTGGGCGAGCAGCGCCGCTGTTCCCTCCCGGACGAGGTAGTTATCCTCCGCGAAGACGACGCGGACCATGCGCGGATGGTACACGCGTCGGCTCAAGGGGCGAGGAGGGTCGCGTGAGCATCCGCGTTGTGCTGGGCGAGGACAACGTGTTGGTGCGCGAGGGCGTGCGAGCGTTGCTCGATTCCCAGGAGGGGATCGAGGTGGTTGGCGTCGCAGACGACGCGCCCTCGCTGCTCGCTGCGGCCGAGGAGCACCGGCCCGATGTGGTCGTCACCGACATCAAGATGCCGCCGTCGTTCCGGCTGGAAGGCATCGACGCCGCGCACGAGATCAGGGGGCGCCACCCGGAGACCGGCGTTCTCGTCCTCTCGCAGTACGACGACGAGGAGTACGCGATTGCGCTGCTCGGGAAGGGCCAGCGCAAGCTCGGGTACCTCCTGAAGGACCGGATCGCGCAGGGGGACGAGCTGGTCCGCGCGATCCGCGAGGTCGCGGCCGGCGGCTCGGCGGTCGACCCGACGATCGCCGCGCGGCTCTCGGGTCGCAGCGAGGCGGCCGACGAGGACCGCGAGGTCCTCGAGCTCATGGCGGGCGGCGCCGGCTACGCGGTGATGGCCGAGGCGCTCGGCACGACGCAGGAGGCCGTTGATCGCCGCGTGACCGAGCTCTTCCGGCGGCTATCGCGAAGCGGGTCGGTCGACGAGATGAAGCGGCTCCACGCGGCGGTCGTGGAGAAGGAGTCGTCTGCGCGGACGCTCCGTTCCTTCGTTCCCTCGCAGGTCGCCGACCGGCTCGCGGCGGAGGGTGTCGCGCAAGAGGAGCTGGAGGTCACGGTGCTCTTCTCCGACATCAGGGGGTTCTCGACGCTCTCCGAGCAGCTGTCTGCGCGGGAGATCGCCGACATCCTGGCACGGCACCTCTCGGGGATGGCCGAAGTCGTCCAGGCGCACGGCGGGACGCTCGACAAGTTCGCCGGCGACGCCGTGATGGCCGTGTTCGGGGCGCCCGACCCGATGGTGGACCACGCGGAGCGGGCGCTCCGATGCGCGATCGCGATGCAGTCCCGCCAGGACGAGCTAAACGCCGAGGGCTGGGGCGACGCCGCGCCCCGGCTCGACGTGGGTATCGGTGTGAACACGGGAACGGTGATCGCCGGAACCGTCGGCGGCGGCGGGCGGCTCGAGTACACGGTGGTCGGCGACGCGGTCAACATCGCCCAGCGGCTCCAGTCCGAGGCGCGTGGAGGCGAGGTCGTCGCGTCGGCGGCGGCGATCGCGGCCGCGCCTGGGATCCGCGCCGAACCGATCGGCCTGCGGCAGGTAAAAGGTCGCCAGGAGCCGGTCGAGGTCTTCAGGGTCCGGGGTGGTGAGGGCTGAGCAAGGGCTCGCGTTCGTCTCGCGCTCAGGTGAGGGGACGACGGTGCTTGGCCGGGTCCAGGTGACCGGGCATGCTTGACCGGTTCGCACGACGGGAGGAGGGAGCATGGATGCCGCTGTGCCCACGTCGAGAGGCAAGCTGATCGCGTTCCGGTTGGTAGCCGTCTTGGGGGCGGTTTTGGGCTTGCTCGCCATCGTCTTCGCGATCCAGAGTTTCGTGGACGAGAAGGAGAAGATCCACATAATGCACAACATCGCCGGTGCGACGGCGTGGGGGCTACTCGTCGGCGTGGCCCTGCTACTCGTCGCCTACCGTCCGGAGGGGAACGTTGTGGCGTTCCGTGTCGCGTTGGGAGCGTCCGTCGCCTCGTTGATCGTCGGTATCCTCGACCCCTACCCCGGCTACTACTTGCTCCCCATCGTGGCGGTCATCCTTCTCATGCTGCATCCGGCGCGCGGCGAGGTCCTCGGATTCGAGCGCCCGAGCCTCCTGATGGCCGCCGTGGGAGTCGCGTCCCTCATACCGGGCATCCCATACGCGCTCTCGCAGGCGGACCTGCAGCGGGCCGATACGCCGGGCGATCCTCACGTCGAGTTCCATCATTACTCGGGGATGTCCGCGTGGGTCCTGATCGTGGGCCTCGCCGCCCTGTGGGCCTCCACGCGGGCGCGAGGCGAGCGTGCCGGCGTGTGGCTGGTCGGGTTCGCGGCGGTGCTCCAGGGCCTCGCTTCGCTCGTCTATCCGGACTACCCGGGCGCATTCGACACAGGCTGGGCGTGGATCGCGCTGGCGGGCGGGATTGCCTACATCGGGCTCGGCGAGGCGAGGGCCGAGGCGAGCGCCTGATGGCGCGGCGCGGCGCGCTGGCTCGGATCGAGCGGGTCCTCCTCGGGGGCGTTTTCGGGGTTGTCGCGTTCGTGATCGAGCGCCGCGTCCTCAAGGCGATAAGGAGGAAGGGCGGGCCTTCGTTCGGCAGCACGGAGGTGTCGCACCGCGACTAGTCTGGATCAGACTAGCGTCGGCGGAACAGGTCGGCGACGAGACCGAGCGTGAGCGCACCGCCGAGGCTCCCGAGGACCGCAGTGACCCACTCGGAGACGCTGGACGAGCTCGCGGTGATGGCCGTCCCGAGCAGGGCAGCGCCCGCCGTCATCCCGAGCGCGAGACGGCGGCCGGCGCGGTGCACCGTCTCCTCGAGGTTCTCCGCGGCGAAGTTCACCTGCATCTTCGGCCCAGGGCGGGCCCCGGCGAGGCGCTCGAACGCCTCGGCGAGGCGCGTCAGGCGGACCTTCAGCTTCTGCGCCTCGTAGAACACCTTCTTGGGGTCGGCTTTCTCGAGGAGCCCGCGCGTCAGGCTCCTCATGAGGAAGGACCCGGCGATCTCGAAAGGGTCGAGCGTGGGGTCCAGCTCCGCGGTCGCGAGCTGCATCTGCGCCAGAGCCTTGCCGGTCAGCGCGAGCGACGCGGGCAGCGGCACGTCGTGCCGGATCGCGATCTCAGTCATCTCCTGGAGGATCGGACCGAGCTGGATCTCGTGCAGCGACACGTTCCGGTACTTTGCCATCAGGGCGCCGATCTCGGCCTGGAACTTGTCGACGTCGACATCGGAGCGGTCGGCTCCACCCGCCAGCATGAACGTGACGTCGGTGAGGAACTGCACGTCTTCCTGCCAGAACGCCATCAGGAGGAGCATGAGCTGCTCGCGCATGTCGGGGCCGACCTCCCCGACCATGCCGAAATCGAGGAAGTAGATCTTGTCGTTCCACCACTTGAGGTTCCCCGGGTGCGGGTCGGCGTGGAAGAACCCCTCGGTCAGGATCTGCCGGTAGTAGGACTCAAGTAGCTGGCGGGCGGCCTCCTTTCGCTCCCGCCCCTCCGGTGACTCGCGGATCGGGATGCCCTGGACCTCCTCCATCACGAGCAGGCGGGGGCTCGAGATCTCGTTGTAGACGCGGGGCACGTCGAGACGCGGGTAAGGCTCCAGCACCTCGCGCATCCTCTCGATGTTGGCCGCCTCGCGCCGGAAGTCGAGCTCGCGCTGGAGCGACTCGGACAAGTGCTCGAACACCGCCTGCATGTCGATCACCTGCTTGAAAGCGGCTCGCTTCGAGGTCTTCTCCGCGAACAGCTCGAGGAGCGCAAGGTCCTGCTCGATGTCCGAGCGCGCCGTAGGACGCTGCACCTTGGCGACGACCCGCTCTCCGCCTGTAAGCGTCGCGCGGTGCACCTCGGCGATCGTGCCCGCGGCCATCGGCACGGGCTCGATCGACTCGAAAACGTCCTCCCAGGGAACGCCGAGCTCCTGCTCCATGACCTGGACGACCTCGGCCTCGGAGAGCGGCGGCACGGTCTCCTGCAGCGTGGCGAGCTCCTCGATGAACTCCGGTGGCAGCAGGTCGGGGCGAGTGGAGAGGATCTGTCCGAGCTTCGCGAACGTCGGGCCGAGCTCCTCCATCGCCGAGCGCAGGCGTCTTGCCTGGCGGCGCCTGCCGGTCGCCCCTTCGTCGTCGGGCCGGCCGAACAGCTCCTTGAGGCCGTGTTTGGCCATGACGGCGCCGATCCGCGCGGCCCGCCCAAGGAGCCTTGGCTCACGAGACTCGGGCTCCCCGCGGAGCGGACCGCCGTGAAGGCCGGGTGGCGTCCCTGTCTCGGGAGCGCCTAGGGTCGTCGTGTTCACGATGATCACGTTGCAGCGCGCGTTGTGCGAGATGCGGTTCGGCACGTTCCCAAGCAGGAACTCGCGCCGACCGCTCATGCCGGCGTTGCCGACGACGAGCGTGTCGACGCGTTCCTCCTCCGCGACCCGCAGGATCGCGCGGGCGGGATCCTCGTCGACCTCGACGCGTGCGTGCCCCCGATCGCCGGCGAGCTCCTTCACGAAGCCTTCCAGCTCCTGGCTGGTGAAGGCGGCGCGGGTCGCCTCCGCTGCGCCGGCCTCGGTTCCGGGTGCGTTCTGCGGCAGGACGACCTGCACGACGAGCAGTTCGGCGTCGGAGTGCGCGGCGAGCGCCGCCGCCCAACGGACGGCCCGGTCGGCCGTCTCCGACCGATCGGTTGCCACGAGTACGCGAGCCACCCCGTTCTCCTCGCGAGACATGCGCGAATCATGCCCCGGCGAGGGTGTCTCTCGCCAGAGTGAGCCCCAGAAACGTTGCGTGGTGGCCGAACGTGACGCGGAGTGGTAGCGGCACCCCCGTTGGTAGACTCCGCGTGCGCGCCGGAGTAGCTCAGCCTGGCAGAGCAACCGCCTCGTAAGTGGTAGGTCGTCGGTTCGAATCCGACCTCCGGCTCCTCGCTGTGGGGCTCGCGGCCGCGACCTGTTGGCAACAAGGAGATGGCGCTGCGGGCGGGCTTCCAACGGGCTACTTCGCGGCCAGCACGCGGCGTCGGCCGGCGGCGATCTGAGGTCTTGCCTCGGAAGGTCGCCCGGGCGTACCGTCTCGCTGAGGGGTGGTCGCTCGCGACGCTCCGGGAACCGCAGGTCGGTTTCGGGAAGTCTCCTAGCCGTCCGAACGCGTGCGCGTGATCATCCTGAGGGGGGACCGATGCTGGCCGCAGCGGCGCAGGCGCTCCTGGTCACGTCGCTGGTGAGCGCGGGGCTCGCCAAGCTCGTGGGGCGGGACGACTTCCTCCGAGCGCTCGCCGCCCTACCATGGTTGCCGCTGCCGCTCGTCCGGGCCGCGTCTGGCGCGATCCCAGCGCTCGAGCTCGCGGTCGCGGCGCTCCTCGTCGCGGTGCCCGAGGTTGGAGCCTGGGCCGCGCTCGTCCTGCTCCTTGCGTTCTCCGCGGTCATCGCGCGGGAGCTCTCGGCTGGCAGGGCCTTCCACTGCGGGTGCTTCGGCGGAGCCGGCGCGCGGACGGTCGGCTCGTCCTCGCTCTTGCGTAACGCGCTCCTGGTTGCCGCGGCGGTGGCGGTTCTGGTGATCCCATACTCGTTCGCCTCCGCGGCCGCCCTCGCCGGCCTCGGACTCGGATTGCTGCTCCTGCTCGCCGAGGTCGGCGGCGAGGTCCTGGCGCTCGGGAGGCAGGCGTGAGGGGCTGGTGGCTCGTGTCCTACGTCGTCCTCTGGGCGCTCGTCGCCTCGATGTTCGTCGTGCTGCTGGTCGTCCTCCGGCAGCTCGGCCTCCTCTATCTCCGCGGCGGAGGCGCGCCGCGACTGGAGGAGGGACCGCCGGTCGGCGCGATCATCCCGCCGTTCGAGGAGCGGCAGGACGGAACCGGCGACCGTGTCGCATTCCCGAGCGAGGACGCGGCGCTCTCCCTCGTGCTCTTCGTCTCGCCGGACTGCCGGATCTGCGAGGACGCCGTCCGAGGTCTCGCGGACGTGGGTCGGGACTTCGACGTGATGATGCTAGTCGTGAGCGAGGGCGAGCCCGACGAGAACCGACCGCTCCGGGAGCTCGTCGACGGCCATGCAGGGTTCGCGACGAGCTCGACCCGACAGCGCATCCTCAGGGTCCAGACGCATCCGTATGGGGTCGTCACGGATCGTAACGGAGTGGTGCTGGACAAGGGAGTCGTGAACGGTCCCCGGGACCTCGAGGTGCTCATCCAGCAGGCGGATCGGGCATCCCGAGCCGAGGCCGCGCCGATCACCGAGGGAGGGGGATGAGGATGGCCCGACTGGTCACGACCGCATCGAGGGTCCTCGCAGAGCGGACGTCTCGTCGCGGTTTCCTCGCACGGTGCGGGCAAATGATCTTCGCCGTGGTGGGCGGCAGCGCGCTGCTCACGCTGATGGCGCACCCCGCGGCGGCGCAACGCCGATGTCGCTGCGAGAGGCCATGCCCCGCCTGGATGACGTGTGGCTGCGGGGGCGAACGAGGCGGGAACCTCGAGATCCACTGGCACTGCCCGTCGTGCGGCGACTACCGATGCGAGTACTACCAGTGCACCGATCGTCGATGCCGTTGAAGCCCGGGGGGGAAGAGACGTGAGCCCGCTCTTGGTACTCATCGCGGCATCGGCGGGTGCGCTGGCCGCCTGGTCGCCCTGAGGTTATTCGATGGTGGCCACCACCATCGCCGCCGTGCGCGGCGACCGGCACGAGTCGGGGGGAATCGTCGCGGGCTGGCACCTCGCGGGCCTGACGCTCGGCGCGACGGCGATCGGCCTCGTTGTCGCCGCGGTCGGCGCGGCCGTCTCGATGCCGAGACCAACCGCCGAGTTCGTCCTCGGCACCTTCGCGTTCCTCCTCGGATCGGCGGCGGCCTTCGGGCGCGCGGTTCCGGTCCCCTCGTCACCCGCCCAAGTACCAAAGGCATGGACCGTCACGATGGAGCCGGCACAGTACGCGTTCGCGTACGGTCTGGGGCTCGGCTTCGGCGTCGCGACCCGGATCCCCTCGTGGAGCCTGCATGTGCTCCTGGCGCTCGTGTTCGTGCTGGGGGATCCGGCCTTTGCGCTTATCGCAGCCTCCGTGTACGCCGTGTTCCGCGCGATGCCCGTCGTCGCCGCCTCGATGACGCATCGGTCGACGGAGGAGATCGTGGCGGGTCTGGACCGCGTTCGCGCAGCGGCGCTCCGCGCGGACGGGATCGTGACCGCCGCCATCGGGGTCGCCCTGGTGGCGCTCGGGGCGTGAGGGCTCAGTGATCGGTTCGAAGGGCGCGGATCGGCGCCTCCAGCGGCGCCTCGTTGCCTAGCGCCAGGCGCGTTAGGTACCCGACCTCCCGGCCGAGGTGGAGCCCCTGTTCTGCCAGCGCCGCCTCCAGCCCGCCCCCGCGCAGCGACTCACGGAGTTCCGCCTCGTGCGAGAATGGCTCGTCGGTGATGAACAGCAGGTTCGCCCGAGCCGCGTAAAGGGTGACGGTCTCCGGCGGGAAGCCGAGCGCCGCGGCGAGGGCGCCCGCGAGCGGCGGCGACGCGGCTAAGGCTCCCACCTCGCGCCCGTGGACCACGGCGGCTCGCCAGAGCCACCCGCTCTCGTCGGCCACCGCGAGCGCCTCCCTGTTCGCCGTCTCCCACCATGCGCGCTGTCGTCTTCCGCCGTCGTAGCCCGCCGCCTCCCATTCGGTTCGGCGTGGGCGCCGCGACGCGTGCGAGCACCCCAGCTGGTAGATCGCACAGAAGGCCTCGTTGACTGGCTCGAGCGCAAGCTCGTCGACCGACTCGATCTCCGCACTACGACGGAGCACGACTCCCACGCGACGCTCCTCCCGGCAAGTACACGGCGTCGAGAACGCCGCCACGGCCGCCGATCGGAGCCGCGCGCTCCAGTCCTCTGGAAGGTCTCCCCCGTCGAGGTAGGAGGCGGCGAGTGAATCGACGACGATGCCGGTCGCCGTTCGGTACACCGGCCAGGCGTCCGCGAACCGGACCTCCTCCGCGGCAATCGTCGATGCGGCGCGGTCACGGAGGGAGGCCAGCCGCCCGAGGCGGAGGCCGGCGTCCTGAACCGCGGCCGCCAGCATCTGCTCGGGGAAGAAGCCTCGCATGAGTCCCATGAAGGAGTAGATCACCGCGTCGATGCCGGCTCGCACGTCGCCGGTCGAGATCGAGAGCAGGCCCGCCGAGTCGTCGTAGGCGACCGAGTGCTCGGGCACGACCTCGGCGGCGAAGCGTGCGGCCGTGTCGGGATCGTAGAAGGCGGCGGCTCGAAGCTCTCCGTCGTCCAGCGCGGCGGCCGAGGGGAACCACCCGCGATAGAAGGTCCAGCGGTCGCCGGGTCCGTCGGCGCGATGGATGGGCGCCGGATACGACGTTCCCCTCTTGCTGGCTTCCGCTTGGCCGGCCGCCGTGAGCTCGGCGTCCGAGACGTCCGCGGGCGCGCAGGCGAGGAGGGTGGACGGGCTCGCCCACGTGGCGCAGATCGAACCCTCGGCGAGGGCGCGTTCGGCAACGGCGGCCCACATCGCCGGAAGCGACGCATCGAGCTCGGGGCTCGCCCGTTTGCCGGCGAGCGACCGGAGCGAACCGTCGACATCGAGCGTTGCCGGCGAGACGGGGAGATCGGACGCGAGCTCCGCCCAATCTGGTTCGTCCAGACGCGGTCACCTCCTCGGCTCGCCGCGTGGGAGGCGGGCACCGTCCCATCTGACCACGGTACGGTCAAGGCGGTTCCGGCGCGAGCTCGGGGAGGTCGGCTGCGGTGCAAAACTGGGTGACGAGGAGAACGAGCACGACCCCCCAAGCGCCGACTCCATGCTCACGCGTCCTGGGGCGGTTCCAGCGTCGTGGTCGTTCCCGGGTCCATGATTGCCCCTGCTAGAATCGGCCGCCGTGAAGAGGCCGGTCCTTTGTTGCCTTGAGATCCTGGCGTTCGGCGTAGCGCTCGTCGTCGGAGGCGCGACCGCGGTGTTCGCGCAGCTCCCCATCGATCCAACCGCGACGCCGGTCAAGAACACAGGTGGCTGGGTCTACAACATGGCCCAGCTGATGACTGTCCTGGGGGTTCTGTTCCTCGTGCTGATCGTCCTCGGCTACATGCGGTTCGCGCCTAGGTTCCAGCGCGACGAAAGCTTGCGGACGGTGCGGGCCGAGCCGATCAAGCCCGGACGGGAGCCGCCTCGTCGCGCCGTTGACGTGAGTCAGGCGATGCCGGTGGTGGTCGCGCCCCCCGTGGTGCCAGCGGCCGCGCCCGCCGCTCCCGCGCCGGCCGTTCCTGCACCGGTCGCCAAGCCTCCTGCACCAGCGCTGGCACCGGTCGCCGAGCCTCCCACACCAGCGGCTCCAGTCCCCGAGCCCGCCGCGGCTCCAGTCCCCGCCGCCCCGGCTCCCACTCCTTCGCACGCCGCCGCGCCGGCGCCGGGGGAGCACAAGGAGGTCTCCCTCGATCAGGAGACCTTCGACAGGGTTCTTGCCGAACTACTCGAGAAGGGAACCGATCGCCGCGTCGCGGAGGGCCAGGCCAGGCGTGCCGCGATGATCGCCGCCAGGAAGAAGGCCGGGGGCTAGGGCCCAGCGCCATGGAAACCGCCGTCGATTGGTCGATGGGCGCGCAGGCTACCCGCCTGGCCGATTGGACCGTCGCCGCGCAGATCGGCCGACGAGCCGCCGGTCCCGGCGTCCCCGTTGCGCCCGTGGCGCGGGCGAAGATGCGCGAGGACTTCGCCGAGCTCGTGCCCGACAGCGAGGAGCTGATCGCGGGCTTCACCGGTCTTCGCTCCGACGGCTTCCGTGCGCGCCCGTGGGTGATGTCTCGCGGGGACTGGATCGACGCGAACCTCCGGGGACTCCAGAGGATGCTTGAGCCGCTGGCGGCGCGCATCCTGGCCGGGCGCGACGACCGTCCGGAGTTCCGCCGCAAGGCACTCGGCCTGCAGATCGGGGTGCTCCTCGGCTACGTGTCGAAGAAGGTCCTCGGCCAGTACGACGTGTTTCTTCCGCCGGACGACGACGGGTTGCTTTACTTCGTAGGGCCCAACGTCGCCGAGGCCGAGCGCCGGTTCCGGCTCCAGGAGCGCGACTTCCGGCTGTGGCTCGCGCTCCACGAGGTGACGCACCGGATACAGTTCGGCTCGGCCTCGTGGCTGAGGCGCTACCTCGCCGATCAGATCGCGCGCTACTTGAACACGATCGCGCTCGACGGCCGCGAGATGCTCAGGCAGCTCTCCCGCGCGGTCAAGCAGATCCGTGGTGGGGCAGACTGGAAGGGTCCTAACGCTCTCCTCCTGTTGATGACACCCGAACAGCGGGAGCTCTTCCACCGGATGCAGGCGGTGATGTCGCTCCTCGAGGGTCACGCGAGCTTCGTCATGAACCGGGTTGCCGACGGCCACGTCCGCGACCTGTCGCTGATGCGCCAAGCCCTGAAGGAGCGCCGGCGATCCGGCGGCGTGGAGCGCGTGTTCCAGCGAGCGATCGGGTTCGAGTCGAAGGTCCGCCAGTACGACGCCGGCGAGCGGTTCGTCGCGGAAGTCGTCGAGCGCGCGGGGATGAATGGTCTGAACCTGGTCTGGAGAGGTGCGCCGAACCTCCCGACGCCGGCGGAGATCGCCGCCCCCGAGCGCTGGCTCGAGCGGGTCGCCCCGGGCTGAGCGATGCGGCGCCCACCCGCCGTCGCTCGGGTGCTCGAGAAGGTGACGGCGACCGCCCGCGAACACGACATGCTGCGAGCGGGGGACAACGTCCTCGCGGCGTGCTCCGGCGGGCCGGACTCCGTTTGCCTGCTGTACTCGCTCTGCTTCCTGCGGCGGCTGTTCAAGGTGAGACTCGCGGTCTTCCACTTCGATCACCGGCTGCGGGGGGACTCGGCGATGGACGCCGAGTACGTGAGGCGCCTCGCGGAGCGCCTGAGGATCCCGTTTCACCTGGGCGTCGCCGGGTCGAAGCCCAGGAAGGGGGAGTCCGTTGAGGCCTGGGCGAGCGTCGCGCGGGCAAGAGCCGCGAACGAGGTCCGGAAGGAGATCGACGCGGGCGTGATCGCGGAGGGCCACACCCTCGACGACCAGGCCGAGACGGTCCTTCTCAACCTCCTCCGCGGCGGTGGCCTCGACGCGATCACGGGGATCTGGCCGTCGATCGGCGACCGCCCCTACCTGCGAACGGTTCAGCCCCTCATCGACGTCGAGCGGGAGGAGGTCGAGGCCTTCTGCAGAGCCCTCCACCTCCGCCCGAGGCGCGACCCGACGAACCTCGAGACGAGGTACATGCGGAACGCGCTTCGCCTGAAGGGCATCCCCGAACTCGAGCGGGCGACGGGGCGCGCGATCAAGCGGCCCATCGCGCGCTCGGCGGATCTGCTGCGCGCCGACCGGGAGGAGCTCTTCCTGCAGGCCGCGCACGCGAGGGACGAGATCGTCCACGGTCGGTGGTCCTGGCGGGACATGACGTTCGACGCGGGCGCGCTCAGGTCCTTGCCGCGTCCGATCGCCTCTCGGGCCCTCCGCTTTGCCATCTACCAAGTTGCGGCCGACGAGTGGACCGCGCCCTGGACCAAGGACGCGATCGACGCGGTCTTGGACCTAGCCGCCGGTCGTTCTGGCAGACGGCGCGACCTGCCGAACGGTTTGAAGGCCGTGAGGGAGAAGGGGTATGTTCACCTGACCCGACCTTCCCCCGGGGATTGAGGGGGGAGAGATGGAGGTCCGAGTAACTCCTGCCGGCCGGTCGTCGTCGTCGTCCACGCCGCCTAGACTTGCCGCTCACGTGGAGGAGTTCGAGTCCGACATCGACCGTATCCTGATCTCCGGGGAGGAGATCCAGTCCACCGTCCGTCGCCTCGGCGAGGAGATCACCCGCGACTACGACGGGCGGAGCCTCCTCCTGATCGGCGTGCTGAAGGGCGCGTTCGTGATGATGGCCGACCTCTCGCGCCGCGTCCGCCTGCCGCTCGAGTTCGACTTCATGGCGGTGTCGTCCTACGGCGCTGCGACGCGCACGTCCGGCGTCGTGCGGATCCTGAAGGATCTCGACCACGATATCGAGGGTCAGGACGTTCTCCTCGTAGAGGACATCATCGACTCGGGCCTCACGCTCAACTACCTGCTGAAGAACCTCCGGAGCCGGCGGCCGGCGAGCCTCGAGGTCTGCGCGCTCCTTCAGAAGGAGGGGATCCAGCAGGTCCCGCTCGATGTGCGGTACCGCGGGTTCATGATCTCGCCGGAGTTCGTGGTTGGCTACGGTCTGGATTTCGCCGAACGGTTCAGGAACCTTCCGTACATAGCGACCCTGAAGCCCGAGACGTACGAGGCGTGAGCGGGAACGCCTCCTCCGAGGGCGGCGTCCAAGCGGCATGAAGCGCGCCCTTCTTCCTGTTTCCCTGGTGCTGCTCGCGGCGTGTGCCCGTGGTCCCGGCGGCGCGACGGACTCGGGCGTGACGGGCGTGGTCCTGGCCGGGCCGCAGTGCCCGGTGATGATCGAGGGCAGTCCCTGTCCGGACGTGCCGTGGGTCGGGACGGTGCGCGCGGTGAGCGCCGACGGAGAGGCGGAGGTCGCGACCGACGACCGGGGCCAGTTTCGGATGGGGCTCGAGCCCGGCGCCTACACGATGCAGGCGGTCACCGACGGTGGCCCGCCCAGCGGGATCCCGCTCCAAGTCGTGGTTCCCGATGGCGAGTTCGTCGAGGTCACGCTAGAGGTCGACACAGGCATAAGGTAGCGACGGTCCTCCCGTCGTCTCGGAGGGCTGTGCTACCATCGCGCGCGAGGGGTCGTGGTCGCCGCGGCCCTTCGGCGTCTCCCCAGGTCAGCAGGCGAAAGGAGCACCCGACGGCCCCCTCCGAGCCTCCCATCCGTAGGATCGCGCGCACGCCGACGCTGTACGTGCTCTTGCTGCTCGGCCTCGCGCTGGTGTTCCTGTCGATCTCCGGGCGCGGATCCGGTATCGAGCGGCTCAACCTCTCCGAATTCGAGGTTTTCGTGAAGGACGGCGAGGTGGCGACGGCGCAGTTCCTCGAGGGCGAGCAGAAGATCGTCGGACAGCTCGACAACCGCGAGCGTTACGAGGTCGAGTACCTGACGGAGTACGGCGACGACCTCGCCTTGCAGCTCCGGCGCTCGGGCGCCGAGGTATCGGCCGACCCCCAGAAGGGGAACGCCGTGGTCTCTACCCTGATCCAGGTGATCCTGCCCGTCGTGCTGATCGCCGGCGTGCTTATCTGGATCATGAACCGCTCGCAGGGCGCCGGCGGACGGGTGATGCAGTTCGGCAAGGCCCGAGCCAAGCAGGTCACCAAGGACCAACCCAAGACGACGTTCGGGGACGTCGCCGGGGTCGACGAGGCGATCGAGGAGCTCGGTGAGGTCAAGGACTACCTCCAGAACCCCGCGAAGTTCCAGGCCATGGGGGCGAAGATTCCCCGGGGCGTGCTGCTCTACGGGCCACCGGGAGCCGGAAAGACCCTGCTCGCCCGGGCGGTAGCCGGCGAGGCGGGGGTGCCGTTCTTCTCGATCAGCGGCTCGGACTTCGTGGAGATGTTCGTCGGCGTGGGCGCGGCTCGCGTCCGGGACCTCTTCGAGCAGGCGAAGGCGAGCGCCCCGGCGATCGTGTTCATCGACGAGATCGACGCCGTCGGGCGTCACCGGGGCGCGGGGCTCGGCGGAGGTCACGACGAGCGCGAGCAGACGCTGAACCAGCTGCTCGTCGAGATGGACGGCTTCGACCAGCGCACCGCGGTCATCCTGATGGCCGCCACGAACCGCCCGGATATCCTCGATCCGGCGCTGCTTCGTCCCGGCCGGTTCGACCGGCACGTAGTGGTGGACCGCCCAGACCTCGAGGGCCGCAAGGGCATCCTGAACGTCCACGCACACGGCAAGCCTTTCGCGCCCGAGGTGAACCTGGACACGATCGCCAAGCGCACGCCCGGCTTCACCGGCGCCGACCTCGCGAACGTGATCAACGAGGCGGCGCTGCTCGCGGCGCGGCGCTCCAAGCAGGCGATCGGCATGTCGGAGATAGAGGAGGCGATTGACCGCGTGATGGCCGGTCCGGAGCGGAAGTCGCGCGTGATGGACGAGCGCGAGAAGCGGATGATCGCCTACCACGAGGCAGGCCACGCGCTCGTGGCGCACGTCCTCCCGAACACCGACCCGGTGCACAAGATCTCGGTGATCCCGCGCGGGCGGGCGCTCGGGTACACGCTCACCCTTCCCGAGCAGGACAAGTTCCTCGCGACCCGGGAGGAGCTGTTCGACGAGCTGTCGATGCTCCTCGGAGGGCGGGTGGCCGAGGAGCTGGTCGTCGGCGACATAACCACCGGCGCGGCCAATGACATCGAGCGGGCGACCAAGGTCGCGCGCCAGATGGTGACGGAGTACGGCATGTCCGACCGGCTGGGGCCGCTCACGCTGGGACAGAAGCAGCACGAGATCTTCCTAGGTCGCGACATCGCCACCACGCCGGACTACTCTGACCAGGTCGCGTTCGAGATCGACACCGAGGTCCGGCAGCTGATCGACGAGGCGCACGACATGGCCCTCGAGATCCTGAACGAGTACCGGAGCAAGCTGGACGAGATCGCGACCACGCTCATCGAGCGCGAGACGATCGAGAAGGATGACGTTGAGCGTCTCCTCGCCGAGGTCCCGAAGCGCCCACGGCGCGAGCAGGCCAACCGTGGCGGCGGGCTCGCGGTAGCCCGACGGAGCGTCCGCACGGACCAGCCGCCGCCCGGGCCGGGAACGATCCGCTGATGCAGGAGGGCCCGGTCGGCTTCGACCAGGAAAAGGTGGAGGAAGGCGTCCGTCTCATCCTCGAGGGGATCGGCGAGGACGCCGGCCGCGGCGGACTGAAGGACACTCCGGCGCGCGTGGCCCGCATGTATAGGGAGATCTTCGCCGGCATCGGCGTCGACCCGCTCGAGATCGTGACGGTCGTCGAAGGCGCCGACCACGACGAGATGATCATGGTGAAGGACATCCCGCTGACGAGCTTCTGCGAGCACCACCTCACGCCCTTCAATGGAAGGGCGCACGTCGCCTACATCCCGAACAAGCGTCAGGAGATCACCGGACTCTCGAAGATCGCGCGCCTCGTCGATGTCCTTTCGAAGAAGCCGCAGGTGCAGGAGCGCCTCACGACCGAGATAGCCGAAGCGCTCGACAAGGCGCTCGAGCCGCGTGGGGTCTTCGTGGTGATCGAGGCCGAGCATCTGTGTATGACGATGCGCGGCGTTAAGAAGCCCGGCTCCCAGACCGTCACCTCCGCCGTCCGGGGCCTGTTCAGGAGCGACGCCCGGACCCGCCAGGAGGCCATGAACCTCATCGGCAAGGGCTTCTGACCGAATATCCCGCGGAACCTCGTTCACCGTTGGGCCGGTCCTTGCTCCTGTATGGGCGAGGTGCAGGACGCGCCGGCGGACACGAGCCCGGAGCAGGCGATCGAGCGCTTGTACCGGCGGCTCGGTGGCCGCATGTGGCGGGCCGTGCTCGCGTTCGCCGGCGACCCAGAGGTGGCGAGCGACGCCGTGGCGGAGGCATTCGCGCAGGTGCTGAGACGTGGGACCGAGATCCGCGACCCCGAGCGGTGGCTCTGGCGGGCGGCGTTCCGGATCGCGGCGGGTGAGTTGAAGCGGCGAAAGCGGGAAGTGCCGATGGTCTCGGACGACTCCTACGAGATGCCCGAGGGCGATCGGGAGCTCGTTGCGGCGCTGTCGAGGCTCTCGGAGAAGCAGCGTGCGGCCGTTGTGCTACATCATGCGGCCGGTCATCCGCTCCGCGAGGTCGCGGCGATCATCGGCTCCACGCCTGGAGCGGTGAAGGTTCATCTGATGCGCGGCCGCCGCCGGCTGCGCGAACTCTTGGAGGAGAACGAAGATGCGTGACCTCGACGACCGCCTCCGCGGTTTCGGAGAAGGGCGCACGCCCGATCTGTGGGAAGGGATCCGCCGGCGAGAGCCGCGCCCTGAAGCATCGATTCGTCCTCGGGTCCCTGGCCTGATCGCCGGCGCGGTCGCCTTACTCGTCGCCGTGGCTGGACTGGCGCTCGTCGTGCGTGCGTTCCAGACGGACAGGACCGCGCGGCCGGCGGAGGACGTCGAGAATGGTGCGGGACCGTCGGAGGCGGTTGTGACCGGCACGACGCAGGTCGCGGAGTTCCCGAACGCGGTCGCAGTCGGGGAAGGCGGAGTGTGGATCAGCGCACCCCGGAACGACGGATCGGGCGCCGGGGACGTCGTCCGGCTCGATCCCTCGACAGGGGAGGTCATCGCCCGGATCCCGGTGGACGGGCTGCCCGGCTGGGAGACCGGAGGTGGCGGCATGGCTGTTGGCCTGGGCAGCGTCTGGGTGACCGGCAACATCTACGCGGACCGTCCGGACCGCACGATCGTTTCGCAGATCGACCCCGCGACCAACGAGGTGGCCGACGTCATCGATCTCGGGCCCGGCTACGACGCCGACGTGGCGGTCGATCCATCCGCGATCTGGATCCTCGTCTTCACGCGCGATCATGACACCCTCGAGGTCGTTCGCCTCGATCCCGTGACACACGAGGAGACCGCGCGCATCCCGATCGATGGGATCTGGTCGCAGGAGATCTTCGTCGGTGAGGGGGCGATCTGGGTGAACGCCGCGCAACCCCATCCGAAGTACGACGACACCGTCGGCGCAAGCACGCTGACCCGCATCTATACGGCCACGAACGAGGTGACCCTCGCGCTCCCGGGTGCCGAGTTCGTGGAGTCTACGGATCCCGCCGACGGCATCGTGTGGGCCTGGACGCACGATGGGCTCGTTCCGCTCGACGCGGCGACCGGCGACGCGGTGGGCGATCCTGTCCTTTCGGTCCGGCGCAGCTGGGCGGTGGGCCTCGAGGAGCCGATCCTCGTGGACGGGACCGGGGCGTGGTTCTACGGGTACGCCGACGACGCCGCCTCCTGGGTCCTCTCGCACATGGATCTCGAGACCGGCGAGGTGACCGCGTCGGCAGAGCTTGGGGCGGACACGCAGGGCAACCGCTGGTGGATTGTCGCCGCGGCGGTCGATCCGTCCTCGGGGGTGGCGTGGGTCGTCCATTACCGCGACAACGTCTCCCGGATGGAGTTCCGCTGAGGGGTCGCGCCTGGAGTTCGGAGGCTCTCCGCTCCCGGGCCACTACGCGGCGCGCGGCCGTTCGCTCGTCCCGCCCGCCCAGCGGAGCGGAGCGCCTCCTTCGTAGGCCGATTGTGCGACGTGGGCGATAGCTCATCTTCCGCCGAAGGGGCAAAGCGGCGGGCCGAAGGTCTGTTCGGGTCCAGCGATGGTCCTACCCACCGGCGACTAGCATGAAATCCGTGAAGCCCCTGATCTGGCACTGCGGGGATCGAAGGCTCGATTGCGGCGAGCGGACGCTCGTGATGGGCGTGGTCAACGTGACGCCGGACTCCTTCTCCGACGGTGGTCGGTTCCTCGACGCCGACGCCGCGGTGAAACACGGGCTCCGGATGGTCGAGGAAGGCGCCGACGTTCTCGACGTCGGCGGCGAATCCACCAGGCCCGGCTCGGATCCGGTCTCGGCCGACGAGGAGCGGAGACGCGTCGTCCCCGTGGTCGAGCGCCTCGCGAAGGAGGTTCCCGAGACGCCGATATCCGTCGATACGCGCAAGGTGGAGGTCGCCGGGGGCGCCCTCGACGCCGGGGCGACGATCGTGAACGACGTCTCGGCCGGCACCGACCACAAGATGTTTCCGCTCGTCCGGGACTCCGGCGCCGGCATGGTCCTCATGCACATGAAGGGCGAGCCGAAGACGATGCAGGAGGCGCCGAGCTACACCGACGTTGTCGCCGAGGTGAAGGAGTTCCTCCGCGAACGGCTCGAGGCCGCGGTCTTCGAAGGGATCGGGCTCGAGCGTCTCTGCATCGACCCCGGCATCGGCTTCGGCAAGAACCTCGAGCACAACCTGCTCCTGATGCGAAACCTCGACGGCCTGTTCGACCTCAGGCGCCCTGTCCTCGTTGGGCCGTCGCGGAAGTCGTTCATCGGGAACCTCCTGGATGTCCCGCCCGACGAGCGCATGGAAGGGACCGCCGGCGCGGTCGCCTGGCTCGTCGGGCGGGGCGCGAACGTTGTGCGCGTACACGACGTGCGCGAGATGGTGCGAGTCATCCGCGTCGTCGAGGCGATCCGGGGATGATGCTGCCCGAGAAGCGGCGCGCCCGCGTGTCGGGCGGAGAGCTCGCTTACGTCGAGGCCGGCGAGGGTCCCGCCGTCGTGCTCCTGCACGGGTTCCCCACCTCGTCTTTCCTCTGGCGCGGGTTCGTGAACTTACTCGAGCCGTGGTTCCGGGTGATCGCGCCCGACCTCCTCGGCTTCGGCGACTCCGACAAGCCCGACGGCGCCGCGCTCGACATCGTGTCCCAGACGCGGTACGTGCGGGAGCTGCTGGAGGGCCTCCGCGTCGACCGGCTCGCAGCGATCGGGCACTCTCACGGTGGCGGTATCGCACAGCTCCTGGCTCTGGACGGGGCGGGCGTCGAGGCGCTCGTGCTCTTCGACGCGATCGCCTTCGACGCGTGGCCGGCGGACGCGCTCGAGGAGTTGAAGAGAACCCCGGCGGAGCTTCACGGCGAGTCGCTCGTTCGCGCCGTCATGCGAACCGGGTTCGACCTGGCGATGGGGCACCGAGAGCGCCTCTCCGAGGCGGAGCTCGAGGAATACTGCCGGCCGTGGATGGGGGACGAGGGCTCGCGGGCGTTCTTCCGCGCGCTCGACTCGATCGACGGCGTGGGGCTCGCCGGGCGAGAGGAGGAGCTCGCCCGGCTCGAGTGCCCCGCGTTCCTCGTCTGGGGTGAGGACGACCCGTTCCTGGCGCCTGCCGTGGCGGAGCGCCTGGCCGACACCCTCCCGGACGCGGCGCTCGCGCTCCTCCCGGGCTGCTCTCACTTCGTCACCGAGGACGCGCCCGACACGGTCGGGCCGCTCGTCCTCGAGTGGCTGCGAGCGCGGTACCTCGGAGTCGGCCACGGGCACGGGTCGGCATCCACGGTGCCGATCCGCCTGCAGCGCAAGGCTGATGGAGAGGAGCTCGCATGAACTCACGCCTCTTCCTGACCGGCATCCGCGCGTCGGGGCGCCACGGCGCGAACCCCGGGGAGAAGGACCGGCCACAGGACTTCGTGGTCGACCTCGACGTGGAGGTCTCCGTGGACGGCGATGCGCTCGATGAGACCGCCGACTACAGGCGGATCGTAGAGTCGGTGCGGGAGGTCGTCGCGGGTGAGTCCTTCGACCTCGTGGAGACGCTCGCGGAGGCGGTGGCGGCCTCCGTCGCGCACGTGGACCGCGTGGTGGGCGTGAGGGTCGTCGTTCACAAGCCGGCAGCCGCGGCCTCGCTCGGGATCCAGGGCGTTTCTGCCGCCGCGACCGCCGGAACCTGACGTGGCGCGAGCTTTCCTCGGGCTGGGATCGAACGTCGGCGACCGACTGACCAACCTGCAGCGCGCCGTCGACCTGCTCGCGGGGCGCGTCGACATCGACATCCGAAGGTCCTCCCGCGTATACGAGACCGACCCCGTCGGCGGTTCTGCGCAGCCGGACTACCTGAACGCCGTCGTCGAGGTCGAGACGACGCTCTCGCCCCGGGAGCTCCTGGAGGCCTGTCTGGAGGTCGAGGTCGAGCTCGGGCGGACGCGCGAGGAACGATGGGGCCCGAGGACGATAGACGTCGACGTCCTGACCTACGACGGGGATCGGGTGGACGAGCCCGACCTGACGATCCCGCACCCTCGGATGCATGAGCGCGCCTTCGTGCTAGTGCCGCTGCTTGAGCTCGTTGTCGATCCGGTCTTGCCCGGCGGCCGGCGGATCGGCACGCTCCGACTCGGGCCGCAAGCGCTCGCGGGCGTGCGCCCGTTCGCGCCGCCGCTCGCGCTGACCGCCTGAGGGATACTCGCGGGCGTGGACGTATCCGTGATCGGCGCGGGGAGGGTGGGGACGGCGCTCGCCGTTCTCCTTTCCAGGGCCGGGCACGATGTGGTCGCGGTCTCGGGGCGGGCGGCGACCGCCGAGCGGACCGAGCGTCACCTCGGCCTCACCCCCGTTCCGGCCGCCGAGGCCGCGGCAGCGGGGGAGCTGGTACTGGTCACGACGCCGGACGACTCGATCGCCACCGCGTGCGCGGAGATCGCCGGTGTGCTGCGTCGTGGGCAATGGGTCGCCCACGCCTCGGGCGCCACGGGACTGGAGGCGCTGGCGCCGGCGCGGCGGGCGGGCGCCCGGGTGCTGTCGATCCATCCTCTCCAGACCTTCCCGACGGTCGAAGCCGCGCTCGATCGCATCCCCGAGAGCGCACTTGCCGTGACCGGCGACGAGGAGGAGGGTCACGCGCTCGGCGAGCGGCTGGCGCGCGACATCGGAGCGCGGCCGTTCAGGTTGGAGGACTCGGCCAAAGCGCTGTACCACGCGGCGGCGGTGTTCGCGTCGAACCACCTCGTCGCCGTAGAGGCGCTGGCGGAGCGGATCTTCGGGCTCGCGGGTATGGAGCGCCCGCTCGAGCTGTTCTGGCCGCTCGTGCGAGCCACCGTCGACAACGTGGAGTCTATGGGATCGGGCGCCGCGCTCACCGGCCCGGCGGTGCGCGGCGACGCCGGAACCGTGCAGCGCAACCTGGAGGCGATCTCGGCGGCGGCACCCGAGGCCGTAGCGCCCTACGTCGTGCTCACTCGGGTTGCGCTCGACGTCGGAACGCGCTCCGGGCGCCTGTCGGGGGAGACTCGTTCCGCCGTCGAGGAGGTGCTGGCCCTCTGGGCGTGATCCGAACTGCCGCCGGCTTCCGGGAGGTGTCCGACGCGGCTCGCGGCTCCGGTCGATCGGTCGGGCTCGTGCCGACGATGGGCTCCCTCCACGAGGGCCACCGGTCCCTCATCCGCCGGGCGCGCGAAGAGCGCGACTTCGTGGCGGTCTCGATCTTCGTGAACCCCCTCCAGTTCGGCCCCGGGGAGGACATCGAGCGCTACCCGCGCGACGAGGGGTCCGACCTCGCCGTGACGGAGCGTCTCGGCGTCGACATCGTCTTCGCCCCGAGCGAGGACGAGATGTTCCCGCCGGGGAGCGTTCCCGACCCCGGTGTCACCGACCCGTGCCCGATCGGCGACGTGCTCGAGGGCGCGAGCCGCCCGGGCCACTTCCGCGGCGTCCTCGCGGCCGTTCACCGCCTGTTCGTGGCCTCGGGTCCCTGCGTCGCCTACTTCGGAGAGAAGGACGCGCAGCAGCTGTTCCTCGTCCGCCGGATGGTCCGCGAGCACCGCATCCCAGTCGAGGTGGTCGCTTGCCCGACCGTCCGGGGGCCCGACGGGCTCGCGCTCTCGTCACGGGCCACCTCCCTGTCTGGCGAGGAGCGCGCGGCCGCCGGCTGCCTGTTCCTCGCGCTCTCCGAGGCTGCGGAGCACGCGCGAAAGGGGGAGTCAGATGCGGCGGTTCTCGTGGCGGTCATGGCCCGCGAGATCGGAGCGACGCCCCTCGCCCGGATCGACTACGCGGCGGTCGCCGACGAGGAGACCTTCCAGCAGTTGCGCGAGATCGAGCGGCCGGCGCGCGCTCTGGTTGCGGCGTGGTTCGGCGCGACGCGCCTGATCGACAACCTGCGGCTGCCGGAGCCCGGCCGGTAGGATTGCGCAAGTCCGGGAGGAGGCCTGGGAGTGCTGCTCGCCGTCGACGTCGGCAACACCGAGATCGTCCTGGGTGTGTTCCGGGGTCAGGAGCTGGCCGACCACTGGCGCATCTCCTCGCGCTCCGAACGGACAGCCGACGAGCTCGCTCACCTCTTCGGCGGGCTCCTGGAGCACGCAGGGCTCTCGTTCTCCCGAGAGGTGAGCGGGGTGGTCATCTCGTCGGTGGTGCCGTCCTCGACCCAGGCGCTCCGGGAGATGACCGAGCGCTACTTCGGCTTCGAGCCGGTCGTCGTCGAGCCCGGGACCCGCACCGGCATGGCGATCCTGATCGACAACCCGCGCGAGGTCGGCGCTGACCGCATCGTGAACTCCCTGGCGGCGTTCTCGCGCTACGGTGGCCCTTGCATCGTCGTCGACTTCGGGACGGCAACGAACTTCGACGTGGTCTCGGCCAGGGGCGAGTACCTCGGCGGCGCGATCGGTCCCGGCCTGCAGGTGGCCGCGGAGAGCCTCTACGCGGCGGCGGCCCGTCTGACCCGCGTCGAGCTCCGCCCTCCTCGTTCGGTGATCGGCAAGAACACCGTCGAGGCCGTCCAGTCGGGCGTGCTCTTCGGAGCTGCGGCCGAGGTGGACGGGATGATCGAGCGCATCCGCAAGGAGCTCGGCAACGACGCGAAGACGATCGCCACGGGCGGCCTGGCCGGTCTAGTCATCTCCCACTGCCGGAACGTCGACGAGCACGACCCCTGGCTCACCCTCGAGGGACTCCGCCTGGTGTTCGAGAAGAACGTGAGCCCGGGCGATGAGTGAGGAGGGCCCCCGGGAGCGGGAGGTCCTAGCCGCGCGCCGCGAGTCGCTCGAGGTTCTGCGGGCTCGAGGCGTCGAGCCCTTCGCGCTCGGCTTCGAGCCGGATGCTCTCGCCGCCGACATCCGCGCCAGGTACGGATCCTTGGCGCCCAACAGCATCTCGGAGGAGCGAGCCTCGATGGCCGGCAGGATCGTCCTCGCCCGGAACATGGGCAAGCTCGTCTTCCTCGTGCTTCGGGACCGCTCCGGAGACATCCAGCTCGTCTGCGACCAGGACACCGAGTCCGCCTCGATGGTGTTCCTCGAGCACCTCGACCTCGGCGATATCGTCGGCGCGGCGGGCCGCGTCGGAACGACCCGGAAGGGAGAGCTCTCGATCTTCGTCGAGCGGCTCACCCTGCTCACAAAGTCGCTCCGGCCGCTGCCGGAGAAGTGGCACGGCCTGAAGGACCCCGACCTCCAGCAGCGGCGGAGGTATCTCCACCTGGCGATCGACCCGACGCCGCGGTTCTACGCCGAGGCCCGCGCCAAGGTGCTCCGGACGATACGCGCCTACCTCGACGAGCGAGGGTTCCTGGAGGTCGAGACCCCCGTCCTGCAATCGATCGCCGGCGGAGCCATGGCGCGGCCATTCGTCACCCACCACGAGGTCCTCGACATGGATCTCTTCCTCCGGATCTCGCTGGAGCTCTACCTGAAACGCCTGCTGGTGGGCGGCCTGGAGCGCGTGTACGAGGTCGGGCGGAACTTCCGAAACGAGGGGATCGATCGTAGCCACAACCCGGAGTTCACGATGCTCGAGGTCTACCAGGCCTACGGCGACTACGAGACGATGATGGACCTCACGCGCGACCTCGTGCAGGCGTGCGCGATGGCGGTGCGCGGCTCGCTGGACGTCCCGTATCGCGGGCGGACGCTGCACCTCGGCGGCGAGTGGCCCCGCATCTCGATCTTGGGGGGCCTCTCCGAATCGGTCGGCGAGGAGGTCGTGCTCGACCGCCCGGACCTGCCGGACATCGCCGAGCGCCACAGCGTCGGCGTCGACCCGAAGTGGGGTCCGGGCAAGATCGTCGTCGAGATGTTCGAGAAGCTGGTCGAACCCACCCTCTTCCAGCCGGCGTTCGTATGCGACTTCCCGCGCGAGGTGTCGCCTCTCGCGCGACCGCACCGCTCGGTGCCGGGGCTAACCGAGCACGTCGATCCGGTGATCGGCGGTATGGAGATCGGAACCGCGTACTCGGAACTCACCGACCCCGACGAGCAGCGTGCGAAGTTCCTGCTCCAGCAGGAAGCTCGCGCCAAGGGGGACGAGGAGGCGCACCCGCTGGACGAGGACTTCCTCCAGGCGCTGGAGCACGGCATGCCGCCGGCCGGTGGGCTGGGGGTCGGGATCGACCGGCTGCTCATGGTACTCACGGACGCACCGTCGCTCCGGGATCTGATCCTGTTCCCGCACCACCGCCCGGAGGGCGGCTAGCTCAGGCGCCCGCGGTCGCCGGCTCGGCGGCCTCGTGGAGGACTACAAGGAGCTCCTCCAGGCCTATGCCCTTGGCCAGGAACCCCGAGGCGCCGGCCTGCAGGGCCTCCCTCTCCACGCCGGGATCGGCGTGGGCCGTGAGGATCACGACCGGCAGGGAGGGCCGCTTCCGGTGGATCTCGCGCATGGCGTCGATGCCGGAGAGGTCGGGCATCGAAAGATCCATGAGGACGAGGTCGGGCTCCAGCTCTTCCACCAACTGGCAGGCTGCCACCCCGCCTCCGGCCTCGCCCGCCACTTCGACCCCGTCGACCATCCGGAGCGCCGACGTCAGGGCCCGGCGGAACGCCGGGTGGTCGTCGACGACCAGCACTCGCACGTTCATCTTTCTCCTAGCGGGGAAGGGGGGTCTCATGGGGGGGTCCCGCCGTCCTTCGAGTTTCCGGCATTCTTACGGACCGTCCGGCGGGGGCGCAACTGGTCGTACGGGGGAACTTGAGTAGACCGAATGGACGATGCCGGGTACCCCCATCCGGGGAATACTCAGGTCGGGCCGTCGGTCTTCCGAAGATGGAGGGAGGATGTCCATGAGAGCCGACGCAGGCGTTCCAGGCGTAACTGAGGGCAGGGGTATACTTCCGCCGAGAGGGCGCTGCGGCGGCGCAAGGTCGGCGCCACCGGAGCGCTCGATGCGCCTCGAGGGTAGGACGTGGTCCGGTGATCCTGGGGGCCTGAAGGGCAACGGGCCGCGGCCCGGAGGGGTCTAGAGCATGTTCGAACGTTTCACCGACCGCGCCAGACGAGTGGTCGTCCTCGCCCAGGAAGAGGCGAGGATGCTGAACCACAACTACATCGGAACCGAGCACATCCTGCTCGGACTGATCCACGAGGGCGAGGGCGTGGCCGCGAAAGCCCTCGAGTCGATGAACATCTCGCTCGAGGCCGTCCGTCAGCAGGTGGAGGAGATAATCGGCCAGGGCCAGGCGGCTCCGACCGGCCACATCCCGTTCACGCCGCGTGCGAAGAAGGTCCTCGAGCTGTCGCTCCGCGAGGCGCTCCAGCTCGGCCACAACTACATCGGCACCGAGCACATCCTCCTCGGCCTGATCCGCGAGGGTGAGGGCGTTGCCGCCCAGGTCCTCCAGAAGCTCGGCGCCGACCTGAACCGCGTCCGCCAGAGCGTGATCCAGCTCCTGTCCGGCTACACGGGCGGCAAGGAGGCCACGGCCGGCGAGCAGGGCGGGCCGCAGGGCTCGATGGTGCTCGACCAGTTCGGCCGTAACCTCACTCAGCTCGCCCGGGAGCAGAAGCTCGATCCGGTGGTCGGTCGCGAGAAGGAGATCGAGCGGGTCATGCAGGTGCTGTCCCGCCGGACCAAGAACAACCCGGTCCTGATCGGCGAGCCGGGCGTGGGCAAGACGGCGGTCGTCGAGGGCCTTGCCCAGGACATCACGAAGGGCGAGGTTCCCGAGACCCTCAAGAACAAGCAGATCTACACGCTCGACCTCGGCGCCCTGGTCGCGGGCTCCCGCTACCGCGGCGACTTCGAGGAGCGTCTGAAGAAGGTCCTGAAGGAGATCACCCAGCGCGGCGACATCATCCTGTTCATCGACGAGCTGCACACGCTCGTCGGCGCCGGCGCCGCCGAGGGCGCGATCGACGCCGCGAGCATCCTGAAGCCGATGCTCGCTCGCGGCGAGCTTCAGACGATCGGCGCGACCACGCGCGACGAGTACCGCAAGCACCTCGAGAAGGACGCGGCACTGGAGCGGCGGTTCCAGCCCATCAAGGTCGACGAGCCGTCGGTCGCGCACACGATCGACATCCTCAAGGGTCTCCGTGACCGTTACGAGGCGCACCACCGGGTCAACATCACCGACCAGGCTCTCGTTGCGGCCGCCAACCTCGCGCAC
>DATEBA010000074.1:0-93442 GCA_035288045.1 Actinomycetota bacterium
GAGGCGGGTCCCGGACCGGGTCTGGCGTAGCCCCCGGGGTGGCGCGGCGACGGTCGCCCATGCTGAGGTGGCACCGAGCACGGGGGTGATCGCCGAGAGGACCCAGCGGGCACGAGCCGTCTTGGCACTGTCGTGGTCCGAGGGGCGGCGCCTCCTCGTGCACCCGATCTTCTTGGCGATCTTGGTGTTCACCCTACTTCAGTCGATCGTCTGGATCCCGGAAGCGATCAGGCACGAGAGGTCGGATCTCCTGGGAGTGGCGTTCTTCAGCTGGTCGTTCTTCCCAGGGATCGGCGTGCTGATCGCTGCCAACCTAGCCGCGCTTCGGAGCCGCCGCGACCGGACGGAGGAGCTCTACCTTTCGCTCCCCATGACCCCTGCGCGCCGCACGGTGGCCCACCTGCTCTCCGTCGGCCCGGCCGCGGTCGCTATCGGGCTCGCGCTCCTGGGGCTGGCCGTGTGGCTGTCGGTGGCGGGCCTCGAAATCGAGATGGATGAGGGGCGAATCCTGAGGGGTCCCGACCTGGCGGATCTAGCGGTCTACGTTGGGGTGCTGGGCGCCCTCGGCGTGGTGCTGGCCCGGTGGGTTCCGAGCCCGGCGGCGGGGTCCGTCGCCGTGGTCGGGCTCTTCGTGCTTACGGGAGCGGTGTCATCCCCAGATTCGTCGAACCTGGCACCCCTGGCCCCATGGGTGATACCCGCCGGCGGATCGGGCTGGCATCTGCTGTACCTCACCGGTGTCGCTGTCCTCGTGGGCTCGATCGCGGTGCTCAAACATGGGATGAGCAGGACCGTGGGGCTTGGGTTAGGGGTCAGCATCGTGCTCGCGGCGGTGGCCGGGACGGCGTCCACCGTCCTGGCCACGTGAGGCCACGTCCCGGTCGGGCCGCCTGCCGCCGGCCAGAACCGCTCTTGCCCGAAAGGACGACAGACATGTGTGGAAGTGATCGCAGGAGCGGGCAGCGAGGGACGTGACACCATCCGGCTGCGGGGCCGGCAGGTCGTGCTCCTGGTCCGGCCGCTGTGGCGGGCAACCCGAGTGGCGCCGATCCTTGCCGCCGCGCTCGCCGGCCTCGTCATCGTCCACCTGGGGCGCCCCGTGGGATGGGCGGGGACGGCCGTGGCGAATCTCCCGGAGGCGGGGATTCTCCTGTGCTTCAGCGCCGCCTTCGCGCTCGACGACCCGGCCGCGAACGTGCTGGCGGCCCCTCCCACCACGCTGATCTTCCGGCGTTCTCTTCGGGCCGCGCTGGTGATCCCGTTGCTCGCCCTCCTGTGGGGGGTTCTCCTGTGGCACGCGCAGATCCCGGCTGGGGCGTGGTCGCTCACCGCGGCGTTCAGCGGGATGCTGGTAGTGACTCTCGCCATCGCTGCGGTGGCGGGTCACCTCGTGCCAGGCGGTTTGGGGGGTATGGCCGTTGGCCCCACGCTCTTCGTGCTGATGCTGGCCCAGCTGCTCATGCCGGAGGGCTGGAGGTTCCTGCCCCTGAACTTCGGACGGCACTGGGAGGACGCCGGCCCCCGGGCCCTCATGACCACGGCGGCCGCGTTGGCCGTGTTCCTGGCGGCGAGCCTGGACCCGGCCCGTCGCGGGTGGCTTCGGGCCATCCGTGATGGGATGCGTGCTCGTCCCATCACGGCCGGGGAGCAGATACGCGCGGGGCCGATCGAGCGGGCCCTGTTGCTGGCGCGCGTTCCGGAGCATGCCGCGCGGCTCATCGCGGTGACTCCGTCCCTGCGCACGTCCTGGCTCGGGGCGGAGGCGGTCGCGCTGGGGTTCTCCGTCCTGGCGCACCGGTTCGGTCCCGGCGGTCCCATCCTGTTCCTCGTGGTCGCGCCCCTCCTTCCGCTCGCTGGCGTAGCGCTCGCCTTCGGCCCGCACGCCGACCCCACGTACGAGGTCGGGCAGGCGGCGCCGATGAGCGGCATGCACGTGCTCTTGGTCCGCACCGTGGCGGTGCTCTCGGTGACGTTCGGCGTCGCCGGCGTCGCCGCGCTCTTCCTCCCGGATCTGGACTGGACGGCGATGGCCTGGATCCTGCCGGCCCTCGGCCTCACGCTCGCGAGCCTCGCCCTCTCCACCTTCGTGCCGGCCGCGTGGGCAGCGGGCGCCGTGGTCATGGTGTGGCTCGCCGCGATCGTGATCACGGAAAGCATGTCGAAGACCCGCCTCACTGCGTTCCGCGGTCCGGGGCAGGTCGTCTTCTTCGTCCTAGTCGTCGCATCCTCGGGCGTTCTCGCGTGGCGGCGGGAGCGGCTCGAGCGCGACGGCCGCGCCGAGCGCCAGCGCTTGATCGACGCCGCTGAGGCCGAACGGCGACGGGTAGAGCGGAATATCCACGACGGCGCGCAGCAGCAGCTCGTCGCGATCAGGGTGAAGCTCGGCCTCGCGCGAGCGATGGTGACGCGCGACCCGGCGAAGGCGGAGGCGATCCTCGCCGAGCTCCAGGCGGAGACTCAGGCTGCGCTCGACAACCTGCGGGACATGACGCGCGGGACCTACCCGCCGGTGCTGGCCGACGACGGGCTCGCCGCGGCGCTCGAGGCGAAGGCCCACAGGCTCCCCTTCGCGGTGGCCGTCGATGCCGACGGCGTCGGCCGGCTCCCGCGCGAGATCGAGACGGCGGTGTACTTCTGCTGCCTGGAGGCGCTGCAGAACGCGTCGAAGCACGCGAAGCCCTCCTGGGCGACGGTCAGCGTTCGCCACGTCGGCGGGGAGCTGGCCTTCTCGGTGTCGGACGACGGCGCGGGGTTCAACCCCGAGACGGCGCGCAAGGGCGTCGGCGTGCGGAGCATGGCGGAGCGGGTCGAGACGCTGGGCGGGAGCTTCGAGATGCGCTCGGCACCCGGCGCCGGCACGGTCATCGTCGCGCGCATCCCTGAGGCCGCCTGGCGCGGCTGCTGAGCGGGGGACGCCGACGTTCGTAGAGTGAACCCGAACGGCTCCCGCGAGCGACAGGAGATCGTGAGGACCGGGCCGTGGCTGAGTTGCTGACCGAAAGGACCGCGCGGGTCTCCGCCCACCGTGGCCCCGTTACGAGGGAACTCGGCCGCGCGGGCGGTGAGTGTTTCGGGTACGGCGTTTGTGCAGGTAGAGGCCACGCCCATGGTGAGGCGAAGTCTTGTGTTCGTAGTCCCAACGGGGTTTGAACCCGT
This sequence comes from Actinomycetota bacterium, assembly GCA_035288045.1. Taxonomy (GTDB): domain Bacteria; phylum Actinomycetota; class UBA4738; order UBA4738; family HRBIN12; genus DATEBA01. Next base: position 3,157 of record DATEBA010000074.1, read on the forward strand.
GTCTCCACCTTGAGAGGGTGGTGTCCTGGGCCACTAGACGATGGGACCCTGCAGTCCTCGCCGGACCGGCGGACAGTGTAGCTGTTGGGCCCTCCTCACTGGGTCGCGACGGCGAGACCGCGCTCGAGGAGCAGCTCGCTCAGCGTCCTCGCATCGCGCACGGCGGCGCCGCCTGTGTCGTTGTTGAAGTACGCGAACACGTCGGTCGCCGGCGTGGCAGCCAACCTGTCGGCCCATCGCCTCAGCTTCTCCCGCGTGTAGCCGGGTTCGCTCCGCCGCCCCTCGTGGAACCGCACGTACGCCCAACCGCCGGTGAGGGATAGCGCAAGGCGAACCCTCGGACGATCCGGCCAGACGAGCGCCGCGCCTGCGTTCTCCAGGCAAGTGAAGACCTCCGCGGTCTCCCACGACGGGTCCCGGAACTCTAAGGCCGCCCTCACCCCGCTCGGCAGCGTCCCCAGGAAGGCCTTCAACAACCCCACATCGGCCCGGAACCGTGGCGGCAGCTGGAACAGTACCGGTCCAAGGCGGTCGCTGAGTCCGGCGGCATGCTGCAGCAGCAGCGCGAGTGGCTCCTCCGGCTCGCGTAGCCGCTTCACGTGCGTGATGAACCGGCTCGCCTTCACCGAGAAGACGAACCCTGTCGGCGTCTCAGCGCGCCATCGCGCGAACGTCTCCCGCGAGGGGAGCCGGTAGAAGGTGTTGTTCACCTCGACCGAGGGGAACCGATCGGCGAAGAAGGCGAGCCAGCGGGCCTTGGGGAGCCCCTCGGGATAGAACCGCACGCGCCAGTCGTCGTACTGCCAGCCGCTCGTCCCGACGAAGAACGTCACCGCTCAGGAGATCTCGATCGTGGACGCCATCCTGTCGACGACGAGCTTGTTCGTGTCGTAGTCGAGGCCTGCCAGTCCTATGGTCTGGAGGATCCACGCCCGGCCGTTCACGTCGGCGATGTAGCCGTAGAGCCTCGTCCCCGTCGGGAACACGACCGGGTCGGTCACCTGGACCTCGATCAGGACCCCGGGCCAGCCTCCCCCGATCGTCGCGTCCTCGCGCGAGAGGACCCGCACGTACGAGGGATCCGTCGCGCCCGCGACGACGGGTCGGTACCTTCCCTGGTCCGGCTGGATCGAGACCGCGAGGGAGAACGAGTCGGTCCCCTCGATCAGCTCGAACGGCTCGGGATGGAAGAAGCGACAGTCGAGGTCGGGCCCCTCGCTCATCGACCAACCGTTCGGGTACTTCACGGTGAAGGCGGGCGAGGTGCTGATGCAGCTCTGTGTGAGCCCGCCGCCGCCGGGCCTGGGTCCGGAGATGCGTTCGTCGTCCCTCAGGAAGAACCACCAACCGGCTGCCGCGCCCGCGAGGAGAACTACTACGACCGCGGCGACGATCGACGCGCCGGAGAGTCGCATCTCGTGACGGGCGGCCGGCGCCTCGGCGGGGGCGGGCGCCCTGGCTGGGTTGGCGGCGTACTTTCTCGGAGCGGTTGCCCGGGGGGCCTGCGGCGGGGCGTAAGGGGACTCCGGCGCGGGTGCGGGAGCCGCAGGCTGCGGCGTCGCAGAAGGCGAAACCACGAGGCCGGGCAGCCTGTTTCCGCACGCGGCGCAGAAGGCCGCGCCCTCGAGCGCCGGTGTCCCGCAGCTGGGACAGAATGCCACGGGGAGCGCTTCGGGTGGGACGACCGACTCGGGTTCCAGCTCGAGCTCAGGCGCCTCGGGCTCGAGCTCAAGCGCCTCCTCGTCACCGGTAGGACGCTCCGTGGGGGGGTCCCAGGGCTCGGTGACCGGTTCCGGGGTGGCTCCGATGCCGGCGTTCAGGAAGTCCACGAGCGCCCGGGTCTCCGGCACGCCCGGTCGCGGGAGCTGGGTGCCGCACGAGGGGCAGAACCGGGCGCCGTCGGTCAAGCTGCCGCAGCTTGGGCACTGGATCGGCGCATCGCCGGTGAGGGCCAGCGTCTCGGGGCCCGGCGGTCCGTCGGTGGGCGTCCAGGACCCGTCGGCGAACCGGTGCCAGCGTCCGCTAGAGAAACCGACGGTCCAGACGACGCCGGTGCGATCGAGCAGGAGAAGGTCGGCCCCAAGGGATTCCGCCTGGTCCGAGGTGATCTCTCCTCGGCGGTACGCCTCGAGGACCTCTTTCACCTTGTCCGCCACGAAGTCGGCTGCCCCGGCGCGGCGAGCCTCCTCCTCGAGAGCGTCGCGCGCCGGCGGGCTGAAGAGCGTCGAGGACCGGCCCCACCCGGCCGGACCCTCGAGCGGCCTCCGAGGCCGCTCGGTCACCACCCAGCGCTCGCCGTCGTAACGCATCCACCTGCCGTCCCCCGCGCTGCCGTGGTACTCGCCGGCGGCGTCGCGGAACACGAACGCCTCGCGCGCCTCGGCATCTCGAAGGCCCGCGGACCCCTTCTCGAGGGCGACCACGTCCTCGGCCGAGTACCAGGACAGCTCCGTCACACGCCACCTCGCAACGGGTTGCGCTCCCGGCATCGCTGGTACGAGTCGCGGGCCACGTCGTGCTCGTTCAAGGCGTCCTCGAACCGGAGCTGGAGCTCGGAGATCTGGTCGGAGAGCCAGCCGATCTTCTCCCGCAGCATGGCCGCCTTCTTGGCTCCCGAGTAGACCCCCATCCCCATCGAGAGGACGGAGAGCATCTCGCCGAACTTGTCGGCCAGAGGCTTGGCGTAGCTCGATTCCACGACCTTCCGCATCCGGTCGTATCCCTTCCACCCCTCGCCGCCGGCGTGCAGGCCCATCCCCATGTGCTCCTGCATACGGCGCCGCACGAGGATCTCGGTCAGCTTCTCCTGCAACCACTTCTTCCCCGCGCCCTCGGGCATCGGCACGGGCTTGGGGGAGGAGACGGCGATGGGTTTCGAAACGAGGTCCGACCAGCTGATCTCCTGGTCGAGCATCGCCTTCGAGAGGTCCTTCGTGACCTCCTTCCCCAGCGCCTTCACCGCGGCCGCGGCGAACCTGTTGGCGATCAGGTCGGTGGATACCCACTTCGTGACGAGCTCCGCGCCCATGTCGCCGACCGCGGCCTCTCCGAGCTTCTTCCACACCGACCCCGCAAGGAACCCGACGTCGATCACGCCCGAGTAATAGGAGGACTGCACGGTGTTGCTCCACTCCATGTCGAGGACGTTGCGGATGCGTGTCATCTCCTGCATCGAAGCGTTCAGGGCGTTTATCTCCCCAGCGAGGTTCTCCATCTTGCCGAAGCGGTTCGCGCACGGATCCGCGGTTTCCTCCGCGGGCTCGCGAGGAGCCTTGGAAGGTGCTCGCGGAACCACGGCCGTTCCGGCCCCCCCGAGACCCGATGCGGTCGCGATCTGTGGGATGGCCTCCGAGACGTTCCCCTTGGAAAGGAGGTAGCAGCTCGTGTCGGGGCTTGGGCGCCAGAGGTAGGCGGGCGCCACAAGCGTCTTGTACGCGGTCGCCGCGACGACGCCGCCCCCGATCGCGCCGAGCGAGGCGCCTATGGCCGCCGACGCGAGCTCGACACCACGCGCCAGCTCGGCGCCCTGGGCCCGCCGCCCGAGGGGCATGCGGGCAACGGCGGGCCCGATCTGCCGACCGACGCGCGCAAGGACCCCGGGAAGCACGCCGAACAGCGCGAGCGACGAGTAGGCGACCAGGTAGCCGCCTCGCGCGCCCCAGAAGTCCCCCGCGGATCGCGCCACGTAGTAGGTGTCGTCGGCGACCAGCTTCTGAACCGTGTCGCCGAGCCCGTACGCCATGGCGGAAAGCAGTCCCGCCAGCGGGTTCAGGGCGGAGATGAAAGAGACGATCGGGAAGATGTTGGGCACCGTGTCCATGTGCCCGAACTCGCTGCGCTGCAGGCCGAGGAGGAGCATGATGCCCATGGGCACGAGGGCGAGGAGCGGGTTCAGCCGGCGGAGGAGACCGATGTCGAAGTACGGGTCGAGGAAGCGGCCGACCCTCGTCGCGAGGATCCGGTCGAGCCAGGCGCGTCCCCGCGCGGTCGCCCGCGCCGCGATGCCGGACGCCATCGGTCCCCCTTCCCGCCCGCGCACGACATGATTGAACGCAGGCAGCTCCCGTCGCGTCAACGACCCTACGTGCTTCGTTTCGTCGCGGGGACCGATCCGGGGCTTCCATCTCGGGTCGCGGCCGAGCTGCCCCGGATGGCTGGTCGACTGGTGCGCCTCGGGCCACCGCTGCCCGCGGCGGCTTCTCCCGACGCAAGGAAGGCAGTGCTCGGGCTGAGGCAAGGGACGATCGCCGTCGTGCCGAACCCGCTTTACGCGCGGGGGTTGCGACGTGTGCTGGGGTGGTCGGACGGCTCCGCCGCGGTGGTCACCTCCGACGTCGGTGCGCCGGTCGCCGGCCGGGTGGCCCGACTCGTCGCGCACGAGGCCGGACACCTCGAGCGACTCGGGCACTGCCGGAGGCGAACCTGCCTCGCCCGCTCGGTCGCGACGCCCGAGGAGCTCGACGCGCTCGACGCGTTCTGCCCTCGGTGCGCGGCGATCCTCTAGTTCTCGCCCTGGTCGCGCGTGAAGCCGAGCTCGCCGTCGAACTCCTGGAGCTTCTCGATGTGCATCCAGCGGTGACGTCGGGAGATCCGCGCGAGCACCTGGTGCACGTCCTCATCGGGCAGGTCGCCGGGGTTCTCGCGGATGATGAACCGGCAGCGGTAATGGTCGGCCAGGTCTGTGATCGCCCCCGTCGGCGGGAAGACCTTCGTGCCCCTGTTCCCGATCATGACCAGCGACAGCCGGGTGTCACGCGTCAGCTCCATCAGGCTCGCTCCGAGCTCGGCCGCGGTGAGCGGCGACTCGACGAACACGTCAAGCCCGACGACGGCCCTCGAATCCGGCTTGACGAAGTCGATGGCGGGGTCGACCTCGGGGAGCTTGATCGGCTTGTAGTCGCGGACCTTCCATCGCTCCGAGCGCTTCCCGAGGTTTGCGATGATGGCGTCGGTGTAGGCGGTGGTCGGCGCCCCCTTGTCGTAGCCGACGATGTCGCCCGTCCGCACTCCGGCCTCGAGCGTGACGAGCACGGCGTGCTCGACGTCGGCGGCTACGTCGAACTCGCCGATGTGGCGGAGCATCATGACCGCCGTAAGTATCAACGCGGTCGGGTTGATCACGTCCTTGCCGGCGTACTTCGGCGCCGAGCCGTGAACCGCCTCGAAGATCGCCACGTCGTTGCCGATGTTCGCCGACGGTGCGAACCCGAGACCGCCGATCAGCGCGGAGGACTCATCGGACAGGATGTCCCCGTTCATGTTGGTGGTGACGATCACCTCGAACTGCTCCGGGCGCTTCACGAGCTGGTGGGCGCAGTTGTCGACGATGATGTGGTTCGCCTCGATGTCAGGGTAGTCCTTGGATACGTCCTCGAACGTTCGCTTGAGGAGCCCCTCCGTCAACTTCATGATGTTGGACTTCGTGGCGCAGTGGACCTTCGTTCGGCCCTCCGCGCGCGCGAGCTCGAACGCGAACCGCGCAATCTTCTCGCATCCCTTGCGCGAGATGAGCTTGAGGGCCTGGGCGACGCCGGGGGACTGCATGTACTCGATCCCGGCGTACAGGTCCTCGACGTTCTCGCGGACGACCACGAGGTCGATGCCGCGACCGGAGTAGGGGGTCTCGACGCCGGGCAGCTCCCTCGCGGGGCGGACGTTCGCGTAGGTCTCGAACAGCTTACGGAGCGTGACGTTGGCGCTCTTTTCCCCGAATCCAACGGGGGTCTCGAGCGGTCCCTTCAGGACCACTCGGGTCTTGGAGATCGACTCGATCGTCTCGGGGGGGACGCCCGACGGAAGGCCCTTCTCGAACACCTGCGCACCGGCCTCGCACTTCTCCCAATCGATCCGGGCGCCGGCCGCCTCGATGATCCGCTGGGCGGAGCGGACGACCTCCGGCCCGATCCCGTCGCCCAGGATGACGGTGACCAGGGTCTTGGGAGCTACGTCGGCGTCCACGGGCGCTCCTTCCGGCCGGCTTGACGGCCGCTAGCTAACACGGGCCCTGTCATCGTACCGCCGGGGTGCCGCCATCCCTTGCCAGTACACTTCGCTTCCATGTCTCGTGCGCTCGCGGCGTCACCACGCCGCGTCCCCCTTATCGTCGCGATCGCCTTGGCAGCCGGCGCTTGCTCGACGGCGGGCGGTCGCACCGATCCGACGGGATCCCCGGCCACGGGGCCGAGCGGGCCGTCCGCCACGGTTGAGCCCACCGGCGACCCCGCACCGAGGGGCATCAAGAAGATCGAGCACGTGATCTTCGTGGTCCAGGAGAACCGCTCGTTCGACCACTACTTCGGCACGTTCCCGGGGGCCGAGGGGATCCCGATGAAGGGCGGGAATCCTTCCGTGTGCGCGGAGGACCCCGTTCTTGGAAAGTGCCTGCCGCCGTTCCACGACCGGACCCTCGTGAACCAGGGGGGGCCGCACGCGAAACCGCAATCGGACGCCGACGTGAACGGCGGGAAGATGGACGGGTTCATCCGGTCGCTGGTGGCCGGTCCCAACCACTGTGCCGACGTCCGTGGCGACCCCGAGTGCGCCACCGACCTCGGGCCTCAGGGCCAGCCGGACGTGATGGGCTACCACACCGCGAATGAGATCCCCAACTACTGGGCCTACGCGGAGAACTACGTCCTGCAGGATCACATGTTCGCGCCGGCTGACTCCTGGACCCTGCCGGCTCACCTCTACCTCGTGTCGGCGTGGTCGGCGCGATGCGACGACCCGTACGACCCTATGAGCTGCCGCTCGGATCTGGGCCTCACCGACATGGTGGATCTCCAGCGGCACGGGGAGCACCCGCCGCTATACGCCTGGACCGACATCACCTGGCTCCTGCACGGGAACGACGTGAGCTGGGCGTACTACGTGGCGGAGGGGACGTGCATGGAGCCTCCCTGTCCCCGCGGAGTCAAGGGCTCACCGCCGGCGCAGAACCCGCTGCCGAGCTTCACGACCGTCCACGAGACCAAGCAATTCGACAACATCAGGCTCCACGAGGACTACTTCGAGGCGGCGAATAAGGGGAAGCTCCCGTCGGTCTCGTGGATCATGCCGGCGCGCGGGGCAAGCGAGCATCCCGGCAACGGGGCGCCGATCTCGCAGGGGATGGCCTGGGTGACACGGGTCGTGAACGCGGCGATGGAAAGCCCCGATTGGGGGTCATCGGCGATCTTCGTCACATGGGACGACTGGGGCGGCTTCTACGACCATCTGGAGCCGCCGCGCGTAGACGAGAACGGATACGGGATCAGAGTACCGGGGCTCCTGATCAGCCCGTGGGCGAGACGTGGGTACGTCGACCACCAGGTCCTGACCTTCGATGCGTACCTCAAGTTCATCGAGGACCGGTTCCTGGGAGGGCAGCGTCTGGACCCGGAGACCGACGGGCGCCCCGACTCGCGGCCCACCGTCCGGGAGGAGGTGAAGATCCTGGGCGACGTGAGGAGGGAGTTCGACTTCTCCCAGGATCCGCTGCCGCCGTTGATCCTGGATCCAACTCCGGAGCTCGACGCGGCGGAGAGCTAGCCGAGGGGGTGCGCGAGCACCTCGTAGTGTCCGAGCGTCTGCGGGGGGGCAAGCAGGTAGCGAGCGTCGTCGGGGTAGTACACGGCGCGCTCCGGGTCGGACCCGGCGAATCCTTTGACGGAGTCGATCGAGTCCCAGAGGGAGAGCACCCCGAACTCGGCCCGATCTGGAAGATCCCTGCGCAGCAGGAACACCCCCTTGTTCCCCCGGGCGGCGTTCAAGTCGCGCCAGCCCGTCCGCTCGAGGTAGCCGGCGTAGCTCTCGCGGTCGGCGAGGGCGGCCTCGCCGAACCAGAGCCTGGCGATCATCACGTTTCCGTCCTGCTGACTACCGGCTTTGTGAAGGGCACCGCAGCCAGACCGCGGCGGAGGTCGGGCAGGCGCGCCCGGCGCCTCCGGAGCACCTTGGAGCGTTCCTCCGCCTGCCTGCGAAGCTCCTCGGAGCGCTGTTGGGCGAGCATCGGGGTGAATGGTAGGAACATGTCGGACCCCCTTCCTCGATGATTCCTCGGCGTCACCGGTCATCAGCGTACACCGGTGGGCCGTCACCTGTCAACACGGGTGGCCGGTGATATCCTGGGTTTCGAGGGATTGAACGTCACCCATGAGAGCGCTACGCTGGTTGAGGATATGGATCTGAACCTCGACGCCGAGCAGCTCGGTTCGAAGCCCGCCCCGGGGGGGCTTGCCCTCGTTCAGGGCTTCATCAACACGCGCGACATCGAGGAGGAGACCGAAGCGCTGTCGACGCCCGGGGAGCTTCAAGCCTGGCTGCGCGCTAGGGGGCTTCAGGTCGGTGACGACCCGCTCGTCCCGGGGGACCTCGAGCGAGCGGTGGCCGTTCGCGAGGCGCTCCGGGCGATGGCGCTGGCCAACAGCGGGGAGCCTCTCGACCCCGAGGCGGTGGCGACGCTCAACCGCGCGGCGGCGCGGGCGGGCGTCAGGGTGAGGTTCGACCGCGAGGGGCGCGCCGAGCTCGTCCCGAAGGGCGAGGGAGTGGATGCGGCGCTCGGAGCGATCCTCGCTGCCGTGCAGGCGGCCGAGGCAGACGGGACGTGGCGGCGGCTGAAGGCCTGCCGCAACCACACGTGCGGCTGGGCGTTCTACGACGGGTCCAAGAACAGGTCGGGAGCCTGGTGCACGATGGACGTCTGTGGGAACCTCATGAAGGCTCGTGCCTACCGCAGGCGCCGCGCGGAGGCGCGCCCGCACGTCGCAGACGATCCGCTGGCCCGCCTGGATTCGAACCAGGACTAACTGATCCAGAGTCAGTCGGGCTACCGTTACCCCACGGGCCAATCGGGGCGATGGTATCAGGCGACCTGGACAGGGAAAGCGTTGATCCCGGCCGGTACCTGGGTCCGGAACGACTCTAGGATCCTGGTGAAGTCCTCCTCCTCTCGATCCCAGTCGCCCTGCGGGAACAGGGCCGCGATCCAGTAGGCGACGTTCCCCTCTAGCAGGAACCCGGACGCGACCGAGAAGGGTCCGGACTCGTTGTCGTGATCGGTGACGACGAGGCGCCCGGCTCGCCCGCCTATCGTAGCTGGACGCTCGACCCTCAGGTCCACCCCCCCGATCGTGGACACGAACGCCACCAGGTCCGACGTCGAACTGAACTGCGGCGCGTCGTACACGAACACGAAGTAGAGGGTCTGGTCCTGTTGGGTGGCGGTCACGCCGAAGGTGGTGCCGCTCTCGGGCGGCTGCGGGGCTGCCTGGACCCCGCCCAGGAGGACGGGCTGGCCGGCAGCGTCTCCGGTTTCGGAGGGGACCGGGCTGACCACATCCTCTGCCGGCAGGTCGATCGCGAACAGACCCGAGGGGTCGTAGTAGCGAGACATCGGTCGGCCGGTCCCTCCGGCGCACGCCGGGATCAGCAGGGCGGTGACTCCGGCGGCCAGCAGCGCCCTCCTCATGCCGGCCATTGTGGGCCACCCGGCCCCCTTCGACCAGGCACCCGGACGTTGACCTCGCGGGCGTGGTCCGGCTACGGTGCAGGGGAACCACTCACCCGGAGGGGGAGCGACCGTGAACAAGAGCGGGCTGGTCGCCGAGGTTGCGAAGCGGAGCGGGTCGAGCAAGGCGGAGGTGGCGCGCACGGTCGACGCAGCCATCGACGCGATCCGCGAGACCGTGGCCTCGGGGGAGAGGGTGGCTCTCGCGGGGTTCGGCACGTTCGAGCGGAAACACCGCAACCAGCGGATCGCCCGTAACCCGCGGAAGCCGAAGGTGCCGATCGTCGTGCCCGCGCGCGACGTGCCGACGTTCAACCCGGGCAACGAGTTCCGCGAGGCCGTGGCCTCCCGGCGGCGCAAGCGACAGCCGGCGAAGCGGAGTCGCTAGAAGGTCACGAGGTGCAGTCGGCGGGCGATCTTCTCGCCGCCCACCTCGTCGATGTCGAAACGCACGCGCTGGCCGATCCGCAGGTACCGGACCTCGGATCCCTGGATCGAGACGGCGTCGATCCGGATCTCGGTGCTGTCGTCCAGCAGGAGCGTGCCGATCCCCGCCGCTACGTCGAAGTCCTTCACGGTGCCCTGCGGCATCGAACCCCCCCTAGTCCTCTCTAGGCGCGCACCCGAAGTCGCGATGTGAGGTCCATCGCGAGGCAGACCTCGCGCGTCCTTCCAGCCCGGCGGGCGCGCAGCAGAGTGAGGATATCGTCCGGAGCATCGAGGTCGAAGGCGAGCTCGGGTAGGTCGGCAACCGCCACGGGGAGGCCTCGCTCGGCCGCGGCCGCGCGGTGCCTGTGGAAGGACGACGGACCGAAGCGCGCCCGGATCGATCTCGGCGGCCGACGCACGAGGAGGTTCGTCCCTCCGTCGCTCTCGGCGGGAGCGAGGACGACGGGGCCGAGCGTATGCAGCGCGATCGTGAGCGCCTCGGCCGTGACGAGGGGGGTATCGGCGAGGAGGACCGCGAGCGCGTCCGCGGCCCGGTCGGTCGCGTCGGCCTCGATCTGACGGACCGCCGCGGAGAGCTGCGGTTTCTCCTCCGCGACCGCGCGCGCGCCGCGGCGCGAGGCGATCTCGAGCACCGCCTCGTCGGGCGAAACGATCCAGGTCTCCCACCCGGTGATCGCGAGCGCCCCGTCGAGGACGTCCTCGAGCATCGCGAGCGTGAGCGCTCCTCGCTCCAAGGGCGAGAGCACGCCGGACAATCGTTGCTTGGCGTGGGAGAGCGACTTCACGGGTATCGCGAGGACGCGCATCAGCCGACAGGGTAGCCGAGGGCGCGGTAACCTCCGTCGGACCACGCGGGGTCGAAGCACCGACCCCGGATCCGAAGGAGGCTTCGCTGTGAGCACGCTTGCTCTTGCCCTCGCGCCGTCTCGAGAACGCGCCCGCGTCCGCGTCGCGTACCAGGTCGCCTGCGCTTTCGCGGGGAGCGTGCTCGTCGCCGGCCTCGCGCAGGTCTCGGTGAAGCTCCCGTTCACCCCCGTGCCGATCACGGGACAAACGCTCGGGGTCCTGCTCGTCGGGGCCGCGCTCGGGCCGGGCCTCGGCGCGCTGTCCATGGGTCTGTATCTCCTAGAGGGTGCGATCGGGCTGCCCTTCTACGCAGAGGGCAGGGCCGGACTCGACCTGCTCGGTCTCGGGTCGGCGACCGGCGGGTACCTGTGGGGGTTCCTGCTGGCCGGCGCGCTCGTCGGTTGGCTGTCGCGGCGAGGTTGGGACCGCAGCGTGCGGAGCTCGATAGGCGCGATGCTGCTCGGTAACGTCGTCATCTACGCGGCCGGCGTCCCCTGGCTCCTTGCCGCGCTCGACGTGCCGCTCGCCAAGGGGCTCGAGTGGGGGCTGTACCCGTTCGTGATCGGCGACACGATCAAGCTGCTGCTTGCGGCCTCGCTCCTTCCAGGGATCTGGCGGATCGTCGGGCACCACTCCGGCCAGGTCGACTAGCATCGAGCTCGCGGTGAGGGAGCGGCGGTTCGAGCCCTGGTTCGCGTTGTTCGTCGGCGTCCTTAAGCCACCCATAACGCACTGGTTCAACTGGCGCTTCGAGGGGGAGGAGCGCGTCCCGCCGAGTGGCCCGCTTCTCGTGGCCGCGAACCACATCTCCTACCTCGACCCCCTCGCGCACGGGCTCTTCCTCTGGCGAAGGGGTAGGCGCCCCCGGTACCTCGCCAAGCAGGAGCTGTTCGAGGTCGTAGGGCTCCGGCGTGTGCTCCGGGGGATGGGACAGATCCCCGTCCGGCGCGGCACCGGGGACCAGCGCCCGCTCGAGCGGGCCGAGGAGGCGCTCCAAGGCGGCGAGGCGATCGTCGTCTACCCGGAGGCGACGGTGACGAGGAACGCCGACTGGACGCCCGGCGAGGGCAAGACCGGGCTCGTGCGTCTATCGCTCGCCACGGACGTGCCGGTCACTCCGATCGCGGTGTGGGGCGCCCACCACGTCTGGCAGAAGACGGGGAAGGGAAGCCTCGCGTTCGGACGTCCGATCTGGCTCAAGGCCGGACCGGCGATCGATCTTCGCAACTACTCGGAGCGCGTCGACGACGTCGACGCGCTCCGAGAGGCGACCGAGGTCGTGATGGGCGAGCTCCGGGGACTGGTCCTCGATCTACGGAAGCGGTACCCGGAACGCTGGGCCCGGTAGGCTTCCCGCCATGGAGCCGAGGCGGGGGTTCTCCACGCGGGCGATCCACGGCGCAAAGACGCCGCCGGTTGGGCAGGAGACGCCGAGCGTCCCGATCTTCCAGACCTCGACGTTCCGGTTCGAGGACTCCGAGGGATACGCGGAGACGATCGGTTTCCGGCGACCCGGCTACACCTACACCCGGGGTTACGGCAACCCTACCCTGGAGGCGTTCGAGCGAGTCATGGCCGAACTCGAGGGGACGGGCTCGGGGTTCTCGTTCGCATCGGGGATGGCGGCGATCCACACCGTCGTGACCACGCTCGCCTCCGCCGGCGACCGCATCGTCTCGAGCCCGGAGCTGTACGGGGGCGCGCACAAGCTGTTCACCCACGTGCTACCGCGGTTCGGCGTCGAGACGGCGTTCGTGTCGCCGCACGACCTCGAAGCCGTCACGGCAGCACTTCCCGGCGCGAAGCTCTTCTACGTCGAGACGATCGCGAACCCGACGATGTCGGTCGCAGACCTGGAGTCGCTCGGCGCCCTTTGCCATGACGCCGGCGTCCCTTCCGTCGTGGACAACACGTTCGCCTCACCCTACCTCTGCAACCCCGCCGAGCTCGGCTTCGACTACGTGCTTCACTCGACGACGAAGTACGTCGGCGGTCACCACGACCTAACCGGCGGCGTCGTGTGCACGTCGGAGGAGCGGATGCGCGAGCTGCGCGACACGGTGATCGACACAGGCGGCACGATGGCGCCGCTCGAGGCTTGGCTGTGTATGCGGGGGCTCATGACGCTCGAGCTCCGGATGGAGCGCCATTGCCGGAGCGCCCAGGCTCTCGCGGAGTTCCTCGAAGCGCACCCGAAGGTGGATCGCGTCTACTACCCGGGGCTGCCCTCTCACCCTCATTTCGACGTGGCCAAGCGCGTGCTCCGGGGGCCATCCGGCATGCTCGCCGTCGAGGTGGCGGGCGGCCGAGAGGGCGGCATGCGGTTCTGCGACGCCCTGGAGCTCGCGTGGGTCGCGACCAGCCTCGGGGGAACGCACACCCTGGTCGGGCACGCCGCCTCGACCACGCACCGCCAGTACAGCGCCGAGCAGCTGCGCGCCGCCGGGATCTCGGAGGGACTCGTGCGGGTCTCTGTGGGCCTCGAGGATGTCGAGGACCTGATCGAGGACTTCGCCCGGGCGCTGGAGAAGGCGTGAGGAAGCGGATCGCCATCCTCTTCGGCGGGCGCTCGGCGGAGCACGAGATCTCCCTGATCTCGGCCCGGTCGGTGCTGGACGCCCTCGACGCGGAGCGGTACGAGGCGATCCCGATTGGCATCACGAAGAAGGGAACGTGGCACTTCGTGCCCGGCGGGCCCGCGGCGCTTGGGGCGGGGTCGGCGGACGGGCTTCCCGAGGTCGCGGCCGGCGCGGGCGCCGAGGTCGTCCTCGACGAGCGACCGGGGGCGTCGGCCCTCGTCGCGGAGGACGGTTCGCGGACCGAGATCGACGTCGTGTTCCCGGTGCTGCACGGCCCGTACGGCGAGGACGGCAGCGTCCAGGGGATGCTCGAGATCGCTGGTGTGCCCTACGTCGGCGCGGGCGTCCTCGCATCCGCGATCGGGATGGACAAGGCGGTCCAGAAGGTGCTGTTCGCGGGCGCGGGCCTCCGCATCGCTCCCCACGAGGTCGTCCAGGAGCGCGAGTGGGAGGAGGACCCCGAGGGAGTCGAGGCGCGCGCGAGCGCTCTCGGCTATCCCCTCTTCGCCAAGCCGGCTGCGCTCGGATCCTCGGTCGGCATCACGAAGGTCCATGCGCCCGAAGAGCTCCGCGCGGCTACGGAGGAAGCGTTCCGCTACGGCAGGAAAGCGCTCCTTGAGCGGTCGATGGAGCGAGCGCGTGAGATAGAGGTCGCCGTCCTTGGAAACGACGACCCGGTTGCCTCGCTGGCCGGGGAGATCGTGCCGCAGGGGCACGAGTTCTACTCGTACGAGGCCAAGTACCTCGACGAGCACGGCGCCCAACTGGTGATCCCGGCCGACATCGGGCCGGAGACGCTCGAGGAGGCACAGCGGATGGCGGTTGCGGCGTTCCGGGCGATCGACTGCATGGGGATGGCGCGCGTGGACTTCTTCCTGTTGCCGGTCGGCGTGCTGCTCGTGAACGAGGTGAACACGATCCCGGGGTTCACGTCCATCTCGATGTACCCGAAGCTCTGGGAGGCGTCGGGGCTCACCTACCCGCAGCTGATCGACCGGCTAGTCGAGCTCGCGATCGAGCGCAGCGAGCGAGAGCGGAAGCACGGGACGGGTCTGAGCTAGTACGGGTGTCGAACGTGTGTTTGTCGTGGGCCTCGAGTGAGCGTCGGACCTTCCTTCCGCTTTCGTCTTTATCCTCCACCTGAAAGGTTGTCCGCGCTGTCGCACATCGTTTGCCACGCGGGGAAGTCGAAGTCGGGAATTCGGGGGCAGTCGCTGTTGGCGCTGAAGTGCTGGTACGACGAGCTGACCCCGAGGCCAAACCCCGTGGCCAAACCCCGTGGCGTGGCCGAACTCCGTGGCGTGGCCGAACTCCGCTGCCCCGATATGCCACACGTCGACTTTGTCGGATGGAGGATCACCGGTCCCGTTCGCCTGGGACCACACGTCCGCGGTGGCGGGTCGCAGACCCTTGGATGACCCGTACACGACCGTCACGGAGCCCGCGCTCGAGGCTCCGGCGGCGCGCGCGTCGGGCGTACCGATCGCGAGGTCGGCGAACCCGTCGCCGTCGAGGTCCCCAGTCGCAAGCGCTGCACCGAAGTGATCGCCGTGTCTCTGCGCGCTCGATGGCTCGTGGATAGTCCGATCGCGTCGCGTGCCGACACCCGCGGGACCTCCGTAGAGGATCGCGACCGCTCCTGCCCCGAGCGTCTTCAGATCCTCGCCGGGACTGCCTATCGCCAAGTCGGCGAACCCGTCGCCGTCGAAATCGCCGTTTGCAACCGCCGGGCCGAAGCGGTCCCCGGCTTCGGAGCTCTCATGCAGATCGGCCCCGTCCTGGTGGAGAAACTGCGCGGCCGACTCGGAGAGCCCATCCGGGGACCCGTAGAGCACGTCGACGGCCCCCGCCTGGTTGACGGACCCGACGACTTCCATGGGAACGCCCACTGCGAGGTCGGCGAATCCATCGCCGTTGAAGTCGGAGGACGGGATGGCTGCCGGCGATGACACGACGCCGGCGGCAGGGTTCGGGATTGAGCGGTCGCGGCAGCAGCGGCCACCATTCCGGCGAGGATCGACCTGTAGCGGGATCGCTCCAGCCTGGCCATCGTCCGGATTGTACCGGAGCTTGGCTTGGCGATTCGATGCTCGATCGCAGACTGTTGTATGGAGGGGTCCAGGTGGGAGAGGCCTCGACCGTTCGGTCGACGGCGCGGCAGGGACCCGATCACGGAAGGGCCGTTCGTCCCTGTTCGAGTCGCGTGGGCGGGTGTGTTGTTGCACGATGAGCGGGGCTCGAGGCAGGGAGTTTTATTGAGACGCGCTGCGGTCGTGGCGACGATCGTCGCCGTCAGCACCGCAGTGCCGGCGATCTGGGATCAGGCGGCGGACGCGCGCGTTCGGATGCCCTCGGACTTCAACGGCGACGGCTACGCCGACCTCGCCATCGGTACACCGGAGGAGGACATCGCCGGCGTCCAAGGTGTCGGCGCGGTCAACGTGCTGTACGGCCGCGCAACAGGGCTGTCTGCCGCCGGCGATCAGCTCTGGTACGAGAGCGTGGTCGGGATCCCCGAGGTGAACGGGGCCGGCGACATGTTTGGTTTCGCTCTCACGCCGGGAGACTTCGACGGGGACGGGTTCGGCGACCTCGCCGTCGGACAGCCCTTCGCGGACGTGGGAGGCATCATGAACGCGGGCCAAGTGGTTGTCCTCCATGGGTCGGCGTTGGGCCTGACCGCGACACGAAGCCAGCTCTGGACGCAGGACACCGAAGGGATTCCCGACGAAGCGGAGGTTCGGGACCAGTTCGGCTACTCGCTCACGAGCGGGGACTTCGACGGCGACGGCTTTGCCGACCTTGCGATCGGCGTCCAGCGGGAGAGCGCCGGTGCGTGGAACTCGGGGGCCGTCGAGGTGCTGTACGGCGGCGTTGATGGCCTGGTGGCCGGACGTACGCAGTTCTGGGTCCAGGGCGCCTCCGGCGTTGCGGACGCCGCCGAGAGGAAAGACCAGTTCGGGAACGCGCTCGGCGTCGGCGACTTCGACGGGGACGGTAGGAGCGACCTCGCCGTCGGTACCGAGCGCGAGGACGTGGGCGAGACCGCCGACGCCGGAAGCGTGACCGTCCTGCGGGGAACCGCGGGCGGATTGACGGGGGAGGGATCGCAGCTATGGACCCAGACCGCGGTCGCCGACGGCCTGTCGGAGGCCGGTGACGGCTTCGGGCGCGCCCTCGCCACGGGCGATCTCGACGGCGATCTCGTCGATGATCTTGCCGTAAGCGTGCCGCTCGAGGACCTGGCGGCTCCGAATGTCGGCGTCGTGGACGTGCTCTACGGCTCCTCCTCCGGTTTGAGCGCGAACGGGAGCCAGGAGTGGAGCCAAGCCACGGACGACGTGCCGGGCGAGCCGGATTCTTACGACCAGTTCGGCAAAGCCGTCGCGATCGGTGATCTAGACGGCGATGGGTATTCGGATCTGGCCGCCGGCGTGCGCTACGACGATCCAGGAGGCGTGAAGGATGCCGGAGTCGTGAACGTGCTCTACGGGACGAGCGCGGGTTTGGGGGCCGGCCACGCGCAGTTGTGGAAGCAGGACATGCCCGATGTTCCGGACCCGGTCGAGTCGCCCGACCACTTCGGCTCGTGCCTCGCCGCGGCGGACTTCGGGAAGAACGCCTCCGACGATATCGTCATCGGGACGCACTTCGAGACGCTCGGTGACAAGACGTATGCCGGCTCGTTGCACGTGCTGTACGGGAGCCCCGACGGCGTGCGCGCATCGGGGAGCCAGTTCTGGTCGCAGGACAGCCCCGGGGTCCGGGAGCTGTCGGACGGGTGGGACTACTTCCCCGCGGCGTTCGGCGTCGCTGGATCGGGGCGCTGCGGGTAGTCCGTCGCGCCATGTCCCGCTCGGTCAGGGGGTTCGATGCTCCGGCCGCGATGAGAGAGGGACAACCCTACCCAAGCGTCTACGTCGTCTGCATAACCACTCGACGCGCCTCAACCGCGCTCATGTTGCTCACGGGTATCGTTCCGTCGGGGCCGAGCCCCTGACCAGGGCGTCTTCCGCGCCCTTACAAGGCGGAGGACCCAGGTTCGAGCCCTGGAGCGCCCGCCGAGCGGGGATGGTCGCGCGAGACACTGCATCTTGTCCGGCCGAGCGAGAGTGGCTACGTTTGCCACCTGACACTCCCTGCAGAGGAGGATCGAGAGGGCTCTTCATGTGGTCTCCGAGGGCGATCGTGATAGGGGTGGGTCTGATCGTGCCTGCCGTCGCTCTCCCGGCGCACGCTGCTCCCGGAGAGTTCGACCCATCCTTCAGCGACGACGGCTTCACGATCGTGCCGTTCAGGAAAGTCGGAATCCCAACGACGGTTGAGGTACTCGGGGAAGGCCGGGTCATCCTCGCTGGACGCTTGGGCACGTCCTGCTGGGGGGGAGACGTGGAGCGCCTGGGCGTGCTCCGACTCCGCGCCGACGGTCGCCTCGATCGAAGCTTCGGGAACAGGGGTCGTGTCGCCATCGAGGAACCGATGTGCGGTGGTGCTAGTGAGATGGAGCTCGACCCTGGGGAAAGGATCGTGCTGAGCACGCCCAATTTCGTGTTCGTCCGGCTCCGTCGCGACGGCTCGCTCGACCCGCGGTTCGGAGACGCCGGCATCGCTCGTCCGTTCGGCGAGGTCGATTGGTACAGCCGGGACATGGAGGTGCAATCCGACGGCAAGATCGTCGTCGCCGGAAGCGTTTCCATCGACGGTTCGCCGTCGACGTTCGTCGTCGCCCGCCTCCTCCCCGACGGCTCGCCGGATACGGCGTTCGGTGAGATAAGGGATGGCCGTCGCGGAGAACCTTCCCGGAAGCCATCAAGCATTCGCGGAGATCGACGTGCTTCCCGACGGTCGGATCGCCCTTGCCGGCACGATCTACGGAAAGCACACGGACGAGCCGGGGATGGGCGTCGCGAGGTTCCTCCCCGACGGTACGCCCGACCAGAGCTTCTCCCGCGACGGCGCCCGCGTCGTGGAGGTCGAGATGGGGGAGTCACCCGCGACCGTCGAGGCGCTCGCCGATGGTCGGACCATCGTGGTGGGGAACCGGTACTCATACGGCTACGAGACCGGGGACGTGGTCGTGATCCGCCTCCTCGAGAACGGGTGGCTCGATCGCGACTTCGGCGCCGACGGCATCGCCCTTCGGACGCCGCGACGCGACTTGGGCGTGTCGTCAGCTACCGTCGACACGAACGGCCGCATCGTGATCGCCGGGAACGCGCATCGTCCCGACGCCGTAAGATCCAATTGGATGGTCGGCCGGTTGCTCCGCAGCGGCCACTGGGACAGGTCTTTCGGGTCTCGGGGAACCGTGGTCCTCGACCTCGGGGACTATGATGGGGCGACGGACCTGGCGCTCACGCCCGACGGGCGGATCGTGACCAGCGCGAAGACGCTGACAGCCGACGGATGGGAGTGGGCGGCAACGCGCAACCTCGCCCAATGAGGGGCTGGGAACGCGACGCTGTGTGTCTTGTGCCAGCGAGGCGCGCTCGCCTTGACGTATGACTGGGCGTAGGGAGGACCGCGCAGTCAGACGAGCGCCATCTGGGAGGAACAGTCGCTTGACGTCGGTGCTCAGAACCGTGTCACCAGCGTCGGTCTGACGGACCCGGTGGAGGCGTCGTAGGCCACAGCGGCGTAGTTGAGGCCCTCGTCATTCCAGCGCTGTATCCCGTCACGAACACCTGGGACCCGTCGGGAGGGGGCCTCGGCTTGTTCATCGCGCAGCCGGGGGTGTACGGTCGGGGCTCGGGTAGAGGGAGGCAGAGATGACACACCCGAACGAAGAACTGCTCAGCCGGGGCTTCGAGGCATTCTCGAAGGGGGACATGGGTGCGGTCGCGGCGCTGTTCGCGGACGACATCGTCTGGCACTCGCCGGGGCGTGGGCCCTTATCGGGCGATCACCGGGGGAGGGACCAGGTTCTCGGCCTGTTCGCCAAGCAGGCTGAGCTGACCGGTGGGACCTTCCGCGTCGAGCTCCACGACCTCCTCGCCAACGACGAGCACGGCGTGGCGCTCACCACGGCCAGAGGGGAGCGAGGGGGGAAGGCGTGGGAGGGGAAAAGCGTGCTCGTCTTCCACGTCCGCGAAGGCAAGGCTACTGAGGTTTGGCTCCACCCCGACGACCTCTACGCGAGCGACGAGTTCTTCTCCTAGCCCGCAGCGAGGACCGCGATGAGTCCCCAAGGGCCCAAGAGCGGCGGGACACCAAGGCCGCGCGGGGACACGTACGACAGGTTCGCCGATGCAGAGCGCAGGTACTTCGCTCGCTACGGTATGGAGTTCCGCGAGCGCTTCCTCGAGCTCCTGGACCCCCCGCTTGAGGCTCGCGTCGTCGAGACGGGGCAGGGGCCGCCCGTGCTGATGCTTCACGGCGGCGGCGGGGCTCTCACACAGTGGGCTCCGCTGATGGCAGAGATCGGCGGATTCCGGATGATCGCAGTCGACCGTCCCGGCTGTGGGCTCTCCAGCGGGTTCGAGTACCGGGGCGTGGATCTCCGCCGGCACGCTGAGGCATTCGTCGCGTCCGTCCTCGATGGTCTCGAGCTTGAGCGCGTCCCGATCGTCGCGAACTCGATGGGTGGGCTCTGGGCGCTGTGGTTCGCTCTTCGCAGCCCCGAGCGAGTGACGCGCCTCGTGTTGCTCGGCTGTCCCGCTCTGATTCTGGAGACGAGCGCCCCCGCCCCGATGCGGCTGCTGTCGCTTCGGGGTCTGAACGCCCTGATGGTGAGGATGCAGCGCCCCGGCCCGAAGGCGATGCGCGGCACCTTCAAGATGATGGGTCACTCGGAGGACTCGCTGGATCGGCAGCCGCCCGAGTTCTGGGAGTCCGGTGCGCTGATGTCCGCCCTGCCGACGTACTGGCCCGGCTTCCTCACGCTCATCGAGAACGTGCTCACGGTCAGACGTGCCCGGTTCAACCTGGGCGAAGACGAGCTGCGGAGAGTGCAGCAGCCGACGCTGTTCGTCTGGGGCGAGCGCGACGCGTTCGGTGGTCCGCAGTACGGCACGCGTGCTGCCGAGCTGATGCCTGGCGCGTCACTGCAGACGGTCCCGGCCGGGCATCTGCCCTGGCTCGACGAACCCGCCGAGTGCGGTCGCCTGGTCGGCACGTTCCTGCGGGCGGCCGATTGACCTGCATAACACCTGCATAACTCGATGACGCTCAACGATGGCGTTCTCCGCGCCCTTACAAGGCGGAGGAGCCAGGTTGGTCTAGCCTCACTGCCCGCTGAGGCCTACTGCGCCGAATACTGGGTGTTGGTGTCGCCGACTAGGCTCGGCCGGGGACAGCGATTCACCCCCTTCAGCGTCGTAGCGCCGCGATGAACTCGTCCGCGCTCGCAACCTCGCACAGGACCGGGAGGATCTTCTCTACAGAGAACTCATGCATCTCCGCTGGGTGACTAGCGCAGCAGTCCGCAAGCACGATCGCGCGGTAGCCCCGGTCCACCGCCTCCCGAGCCGAGCCCTCGACCGCGAAGTTCGTCGCCACTCCGGTGAATACCAATGTGTTCAAGTCACGGACGCGGAACAAGCGATCCAACTCGGTCCCGATGAACGCGCTCACGCTCCGCTTGTAGACGACGATCTCGCCATCGACCGGCGCGACGGGCTCGTAGAACTCCGCCCCCCACGTTCCCTCGACCGAGCGATCGGGCCCGCGGGCGAACACGGGTATGTGCATGTTCATGTCGGGACTGCCGGGTCGCCAGGCCGCGCCCACGTGGACGACGAGGATCCCCCCCGAGCGCGCCGCCTCGAGCACTCGAGCTGCGTTCTCTACGGCGGGATACGCTCCGCTCGGCCATCCGGGTTCGCCCTGCTTGGCCCAGTACCCGTCGGGATGCAGCCCGTAGTTCTGGAAGTCCAGAAGCAGCAGGGCAGCTCGGCTTCTATCCAAGTCAAGGTCGCGTAGTTCCATCATTGCGTTCGCACAACACTTGCACACCGACCCGACCCGCTCAACCCGGGCGTTTGGTTCTCACGGACCTGATCCCTTCTTCGGATCCCGATTGGACCCGGCTGCTGTCCTTCCCGTAGACTCGGCGCCGGCTCGACCCCCGCAGCCGGGCGAAGGGGAGGGATCCATGGAACTCCGTCGCTCACGCAGCGTTGGCGCCGTCCTAGTGACGCTGGTCGCACTGGTGCTCGTCATCCGGCCTGCATCGGGCGTGTCCTCGAAGCCTCCGGCAGACGAGCCGCGGAACGTCATCCTCTTCATCGTCGATGGCATGGGACCTGGAGAGATCGAGCTCGGGCGGCGGATGAACGGCGGGTTGCTCTTCATCGACTCGATACCGTGGGAGGTCAAGGGAACCCTGGAGACGAGCTCCCTGGACGGCGTCACGGATTCCGCGGCGGGTGCAACGGCGCTCGCGAGCGGCGTGGAGACGCACAACGGATGGCTCGGCATGGTGCCCACCGCCGGCGGAGCCATGCCCGTCGAGACCGCGCTCGAGCGTGCGCAGGACCGGGGCAAGGCCACCGCCCTGATCTCCGACAGCTACATCACGGACGCCACGCCTGCCGGGTTCGCTGCCCACGTCACTAGCCGGAGCCAGCTACAGACGATCGCAACCCAGATGGCGGGCCAGGGGATCGAGTTCCTGATGGGCGGGGGCCTGAGGCAGGGTTCGGTGGCTCCGCTCCAGGACCTGCCCGGCGTGTCCTACGTGAGCAGCGCCGCCGAGCTGGACGCGTATGTGACCGGCGGCGGCGCGGGACCGGTGTACGGCTTCTTCGATTCGTGGAACATGGTTTACAACCTCGACCGCGACGACGAGAGCGTCGCTGGGGCGGACCCAACGCTCCCGCGGATGACATCGGCGGCGCTCTCCGTGCTCTCCAAGGATCCGGACGGGTTCTTCCTGATGGTCGAGGGCGGCCTCGTGGACTGGGGTGGCCACGCGCGCGACGGGGCGCTCGTCGGCACCGAGATGATCGAGGCCGACGACGCGGTGAGGGCCGCGTGGCGCTTCGCCCGGGATCGAACCGACACCCTGATCCTGTTTACGGCCGATCACGAGACGGGAGCTCTGCGCCTGTCGAGTGAAACCGACATCGCCGGATTGAGCGGGCAGACCGCCTCCACCGAGTACATGTGGGGGCTTATCGGGAAGGGCGCCCCGATCGCACAAACGGTGGCTACCTACACCGGGATCACGAACCTTGCGAGCGGCGAGCGCGCCACGATCCGGGCGTGTGGGGAGACCGGCATCTCCGACGTCCTCGGCGCCCGATGGAAGATCTCCTGGGGGAGGTGGAGCTGCACTGACGAAGGCGAGCACACGCTCAAGCCGGTTCCGATCTGGGCGTGGGGTCCGAGGTCTGCCGACTTCGCCGGGAGCGAGTACGAGAATGAACGCGTGGGAGCGAACCTCCTCGGGTACCTCGCATAGGATCAGCGCATCTGATGTAGTGAGATGCAAGGAGTTGCCATACCTGGCTTGATCTCACCTCGTTACGATCTGTCCGAACACGTGGCCCTGGTCACTGGGGCCAATCACGGAATCGGCGCGGCGACCGCGCGCGTACTTGCCGCCTGCAGGGCGCGGGTGATTCTCACTTACCTTCGGATTCAGGACGAGGACGAGACCGAAATGCCATCGGCATATGCCGAGAACCGGCGCTCGGGGGCAGATGTCGTTGTTCAGCAGATCGAGTCGGAGGGCGGAGAGGCGAAGGCGATCGAGGCTGATCTCGCTCTTGTCGAGACGGTGCCCCCACTGTTCGATGCGGCGGAGAGCAAGTTCGGCCCGGTGGACATCCTCGTGAACAACGCGAGCGGGTGGATCGCCGACACGTTTAGACCCGTGGACGTTGATCGCATAGGGCGATCGCTTCGGTTGCTCACGGCGTCGACGTTTGGTCACGTCTTTGAGGTGGATGCCCGGGCGCCGGCACTCTTGATCGCCGAATTCTCAAAACGGCACATCGCGCGAGGTGCCAAATGGGGGAGGATCGTCGGGCTAACCTCGGGCGGTCCGGAGGGCTTCCCGGAGGAGGTCTCATACGGAGCCGCGAAAGCTGCCCAGGAGAACCTGACGATGTCTGCGGCCGTCGAGCTTGCGCCCTACGGCGTGAGGGCGAACGTTGTGCATCCTCCGGTTACCGATACGGGGTGGGTGACGCCGGAGGTTGTTCGAGCGTTGGAGGAGAGGAACGGAATCACCAACATCGCCTCGCCGGAGCAAGTGGCCGAGGTCATCGCGTATCTCGCATCGGATCACGCCGGCCTCATCACCGGGAATGTACTTCGTCTTCGCTAGCGGGTTCGAGGGTTAGCCTCTACCCAAGCGCGCAGGTTGGACACGTGACTCCTGGCTTCGGCGCTGTGCTCGCAGACGCCCGGCCGCCCGCAGGAAGGATTGCCCTGCATCGTGAAGAAGTTGAAGCGACAGGTGGGACAGAAGACGTCGAGATCCTCTGGCAGGTACGGGCAGTCACCCCATGCGCACGAACGCTCCCCGTCGCCCGTGGCCAGGTCGTAGCCACAGCCGGGGCACTGGACGAAGCCTTCCCACCTGGCCATCCCGCCTCCTTGGCAAGCGATGTTGACGCCTCGCCCGGATGACGACGAAGGGCGGAGGGCCCCACTGGTGCGGGTCGGTCGGCCCGCTGCCCGGGGGCGGGGTCCCCGCTCAGGCGGCGATACGGAACGGCGGGTAATCGTCCGTCACGAGAAGGAACCCGTAAGCGAGCACCCGGCCGTTCCAGCGGATCACGCCCTCCACGAAGTCGAAGGCTCCCCTCGGGTAGCGGCCCGTGAAGAGGATCGCGAACCACGCCCAGATGACGACCAAGACCGCGGCGACCCAGAGGACCGCAAGGACGACCAGGTGGGGGATCGCCAAGAACCACTTCACCAGGGGCATCCACTGGTTGAGGTCACGCGGAACGTCGGGGTAGTCGATGTCCAATCGCACCGATTGCTGCTCGTCGGTTGCCGGGTAGCGGTCGTCCATCAACATCACATACACCGCGACGCGGGTCGAGAATCGGAGCAACTCGACGTTCCAGTCGAACCACCATCTGGGGTACTTCTGCCGGAACACGATCATGAGCAGCGGCCCGAAGAACAGGAGCCCGCCCGCCCCGGCGGCTACGGC
Source organism: Actinomycetota bacterium (assembly GCA_035288045.1). Classification (GTDB taxonomy): domain Bacteria; phylum Actinomycetota; class UBA4738; order UBA4738; family HRBIN12; genus DATEBA01. Next base: position 27,632 of record DATEBA010000074.1, read on the forward strand.
CGTCCCCTTCTCGGAGGTCCACTGCCAGGTGCCGCCCGCGACGCTCGCGAGGAGGATCAGGATCGGGATCGCGGTGAGCAGCCGGAAGAACGTGGTCACCCGGTCGAGCGACCGCTCCGGGTACTCGACGGCGAGCCGCAAAGGGTAGTCGCCGTTCATGTGAACGCTCCTTCCTCGGCCAAACGCCGGACCAGACGCTCAGTGCGCCGGCGCGTGGGGGAGCTGTGCGCCGGGGCCCGCCTCCACGACGTGGCGCAAGGTGGAAACGACCCAGAGCACCCCGATATCGACCGCCAGGAGCACGAAAGCCGTCTCGCTCGCCGTTATCAGGCCGACGACCACGAGCAGGAGCGCGGCCGCACCGAGGGCCGATGCCACCGCGAGGAACGTGCCCTTGGCGGACGCATCCTTGATGGAGGACCCGCCGGTCGAGCACATCGCCATTCCCACTACGAAGAGGACACCGATCCCGGACCGGTAGGATCCGAGCAGCGGCCAGCCCCACGACTGGGTTACCGCGAGTGTGACGGCCAGCGTCAGGCCGGCCAGCGCGGTGGTGACTCCATCTCGCCACGTGGGTCGCATCGCGGACTCCTTTCTTCAGCTACCGAACGACCATCCTTTCAGCGGGTCGGTCGGGTGCCGGGGACCAAGGTCCCGGTTCAGAAGGGGCCGTTGGGCCGATCGCCAAGAGAGCGGGGTGTGAAAGATCGAGAGACGCAGCTCAACCCGTCGTTCTGCCCGATGGCTCGCTCTGGGCGAGGGGTTGGAGCCACTCGCCGGTCTCGACGTCGAAGGCCCAGACGTCGTCGGCCTTCACCAATCCACCCTCCGTACCGTAGGTCCCGCCGTAAACGACCAGCCGCCCGTTCACCGGGTCGTAATCCACCGAGTGGTGCACGCGGTTGAGGGGAGAGTTTCGGCAGCACCCTTCCTCCGCCCCGTACAGGGTGGGCCACCGGTCCGCGGGTGCGTCATAGGCGATGGCGAAGCCGTCGTTGATCACCACCGTCCACTCCTGTCTCTCGTCGTACGCCTGCGCCGGGACCCAGCGACGGGGATCGCTACCCGAGCGCGCCGCTCGGAGAGCGCGCACCGATCCGTAGGATCATCGCGTTCCTGCGAGACCGGCCTCGGGCGGGTCAGGGAGGGTCGACGTAGTCGTCCAGGAACGCCCTCGCGGACCTCGTGTCGAGCCGGTACGTCGTGTCGGTAGCTCGGCAGTACGCGTCACCGGTGACGGTGAGGGAGACCTCAAGGTTCGACTTCGGGCCACCGATGAAGTGAGGTCCCCCGGAGTCGCCGTAGCAGGTGCCGCCGCTGCCCGTCGAGGGATTCATGTCGAGTTGGAGCCAGGCCTTGCGGAGGGCCTTGAACGACTGGGTCGCAAAGCGGCGGTCGACGTTGTCCAAGATCGCCTTCCACCCTCCGGACTTGGTCTCACGAACGGTTCTGTACCCGACCGCCGTGAACGTGGCGTCCCGAAGGACGCCGTCGGGCCAAGCCTTGGGGTGCGTGACCGCCACTCCGTGGATGAGGCTCCCGTCGGAGCTCGCCGGGTCGTCGAAGGTGACCCAATGCTCGTCGGCATCCGAGTCGTCCATGCAGTGGGCCGCCGTGAGGAAGACCCGAGGAGCTAGGAGGCTTCCGCTGCACCACTGGACGATCTCGCCGGTATCGGGATGCGGGATGAACTGCGCTCCCACGTTGGGGTGACGGTTCCCGTCGAGCTGGCCGAACGTTATGGCGCCCGCCTGGCCCGGCGTCGAGGCGACGAACGACGCCGGGCCGAGCGTGATGGCTGCGAGACGGCGGCGGAGCATGTGCACGTCCTCCTGTGGAGAGGGATCATCACGCTGTCACCGGTCGGAGCGCCCCGTCGATGGACCAAGGTCCCGATCTTCGGCGGAACTACCCGGCCACTCCGCCCCCATCGACCGGGAGCACAGCGCCCGTTACGAACGAGGACTCGTCCGAGGCGAGGAACAGCACGGCCCTAGCGATCTCCTCCGGTTCGCCCATCCTTCCCAGCGGGCGGTCAGAGGCGTCCGCGACGTACTCGTCCCACGTCTGACCCCGTGCCTCGGCGTCGGCGCGCTCCATGGGCGTCACGGTGTCGCCGGGGCAGACGCAGTTCACGCGGATCCCCTGGCCTCCGTGGTCGATCGCCATCGCTCGAGTCAGGTTGACGACGCCGCCCTTCGCCGCGCAGTAGGCAACCGCGCGGTCCCCGCCGACGAGTCCCCAGCCGGACGCGTTGTTCACGATCGAGCCTCCGCCCTGCCCGATCATCACGGGCAACGCGTGCTTGGTCATGAGGAACGTGCCCTTCAGGCTCGTGTCGACCTGCGCGTCCCACTCCTCCTCGGTGCAGTCGACGGAGTCGTTGGGGACGTAGACCCCGGCGTTGTTGAAGAGCACGTCCAGCCGGCCGAAGGCCGCCACGGTTTCGTCGACCGTGCGACGGCAGTCCACGTCCCGTCGAACGTCCGCGCGGGCAAACATCGCGCGGCCTCCCTCGCCCTCGATCTCGCCAACGACCTCCGTGCCGCGCGCCTGGTCTCGTCCTGTCAACACCACCTTCGCGCCCTCGCGTGCAAACAGCACGGCGGTAGCTCTCCCGATCCCCGAGGTGCCTCCCGTGATGAGAGCGACCTTGCCCCCAAGACGCATGGCGCAGCTCCTTTCGAGTCCCGGCGGCTCTACACGAGCCCGACCTGGGCGGAGCATGTCTTCTTGACCTCCGCGGCCCGGATGGCGTCGCGCGCGTCGGCCCAGTACACGTCCCGCCCTCCCCGGCCGTTCAGGGTGTCGTTCTGCCGGATCCGGTCGCGCACCCACAGACACGCGTCGCGCTCCGGCCCCCCGAGACGAAGTCCGGCACACGATCGTCGCCCGCGTGGATCTCGTCCGCGCCGCCGCCCGCGCAGATGACGTCGTCCTAGACGTGCCCTCGATCACGTGTTCCTTCGGGCCGTCGGTGATCGTGCACCGCGGCCCGCCTCCGGCCGCAACCGCCAAGGAGAGGAGCGCGAACGCTGTCGAGCCGCACGGGGATCCTTCGCACGTGCCGATGATGAGTCAGAAGGCGGGTCGTGCGCAAACGCCCTTGCCCGAGCCGAGCGGTCCTCGCGACCCTAGGATTCGAGTGGCGAACGAGGGGAGGCGACGGGTGAGGGTGGCGCGGCGACCGGTCTTCCTCGCCGCCTGGACTTGGCTCTACATGGTCGTCATGCTCGCCCCCGTCCTCCTGCTGATCCGGATCTCCCTGAACCCCGGCTTCTCCACGACGGAGCTCGACGGATTCACCCTCCGCAACTACCGCTCTGTGCTCGAGGATCCCCAGATGCTCGACGCGCTCGTGCAGAGTCTCACCCTCGCCATCCTCACGATGGCGATCGCGACCCCCCTCGGATGCGGGCTGGCTCTTGGGCTCACGCGCTGGCCGGGCCGCCTGTCCACCGCGGCGGGTGTGCTCACCGTCCTCCCGCTCGCTCTGCCGCAGACCGTCGTCGCGACCGGGTTCTTCCTACTCGTGTGGAAGGTGTTCACCCCGCTGCCGTTCGACAGTCCCTCCCAGCTGCTCGCGCACGTCACGCTGGCGTTGCCTGTCGTTGCGATCGTCGTGCGCCTGCGGCTCCTCTCGATCGGGCGGGAGCCGGAGGAGATGGCGATGGATCTCGGGGCCTCGGAGGGGCAGGTGCTGTTCCGGGTCCTGCTCCCGCTGCTTTCGCCGGCGATCCTGGCGGCGGCGGCGATCGCCTTCGTCGTGTCCCTCGACAACTTCGTGCTGAGCCAGTGGCTCTGCATCCCGAGCGACTGCCGGACCGTGCCGATGGTCCTCTACGGAGCCCGCGTCCCCTTCCCACCGTTCGCCGCGCTCGCGTCGGTGACGATGGTGTGCTCGCTCGCCGCCCTCGGGGTCGCGTCGTGGGCGTGGGTCCGCCTCCGCCCCAGGTAAGCCTCCGCCGTAGGTCGCAGGCCGATCGCCCTCCCCGGTGGCCGAGTGGCCGATTGACGCTCGCGCCCGTCGGACGGGACCCTGTGGGCGGTGGCCGGGGAGGGCGGAGGTGCGCCCTCGACGGGGCCCGGCGCTCCGGAGGAAGGCCGCCATGCCGAAGAGGATCCTTCTTGTGGCCGGGCTCGCCGTCGCGCTGTGCATGCGGGCGGCACCGTCCGGCGCGGGTGCGTTCCCGGGGGTGAACGGCAAGATCGCGTTCGTACGCGACGGCGACGTCTGGGTGATGAACGCCGATGGTTCGGGTCAGACGGCTCTTACCAGCGACCCCTCGAGCGACGGCGCGCCGTCCTGGTCGCCCGACGGGATGCGGATCGCCTTCCAGCGGTGCGGGGACGACGGATGCCGGCTCTACCTGATGAACGCCGACGGGTCGGGAGAGACGGACCTCTCGGTAGTGATGGGCATCTACGGCGACACGCCGTCATGGACGGAGAACGGCCGGATCGTCTTCCACTCGATGCACCCCGGGTTCGACCAGAACATCTACAGGGTGTCGCCGAGCGGCAGCGGTCTCGAGATCGTGACCGGCGGGTACTCGGCCGCGTATGCAGCCGGCGACGCGGTGTTCGAGACGAGCGGTGGGCTCGTCCGCAACGGGTCCACGATCACCACGGGGAAACGGCCCTCGTGGGCGCCGGATGCTTCCTCCATCGCGTTCCACGATTGGGACGGCAAGGCCGGTGCGTTCCTCGTCTACGCCGTGAACCCCAACGGCACCGGGCGCGTGGCGCTCACGGGCGGGCGGCGCGCGAGCTCGCGCAACGCGGGGTGGTCGCCCGACGGGACGAGGATCCTGTTCGACTCCGCCAGGAGTGGCGACTACGAGGTCTACGTGATGCGACCCGACGGCGGGGGCGTCACGAACCTAACGAACGACCCCGCCCGGGACACCGACCCCGACTGGCAGCCGCAGCCGCCATACCTGCCTGACGGTCTCGTGAAGAAGGCGTCGGCCGGCGCGTTCGCCGGGGACGGCGTCTACAACGACACCGGCGCCGGGCAGGCGGCCTCCGCCACCCTCGAGCGCGGCGGTAGCGCCAGGTTCGTCGTGCGTGTGGAGAACGACGGCGCCCGGACCGACTCGATGACTGTCGACGGGTGCGGGAGCTGGGGCGCGTTCTCCATGACCTACCTCGCAGGAGACGGAACCGACGTCACGCGCGCGGTGACGGAGGGCCGGTACACGCTGGGGCTCGCCACCGGTGGCCACGGTAGGGTGATAGCTATCGTGAAGGCCTCGAGGACGGCGCGCTCGGGCGCGTCGAGGAGCTGTCTCGTGCGCGCGGTCTCCGGCGGCGACGGCACCAGGCGAGACGTCGTCAAGGTCGTCGCCTCCGTGGCCTGATTCAGTACCAGGCCTCCGAGGGCCCCTTGTATTCCTGGACGGTGTTGCCGCCGTCCACGACGATCGACTGGCCGGTGATGTAGCTCGCGCGGTCGGAGGCCAGGAACGCGATCACCTCGGCGACCTCCTCGGGCGTCCCGGACCGGCCTAGCGGCGTGTTCTGCCCTGCGATCCGTTCCTCCGGCGTCTGGGAGCCGCTCGCGATCCAGCCCGGCGCCACGGAGTTCGCCGTAACGCCGTCCCGCCCCAGCTCGACCGCAAGTCCGCGCATCAGGCCGTCCATGCCGGCCTTCCCCGCACCGTATCCCACCGACCCGGGGTTGGACACGAGGGGGCCCGTCACCGATGAGACCATCACTATCCGGCCGTACCGCCGCTTCACCATGCCGGGCACGACGAGTCGCGTGATGCTGAAAGCGGTCCTCAGGTTGCGACCGATCGTCCGGTCCCAATCGGCCTCGCCGAGCTCGATGAAGCTCCTCTCCTCCTCCTCGAGTCCGACCTGGACCATCCCGGCGTTGTTCACGAGAACGTCGATCCGGCCGTAGAGCTCGAGGACGCCGTCGACCAGCGCTCGGGTCTCCGAAGCGCCCGTCAGGTCGGCCGCGAAGCCGGCCGCCGTCAGGCCCTCTCCGCGCAGCTCGTCCTCTCGTTCGCGTATCCGGTCGGTCGTCGAGGCGATGGCGAGCATCGCTCCCTCGCGGCCTAGCGCGCGGGCCGCTGCGAGGCCGATCCCCGTTGGGCTGCCCGCGCCCGTGACGAGCGCCACCCTTCCCTCAAGCTCGGACTGCATGGACCTCCCTTAGGGGCCGAGGCCGCCACTTCATACCACGCGGCGGTCGGAGATAGTCGTGCGCCGACCCGAGGACGACTCCTGATCGAGACGCCTACGTCGCGGCGATGGGTGCGTGCTCGCGTTCACGTTCGCCAGCCAAGATCGGCGGCTCCATCGTCCGGCCCCCGGCGGCCAGGTCGCGAGGGTCGGCGTTGATCGATGCGAAGAACGACGCGGCCGCCCGGAGCCGGCGGTCGGAGAGCTCGGCCGGAGCCTAGACCCGGTTCCCGGAGCCTAGACCCGGTTCCCGGAGCCTAGACCAAAGGCGGGATGGAGCGGCCGCCGCTTCGCGATGCCGGCAGCTCCATACGTGGTTCCATCGGCTACCCTTCGCTCCGATGAGGGGGGAGGACAAGCTGCTCGAGCTCCAGAACCTCGATATCGCGATCGATCGGGCCGGGGCGCGCCGGCGGGAGATCGAGTCGGGGGAGGCCGTCCGTGACCTGAGGTCCGCGGCCGACGAGGCCGAGCGCCGGCTGGGCGAGCTTCGTCTCCGGCTCGGCGAGGAGTCCCGCGAGCAGGCGCGGCTCGAGCACGAGGCCGACTCGTTGGGGCAGAAGGCCGCGGCTGAGGAGAGACGGCTGTACGACGGGTCGATCGCGAACGCCAAGGAGCTCGAGGCCCTCCAGCACGAGGTCGCGAACCTGAAGACCCGCCGATCGGCTTCCGAAGACCTGCTCCTCGAGGCGATGGAACGCATCGAGGAATTGGAGGCGCAGGCCGTGACCCTCGAGGCCGAGGCCACGACCGCGCGCGAGGAGCTCGACGCCGCGCTGGGAGGGGCTGCCGGAGAGCTCGATCGGCTGACCGCCGAGATCGCGTCGGCTCTCGCGTCTCGCGAAGCGCTGCTGCCCGAGATCGACGACGAGGTCCTCGCCCTCTACGACGAGCTCCGCCCACAGAAGAAGGGTGTCGCCGCCGCAGCGCTCGTGGACGGCGTGTGTCAGGGATGCCACGAGAAGCTCTCGGCGCTCGAGATTGATCGTCTCAAACACACCGATGGCATGAAGAGGTGCGAATACTGCCGGCGGATCCTGGTCTTTGGGTGATCGTCGCCTGCGACGGGGCCTCCCGGGGGAACCCGGGCCCTGCCGGCATCGGCGCGGTCGTGGTCACCACCAAGGGAGAGGTGCTCGCGGAGATCGCCCGCGGTATCGGGGTTACGACGAACAACGTCGCCGAGTACACGGCCGTGATCGAAGGCTTAGTGCGGGCCGCCGAGCTGGGAGCCACCGACGTCCTCCTGCGCTCCGACAGCCACCTGATCGTCGAACAGCTCTCGGGTCGCTACAAGGTGAAGAACGCCAAGCTGAAGCCCCTTCATGCGAGGGTGCGCGAGCTGGCCGGCGGCTTCTGGCGCATCCGATACGAGCACGTCCCCAGGGAACACAACCGTCACGCCGACCGGCTCGCCAACCGGGGCGTGGACGAGTGGCTGGCCGCCGGGGAGAAGGCTAGCCCGCCGGAGAGGCAGCCGCCCCCGTGGGGACCGCAACCGGGCCGAGGCTCGGGCTGAACAGCTCGCCGAGAGGGAACTCGAGGACGACCCGGTCCTTTCGGCTCCGGAAAGGGAGCCGGAGTGAGAGACCCTCCGAGCTCGGTTGCGCGTCGAAGACCACACCGCCCGGAATCCTCGACCGCGAAGGGATTGCTGCCAGGCTCTCGGCGACGCCGAGTGCGATCCCTGAAACCTCTCGACCGTTGGGCGAGACGAGTAGCGCTTCCTTCGCGCGGAGGGACAGTAGCTTCCCCGTCTTGTTGGACACGAACAGGTTCACCTGCCACCGACCGGGGAAGGCGAACACCGAATCGAGACGGACCACCACGCCCCCACGCCCTTTTTCCTCGTCCTGGATCGGGTAGATCGATCGTTCGATCGACTGTCCGTCCCGCGTGCCGTCGGAGACGGCCCAGCGACCCGGCGCCAGCCGGGTGACGATGAAGGGACCGACGAACTCCCGGCTGAACCCGCCGGCCACGCCCTGGAAGGGTTGGGTGCGGAACGCGACGGTCGCGTCGACGTTCACCTGGCCTCCGAAGGCCCCGCCGGGCAGCTCCATGAAGTCGACGAACTCGAGCTGTCGGATCTCGACATCGCCGTCTATGTCGCCTGGGAAGAGCTGGTTCTGGTAGTCGACCCACTGGACCCAGCGACCGATCTTCTCCGTGCCGGTGACGGAGAGGAGCTCCTCCGCGTCGTCGTTCGCGGCGTTGGCGTAGCCGTGCAGGAAGGCGACGACCGCTCCCCTTGCCGCAGCGACGTCGAGCACGAAGCTCGCCGGCAACTGCTCGATCGCATTGGGCTCCACCTCGCCCTGCTGGGCGGGACCGCACGCGGACAGCGCGAGTAGGACAAGGGCGGAGAGGGTCGTACGTCGCATTCGAAGCTATCCTCGCACAGGAGGAGCCGGCCGGGCGGCCGCGGGCTTCGGCTCGAGGAAAGTCCGGACTCCGCAGGGCAGGGTGCTGGGTAACGCCCAGGCGGGGCGACCCGCGGAAAGCGCAACAGAGAGCAGACCGCCCCCTCGGGGGTAAGGGTGAAACGGTGAGGTAAGAGCTCACCAGCGGGCCGGGTGACCGGTCCGGCTCGGCAAGCCCCACCCGGAGCAAGGCCAAGCAGGGGGCGTTCGAGGGTGGCCCGCCCGAGCTCCCGGGTAGGCCGCACGAGGGCTTCGGCCCCGGGGTCCCGAGAGGGGCTCAGATAGATGGCCGCCACCGGCCCGAGAGGGCCGGCACAGGATCCGGCTTACAGGCCGGCTCCTCCATCTCCCGCCAGCGCTCGCGCCAGCTGCTTTCCGGCGTGGTACGAGCTCCGCACGAGCGGGCCCGCCTCCACGTGGGTGATACCGAACGACTCGCCGACCCGCTTGTGGCGGGAGAATTCCTCGGGCGCGACCCAGCGGTCCACGGGCAGGTGGTACCTGGTCGGCTGCAGGTACTGACCCATCGTGACGATGTCGCAGCCCGCTTCGGCCAGATCGCGCAGCGCGCCCGGAACCTCGTCGGGTCGCTCGCCCATGCCGAGGATCAGGTTCGACTTCGTGACCTGGCCAGCACTCAGGCGCTTCGCGATCCCGAGCACCTCCAGCGATCGCTCGTACCCGAACGCGGGCCGGATCCGCGGGTGGAGCCGTCTCACCGTCTCGAGGTTGTGGGCGAAGACGTCGGGTTCCGCGGCGATCACGGTCGCGATGTCTCGTTGGCCTCCTCTGAAGTCTGACGGAAGGACCTCCACGCCGCAGCCGGGCACCGCCTGTCGCACGGCTCTGACGCAGGTAGCCCAGATGCGCGCTCCGCCGTCCTCGAGGTCGTCGCGCGCTACGCTTGTGAGGACCACGTAGCGGAGCCCCATCGCTCGGACGGCGTCCGCAACGCGCTGCGGTTCGTCCTCGTCCACCGGCAAGGGCCTTGCGGTCCTGACGTCGCAGAAGCCGCAGCGGCGCGTGCAGCGATCGCCGAGCACCAGGAACGTCGCCTCCCGCTCCTCCCAGCACTCGTAGATGTTCGGGCATCCGGCCTCCTCGCAGACCGTGTGGAGGCTTTGCTCGCGCATGAGGCGCTTGAGATCCGCGTAGTTGGGGCCGATCCGCGCCTTAACGCGCAGCCACTCGGGTCGCCGAGCCGGTCGCGCGGCCTGCGCACAGCCCACCGAGTGAGCGACGTGGGTGTCCGAGAGCGCCGTAGGGCCGGAAGTCTGCAAGATCGGGAGGTAGAGGCGCCTGCGGTGCGGATTGTGGTCGTTCCCCAGCATCCGGACCAGTCTATCCGTCGGCGGCCTCGACCCCGACGACCCGTACCTCGCCGTTGCCGCTCACCGGCTTGCCCGGCAGGAAGACCCGGAAGGACGCGCCGCCTCCGTCTCGGTCCTGGACCCACGCGCGGCCGCCGTGCAGCTCCGCGAACCGGCCGACCAGAGACAGACCGATGCCGGTTCCCGGAGTCGCGGGGTTCTGCGTCGGTCCCTGCCGGAACGGCTCGAAGATCGCCTGCTTCAGCTCGTCGGGGACGCCCGAGCCCTCGTCGTCGACGATGATCAGGGCGCCGCCGTCCTGCGCGCGAACGCGGAGCCAGATCCGTGCGTCATCGACGGTATGCCGGGCTGCGTTCACCACCAGGTTCTCGACGATCCTCTCGATCTTCGCAGCGTCGCAGGGCACCGAGACGGGGTCCGCCTCGACGATCACGGTCCGGTCGGCGAGTACCTCGAGGCTCTGGACCGTGCGGCGGGCGAGAGCTCCAACGTCGGTCCACCGCTCCTTCAGCGTGACGATGCCCCTGTTCAGGCGGTCGATGTCCAGGAGGTCCTTCAGGAGCCGGTCGAGCTTGCGCGCGTTCGTCGCGAGCCGACCGAGGAGGTCGGCGCGGTCGCCCGGCGAAAGAGCGTCCTGGCGCTCGAGGGTCAACGAAAGCCCGAGGATCGAGGTGAGCGGGCTCCGGAGCTCGTGAGAGACGGCCGCGAGGAACGTGTTCTTCATCTCGTCCAGCGCACGCAGCCGGTCGGCGGCCTCGCGTTCGCGCTGCTCGCTGTCGCGGAGGGCCTGCTCGGCGAGTTTGCGCTCGGTGACGTCGAACATCACGCCCTGCACTAGACGGGGGCGCCCCTCCTCGTCGAGGAGCAGGGAGGCCTCGTCGTGGACCCACACCGTTGTTCCGTCGGGGCGGACGACGCGGTACTCGGAGCTCCAAGCGACGCCGTCGGAGAGCGCGTGCTCGTATCGGGCCACGGCGACCTCGCGGTCGTCCGGATGTAGGAGCTCGAACCAGAGCTCGGGGCGCGTGATGTACTCCTCGGAAGTCACGCCGAAGAGCTGCTCGATCTGCGGCGCGATGTAGATCGAGGGAGCGCTCGGGTCGGGGAGCTCGACGTAAAGCACAGCGGGGATGTGCTCGACTAGCGCCTGGAACCGCTCCTGGGTCTCCCGAAGCTCTGCCTCGGCGGCCTTCTGCTCGGAGATGTCGAACATGACCCCCTGGGAGAAGCGCGGGACCCCGCGGTCGTCGCGCAGGATCAGGGCCTCGTCGCGTACCCAGACCCAGTGACCGTCGCGGTGCCGGACCCTGTACTCCGCCCTGAACGGCTCGCCTTCCTCGTTGTGCCGGCTAACGCCCTCGAACACCCGCTGCCGATCGTCGGGGTGCACGCCTTCGGACCAGACCTCGGGCCGCGCGACCCATTCCTCGGGGGTAAAGCCCAGCACGCGCTCGACCTGGGGACTGATGTAGACGGAAGATGCGACGTCGTCGACCCGGTCGATGTAGGTGATGGCGGGCACGGTCTCCACGAGGGTCCGGTAGCGCTCCTCCGCCTCGCGGACCTTGTGCTCGGCCTCCTTCTGCCGGGTGATGTCGAGACGGACCCCCTGCCAGTACATGGGACTGCCCTGCTCGTCGCTGACCAGGACGGCCTCGTCGCGCACCCACACGACCCTGCCGTCCTTGGCTATCTGGCGGTACTCGATGCTGAACGACTCGCCTGTCTCATCGGTCCGCCTGTCCTCGGCGAGCACCCGCTCGCGGTCGTCCGGGTGGATGGCCGAGATCCACGTGCTCGGTCGGGTCGTCCACTCCTCGGGCGTGTAGCCGATCATCGCCTCGATCTGAGGGCTCACCCAGAAGACCCCATCCGTCTCGACGGGGGCGTGGACGTAGGTGACGGCCGGGATGTTCTCGACGAGGGTCCGGAACCTCGTCTCCGCCTCGGCGAGGCGCCGCTGCGACCGGTCTCGGCCTATCGCGGCTCCGAGCGTGTCGGCAGCCGCTCGGAGCGCGTCGATCTCCACCTGGGGCCACTCGCGCTCGTTCGTGCACGAATCGAGCCCGAGGAATCCCCACCACTCGTCGCCCACGAAGACCGGCACGACCACCTGGGAGAGCACGCTCTCGCTCTCTAGTGCCCTGCGCTCGTCTTGGGGGAAGTCCCGCGTCAGCCCGGTGATCACCCCGCCGGCTCCGAGGACCTGCTCCCACCGGGAGAACCCAAGGCGGTACGGGGCCCGGTGGTTCGTCTCGTCGTCGACAGACTCGATCCCCGGCGCGGTCCATTTCCACCTGATCGTCATAAGGAGGGCGTCGTTCTCGTCGCGATCGTTCTCGAAGACGTGCACCCGGCTAGCCTCGGACGCGCGTCCCAACCGCTCGAGGACCTGGTCGATGCCTTCCTCCCAGGCGCCCGCCTTGAGGAACCGCTCCGCCGCGAACCCCACGGCCCCCAGGATCTCGTCGCGGCGGCCGAGCCGTTCCTCGGCCAGCTTCCGCTCCGTGATATCGAGGAGCACCCCCTGCCAGGACCTCGGGGCGCCGTGCTCGTCCCGCAGCAGCACAGCCTCGTCGCGAACCCAGACCACTCGGCCGTCCTTCGCGATCAGGCGGTACTCCATCCGGAAGGGGTCGCCGGTCTCGTTCGTGCGAGCGGACTCGGCCAGGACGGCCTCCCGATCGGCCGGGTGGAGCAGACGTACCCAGAGCTCGGGATCGGCCGTCCGCTCCTCGGGCGTGTAGCCGACGAGTGCCTCGTACTGGGGGCTCATGTAGAGCGCCGTGCTCACGTCGTCGACGGCGTCGATGTAGACGACGGCCGGTAGCTGCTCGACCAGGGTCCGGTAGCGGGCCTCCGCCTCCTTCATCCGCGCCTCGGCGTCCTTACGCTGGGTGATGTCCAGCATGAAGCCCTGCCAGTACCTGGGTTGGCCGTCCTCGTCCGGGACGAGGACGGCCTCATCGCGGACCCAGACGATGGACCCGTCGGGACGGACCATCCTGTACTCGGCTCGGTACGGCTGGCCGGTCTCCACGGTCATGCCGTTCTGGACGAGGACCTCGTCCCTGTCCTCGGGGTGGATGAGCGCGGGCCAGAGCTCTCCGTAGTCGACCCACTCCTGTGCAGCGTGCCCCGAGATCGCCTCGATCTGCGGGCTCATGTACAGGGTGTTGGTCGAGTCGTCCACCGGCTCCAGGTAGATCGCCGCGGGCATCGTCTCGACGAGCGTCCGGTACCGTGCCTCCTCCTCGCGGAGCCGGCGCAGGGCATCCTTTCGCGCGATCGCGGCGCTGAGGACCCCCGCCGCGGCCCGGAGCGCGTCGAGCTCGACGGGTGACCATTCCCGCTCCGCCAGGCAGTCGTCGAATCCGATGAAGCCCCACCAGTCGTCGCCGACGAAGACCGGCGCAACGACCGCCGACAGCGTTCCCTGGCCGGCCAGCGCGTGGCGCTCGGTCTCGGGGAACTCCGAGAGCAGCCCGTGGATCAGGTCCCCTCCTCCGAGGACCTCATGCCATCGCCCGAAACCACCCGCGTCGTAGGGGAAGCCATACTGCGTGGGATCGTCGCCCGCGCCCGCGATCCCCGGCGCCGTCCACTCGAACATCCGGGTCATCCCCACTTCGCCCTCCGGCCCCACCTCGTTCTGGAACACGTAGACCCGGCTGACCTCGGCCGCCTTGCCGAGCCGCCGCAGCACCTCGCCGATCTCCTCCTCCCACGCTGGCGCGCGGAGGAAGCGCTCGGCGGCGAACGTCAGCGTCTCCAGGACGTTGTCGCGCCGCTGGAGGACGCCCTCCGCGCGCTTTCGCTCCGTGATGTCGAGCACGACCCCCTGCCAGAACAGCGGCCTGCCCGTCTCGTCGCGTACCAGCACGGCCTCGTTGTGCACCCAGATGATCCGGCTGTCCTTGCGCCGCAACCGATAGTCGACGCTGAACGGCTCGCCGCTCGCCGTCACCCGATCGTCCTCGGCCACGACCCGGGCTCTGTCCTCGGGATGCAGCTGGCGCGTCCAGAGCTCCGGGTCGGCGATCCACTCCTCCGGCGTGAACCCCATGATTTCGACGATCTGAGGGCTGATGTAGAGCACGCTCTTGTCCGCCGCCGCGGCTTGTCGGTAGGTGATCGCCGGAAGCTGCTCCACGAGGGTTCGGTACTGCGCCTCAGCCTCGCGGACGGCGTCCTCGGCCCGCTTGCGCTCGGTGATGTCGAACATCACACCTTGGTAGAGCGGTCGCCCCCGGGGGCCTTCACCCACGGGCACGGCGTCGTCGCGCACCCAGACGACCTCGCCGCTCCTCGTTAGGAGACGGTACTCCTCGCTGAACGGACGTCCGGCCGTTGCGGTCTGGGCCCATGCTGCGAGCACGCGGTCGCGGTCCTCGGCGTGGCAGCGCTTGTGCCAGAGCTCGGGGTCGGCTTGCCACTCCCCGTCCGTGTAGCCGAGGAGCCTGAAGATCTGCGGGCTCATATATGTCGCCGGCGCGGCACCGGGCTCCGACGCCGAGTCCCACACGTACGTGACGGCCGGAACGGTCTCGACCAGGCTTCGGTAGCGCGCCTCGGCCTCCCGGCTCTGCTCCTCGGCGAGCCTGCGGGCGGTGATGTCGAGGAAGAATCCCTGCCAGAGCGTCGCCCGCCCGTCCGGTCCGCGCTCCCGCACCACCACCTCGTCGCGGACCCACACGTTCCGACCATCCTTGGCGAGGAGTCGGTACTCCAAGTCGAAGGGCTCGCCGGTGCGGTCGGTTCGCTCCCACTCCGAGATCACGCGGTCGCGGTCCTCAGGATGCAGCCGGCGGCGCCAGGTCTCCGGGTTGCCGGTCCACTCCTCCTGCGTGAACCCGAGGAGTTGCTCGATCTGCGGGCTCACGTATCTCATGGGACCGTGGCCGCTGAGATCCCACGTGTAGAAGACTGCCGGGATGTGCTCCACGAGCGCCCTGTATCGGCTCTCGCCCTCCCGGAGCGCCCGCTCGGTCCGCTCGCGAGCCTGCATCTCGCGTCGCAGGTCACGCCACCGGAGAAGGGAGAAGACGCCGAGACCGAAAGTGAGCGCTACGAGCGCGACCAGGATCTCGTCGAGCTCCAGGCGCTCGTATTGCTCGACCCGCTCGCGGAGGCGCTCGAAGAGGTCGAACCTCGCCGCGAGGACGAACACGACGATGCCGCCGCCGAGGATGACGGCGAGGTCACGGAGCACGTGCGTGCTCCGTGACGGCGATGGAGTACCGCGGTCGCTCATGAGGGTGCCGTTCACGGGGGTTATCGACGTGCCCAGGGGGCACCTGAAGGCGAGTCCGAAATCCCCCGATCGGGCGAGGTCCCGCTGGACCCGGGGGAGGCCGAGCGGAGCGGTTGTACCGCGGTAGGCTGGTTGCGTGCTACGAGCGTCCTCCAGGTTCCATCCGCGGATCCGCGTCGTCCCTCTCGGTTATCCCTCGCCTCGGTGCGTGGGTTCCGGCGTCCTCCGAGATCCCCGCGGTCCCGAGCGTCACGCAGGCCCCAGGCGTCGACGTGCGTGAAAGGTGCCCGCCAGCCGACGGAACCGTTCTCCGACGCTAATCTCTTCTCGACCGGTGCAAGCCCGTTCGTGGAAGAAGGAGGTTCTCTTGCTACGTTCACGCAAGGTTGTCTTCGTCCTCTTCGCCATCGGGGTAGTGGCGGGAGCATCGCTGGCCGCTTGCTCGGACGATGAACCGGCTCCCGGCGGCGGTGTGAGAACGATCGAAGTTCGGGCCCGCGATGAATTCGCTTTCGAGCCCCCTGAGGTCGATGTGCGGGCGGGGGAGACCGTTCGCTTCGTGGTGACCAACGAGGGAGAGCAACCGCACGAGTTCGTGCTGGGAGACGAGGCCGTCCAGCAGGAGCACGAGGGGCAGATGGACGGAAGCATGGACCACGGGGCGATGGACATGGGGGACATGCCGGCGCTCGAGCTCGCTCCCGGTGAGACGGAGGAGGCGACTGTCACCTTCAGGGAGCCCGGCGAAGTGCGCTTCGGGTGCCACGTGCCCGGTCACTACGACGCCGGGATGGTCGGCACGGTGGTCGTCGGCTAAGGGATCGCCTCGGCAGATACCCTTCCCGGGTAGGATGGGGAACCCGGCCGGCCGCGTGGCGCGGCTCTCGGGGACGGCGCGTGGCTTAGCCGCTCATTGGACTCGTGGGTTGGTTCATGACCCGTCCATCCGCGGCGAACCGGTTGACGGGGATACCCCCCTGGGGTATAGTGACGAGCAAACCGGCTACTGGGGGATTCCATGTACGGATACGCGATGAAGAAGAAGGAGCTGCAGGACCGGCTCCGCCGGATCGAGGGGCAGATCCGGGGGCTGCAGCGGATGCTCGATGAGGACAAGTACTGCGTCGACATCCTGACGCAGGTGAGCTCGGCCACGGCCGCTCTTAGAGCCGTTGGGTTGGGCCTGCTAGACGATCACGTCCGGCACTGTGTGCGGGAGAGCCTGGAGCAGGGGAACGGCGACGAGAAGGTCGACGAGCTCATGTCGGCCGTCGCCCGGTTCGCGGGGAAGTGAGCGGCATGGCGCAGGCGACAGCGGGCCGCGAGCTCCGGCTCGACGTGAAGGGCATGACGTGCGGGTCCTGCGCGATGCGCGTCGAGCGGACCCTCAACAAGCAGCCGGGCGTCACGGCGTCGGTGAACTTCGCGACCGGCGAGGCCGTCGTGATGCTCGAGGACGAGGCGCCGCTGCTGGAGGTGCTCCGCGAGGCCGTACAGGCTCGCGGGTATGACGTCGTACCTCACGTCGACGAGGCGGAGGAGTCCGCGCGCGCCGACGAGCGGGGGTGGCTCATCCGGATGGCGGTGGCCTGGCCGCTCGGACTGGCGACGCTCCTGCTCGGGCTCCTCTTCATGGAGGAGCCGTGGGCGCGATGGACGTCGCTGGTGCTGGCGACACCGGTCCAGCTGTACGGCGGTTGGCCGTTCCTCAAGGGCGCTGCGATCCGTGCGCGGGTGCTAACGGCGAACATGGACACCCTCATCGCGCTCGGAACCTCGGCCGCGTACCTCTACTCTGTCTGGGCGCTGTTCTCCGACGAGGACCTCTACTTCGACAGCGCCGCGGTGATCCTCGCGTTCCTCCTGCTCGGTCGCTGGCTCGAGGCGCGCGCGAAGGGAAGCGCGTCTCAGGCCATCAAGCGGCTGCTCGAGCTCGGCGCCAAGGAGGCCTGGGTCGTCCGCAACGGCAAGGAGATGAAGGTGCCGGTCGACGCCGTCCAGGTCGATTGGGAGGTAAGGGTCCGGCCCGGCGAGAAGGTCCCGGTCGACGGCGTGGTGGTCGAAGGCTCGTCGGCAGTGGACGAGTCCATGCTCACCGGCGAGTCGGTCCCCGTCGAGAAGACCGTGGGATCCGAGGTGGCCGGGGCGACTCTCAACGTGGACGGTTCGCTCCTGATCCGCGCCACGCGCGTGGGATCGGACACGGCCCTCGCCCAGATCGTGCGGCTCGTGGCGGAGGCGCAGGGGAGCAAGGCGCCTATCCAGCGGTTGGCGGACCGCGTGGCCGGGATCTTCGTGCCGATCGTGATGGCTATCGCAGCCGCGACCGCCGGCGGGTGGCTCATCGTGTCGGGCCGGGCTCGAGACGCGCTCGTTCCCGCGGTCGCGGTGCTGATCATCGCGTGCCCGTGTGCGCTCGGCCTCGCGACGCCGGCCGCCATCATGGTGGGGACCGGTCGGGGGGCACAGCTGGGGATCCTGATACGCGGCGGGGAGGTGCTCGAACGCTCGAGGAAGATCGACGTGGTCGTCTTCGACAAGACCGGCACCCTTACGGAAGGCCGGATGCACCTCGAGGGGGTGTCGGGCGACGAACGGACGCTCGAGCTCGCCGCGGGAGCCGAGGCCGGGAGCGAGCACCCCATCGCACGGGCTGTGGTCTCCGGTGCCGAGGAGCGCGGGATCGCGATCCCCGGAGCCGAGGACTTCCGGGCCGTAGCCGGCCGAGGCGTGCGCTCGAAGGTGGCCGGCATCGAGATGTTCGTCGGACGTCGGGCGTTCCTCGAGGACGAGGGGCTCGGGATACCCGACTGGCTGGAACAGGAGGCGGGGCGGCTCGAGGCGGGAGGGAAGACGGTGTTCTGGGCCGGGTGGAACGGCAAGGCTCGCGGCGTGCTCGCCGTGGCCGATCGCCTGAAGGACGGCGCGCGAGAGGCCGTTGAAGCTCTGCACCGCTTGGGAGTCGAGGTGGCGATCGTGACCGGCGACAACCGCGTGACCGCCGAGGCGATAGCGCGTCAGGTGGGGATCGACCGCGTCCTGGCGGAAGTGGTGCCGGGCGAGAAGGTGGACGCGATCCGCGACCTGCAGTCGGAGGGGAAGGTCATCGCGATGGTGGGGGACGGGATCAACGACGGTCCCGCGCTCGCGCAGGCCGACCTCGGCATCGCGCTGGGGACCGGTACCGACGTGGCGATCGAGGCGTCCGACATCACGCTGATCAGGGGCGACCTCGACGGGGTCGTGAAGGCTATCAGGTTGTCCCGCAAGACCTTCCGGACGATCGTGGAGAACCTGTTCTGGGCGTTCGGCTACAACGTGGCGGCGATCCCGCTCGCCGCCTTAGGGCTGCTGAACCCGATCATCGCGGGCGCCGCGATGGCGTTCTCGTCCGTTTCGGTCGTCACGAACTCCCTCCGACTGCGCCGGTTCAGGGGATAGCCACGTGGACCATGCCGCTGGGACATCGCACCGGGGCCACGGAGCGCGGGGCGGCGCGGCCGAGGCCGTGCTTCACGTCGGCGGGCTCATGGGGGTCATGGACGGACGCGGGGTCGAGCGGCGGCTCGGCGCGCAGGCCGGGGTGGTCAACGTCGAGGCCAACGCGCTCAACCAGACGGCGACCGTCAAATACGACCCGTCGGCGACGACGCTGGCCGAGCTCGATCGTTTCGTGGAGGAGTGCGGGTACCACTGCGCCGGCCGGTCGGTCCCCGGGCACGTGTGCGACCCGCACGATGACCCGGCGAGACCGGAAGAACACGGGGCCCACGCCGAGCACGCCGCCGCCGCTCACACCGGCCACGGCGGCCACGCCGGGATGTCTATGGACGAGATGGTCGCCGACATGCGGCGCCGATTCTTGGTGGCGCTTCTGTTCGCGATCCCGATCTTCCTCTACTCGCCGATCGCCGTTGAGGCCTTCGGACTGGAGCTGCCGGCACCGTTCGGGATCAGAACCGACGTCCTGTCGCTCGCGCTCTCGTTGCCGGTGATCGGCTACTCCTCCGCGGTCTTCTTCCGTGGCGCGGTTCGCGCGCTGCGGAACCGCACGCTCGACATGATGGTCCTCGTCGCGACCTCGATCGGAGTCGGGTGGACCTATTCTTTGCTCGTCGTGCTCGGGCTCCGCGGGGAGCACTTCTTCGAGGCGATCAGCCTGCTCGCCGCGTTCGTGCTGCTCGGGCACTGGATGGAGATGCGGGCACGCGCCGGCGCGAGCGATGCCGTCCGGGCGCTGCTGGACCTCGCGCCGCCGATGGCGGTGGTCACCCGTGAGGGCGAGCTCCTCGAGGTGCCGACCGCTGAAGTGGTCGTGGGCGACCTCCTTCTGATCCGGCCCGGCTCCAAGGTTCCGGTCGATGCCGTCGTCGAGGACGGCTTCTCATCCGTGGACGAGTCGATGATCACCGGGGAAAGCCTCCCGGTCGAGAAGGGTCCCGGGGACGAGCTGGTGGGCGCGACGATCAACAAGGAGGGCGTGGTCCGGGCCCGCGCCGCGAAGGTCGGCTCGGACACCGCGCTCGCGCAGATCGTCGCCCTGGTGCAGGCGGCGCAGAACTCCAAGGCGCCGGCCCAGAGGCTCGCCGACCGCGCCGCGTCCTGGCTCGTGCTCGTCGCGCTCGGCGGCGGCCTGGTTACGCTCGCCGTCTGGCTCGTCGGGACTGATGCTTCGTTCTCGGTATCGCTTCAGTTCGCCATCACCGTCGTCGTGATCGCGTGCCCGGACGCTCTCGGGCTCGCGACGCCGACCGCGATCATGGTGGGGACCGGGATGGGCGCGCGAAGGGGGATCCTGTTCAAGGACGCCGGCGCGCTAGAGGCCGCATCCTCGCTGTCGACGGTCGTTTTCGACAAGACCGGCACGCTGACCACGGGCGAGCCGAGGGTCGTGGAGATCAGGGGGGAGGATCTTCACGAGGACGAGCTGCTGAGGCTGGCGGCAGCGGTCGAGCGCCAGAGCGAGCACCCGCTCGCCAGGGCGGTCGTAGAGGTTGCCGGCGATCGAGGGATCGAGATCCCGTCTGCGACTGCGTTCCGGTCGGTGGCCGGAGAGGGAGCGGGGGCCGACGTCGAGGGCCGTCGTGTCCTCGTCGGGAACCGCCGCCTCATGGATCGGGAGCGCGTAGAGGCGACGGCCGTCGAAACGGCGGCGAGCGAGTTCTCCGGTGCGGGCCGCACCGTCGCGTACGTCGCGGTGGACGGCAAGGCGGCCGGCGTGATGGCCCTGGCCGACGCCGTCCGCCCCGAAGCGGCCGAGGCCGTGACGGCCCTCCGCGCCGACGGCGTTCGTGTCGTGATGCTGACGGGTGACAACCTTGCGACGGCGGAGCGCGTGGCCGCCCGCGTCGGCATCTCTCGGGTTCTCGCCGAGGTCCGCCCGGACGACAAGGAACGGCAGATCGTCGCCCTCCAGGCCGAGGTCGGCCGCGTCGGCATGGTCGGCGACGGCGTGAACGACGCGCCTGCGCTCGCGCGCGCGGACGTCGGCATCGCGATCGGCGCGGGCACCGACGTCGCCGTCGAGACGGCCGATGTCGTCCTGATGCGGTCGGATCCCGCCGACGTCGCGACGGCGATGAGGCTGTCGCGTGCGACGGTGCGCAAGATGCGCCAGAACCTGGGTTGGGCCGTGGGCTACAACGCTCTTGCTCTTCCGCTGGCGGCTGGGGTGTTCGCGTGGGCCGGGCTCACCCTCCGCCCCGAGATCGCCGCGATCTCGATGTCGGGTTCGAGTCTCCTGGTTGCGGTGAACGCCCTGCTTCTCCGGCGGGCGCGCGTAGATTGAGTGAAGCTATGGAAGAGGTGAACCACATGCAGGGAACCGCCCAGGCCTCGACCGCGATCGAGGTCACCGACGACGACTTCGTGGAGAAGGTCGTCGAGGCATCGAGGGAACGTCCGGTCGTCGTCGATCTCTGGGCCGCGTGGTGCGGCCCGTGCAAGGTTATCGGACCGATCCTCGAGCGGATCGCCGAGGAGCGCGGAGGCGCGTTCCTCCTCGCGAAGCTCGACGTGGACGCGAACCCATACACCGCCGGGCAGTTCGGGGTGCAGAGCATCCCGACCGTGATCGCGTTCCGAGACGGGAAAGCCGTGGACGGCTTCATCGGCGCGCTTCCCGAGCCCATGGTGAACGAGTTCGTCGACCGCATCCTCCCGAGCGAGGCCGATCTCGTGGCGAAGGAGGCTCTGGTCGAGGCGGAGTCCGGCGACACCCGGGGTGCGGAGCAGCGGTTCCAAGACGCCCTCTCCGCGGATCCGGGCAATCGGGAGGCGCGCCTGGGTCTGGCGCGGATCGTGGCGGAGCGTGGGGAGAAGGAGGAGGCGAGGGAGCTCCTGGCCGCGCTCTTGCCAGACACGGAGGCGGAGGGTCTGCTCGCGACGATCCGCGTATCCGAATGGGGAGAGGTCGAGGAGGCGGGGACGCTGGCCTCGGCGAAGCGCCTGGCCGCCGTGGGGAGGTGGCACGAGGCGCTGGACGGGATGCTCGCGTCGCTCGGTGACGATCCGTCGGCGCGCGAGGCGATGCTCGACGTCTTCGCGGTTCTCGGCGACGAGGACCCGCTCACGGTCGAGTACCGCCGCAGGCTGTCGAGCGCGCTGTTCTGATGGACGATGTCACCCCGCGCCTCCGTGAGTTCTGGGACGCCGACGCAGAGGTCTACGATCGGACTACCTCGCACGCCGGCACCGACCCGGCCGAAGCCGGCGCCTGGCGACGCGCGCTCCTGCGGTCCCTCCCGCCGCCGGGTGCCTCCATCCTGGACGTAGGCGCGGGCACGGGCACGATGTCGCTGCTGGCGGCCCAGCTCGGGTACCGTGTCACTGCCCTAGACCTCTCGCCCAAGATGCTCGAGCGGGCGCGGGAGAAGGCCGAGGCGGTGGGGCTCAAGATCGCGTTCGTGGTGGCGCCCGCGGACGAGCCGCCCGCCGGGCCCTTCGACGCGGTGATGGAGCGTCACGTCCTTTGGACGATCCCCGACCCCGTCGGGGCGTTACGAACATGGAGAGACGTCATGGTCCCCGACGGCAGGCTCGCGCTGTTCGAGACCCTCGTGAGCGATGGACCATACCAAGCCATCCGCGAAGCGGCCGCGGCCGCGCTCCGCAAGGCGATGGGGGTTCCGGCCGATCACCACGCGAACTACGGGGGCGATCTCCTCGCGCGGCTACCGCTGTCCCGGATGACGCACCCGGGTCCCGTCGCGGCGGCGGCGACCGAGGCCGGTTGGTGCCGGATACGCACGGCCAGGCTCCGGGGAGTGGAGCGAACCAGGCTCCGGGCGAGCCCTCCCGTGGTCGGGCGGCTCGAGCACGCGGTTCGCTATGCGCTGATAGCCGACGCCTGAACGATCGCTGCTGCGGGCGGCACCGGCCGTAGCGCCGTCCCGAAGACGCGCTCGAAGTGGTGCAGCACCGGCGTGACGAGCTCCGCCGGCGTGAGCGTCCGTCCTGCGAGCAGCGACAGCGACGTCACGCCCTCGTCCGCAAGCCCACAGGGCACGATCGCGTCGAACCAAGACAGGTCGGTGGTGCAGTTCACCGCGAAGCCGTGCAGCGTGACGCGAGCTCGCATGAGTCGAACACCGATCGCGCAGACCTTGCGGTTCCCGGACCACACGCCCGTCTGCACTTCGCTCCGATGGAGCGCGACGCCGAGGTCTGCCGCTGCGCGGATCACCACCTCCTCCAGCCGCCGCACGTACCCGATCGCGTCGGGCTTGGCCCCGAGGTCGAGGATGGGGTAGCCGACCAGTTGCCCCGGCCCGTGGAACGTGAAGCTCCCGCCGCGGTCGGCGTGGCGAACATCGGCGCCTGCGGCGCGGATGCGGTCCTGCGTCCACACCAGGTGCTCCGGCCTCCACCGACGGCCGGCGGTGTATACGGGCGGGTGCTCGAGGAGGGCGAGAGCGTCGGGGATCTCGCCCCGGAGTCGGCGCTCGGCAAGGTCGTGCATCCAGGCGTTCGCGTCGTCGTAGGGGACAGGTGCTTCGGGCAGAACTATCCAGGCCGGCATCAGGAGCGCAGGTCTTCCTCGAAGTCCCAGCCCTCGAGGTTCTCCTTGACCCGGCCGAGGAACTGCGCCGCCAAGGCGCCGTCGATGACTCGGTGATCAAAGGACATGGAGATGTAGACACGGTGGCGTATCGCGATTGCATCGTCGATCACGACCGGTCGCGTCTCGACGGCGTCGAGGGCGAGGATGGCAGCCTGGGGCATCGCGATGATGGGCACCGAGATGAGCGAGCCGAACGGTCCCGGGTTGGTGATCGAGAAGGTCCCGCCGTGGACCTCGTCCGGCGCAAGCCGGTGCTCGCGAACGCGCACCGCGATGTCGTTGATCGCCCGCGCGAGTCCCACGAGGTTCATCGCCTCGGCGCCCTTCACGACGGGGACGATGAGACCCTCGTCGTAGGCGACCGCGATGCCCAGGTTCACGTAGCGCTTCACGACGATCTCGTCACCTCGCAGCTCGCTGTTCACGAGCGGGTGAGCGAGGAGCGCGTCGCAAGTCGCGCGAGCCACGAACGGCAGGTACGAGAGGGAGAACCCCTCGCGCGCCTTGAAGTCGTCCTTCACGCGCTCGCGCAGGCGCGCGATGTTCTCGACGTCGACCTCGACCGCCGTCCAAGCCCGCGCGGTCGTCTGAAGGCTCGCCGTCATGTGCCGGGCGATCGCCTTGCGGACGTGTGACATCGGGACCGTCTCCTCGCTCCCGACTGGGGCAGCTTCGACGGCGCCTGTTGTCAGGGGGGCGGGCGTAGCGGAAGCCGGCGGCGTTGGGCCGCCACGGGAGGCGGCGAGGGCGAGGACGTCTCGTTTGGTGATCCGCCCGCCGGTCCCGGTGCCCGCGACCTGGGACAGGTCGACTCTGTATTCATCGGCGAGCTTCCTCACAAGTGGCGAGAGGATCTGCGACCTCGGCCCGCGCTCCGGCAATACTTCCTGTTGTGCGGGGGCGGCGGCTACCGGAGTGGGTCGAGCATCGGCCGCGGCCGCTTCGCCCGACGAGATCTCCGCGAGCACGGTCCCGACGGCGACGGTCTCCCCTTCGCGCACCAGGATCCGCAGTAGCCTGCCGGCGGCCGGCGAGGGGACCTCGGTGTCCACCTTGTCGGTCGAGATCTCGAAGAGCGGCTCGTCGAGGGCGACGTTCTCGCCCTCGTGCCTCAGCCACTTGAGGATCGTGCCCTCGACGATCGTCTCGCCCAGCTGCGGCATCACGATGTCGGTCATCGAACCCTCCCGGGCGTCACCAGGAGCCGAGCCGGTCCACGGCTCCGACGATGTCCGCTACCTGCGGCAGGAACGCGTCCTCCAGCGTAGGCGAGAAAGGCACCGGCACGTTGGGCGGCGCGAGACGCGTCACCGGCGCGTCCAGATGCTCGAACCCCGCCTCCGCGATCATCGCGGCGACCTCGGCGCCGACGCCGAGGAACCGGTGGCTCTCGGATAGCACGAGCGCCCTGCTCGTCTTCTCGACCGAGCGCAGCACCGTCGCCGTATCGAGCGGCTGGATCGTGCGGAGGTCGACCACCTCTGCGGACACGCCGCGGTCCGCCAGCTCTCCGGCGGCCTCGAGCGCGCGGTGCACCATCGCGCCGTAGGTCACGATGGAAACGTCGGTGCCCTCCCGCTTCACGTCGGCTGCGCCGATCGGCACGAGGAAGTCGGGATCCTCGGGCAAGAGCTCCTTCACGCGCCGGTAGATCCATTTGTGCTCGAGGAAAACGCATGGGTTGTCGTCGCGGATCGCCGACTTGAGCAGGCCCTTCGCGTCACCGGGGAAGGCCGGGCAGATCACCTTCAGCCCGGGCGCGTGCGCGAACCACGGCTCGGGATTGATCGAGTGGAACGAGCTCGCTCGCACGCCACCGCCCGACGGGCCCCTGAGGACGACGGGGAGCGGCACGCCCGTCCGGTAGTGGTAGCGGGCGAGCGCGGTCACGATCTCGTCGAACCCGCTCGTCATGAAGTCGGCGTACTGGAACTCGGCCACCGGTCGGAAGCCCTCCATGGCCGCGCCCATCGCCGTGCCCACGATCGTCTCCTCGGCGATCGGCGTGTCCATGACTCGTTCCGGGCCGAACCGCTCGATGAAGCCCTCGGTCACCTTGAACGCGCCACCGTAGGCGCCGATGTCCTCGCCGAGGAGGAACACGCGCTCGTCGCGCTCCATCTCCTCCCAAAGCGCCTCGGCGATCGCGATCAGGTACGTTGCCTCGCCGCTCTCGGTCCGCTTGCCGCGCGGCTCGGCGCCGTGCCCGGCCGCTCCGGCCTCGACCACCTGGCTCACGCCTCCGTCCCTCCCTCCCGCGACGGCTCGCCGGCCCAGTAGCCGTCGTCGGTGAACAGCCCCTTGGTGACCTCCTCCGGAACCGGGAAGGGGGAGTGCTGCGCGAACTCGTATCCGGCCTCGAACTCCGTCGCGATCCGCTGGTTCAGAGCGTCGATCTCCACATGGTCGACGACGCCCCGATCCCTGAGCAGGTCCTCGAACCGCTTCACCGGATCCTTGTTCGTCACGTGCTCGTCGAGCATCTCCCTAGGAACGTACTTGGCGGGGTCGTGCCCGGCGTGACCGCGCCAGCGGAGGGATACCGACTCGATTAGCGTGGGACCCCCGCCGGCCCCCGCTCGTTCGACCGCCTCGCGCGCCGCGGAGTAGACCTCGAGCACGTTCGCCCCGTCGACCCGGACCCCCGGGATCCCGTAGGCGGCGGCACGTTCCGCGATCGTCGGCACCGAGATCTCCAGCCAGTTCGGCGTCGAATACGCCCACTGGTTGTTGTTCACGACCCACACCACCGGTAGGTCGTGGATCGCCGACATGTTGAGCGCCTCGTGCCAGCGGCCGTTCGAGGTGGCGCCGTCGCCGCAGATCGCCATCGCGACGCGCGGCTCGCCGCGGCGCATGTACGCGAGCGCCGCTCCGCATGCGACCGGGTAGGCGATCGGCAGGTGTGAGATGACCGTGAACGTTCGCGCGCCCCTCCAATCGCCGATGTGGCTGTTCCCGTCGCGACCGCGCGTGTAGCCGTCGATGCGGCCCCAGAACTGGGCCATCACGCGGTTCAGCTCCAACCCCTTCGTGAGCTGAGCCGATAGGTCGCGGTGCGTGCAGAAGAGAGAGTCGTCTGGGCGCAGCGCGAAGGCGACGCCGCAGTGCGTGCCCTCCTGGCCGCGGCCGGAGTAGATCGCGCCGGGCAGCCGCCCCTGGCGGTAGAGCGCCTCCATCCGCTCGTCGAAGTAACGGCAGAGCTTGAGCTTGTAGAGAAGCTCCTTTAGCCGCTCGAGCGAGAGCTCGGCGCCTACCGGGCCCTCTCCCTGCTGCTCGGCATGCTCGGAGACCGTCCGCGCCACGTCGTCCCCCCGTCAAGCGGTGTGTAGCGGCTTTCCCGCGAGCGCCAGGTGCGCTTCACCGATCGCCTCCGAGAGCGTCGGGTGCGGGTGGATGAGTGCGGCCACTTCGGCCGGGGCGGCCTCCCAGTTCGTGATCAGCATCGCCTCGGAGATTAGGTCGGTGACGCGCGGGCCGACCATGTGGACGCCGAGAACCGGACCGTCCTTGGCGGCGACCACCTTCACCGACCCGCCCTCGCCCAGGATGTTCGCCTTGCCCAGACCGCGGAGGTCGTAGCGCTCCACCGTGACCTCGTGGCCCCGCTCCTGCGCCTGCGCCTCGGTGAGGCCGACGGAGGCGACCTCGGGGTTGGAGTAGGTGACGCGCGGGACGCCAGAGTAGTCGATATCGGGCACCGGCAAGCCCGCGATCCTCTCCGCCACCGCGATCCCCTCGGCGAAGGCCACGTGCGCGAGCTGGAGCGGCGTCGCGGCGACGTCTCCAACGGCCCACACGTGCGGCGCGCTCGTCTGGAGCTGGCCGTCGACCTTCACGAAGCCGCGGTCGAGCTCGACGCCGGCCTCGTCCAGAGCCAGGCCATCTGTCACCGGGCCGCGTCCGACGGCGACGAGGCACACGTCCGCCGACACGCTGGCCGCCACCCCGGCCTCGTAGGCGACCTCGACCCGGTCGCCGAGATCGTCGATCGCCTGCACGGTTGTTCCCGGGAATGCCTGGATCCCTCGCTTGCGGAAGGCCCTGGCGAGCTCCTTCGATACGTCCTCGTCCTCCAGCGGGGCGAGGCGGGGCAGCATCTCGAGAACGGTGACCTCGGCGCCCATCGAGCGGTAGAACGACGCGAACTCGAGGCCCACGGCTCCGGCCCCGATCACGACCGCCGACCTCGGGAGGAACGGCATCCAGAGCGCCTGGTCGCTCGTCACGATGCGTTCGGTGAGCGCAATGTCGGGGAGCAACCTCGGTCGCGAGCCCGTGGCGATAACCACGTCTGTTGCCGCGAGCGCTCGTCCGTCGACCTCGACGCGAGGCCCCGGAAGGAGCTCGGCGGTTCCGCCGATCACGTCGATGCCTCGTGTCTTGACCAGCCCCGATAGCCCCGCGACGAGCTTGTCGACGACCCGGCGCTCGAACTCCTTGATCGCGTCCCAGTCGGGTTCCGCCGATGCCTTGACCCCCCATTCGGACGCGCGCTCGACCGTGTCCATGACCTCTGCCGAGCGAAGCAGAGCCTTCGTCGGGATGCAGCCGCGGAGCAGGCACGTGCCGCCGAGGCGTTCGTCCCTCTCCACGAGGGCGACTCGCTTGCCGAGCTGGGAGGCCCTTAGCGCAGCGGAGTAGCCACCGGTCCCCGCGCCGACCACCACTACGTCGTAGTCGCCCTCCATCCGATGCGTAATGGTACCCCCGGTCTGCGCGTTGGGCGGCGAGCCGTCGGTAGGATTGGGCACGACGTGGGCGACGACGACCTCAAGCGCACCCCGATCGACGCCGAGCATCGGGCCGCTCAGGCGAAGATGGGAGCCTTCGCCGGCTGGCTGATGCCGATCGAGTACGAGGGCGTGCTCGCGGAGCACCGGGCGGTGCGGGAGCGTGTCGGGCTGTTCGACCTCACTCACCTGGGCAAGGTGGACGTCACGGGCCCCGGCGCGCTCGGGATGCTGCAGAGACTGGTGACGGGAGACCTTTCGAAGGCCGGCTCGGGCCGCGCGCTGTACAACCTCGTGTTGAACGACCGCGGCGGCGTGGTCGAGGACCTGATCGTCTACCGGCTCGGCGAGGAGCGCTACTTCGTCGTTCCGAACGCGGCCAATGCCGTTCGCGTGCTACGCATGCTCGAGGAAGAGAAGTCGCCGGCGCCCATTCACCTCATGTACCACCAGGACTGGTGCTTCCTCGCCGTGCAGGGACCGCGATCGGTCGAGGTGACGAAGCAGCTGTTCGACGTGGCGACCGACCTCTCTTTCATGCAGTGTGCGGAGACCGAGTACCGCCGCCGACCGGTGATCCTCACCCGCTCCGGATACACCGGCGAGATGGGATTCGAGCTGTTCACCTACCAGGACATCGCGGCCGACCTGTGGCACGCGCTCCTGCAGGCAGGGGAACCCCATGGGATCCTCCCGTGCGGTCTCGCTGCCAGGGACGTCCTTCGGCTCGAGATGGGATACCCGCTGTACGGACAGGACCTGTCCGAGAAGAGGTCCGCCCTGGAGGCCCGGCTCGCTTGGACGGTGGACTTCGACAAGGGGGATTTCCGCGGCCGAGGCGCGCTGCTCCGCCAGCGGGAGGAGGGCCTCCCGAGCCGCCTGTGGGGTCTGCGTATGCAGGAGCGTCGGCACATCCCGCGCGCTCACTATCCCGTGTTCGACGGTGAGGTGCAGATCGGAGAGGTCACGAGCGGGACGTTCTCGCCGATCCTGGAACGCGGGATCGCGCTCGCCTATCTAGAGCCGGGGGACGTGGCAAAACCCGGAGACGAGGTCGAGGTCGACGTGCGCGGACGCAGGGGTCGCGCGACCGTGGTTCGCCCGCCGTTCGTGGACCGCGATCCCCGCTAGGAGCGCGCCGCGGCGACGAAGTCGGTGACGCCGGCGTCGGCGAACCGGGCCGCGCCGATCAGGCGGTTCAGAACGCCGCGTGGCTCGCGGCGCAGGTCCAGCAGGGCGACGATTACGTAGAGGCCCGACGAGGGGATGCCCACCCTCCTCACGGGGCCGTATCCGGGAGCCGCGACGAAGTACTCCCACCGCATCCAGGTCCCGTGCAGGCGACAGATGCCGCTGCCGCGAGCCACGAAATCGCCGGGTGAGCTTCTCCGGCCGGACAGGAACCCCGGTCGGTGATCGACGATCACTCGCTCGTGGAGCGACCTGCAGCGAGAGGAGGAAGTCAGCCCGCCGAGAGCCGGACCGTTCGCGGCGAGGTAGTAGTAGTCGGAGGGCACTCCAACCGCCGCCGCGTCCACCCAGAGGGCGGTCATGCCCTCCGCCGAAGCGTCCGGCCTCGACCAGGCGCGCGGCCTCGGCGAGGCGAAGAACCCCTGGCGAGAGTCCTCTTCGAGCGGGACGGCGACCCAGCTGTCGGGGATCAGCGCCCGCACCGAGCCCGCCGTGACCTCGGTGAACGGCGACGGGGATCGCTGGATATGGAGCGATCCACCTTGGGGAGCGGCGACGGCGGAAGGGGAGGCGACGTCGCGGCAGTTCGCCACGGCCAGGCACATCACGATCCCAGCGACAACCCGGTGCACGCCGTCTCCGCCGGCGAGCATAGACCCGCAGCGCCGTCCTGGCGAACCTGAGCCGGCGCCTGCTAGGATTCGCGCCGAACTACCCACCTCGAGGCGGCCCAGGCCCGGAAGGCGTACCGGGCGGGGTCGGAGCGGCGCGGGAGATCCGTCGCCGCGAAGAGGGAAGCCGGTGAGAATCCGGCACGGTCGCGCCACTGTGACCGGGGAGCGAACCCGACGGAGCCACTGGGGGAACCCGGGAAGGGTCGGGGTAGCGACGATCCGGGAGTCAGGAGACCTGCCTCGAGGGGCACAGAGACGGTCGTCCTTCGCACGAAAGGAGGCGCTTGTGAGACCGTTCCGTCCCCTCGCCGGGGCCGTCCTCCTCATGCTTCTCGCGGGGGCATGCGCGAAGCAGCAGGATCCTGGCATCGCTGCCCCCGATGAACCGCAGTCGCCGCAAGCGACGTTTCCGGTGACGCTCACGGACGACGACGGCGTAGAGGCGACGATCCCGGCCGAGCCCGAGCGCGTCGTGACGTTCGCCCCGTCGATGACCGAGATCGTCTTCGCGCTCGGGCTCGGCGAGCGCCTCGTTGGGGTGTCGGGCGACTACGACGACTACCCGCCGGACGCCGCCGAGATCGAGCACGTCGGCGGCGCCGGCGACTTCGGCGTCGATCCGAACGTCGAGAAGGTCGTGGAGCTGGAGCCCGACCTGTTCCTCGCGGTGTCGGGCGGTGACCAGTGGAAGGAGCAGCTCCGCGGGCTCGGCGTGCCGGTATTCACGCTGAACGCGACAGACTTCGAGGATCTCCTCGACGACATCGAGGTGGTCGGCGAGCTGACCGGAGCCTCGGAGGAGGCGAAGGCTCTCGTCGCGGAGCTGCGGGCGCAGGCCGACTCGGTCTCGGCCTCGATGGCCGGCGGAGCGCCCGTGACCTGCTTCTTCGAGGTGGGCTTCCCGCCGCTCCTCACCGTGGGGCCGAACACGTTCCTTTTCGACCTCCTGGAACGGTCCGGATGCGAGCCCGTGTCCGCCGGCGCCGACACGGACTACCCCGAGTGGTCGGTCGAGCAGCTCGTGGCCGACGGCCCGCAGGTCTACCTGGTTACCGACGATACCGGCGTGACGCCGGAGGACGTCGCGGCGCGGCCGGGATTCGACGTGGTACCGGCGGTCGCCGAGGGACGCGTCGAGGTCGTCGACGGCGACCTGGTGACGCGCCCGGGCCCCCGCATCGTCGAGGGGCTCGAGCTGCTCGCCGAGCTAATGCATCCGGCGGCCGGCTGATGCGGCTCGGGGCCCGCCGGCAGAGGCGCGCCCTCGTGCTCCTCGCCCTCGCGCTCGCCGGGTCGGTGATCGTAGCGTTGGGGGTCGGCGCGGTGTCCGTCTCTCCGGCCGAGAGCCTGCGTCTCGTCGGGTGGAAGCTGGGGCTCCTGGACCGCCCGGGGGTCCCCCCTTCGACCGAGGTCATCCTCTTCGCGTTGCGCCTCCCGCGGGTGCTGCTCGCCGCTTTCGTGGGCGCGGCGCTCGCAACCTCCGGCGCGGTGTTCCAGGGCCTCTTCCGGAACCCCCTCGCCGATCCCGCGATAGTGGGGGTGTCCTCGGGGGCCGCCCTCGGCGCGATCGCCGTGATCGTCCTCGGCGGCGCCGGGATCCTCGGCGGAACGGCCATCACCGTCGCGGCCTTCGCCGGCGCGCTGCTCACCGCCCTCCTCGTCTACCGCCTGGCGCGCGTGGGTCCCTCGGTGCACGTCGCCACGCTGCTCCTTGCCGGCGTCGCGGTCGCCGCGGTGGTTTCTGCAGCGATCTCGATCGTCATGTCGCTCTCCGGCGAGCAGATCCGGAGCATCTACTTCTGGCTTCTAGGAGGTCTCGGCGCGCGCGGTTGGCGCTCGATAGCGATCGTCGCGCCTCCGATCCTCATCGCTGTGGTAGGCGCCTGGCTCGTGGCTGGCGATCTGAACCTCGTAGCGCTCGGCGAGGAGCGCGCAGCGCAACTAGGCGTGGACCTCGACCGTTTCAAGCGCCGCTCGACCGCCCTCGGCGCGCTCCTCGCAGCCTGTGCCGTCTCGGTCGCGGGCGTGATCGGCTTCGTCGGCCTCATGACGCCGCACGTGCTCCGGTTGATCGTCGGCGCCGACCACCGGCGTCTACTGCCGGCGGTGGCCCTAGCCGGTCCGACGTTCCTCATCCTGGCCGACCTCGTTGCCCGTACGGCGATCGCGCCTGAGGAGCTACCGGTCGGCGTCGTCACAGCGCTGCTCGGCGGTCCCTTCTTCCTGTGGCTGCTCCGTCGGGAGCGGCGGAGGGCCGCGGGTGTCGCCTGAAGCCCTCCTCGAGCTCCGCGGAGTGACCGCAGGGTACGGGGCGCGGTCGGTGCTGTCGGACGTCACGCTCTCCGTGGGCGCCGGCGAGGTCGTGGGGTTGGTCGGGCCGAACGGATCGGGCAAGACGACGCTCGTCCGCGTGGCCTCCCGAACCCTTCGACCCTCAGCAGGCGAGGTTCTGGTCGCAGGGCACGATCCCTACCGCCTGTCGGGGAGCCAGGCGGCCCGGCTCGTGGCCGTCGTCCCGCAGGACGTCGCGCCCGCGTTCTCGTTCACGGCCCTCGAGGTCACCCTCATGGGCAGGAGTCCGCACCTGTCCCGATGGGGTTCCAGCGACCCGGAGGATTGGGCGGTGGCGCGCCGCGCGATGGCGGCGGTGGGGGTTCAGCACCTGGCCGACCGCCCGCTGGAGGAGCTCTCGGGCGGCGAGCGACAGCGCGTCGTGCTCGCCCAGGCGCTCGCTCAGGACGCTCCGGTCCTGTTGCTCGACGAGCCGACGACCCACCTCGACCTCCGTCACGTGCTCGACCTCCTCTCTCTCGTCCGCGTGCTGGCTGAGCGAGACGGACGCGCGGTCCTCGCCGTCTTCCACGACCTGAACCTCGCCGCGTCGGCCTGCGACCGGGTCGCCGTTCTGGACGGCGGCCGCCTCGTCTTGCTCGGGCGTCCCGAGGAGGTGCTCACCCACGTCATGCTTCTGGACGTGTACGGCGTGGAGGCGGACGTTCGCCCGGGGCCGAGAGGGCGACCGACGGTGGACGTCGAGCCGCCCAGGGCCGCCGCCGCTCCGCTCGGGCGCCACGCGCATGTGATCGGCGGTGCGGGCCGGGGCGCGGGGCTCATGCGGATGCTGGTGGAGCGCGGCTTCGAGGTGACGGCCGGCGTCCTGCACGCGACCGACACCGACGACGACGTGGCCGCACGCCTCAACCTGGAACGGATCACCGTGCCGCCCTTCTCCGACGTGGACGAGGAGAGCGTCTCTGCGTGCCGATCGCTCATCGCGCGCGCGGACGTCGTGGTCGTCTGCGACGCCCCCTACGGTCCCGGCAACCTCGCCAACCTCGAGCTCGCTCTCGAGGCGACGGAGTCGGGGACGCCGGTCGTGCTCGTGGAGCCTTCGCCGATCGGGAGCCGGGACTTCACCGACGGCCGGGCGAGCGAGCTGTGGGAACGGTTGCGGGCGCGGGCGGAGGTCGCGGGGGGCTACGAGGGCGCCGTGGCGGCTATCGGGTAAGGCTACGCGGTAGCTGCTTCGTCGTCGGGCTCTCCGGCGCCCGTGAGGTCCGGCCCCTCGTTCGGGATGACGGGCCGGCGCGTGAGCTTGTGGCCTTCGCGCGGGAGAAGGAACGATACGCGTGTTCCGCCTCCGGGGAGTGGGTCCGCCCAGATGATGCCCTCGTGCTGGGCGATCAGCCGCCGTGCGAGGTGGAGACCAAGGCCGATGCCGGCGCGCTCCTTGCGAAGCGTCTCCTCGCCCGTCGAGAACGGCTCGTTGAACGCTCGTGTCGCCACCTCGCGCGGGATGCCCTCACCCCGATCGGTCACGGTCACGAGGATCCCCTCGTCGAGCATCCGGCCGCGGATCGTGACGCCCTCCTCCGGCGGTGAGTAGCGGCAAGCGTTGTCGAGCAGCTGCTTCGTGACCTCGTCGATCCGGCCGGCGTCGGCCATCGCGACGAGCTCCTCGGGGAGCCTGACCTCGATCTCGACGTTCGGGTACTGGTTGGCTACGTCCTCCGCGGCGCGGCGCACGATCGGGACGATGTCCGTCGACCGGAGATGGAGCGACACGGCACCGCGGTCGAGCTCCGCTATCTGGAGCATCCCGTCCACGATCCTCATCAGCTTCTCGAGGGAGCTTTCCAGCTGTCCCACGAACTCGCGTCGCTCGGTGTCG
This sequence comes from Actinomycetota bacterium, assembly GCA_035288045.1. Taxonomy (GTDB): domain Bacteria; phylum Actinomycetota; class UBA4738; order UBA4738; family HRBIN12; genus DATEBA01. The sequence goes on from DATEBA010000074.1 coordinate 61,669, forward strand.
GGGAGCTCGCGGTTCTTGAGCACGTACGCGATGCCCTTGGCGACGGTGACAGGCGTGCGGAGCTCGTGGGACACGTTGGCCAGGAACTCGGCCTTGGCCGAGTTCACCTCGTCCAGACGATCGTTGACCTCGGCGAGCGACTCCTCGAGCTGGCGATCACGCCGCAGGGACTCGGAGAACTTCTCGGCCATAAGCGCCGCCACTCGGCGAGAGAGCGTGACGCCGCCGGCGAGCACGGTGTGGAGCGCGCGCACGACCTCGTCCGCGCCGTCCTCCTTCAGGAGGTAGCCGGCCGCGCCCGATGTCAGCATCTCGGCGGCCGCGTGCGCCGACACCACGCCGCTCCAGCAGAGCACCTTCGTGCGTGGCGAGCGCTCGAGGATCCGCTGGACCAGCTCTCGGCCGCCTACCCCGGCGAGGTCGATCTCGAGGACCGCGACATCGGGCTGGAGCTGCACGGCGAGCTCGACGGCCCGGAAGGAGTCCACCGTGACCTCGACCTCGATCTCGCCGCTCGAACGGAGGAGGGCGTATTGAAGGAGGGCGAGCCCCTCCGGCGCGTCGCAGAGCAGGACCTTCATGGGCATCTGCCTAGGTATCGACACCGTGCAGAGGGAGTTGAGCCCTGTGGCCGAGGACGTAGGGGGGCCGGGGGAGGCCGGACGGCCTACTCGACCAGGCCGCTTCGGATCGCGATGGCTACGGCCTGGGCGCGGTCGTTCGCGCCGAGCTTCTCGAAGATCCTCTCGAGGTGCGTCTTGACGGTGTGGGGCGAGATCCCGAGGTCCATCGCGACCTCTCTCGTCGTCGCCCCGAAGGCGACCTTCTGAAGGATCTCCTTCTCGCGCCTTGACAGTGGCTTGGCGTCCGGCCGGTCGTCGGTGAGCTGCACCTCCTCGATGAAGGCCCTCGTGAGCTGTGGGTGGATGACCGCCTTGCCTTCCATCGCCTTGCGGGCGGCGTCCACGAGCTCGTCGGCCGATGAGTCCTTGAGGAGGTACCCGGAGACACCAGCTTGGATGGCGTCGGAGATCGAGGAGCGCGACTCGTCCACCGTGAACAGGATGACGCGCGTGCTCGGGGTGGCCTCGCGGATCTTCCGGGTCGCCTCGATCCCTCCCATCCCGGGCATCCGCACGTCCATGAACACGATGTCGGGTTGGGTTTCGGCCACCCGCTCAACGGCCTCCTCGCCGCTCGCCGCTTCGCCGACGATGGTGACCTCGTCGTTCAGCTCGAGCGCGCTCCGAAGCCCGTCGCGGGTGACGGGGTGGTCATCGACGATCAGCGTGCGGATGCTCATCCTCGGCGTATCCTTGTTCCCGGGGGCCGGGCTACAGGATAGAGCCGCTCCGGGAAGGAATCCATGATGGACGAGCGCGAAGCTGGTTTGGATGGGGCGTCTAGGGGACCCGCCGACGGAGGGACAGCTGAGGGGAGAACGACCGACGTCGCGGAGAGCAACGGCGGCCCGAACCGGGAGCAGGTGCTGGAGGCCCTCCGCAACGTCTACGACCCCGAGCTCGGCATCAACATCGTGGATCTCGGGCTCGTCTACGACGTGGAGGTCCGCGGCGGCGAGGTGGACATCACCTACACCCTTACGACCATGGGCTGCCCGATCGGCCCGCTGATCGAGCAGCAGATGCAGCAGTACCTGCTCCTCGTCCAGGGCGTGGAGCAGGTCCACGCCGAGATGGTGCTCCGGCCGCCCTGGAGCCCGGAGATGATGTCGGACGAGGCCAAGGCGGCACTCGGCTACTTCTAGAGTTGGTGGTCTCCTTGACACCGCACCTGCAAAGGGGCTAGCTTGCTTGAATCCGATCCGGGAGATAGGGATTGATCTGCACTCGTTGCCGCGGGCTCGTCGGAGCGATGATCCCCGATCGGTTGTGCTGTACGGGTCCTGGCGCCCGCCCGCGGGCGCAGTGGGGGGCAGCGCGGCCGTAGCAGCGGGTTCGGGTTCGAACGTGAGGGCCGCGCGGGCGGCCCTTTGCTTTTCCGGCAGGCGGAGAATGGCAACCCAGAAGGGAGGGCTGGGATGAGCGGATACGCCAATCCCGAGGCGCTGGTCGAGAGCGACTGGCTGGAAGCGCATCTCGACGACCTGGGTGTCCGGGTGATCGAGGTGGACGAGGACACGGAGGCCTATGACAAGGGCCACATCAGGGGGGCGGTCGGCTGGAACTGGACGACCGATCTGCACGCCTCGGTCGGGCGCGACTACGTCGACCGGGCCGGGCTCTCGGAGCTGCTGTCGAGAGCGGGCGTCTCCGCCGACGCGACGGTCGTGCTCTACGGCGGGAACAACAACTGGTTCGCCGCCTACGCGTACTGGATCCTGAAGCTCCGCGGGTTCGACAACGTGAAGCTCCTGAACGGCGGGCGGAAGAAGTGGGAGCTCGAGTCGCGAGAGCTCACGCAGGAGGTCCGGACCAACACGCCGACCGGGATAGCGGTCAGCGGCTCCGAGCGACCCGAGATCCGTGCTCTCAGGGAGGAGGTGCTGTCGAAGCTCGACCGCGCTCGCTTCGTCGACGTCCGCTCCCCCGAGGAGTATCGGGGCGAGAAGCTCGCTCCCGACCACCTGCCGCAGGAGCAGGCACAGGTGCCAGGACACATTCCCGGTGCAGCCAACATCCCGTGGGTCCAAGCTGCGAACGAGGACGGAACCTTCCGCTCGGCCGACGAGCTCCGGAGGCTCTACGAGGCTCAGGGCCTGACGTCGGACAGGGAGGTCATCGCCTACTGCCGCATCGGCGAGCGCTCCTCGCACACGTGGTTCGCGCTTCACGAGCTGCTGGGGTTCGGCACGGTCAAGAACTACGACGGGTCCTGGACCGAGTACGGCTCGCTGGTCGGCGTGCCGGTGGAGAAGGGCTAGCCGACACCCTCCCGGGCGGGCCGGGCGTGACCCTGGCCTGCCCGCGGCAGGCGCCATATTCCGACCACCTGGATAGACTTTCGGGCCCCTGCGCGGGTATCCTGGCTGTGTCGGGAAGGGGGAAGCCAAGGTGGCGATCAGCCAGGAGGAGCACCTCAGAGAGCTTTCCAAGGGCTACCGGTTTGACTGGAAGGACCCGGACCATTCCGTCTTCACGCCGAAGAAGGGGCTGTCGGCCGAGGTCGTGGAGGAGATCTCCGGCCTGAAGGGCGAGCCCGACTGGATGCGCAAGTTCCGCCTGAAGGCCCTCAAGCACTTCGATGCTCGCCCGATGCCGTGGTGGGGCGCCGACCTGTCCGGCATCGATTTCCAGGACATCTTCTACTTCATCCGCTCGACCGAGAAGCAGGCCGAGAGCTGGGAGGACCTGCCCGAGGACATCAAGGGAACGTGGGACAAGCTCGGCATCCCCGAGGCCGAGAAGCGGTACCTCGGCGGTGTCAGCGCCCAGTACGAGAGCGAGGTCGTCTACCACAAGATCCGCGACGAGCTCGAGTCGATGGGCGTGCTCTTCAGCGACATGGACTCGGGCCTTCGGGAGCACCCCGACATAGTCAAGGAGTACTTCGGGACCCTTATCCCGCCGAACGACAACAAGTTCGCGGCGCTGAACTCCGCCGTCTGGTCCGGCGGGTCCTTCATCTACGTGCCCCCGGGCGTGCACGTGGACATCCCGCTCCAGGCGTACTTCCGGATCAACGCGGAGAGCATGGGCCAGTTCGAGCGGACGCTGATCATCGCCGACGAGGGCTCGTACGTGCACTACGTGGAGGGCTGTTCGGCGCCGATCTACACGAAGGACTCGCTCCACTCCGCCGTCGTGGAGATCATCGTGAAGAAGGGCGCGCGGGTCCGTTACACCACGATCCAGAACTGGTCCACGAACGTCTACAACCTCGTGACGAAGCGCGCCGCGGCCTACGAGGACGCTGTGATGGAATGGATCGACGGCAACATCGGCTCGAAGATCACGATGAAGTACCCGTCGATCTACCTGCTCGGCAAGGGCGCCCGCGGCGAGGTGCTGTCTGTGGCGTTCGCCGGCAAGGGGATGCACACCGACGCGGGAGGCAAGGCGATCCACGCCGCCCCCCACACATCGTCGATCATCACCAGCAAGTCGGTGTCCAAGGACGGCGGGCGGACCGGGTACCGCGGCCTCGTCAGGGTCGAGCCCGGCGCGCACCACGCGAAGTCGATGGTGCGCTGCGACGCGCTGATCCTCGACGAGCACTCGCGCTCCGACACCTATCCGTACGTCGAGGTGGAGGAGGAGACCGCACAGCTCGGCCACGAGGCGTCGGTCGCCCGGATCGGCGAGGACCAGCTCTTCTACCTGATGAGCCGTGGGCTAACCGAGGCCGAGGCGTCGGCCATGATCGTGAACGGTTTCATCGAGCCGATCACCCGCGAGCTCCCGATGGAGTACGCGGTCGAGCTGAACCGCCTGGTCGAGCTCCAGATGGAAGGCGCGATCGGCTAGCCGCTACGGCGGTGCCCGATCCTTCAGGAGCGACCCGTCCGGCCTTCTGAATACCGGTCGACCCTCCGACAGCTCCAGCCGGAAGCCACCCCGTCCATGAACCATCCGGTGGTGGCGCCGGCACAGCAGCAGCAGGTTGGCCGGCGCGGTCGGCCCGCCGTCGGCCCAGTGCACGACGTGGTGGGCGTCGCACCACGTGTGGGGCCGGTCGCAGCCCGGGAACCGGCAATGTCGGTCGCGGATGACGACCACCCGCCGGATCGCCGGTGACACCACCGGGGTCCGCCGTCCGACGTCGAGCGGCTCGGACGCGCCGGCCATCACGACCCGCGTGATCGACGCATCGCAGGCGAGGCGTCGTGCCGTCTCTGTGTCGACCGGACCGGTGTGGTCGAGCTCGCTCGTGGCCGCGGGGGCGCCCCGGAGCGCGTCGGCGTCCACCGTGACGGTGACGTGCGGTCGCTCCCCGGCCACGTTGGGCCGCTCGGCAGAGTCCAGCCACTGCCTGCAGATCTCGCCCAGAGCGTCGGCTCGCCGTTGCGCCGGCGTTCGATCGTCGTCGGCCCCACGCGACCGCGCCTCGCCGTCGAGCACGGCCCGGAGCGCCGTGAGCAAGGTCTCTCCCGTCTCGGGATCGAGGTCGCCGTCGACCCGCACCATCCCCAGGAACGAGACCGACGCGTGCAGGCGTCGCCTCTCCCTGAGCTTCTCTTCTCCCTCCGTCGCGCGTTCGCGCTCCACCGCTTGGCGCCAGTACGCCGCGACACGTTGGAGGTTCTGCATCGAATGGATCCGCGCGGCCTCGACGAGCTCGGTCTCGCACCGGTGGAACGGCTTCGGGTCGGCGTCCCGGGCCGACACGAGCACACGTACCGCCGACATCGAGAGATCGCCCTCCTCCAGCGCCCGGCGGGTCTGTGGCATCTCCTCCAGCGCCCGGGCCACGCGCACGTGCTCGCGCGCGCTTCCCCACGCCACCTTGAACGTGGTGGCGAGCCAGGACGCCGCCGACAGGTGCCCGTCTCTCTCGAACAACCTCCGCCGCTCGATCTCCGCGAGGCGCTGCAGCCGCTCGACCTCGAGCTGCTCCACGGCCCGCTGGAGCTCGGCGAAGTCCTCCTCGATACGGGCGTCGGGCTGGTCGAGAACGCGGTCGGGCTGGCCGCGGCCGCGAACGTGACGACGACGATCCACCACGTGGACGGCCACGACGTCTGCCGGGTCCACGTGAGCCGTCGGGGCATCCCGTGGAGGCCGAGGTGACGGTCGCCGACGAGCAGGGCCGGTTCGGCAAGAGGCGCCTGTTCTACGTGCGCCTGAACAACCGCACGCGCGCGATCGAGGACGAGAGTGAGCGAGCGCGCTACATCGTCTAGCGCTGGGGAGGCAGGTAGGGCCGCGGCGACGCGTACTGTATACTCCGCTGTATATGGCTTCTACCCGGACGCAGATCTACCTCACGAAGGAGCAGCGGGCCATGCTCGACGCGCTCGCGAAGCGTGAGGAGAAGACGCTGGCCGAGCTGATCCGCGAGGCCGTGGACCGGTACCTCGAGGAGCAGCGCTGGGTCGACCCCAAGGAGGCGCTCGCTGCGACGTTCGGCGCGTGCCCAGACCTCCAGGTCCCGGACCGGAGCGAGTGGGACCGGGGCGTTGGCTGACGTCTTTGTCGACACGGACGTCCTGGTCGACCACCTCCGCGGGCACGCACGATTCTCGCCTGGGCGCGACCGGGTCCTCTACTCGGTCGTCACGCGCGCTGAGCTGTTCGCCGGGCGGACGGTCGACGAACACGCCGTCCGGACGCTCCTCGAGCCGTTCGTCGAGGTGCCGATCGACCGCGAGGTCGCGGAGTCGGCCGGGGCGGTACGCCATGTGACCGGGGTGCCTCTCGCGGACGCGCTCGTTGCGGCCAGTGCCTTGTCCCGGGGCGCCACGCTGCTCACCCGCAACCGACGGGACTTCGACCGGATCCCCCGTCTCCGTGTCCGGACGCCCCGCTGAACCGGCATAGGGAGAATCCGACTCGATTGGTAGGATTTCACGGATGGGCGGCTTGAAGACCACGTTCAACGAGGAGGCGCTCGCGGCGCTGCCGGCGACAGCTCCCTTCGTCCAGGCCATCCGCAAGCAGGCCTTCGAGGAGTTCCTGGCGCTCCCGGTCCCGTCGCAGGAGACCGAGGAGTGGCGCTACACGGACCTCTCCGACCTCGACCTCGACCTTCGTCCGTTCGCGGAGGGGGGAGGTCCCGAGGCGGTCAACCGTCACGGGCTCCTCGCAGCGGCCGGCAAGGGTGAGCGAGCCGGACTACAGATCCAGCGCAACTCGGAGGTCATATCCACCCAGCTCGTCGCGGGCCTCGCCGACAAGGGGGTCTGGTTCGGCGACCTGGACGAGGCGGCGATGGAGCGTCCTGACCTCGTCGAGCCCCACTTGCACTCCCTCGTGCCGCCCGAGCGTACGAAGCTCACCGCGCTCCATGCGGCCTTCCGCACCGGAGGCACCTTCGTATACGTGCCGGCCGACGTGTCGGTCGCGCTCCCTCTACAGACGCTCACGTGGCTCGATGCCGACGGCGCGGCGGCCTTCCCGCACACACTGATCGTCGCCGACCGGGGGTCGGAGGTGACGTTCATCGACCGCTACGCGTCGCCGGACCTGGAGCGCGCCCTGTCCGACGCGGTCGTCGAGATCCACGCCGGAGCCGGCGCGCGGGTCCGCTACGTGGCGCTCCAGGAGTACGGCCGTGGTGTGACGCACCTCTCAGTCCAGCGGGCAAACGTCGGCCGGCAAGCCCAGGTCCGCTCGCTCGGCGTCTCGTTCGGCGCGAGCCTGGCGCGAGCCGAGGTCGAGAGCGTGCTCGCGGAGGACGGAGGCTCGTCGGAGATGCTCGGGCTCTACTTCGGCGACGGCGAACAGCACATCGACCACCGCTCGATCCAGGATCACGTCGGGAACCGTACCTCGAGCGACCTCCTGTACAAGGGGGCTCTCAAGGACGCCTCGAACGCGATCTACATAGGTACCGTGATCATCGAGGCCGGCGCCCACAACTGCGACGCGTATCAGACCAACCGCAACATCTTGCTCTCCGAGCACGCGAAGGCACACTCGGTCCCGAACCTCGAGATCCAGACCCACGACCCGACGCGCTGCGGCCACGCGGCCAGCGTCGGGCCGGTCTCCGAGGACGAGCTGTTCTACCTGGAGACACGGGGCATCCCCGAGAAGGAGGCCGAGCGACTCATCGTGTTCGGCTTCTTCCAGGAGGTGCTCGACAGAGTGGAGCTCCCCGAGATCCGTACCGGTCTCGAGGCGGCGATCGAGGCGGAGCTGGCGGAGGCGTGACGATGGGTCTCGTGAGGATCTGCGCCGCAACGGATGTCGCGGAGGGCGAGGCGCGGCGGTTCGCGGTCGAGGGTCGCGAGGTGTGCGTGGTGAACCTGGGCGAGGATGGCTTCCGCGCCATCGGCGACGTGTGCTCCCACGCGCAGGCATACCTGCACGAGGGCGAGGTGGACCTGGACGACCGCACGATCGAGTGCCCGCGACACGGCTCCACGTTCGACCTGGACACCGGTAAGGCGAGGACGCTTCCGGCCACGCTCCCCGTGCCGAGCTACGAAGTGAAGACCGACAACGATGACGTCTACATCGAGGTGAGCTGAATGAGCGAGCAGAACGGGCGGGCGACGCTCGAGATCCGGGGCCTCAAGGCCGCGGTCGAGGGCAAGGAGATCCTGAAGGGCATCAACCTAACGGTGCGCCAGGGCGAGGTGCACGCGGTGATGGGGCCCAACGGCTCGGGCAAGTCGACCCTCGCCAACGTCGTCATGGGACGCCCCGGGTACGTGGCGACCGGCGGCGACGTCCTCTTCAAGGGGGAGAGCGTCCTGCGGCTCACTCCGGACCAGCGCGCGCAGCGTGGCCTGTTCCTCGCGTTCCAGTACCCGACCGAGATCCCCGGCGTGTCCGTCGTGAACTTCCTACGGACGGCCTACCAGTCCGTGAAGGGATCCAAGGTATCCGCGCTGGTGTTCCGCAAGCACATGAAGGAGAAGATGGACGCGCTCGGAGTCGAGGACGCGATGGTGAACCGGTACGTGAACCAGGGTTTCTCCGGCGGGGAGAAGAAGAAGAACGAGGTGCTGCAGCTGGCGGTCCTCGAGCCCGAGATCGCAATCCTGGACGAGACCGACTCCGGGCTGGACATCGACTCGCTGAAGGCGGTGGCGACCGGCGTGCAGCAGCTGATCGGGCCGCACCTCGGGATCCTGCTTATCACCCACTACCAGCGGATCCTGAACTACATCACGCCCGATCACGTCCACGTCATGATGGCCGGGCGTATCGTGAGGTCGGGCGGGCCCGAGCTCGCACACGAGCTCGAGGAGAAGGGCTACGAAGGCATCCGGGCCGAGCTCGGGATCGAGGAAACGGTCCCGGCCGCGGAGTGAGGAGGGGAGAGCCATGTCGGTGACGGAGGAGCGGGCGCCGAGCGCCCTCGACGTCGCCCGGATACGGGAGGACTTCCCGATACTCGCCCGTGCCGTCGACGGCCGGCCGATGGTCTACCTGGACAGCGCCGCGACCTCGCAGAAGCCGCGGCGGGTGATCGAGGCCGAGCGCGACTTCTACGAGCGGCACAACGCGAACGTCCATCGCGGGATCTACACGCTCTCGGAGGAGGCGACCGACCTGTACGAGCGTGCGCGGGCTACGCTCGCGTCTTTCGTCGGGGCGCCCGAGCCCGAGACGGTCGTCTACACGCGCGGAACGACCGAGTCGATCAACCTGGTCGCACACGGCTGGGGGCGGCGGTTCCTGCGCGAGGGCGACGAGATCCTGATCACCGACATGGAGCACCACTCCAACATCGTGCCGTGGCAGCTGTGCGCCCGCGCGACCGGGGCGACCCTGCGCTACATCGGCCTAACCGACGACGGGCTGCTCGACCTCTCCGACCTCGGTTCGCTCCTCACGGAGCGCACGAAGATCCTGTCGGTCACGGGCATGTCGAACGCGCTCGGCACGATCACGCCGCTCCGGCAGCTGGTCGACGCGGCGCACGCGGTCGGTGCGGTCGTCTGCGTCGACGGCGCGCAGCTGGTGCCGCACCACCCGGTCAACGTCGCCGACCTCGACGCCGAGTTCCTCGCGTTCTCCGGCCACAAGATGCTGGGCCCCACGGCCTCGGGCGGGCTGTACGGTAAGCGCGAGGTGCTCGAGCAGATGGACCCGTTCCTCGGCGGGGGAGAGATGATCCTGGAGGTCCACCGCGACCGCGCGACGTGGAAGGACATCCCCTACAAGTTCGAGGCCGGCACGATGAACATCGCCCAGGAGGTCGGCCTCGCGGCGGCGGTCGACTACCTGCAGGCGCTCGGGATGGAGAACGTCCGGGCCTACGAGGAGGAGCTCACGGCCTACGCGCTCGACCTGTTGATCGAGGCGGGCGCACGGATCATCGGGCCCAAGGACGTGTCCGTACGGGGCGGGGAGATCTCGTTCTGGTACAAGGAGATACACCCGCACGACCTCGCGACGATCCTCAACGAAGAGGGGGTGGCCATCCGCGCGGGTCACCACTGCGCGCAGCTGGTCATGCGGCGCTACGGCGTGCCGGCGACGGCGCGGGCGTCCCTGTACGTCTACAACACGAAGGAGGAGGTCGACCGGCTGGTGGAGGCGCTCGCCAAAGCCGAGGACCTCTTCGCGTTCTAGGAGGACGCGGTGGCCCTCGACGACATCTACAAGGAAGTCATCCTCGATCACTACAAGAGCCCTCGGAACAAGCGCGAGATGCCCGAGGCCGAGCTCACGTGCTCGAAGAACAACCCCCTCTGCGGCGACGAGATCAGCGTGTTCGTCCACCAGGAGGACGGGAAGATCGCGGCGGTCTCGTTCACCGGTTCTGGTTGCTCGATCTCTCAGTCTTCCGCGTCGATGATGACCGAGGCCGTCGAGGGCAGGGCGCTGGACGAAGCGAACGCGATGGCGGCGGAGTTCCGAGGGATGATGGCTGGCGAGATCGAGCCCGACGAGAATGAGTTCGGCGACCTGATCGCCTTGAAGGGCGTGGTGAAGTACCCGATCAGGATCAAGTGTGCCGTGCTCGCGTGGGACGTTCTCCAGGAGGCGCTCGAGGGCGCCGACGGCGAGGCTACCGGCGCCGCCGCTCGCGGCTAGGAATCGCGAGCCCCTAGGAACAGCTCCGAGCCCGCCTCTTCGCCGTGTTCGGCCGGGATGACCTCCGGACGGAAGCCGGCCTCCTCGAGGAGGCGGAGCCAGTCGCTGCGGGCGAAGAGGCCCATGAGGTGCCGGTCGTGCTCGACGCGGACGGTCCCGTCCGCGTTGCGGAGCAGGTAGGCGAAGTCGGCAACGTAGGTCGTGTCGGTCGGATCGGGGTCCCAATCCCACTCGACGAACCGCAGGCCTCGGCCGTCGCCGTCGTGTCCGCCGTGATCGGTGGAGGGACGAAACGTCTCTCGGACCCAGTCCGGAACGAAGAGCGCCGCGCCCCCGGGACGGCAGTGGGCGAAGGCGGTCTCCATGACCGCCCGGAGGTCCTCCTCGCTGGTGATGTAGCTGACGGCGTCGTGCACGAAGACCGCGTCGAACTGCCGCCCGAGGCGGACGGTTCGCATGTCGCCCTCGAGGTGGTCGCACTCGGGATTCAGCCGAAGGCTGATAGCCAGCATGTGCGGGGATCGGTCGATCAGCGTGAGCTCGAAGGGGCGCTTCATGTGCGACGCGTTGTTGCCTCCGCCGCTACCGAGCTCGAGCATGGTTCGCGGCGGCGGGTCGCAGGCGTCGAGCAAGACACGCCGGTACTGGTCGGCCTCCTCCGCGTAGTCCTCGGGCGCGGTAAGTAGATGGAACCACGAGGCGAGCTCCCCGTACAGCTTCGGCTCTTCGGTCATCCTTCCGAGCCTAACCGTTCGACGCGACCGGGCGCTCTCATTAGGCTACGGCTCGTGCGGAAGCCCATCCTCGCCGCGGTTGCCGTGCTCCTGTTCGCCGCTCCCGCGGCAGCACAGGGCGAGCGCATCCTCTCCTACGACGTCGCGATCGAGATCGCGCCCTCCGGCTCGATCCTCGTGACCGAGCGCATCGACTACGACTTCGGGTATGCCTCACGCCACGGGATCTTCCGCGACATACCCGACCGCCTCGAGTGGGACGAGACGTACGATCGCGTCTACCCGATCGACATCCTCTCGGTCGAAGGATCGGCCGGGACGCCCGACCGGTACGAGGAGGAGCGCGAGGGCAGCCTGCTCCGGATCAGGATCGGCGATCCGGACCGGACGATCACCGGGCGTCATGCCTACACGATCGTCTACCGCGTCGAGGGCGCGCTGAACGCCTTCGACGATCACGACGAGCTGTACTGGAACGCGATCGGCGACGCGTGGGACGTGCCGATCGAGCGATCGCGCGTGGATGTCTCGGCCCCGGCGGACATCCTCGAGGTCGCATGCTTCGCGGGCCCCTACGGCGTGAGCGTCAGCTGCAAGCGCGACGCGTTCACCGGCGGGGCGGCGAGCTTCTCGATGGGCCGCCTCAACCCCTACGAGGGCTTCAGCGTAGTAGTCGCCATCCCCAAGGGGGCTGTCTCCGAGCCGGAGCCGGTGCTCGAGGAGCGCTGGAGCCTCCGGCGGGCGTTCGACGTCTCTCCGGTGACGGTCGCCGCGAGCGCTGGGCTGCTCGTCCTCGTGATCGCCGGGTTCGGGTGGCTCGTGGTCCTCAAGGGACGCGACCGCCGCTTCACTGGCAGCGTCGTGGACATGCTTCACGGTTCTGCCACCGGCGAGGAGGAGCCCGTCTCGCTCTTGGAACACGAGGCGATCGTCCCGGAGTTCGCCCCTCCCGACGATCTCCGCCCGGGCCAGATCGGGACGCTGCTGGACGAGACCGCGAACCCGCTGGACGTCACCGCGACGTTCGTCGATCTCGCCGTCCGCGGCTACCTCCGCATCGCCGAGATCCCGAAGGAGGGGTGGTTCGGCAAGCCCGACTGGAGCCTCACGAGGCTTCGGGACGCGGCCGGGCTGCTCGACTACGAGCGGAGGCTCTTCGACGGTCTGTTCCAGGACGGGGACGAGGTCGTCCTTCTCTCGGCCCTCAAGAGCAAGTTCGTGGGACGACTCCACAGCGTTCAGGAGGCGCTCTACGAGGACGCCGCATCCCGGAAGTGGTTCGCGGGCCGTCCGGACAAGGTTAGGAGGCTCTGGCAGAGGATCGGCACGGCGGTACTGCTCGCGGGCGGCGGCATAGAGTACCTCGCCGTGCGCTATACCCATCTCGGTCTCGTCCCCGTACCCATCGTCGTCGGTGGTCTTTTGTTGATGATCGGTGCGCGGGCGATGCCGAGCCGGACGGCGAAGGGGACGGCCCTCCGTCGGCGGATCTTCGGGTTCCGGGAAGTGATCGACAAGGCGGAGGCCAACTTCTCGCGGTGGGCCGAGCAGGAGAACGTCTTCTCCAGGTACCTGCCGTACGCGATCGTCTTCGGCCTCACGGAGAAGTGGGCCAAGGCCTTCGAGTCGCTCGCGAGGCAGGCGCCGGAAACCGGGTGGTACGTCTCCCCGTACCCGTTCGCGTACGGAACGTTCGGCGAGTCCATGGAGGGGTTCGCCGTGACGACCGCGGGGACCATCACCTCGACTCCCGCGGGCTCGGGCGGCAGCGGCTTCGGCGGGGGTGGGGTCTCCGGCGGCGGAGGAGGCGGAGGAGGCGGAGGCTCCTGGTAGGGCCCGCCTATCATGGGTCCGATGCGGATCGTCTTCTCCGATGATGGGCGGGATTTCTCGCGGCGGGACTGGTCGGGTCTCGTCGGCGCCGACCCGGCCGGCACGTTCTTCCACTATCCGGCTTACTTGAAGCTCTACTGGGAGGAGTTCGGGGAGGCACCCGAGCACCTGCTGTTGTCCTTCGCCGAGGAGGAGAGCGGCGAGCAGGTCGGCGCCGGGGCATTCGAGCGGATCGGAAGGACGCTCCGGTTCCTCGGCGGCACCGAGGTCACCGATTACATGGGTCCCGTCGCGAAACCGGGGTGCGGCGAACCGATGGCGAAGGAGCTCTTTGCCGGGCTCGTCCTCCGCAAGGACTGGGACGAAGCCGACCTCCGCGGCCTGCCGACGGATACCGCGTGGCTCGAGCTACTTCGCGCCGGCGCAGAGGACCAGGGGCTCGCCGTCGAGGTGGCGGAGGACCAGAACGGCCTGGCGCCGTACCTAGAGCTCCCCGCGTCGTGGGACGGGTACCTCGCCTCGCTTCCCTCGAAGCTACGCCACGAGATCCGGCGAAAGCCTAGGAAGCTCGAGTCCGAGGCCGGGGGGTACCGCGTCGTCGACACGACCGGGGAGACGCTCGCGCGCGACCTCGATCGCTTCGTGGAGCTCCACCGCTCGAGCGAGGGTCCGAAGGGCGTGTTCATGCAGCCGGGCATGGAGATCTTCTTCCGCCGACTCGGCGAGGCGTTCCTAGCCGGTCGGATATTCCGGCTCACGTCGCTCGAGGTCGGCGACGTGAGGATCGCCGGCACGATCGGCTTCCTGTGCGGGCATACGTACTATCTGTACAACTCCGCCTTCGACCACGCGTGGGAGCACCTCTCGCCCGGGATGGTGCTCGTCGGCGAGGTGATAGGGCGGGCGATCGCTGAGGGCTGCGAGCGGTTCGACCTGCTGAAGGGCGACTACGCGTACAAGTACAGGTTCGGCGCGCGCCGAAGGGCCGTGAAACGCCTCGTCGTTCGCAGGTGACCCTCGACCGGCGGCTCTCCGGGCGCTACCCTTCTGCCGTGGGAAAGATCATCATCGCGATCGCGCTCGTCGCCGCTCTCGCCGCCGGGACGCTGTACTTCTGGAAGCTGATCGAGACGTCTGACGGCGGGCCGCCGACGGTGAAGATCTCCGTTCCCAACCCCGACTTCTGATCGCTCACGGGTAGGCGCGGATGTGCTCCAGCACGCCGAACGCGAGCTTCTCGTCGCCGCCCACCACCAGGTTCCCGTCGTCGAGGTAGCCGTCAGCGGAGGCGCGCCGGCCACCGACGAGCGCGAACGCGTGCGCGCGGCCCTCGATGAAGGCGTCGGGCTTGTCGTCCTCGGACGGGACGCGGCCGGGCTCCAGGCTCCGGTGCCACGAGCCGCCGCCGGCACCCTGGAGATCGATCCGAACGCTACGGCCCGGGAAGTCCAGCCCCGCGCGGGACAGCGCCCACGGGAGCATCCGGATCGCGAGGTCGTTCGTGAGGAACACGGGCGGATGAACGACACGCGGCTCCATCCCCGCGCCCGCGCGCACGTCCTCGCCGTGGAGCCACCACTCGACGACGCGCGACTGGAGCAGGTACCGGGCGCCGATCTCGCCCGCGAGCCAGGAGAACCGGCGCGCGCGCCACTCCTCGTCGGTGAGCTTGGCGGCGAACGCCAGAACGGCGTCCGCGGCCCTTCCCCAGTCGGAGAGGACCTGCCGGTGGGGAAATGGAGCGCGGTTGTTCACGGCGAACGCGTTGAAGCCGTCGATCGTGAACGCTTCGTCGCCCAGGCGCTTACGGTACTCGTCGAGCTCGGCCGGGGCCTCGCCGGCGAGGATCTGTGCGGCCGCCGTGTCCTGGGAGGCGAGATGAGCCATCACGTCGCGGTTCCACCAGCCGGGGCACGCGCTCGGTCGCTCCCAGGAGTCGGCTGGGGCGTACTGGATCGTACGTCCGAGGCCAGCGCGCTCGGCGCTGGCGGCGGCCAGCAGCGCCCGGCGGTCCACGATCACCGTTCGGGAGACGTTGGAGGACCCGACATCGCGCGGGATTGTACCTAGAGCGGGGCCCCCCAGAGCTCTCGACCGTGGATCCCGTCGCCGGCGACGAAGAACAGGGTGGCCGATGCCGACGCGAAGGACCCGGGGGACGAGCCCCTGTCACCGGCCCAGATGTCCTCGACGAGCGAGGTGCCGGTCTCCGTCCCGTCGCTCTCCCACAGCTCGGAGCCGGTGACTCCGTCGTCCGCCTGGAAGTAGAGAGTTCCCCCGGCGCTGGCGAAGGGTCCGGGGGACGAGCCTTCATGGATCACCGGGTTGATGTCCTTCACCATCACGGTTCCGGCCTTGGTCCCGTCGCTCCTCCACAGCTCGAAGCCTCGCCACCCGGTGTATGCGCTGAAGAACAGGGTTCCTCCGGAGCTCGTCAGGTACGTGGGATTCGAAGAGCCCCTTGGGTTGATATCCTTCACCATCACGGTTCCGGCCTTGGTCCCGTCGCTCTTCCAGAGCTCCTCGCCGTAGTAGTCCGCCCTGAAGAACAGCGTGCTTCCCACCGCCGTGAGCCTGGACGGCGAGGAGCCCCCTGGCGCTATCTCCTTCACGAGCCTCGTTCCTGTCCTGGTCCCGTCGCTCTTCCAGAGCCCGGCGGTGGTCCCGTCGTTCGCTCCGAAGAAGAGGGTGCCGGCCAAGTTCGTGAGGTATGAGGGAGACGATGTCGCCGCCCCAGGGTTCAAGTCCTTCACACGTCTTGTTCCGGCCCGAGTCCCGTCGCTCTTCCAGAGCTCGAAGCCCGTTGCCCCGTCGTCCGCTCCGAAGAAGGTGGTGTCTCCAACCATCGTGAGCCCGGAGGGTAGGGAATCGCCCGCCCCCGGCTTGATGTCCTTCACCAGGGCTGTTCCGGCCTTGGTCCCCTCGCTCTTCCAGAGCTCGAATCCGGTGCTCTCCTTCCATGCCCTGAACAGGAACTCGCTGCCCAGGTCCGCGAAGCCGGACGGGGCCGAGTCCCCAGACGGGTTGATGTCCTTCACGAGGACTGTTCCGGTCTCGGTCCCATCGCTCCTCCAGAGCTCCTCCCCGTGGGTCCCGTCGTTCGCATTGAAGAAGAGCGTTCCGTCGATGCTCGTCAGATACTCGGGGGTCGAGTCCCCAGACGGGTTGATGTCCTTCACCATCACGGTGCCGGCCTTGGTCCCGTCGCTCTTCCATAGCTCCTCCCCGTGGGTCTCGTCGTTCGCCCTGAAGAAGAGGGTTCCGCCCACGTTCGTGAGCCCGCCAGGTTGGGTCCAGCTCCCGGCGTGCGGCCAGATGTCCCTGATCAGGTAGGGGTTCCCAAGCGCGCTCGATGGGGTGGGCGGCGCGAGAACGGTGAGCAACACGCCGGCGACGAGGAAGATCCGCGGGAGGCGGGCCGTCCTCGGGAGGCTGGTGTTGGCACTTGCGTCGGAAGCGTCCATGGATCGCCTCGTTTCGTAGGGCGACGCTGGTCTCCGCTCCCTCAACCCTAGCTTCCCGCCTGAGAAGGGCGCGTGTCAACGCGGATGTACGCTTCCTCGATGCGCGTTCTCGTCGCACCCGACAAGTTCAGGGGAACCCTCTCGGCCGAGCAGGCCGCCCGCGCGATCGAGACCGGCTGGTTGCGCGCGCGTCCGACCGACGAGCTCGAGATCGTGCCGATGGCCGACGGAGGCGAGGGAACGCTCGAGGCCCTCGTCGCGGCGCTCGACGGGGAGCTCGTGCCGGCGCGAGTCGCGGGACCGCTCGGGGATCACGTGGATGCGGCGTACGGCACGGCCGGCGACACGGCTGTCGTCGAGATGGCGCGGGCGTCCGGGTTGGCGCTCGTCTCGGAGTCGCGGCGAGACGCGCTGCGAGCCACGACGCGCGGAACGGGAGAGCTTGTCAGCGAAGCACTCGAGCGCCATCGTCCGGCGAAGCTCATCGTTTGCATCGGCGGGAGCGCGACGACCGACGGCGGAGCGGGGATGGCGCAGGCGCTCGGCGCGAGGCTGCTCGACGCCGAGGGGAAGGACATCTTGCCCGGAGGCATCGGGCTCCTCGACCTCGCGACGATCGATGCCACGGGGGTCGCCAGGGTGGCTGGCACCGCTCGGGTCCTGGTCGCCTGTGACGTCGACAACCCGCTCGTCGGTCCCAGCGGGGCGGCTCACGTCTACGGTCCACAGAAGGGCGCGAGGCCCGACGAGGTCCTGCTGCTGGACCGCGCGCTTGCCCACTACGCGGCCGTGCTGTACCGGGACCTCGGGCTGGACCTGCGAGACCTGCCCGGCGCAGGCGCTGCCGGTGGCCTGGGGGCCGGGCTCGTCGCGTTCCTCGGGGCCAAACTCCGGCCGGGCATCGAGGTGGTGATGGATGCGGTCGGGCTCCGGGAGCGGCTGGAGGGCTCGCAGCGCGTGGTGACGGGGGAGGGCAAGCTCGACGACCAGTCTCTCCGCGGTAAGACCGTTGCGGGGGTGATGCGGGCGGCCGAGGCACTCCGCGTGCCGGTGACGGTGCTCTGCGGACGCGCGGAGCTGCAACCGGAGGGCGTTGACGTCGCCTCACTCGTGGGCCGGTTCGGCGAGGAGCGGGCTCTCGGTGATACTCGCCGCGCGCTCGAGGATCTCTCGGAGGAGGTCGCGGCGGGGGTGGGGTTGGCATGAGCGGCGCCGTCCGGCGGTTCGAGGAAGCGGCGGCGGCGTTGGCGCAGGTGACGGGCGCCGAGCGGGCGACAGTCGCACGAATCTGACCGGGGGGGTCGGATTTTCCCGACAGGGCCGGTACAATCCCCTCATGGATACGAGGCCGCAGGAAAAGGTGAAGACGATCCGGCTGACCGAATCCGCCGCCGGAAAGGTGCAGGAGCTATTCCAGGAGGAGGGCCGACAGGACCTGGCGCTGCGTGTGGCCGTTCAGCCCGGCGGGTGCTCGGGACTGCGCTACGCGATGTTCCTCGACGACCAGATCTCCGAGAAGGACGTCGCCGAGGAGCAGTTCGGCGTCCGCGTGGTGATCGACAAGATGAGCGTGCCCTACCTGTCCGAGGCGACGATCGACTTCGTGGACACGCTCGAGGCCTCGGGGTTCACGATCGACAACCCGGTCGCCCAGGGCTCCTGCGCCTGCGGGCACTCCTTCCACTAGTTAAGGCCAGGCTAGACGCAGGCGTCCAGCCCGGCGCGGATGCCCTCTGCAAGTTCGCTCAGCCCGGCCTCGTCGATCACCAGAGAAGGCGAGACCTGGAGAGCGCCGGTCGCCAGCGCTCGCGTCATGATCCCGGCCTCTCGGCAAGCCGCGATCACGGCCGGCGCCAGGCCCGGCTCCTTCAGTCGCTCGACCGAGAGCTGAACGGCCGCGATCACGCCCGTTCCCGCGCGGACCTCCTCGACGAGGGCGTGGTTCGCGAGAGGGGCGAGCGCGTCGGCCAGCCGTCGCTCCAGGTCGAGCGCCCGCCCCGGCAGCCGCTCCCGCTCCATGATGTCCAGATTCGCGATTGCGGCGGCGGCGACGGTCGCGTGGCCTGCGTACGTGTATCCGTGCCGCCATACGCCGGCACCTGGAGAGAAGAACGTCTCGGCCACCCGAGGCGAGGCAACGACCGCACCCATCGGCAGGTAGCCGCTGGTGATGCCCTTAGCGCAGGTGATGATGTCGGGCTGCAGGTCCCAACGGTCGCTGGCGAACCATGCGCCGGCCCGCCCGAATCCCGTTATCACCTCGTCGGCGACGAAAAGGACGCCGAGGTCGCGGCACGCCTTTCGCGCCGCCTGCAGGTAGCCCTCCGGCGGCGCGAACACGCCGCCGGCCCCGATGATCGGCTCGCAGAAGAAGGCGGCCACGCGTCCCGGGCCGGTCCGCTCGATCGCCCGACGGAGCGCGTCGGCATCGTCCCACGGCACCGTCACGACGTCGCCGACGAGCGGCCCGTGGCCGGCGACGTTCGCCTGGATGCCGGCGAGACTTGTCCCCCCGAGGTGCATGCCGTGGTACGCGTGCTGCCGGTTCACGAACACCGTCCGCTCCGGCTGCCCGACGAGCTGCCAGTATCGACGCGCCATCTTCGTCGCCGTGTCGATCGAGTCCGAGCCGCCGCTCGTCAGGAAGACCCGGCTGTCCGGCACCGGCGCGAAAGCGCTCACCCGCTCGGCGAGATCCATCGCGGGCCGGTTCGCGAGGTCGCCGAAGGTCGAGTACGCGGCCAGCCTCTTCATCTGTGCCGCAGCGGCTTCGGCGATCTCGGACCTGCCGTAGCCGACGTTGCAGTACCACAGGCTCGCCGTGGCGTCGAGGTAGCGGCGCCCTCGGTCGTCCCATATGTGAACGCCTTCGCCGCGCTCGATCACGAGCTCGCCGCCGGTCTCGACAGCGGCCATATCCGCGAAGGAATGCCAGAAGCGCCCCATGAGGGCATCACGGTACCAGGGGCGACGCGCCGCCTATACTCCCCCGTTCGTGAAGGGAGATGCATGGGCGGATCGCTCTGGCGGCACGGCGACTTCATGAAGCTCTGGGCGGCCGAGTCGATCAGCCAACTCGGTACCCAGGTCACTTTCCTGGCGCTCCCGCTCACCGCGATCCTGATCCTGGACGCGTCGGCGTTCCAGCTCGGCGTGCTCTCGGCCCTCGAGACGCTTCCCTTCCTGCTCGTCGGGCTGCCCGCGGGCGTGTGGGTGGATCGGATGCGACGGCGCCCGATCCTGATCACGGGCGACCTCGGGCGCGCGATCGTGCTCTTCTCGATCCCGCTCACGTACTGGCTGGGCGGGACCTCCATGGGCCTGCTCTACGCGGCGGCGTTCGCGACCGGCCTTTTCACGGTCTTCTTCGACGTCGCGTACCAGTCTTACCTGCCGTCGCTCGTGGACCGCGACCGCCTGACCGAGGGGAACGCGAAGCTCGAGATCAGCCGCTCGGCGGCGCAGCTCGCCGGGCCGGGGCTCGCGGGAATGCTCGTGCAGCTGCTGACGGCGCCGGCAGCGATCCTCGCAGATGCCGTCTCGTACCTGGGCTCGGCCGCGTTCGTCGGCGGGATCCGCCGTTCTGAGCCGCCGGTCGAACCCCCAGGCGAGGAGGGGCACCCGCGGATGCGAACGGAGATCGCGGAGGGGCTGCGGTACGTCCTGA
The DNA here is from genome assembly GCA_035288045.1 of Actinomycetota bacterium. GTDB lineage: Bacteria > Actinomycetota > UBA4738 > UBA4738 > HRBIN12 > DATEBA01. Next base: position 81,983 of record DATEBA010000074.1, read on the forward strand.
AGCATCCGCTGCTTCGGCCGATCGCCGCGTGCACCTCGATCTCCAACCTCTTCGGCTCGATGATGTTCGCGATCCTCGTGCTGTTCGCTGTGAGGCACCTGGAGCTCGCGCCCGGCGCGATCGGGCTGGCGCTCGCGATCGGGAATGTGGGGACCCTCCTCGGTGCGTTCCTCGCCGGCCGCGCGGCGCGCGCGTTCGGCCTCGGGTGGACGATCATCGGATCGGCGGCGATGTTCGGGGTGGGCGCCGCCCTGATCGCGCTCGCCACCCCCTCGACCGGCTTCGCGATGATCGTCGCCTCCGGCATCGTCGCCGGCATGTCGAATCCCCTCTACAACGTGAACCAGGTGAGCCTGCGCCAGGCGATCACTCCCGACAGAATGCAGGGCCGGATGCACGCGACGATGCGCTTCGTGGTCTGGGGGACCCTCCCCGTGGGGGGGCTCATCGGCGGCGCGCTCGGCAGCGCGATCGGGCTGCGGCCGACGATCTGGATATCGGCGATCGGAAGCTTCATCGCCGTGTTGCCGCCGCTGCTGTCACCGGTGCGGCGACTGCGCGAGATCCCAGCTGCGGACGCGCGGGGGCAGGGATCGATTCAGCCTGGCTCGTAGGCGAGGTTCGGGCGGAGCCAGCGTTCCGCCTCGGCCAGGCTCTGGCCCTTGCGGCGCGCGTAGTCCTCCACCTGGTCCCTGCCGAGCCGGCCCACGTTGAAGTACCTGGCCTCGGGGTGCGAGAGGTAGATCCCGGCCACGCTGGCGCCAGGGGTCATCGCGCAGCTGGTGGTCAGATCCATACCCACGTCGCGGGCACCGAGCAGCTCGAACAGCGTCTGCTTCTCCGTGTGGTCGGGGCAGGCCGGGTACCCGAACGCCGGACGGATGCCGCGGTAGCGCTCGGAGATCAGGTCCTCGTGGGACAGGTCCTCATCCGCGTACCACTCGCGTCGCGCGACGGCGTGGAGGTACTCCGCGAAGGCCTCGGCCAGGCGGTCGGCGAGGGCCTTCACGATGATCGCGCGGTAGTCGTCGTGATCCGCCTCGTAGCGCTTCGCCTGCTCGTCGGCGCCGAGGCCGGCGGTGACCGCGAACGCCCCGACATGGTCCTGAAGGCCGCTCTCGGGGGGGGCCACGAAGTCCGCGAGAGAGCGGTTCGGGCGGCCGTCGCCGTGGCTTGCCTGCTGACGCAGGCAGTGGAACACGAACCCGTTCTCCAGGACGATGTCATCGCCCTCGGCGTTGGCCGGCCAGAAGCCGTAGACGCCGCGGGCCTCCAGCGACGCGCTGGCGACGATCTCATCGAGGACCTCGTTCGCGTGGGCGAACAGCTCGCGGGCCGCGGCCCCCTGGCGCGGGTCGTCGAGGATCCGCGGGTACCGGCCCTTCAGCTCCCACGCAGTGAAGAAGAATGTCCAGTCGATGTAGCCGCGGAGAACATCCAGCGCGGGCTCGACCGCGCGCGGACCGGTGAACGGCGCCGCCGGTACGTCCTCGGCGCGCCACTCTATCGGCGTCCGGTTGTCGAGGGCCTTCCGGTAGGGCAGCAGCGGCCTCGCCTCCGTCTCGGCATGCAGCTTCCGGAGGCGCTCCTGGTCCTCACGGTTGCGCGCGTCCAGCTCGAGCCGGCGTTTCTCGTCGAGGAGGTCGCTCACGACCCCGACGACCCTCGATGCGTCCACCACGTGCACGACCGGCCGGGAGTACTCGGGGGCGATCCTCACCGCCGTGTGCTGGCGCGACGTGGTGGCGCCGCCGATCAGCAGCGGCAGCGTCATGCCCCTGCGCTCCATCTCCTTCGCGACGTTCACCATCTCCCCCAGCGAGGGTGTGATGAGACCGGAGAGCCCCACGATGTCGCAGCTCTCCTGCATGGCGGTGTCGAGGATCAGGTCGGCGGGCGCCATCACGCCGAGGTCGATGACCTCGTAGTTGTTGCAGCCCAGCACGACGCCGACGATGTTCTTCCCTATGTCGTGAACGTCGCCCTTCACGGTCGCCGTGACGAGCTTGCCCTGCGCCCGCCCGACGGTGCCGAGGCGAACTTTCTCCTCTTCCATGAAGGGCTCTAGGTAGGCCACCGCTTTCTTCATCGCGCGGGCGCTCTTGACCACCTGCGGCAGGAACATCTTGCCGGCGCCGAAGAGGTCGCCGACTATCTTCATCCCCTCCATCAGCGGCCCCTCGATCACGTCGAGCGGCCGCGGGTACCGCTGTCGCGCCTCCTCGGCGTCCTCCTCGATGAAGTCGACGATCCCGTGGACCAGGGCGTGCGAGAGGCGCTCTTCGACCGAGGCCTCCCGCCAGGACAGGTCCTGCTCGGTCCTCATCCCCTCGCCCTGCACCGTCGCGGCGAACGCGACCATGCGCTCCGTCGCGTCGGGGCGACGGTTGAAGATGATGTCCTCGACGTGCTCCAGGAGCTCCTTGGGTATGTCGTCGTAGACGGGTAGCTGTCCCGCGTTGACTATCGCCATGTCGAGGCCGGCCTGCCTCGCGTGGTAGAGGAAGGCCGAGTGGATGGCCTGGCGAACGACCTCGTTGCCCCGGAACGAGAACGAGAGGTTGGATATGCCTCCCGAGACCCTCGAGCCCGGACATCGCCGCTTGATCTCGCGCGTCGCCTCTATGAACGCCTTCGCGTACTCGCTGTGCTCCTCGATCCCGGTGGCGATCGCAAGGATGTTGGGGTCGAAGATGATGTCGGAGGCATCGAACCCGGCCTGCCGGGTGAGGAGTCGGTAGGCTCGTTCGCAGATGTCGACCTTGCGCTCGACCGTGTCGGCCTGGCCGCCCTCGTCGAACGCCATCACTACCACCCCGGCGCCGTAGCGCCTGATCCCGCGAGCCTTGTCGAGGAAGTCCGCCTCGCCCTCCTTCAGGCTGATCGAGTTCACGATCCCCTTGCCCTGGACGCACTTCAGGCCGGCCTCGATCACCTCCCAGCGCGAGCTGTCGACCATGATCGGCACCCGCGCGATCTCCGGCTCGGTCGCGATCAGGTTCAGGAACGTGGTCATGGCCGCAACTCCGTCGAGGAGGTCGGCGTCCATGTTCACGTCCAGCATGTTCGCGCCGGAGCGGACCTGGTCGAGAGCTACCTCGATGGCTGCCTGATAGTCGCCCGACTCGATGAGTCGTCGGAACTTGGCCGAACCCGTGACGTTCTGTCGCTCTCCGATCATGACGAACCCGGTGTCGGGCCGGATCGCGAAGGGCTCGAGGCCGCTGAACGTCGGGATGCGATCGTCGGCCGACGGGAGCTCGCGGGGTAGGAGGCCGTCGACCACCTTAACGATCGCGCGTACGTGATCGGGGGTCGTGCCGCAGCACCCGCCGACGACGTTCACGAGCCGGTCGCGGGCGAAGGCCACCAAGAGCCCGCTCGTGATCTCGGGGGTCTCGTCGAAGCCGCCGAACGGGTTTGGAAGGCCGGCGTTCGGATAGCACCCGACCGGCACGGGCGCGACGCGAGCGAGGCTCTCGATGTGGGGACGCATCTCGGAAGCGCCCAGCGAGCAGTTGACGCCCACGATCAGCGGCTCCGCGTGCTCGACGGAGGTCCAGAACGCCTCGATCGTCTGCCCCGAGAGCGTGCGGCCGCTGCGGTCCACGATCGTGACGGAGATCCAAATGGGAACCTCCGGCGCGACGTCCTGGGCGGCCGCGATCGCGGCTTTCGCGTTCAGGGTGTCGAAGATTGTCTCGATCAGCAGGAGATCGACCCCGCCCTCGACGAGGCCGCGGATCTGCTCCGCGTAGGACTCGTAGACCCGGTCGAACGTGACGGTGCGGAAGGCCGCGTCCTCGACCTTGGGTGAGATCGACAGGGTGACGTTGAGCGGCCCGACCGAGCCTGCGACGAACCGGTCGGGGTACGCAGCCGCCGCCTCCTTCGCGAGGCGCGCGCCGGCGACGTTCATGTCGTGGACCGCCTCCTGTAGGCCGTAGTCGGCCTGCCCGATCGACGTCGCGGTGAACGTGTTGGTGGTCGTGATGTCGGCGCCGGCCCTCAGGTACTCGTGATGGATCTCCGACACGATGTCGGGGTGCGTCAGGTTCAGGATGTCGGGGTCTCCCTTGACGTCCCGGGGGTGGTCGTGGAAGCGCTCGCCTCGAAACTCCTGCTCGGTGAGGCCCCGGCCCTGCAGCAGCACCCCCCAGGAGCCGTCCAGAACCACGATCCGCTCTGCGAGGAGCGCTTCGAGCCCGGAGAGGGTTTCCGCATGAGCTGTCATGGCCTGGAATCGTAGCGGGCATCGTCGATCGGAAGGCACGCCGCGCGCCGACCGGCACGTTCCGGTAGGCTCCCTGCCTATGTCAAGACCTCCGCTCGACCCGTTGATCGAGGCTTCCTCCTCGAGGCCGGCGAGGCCCGGTGGGCGCCCCACCAAGCGCAGAAGCGCCGCCGCGCTCGGGCTCGTCCCGATATTCGTCGACCTCTCCAGCAGGCACCTCCGGCGCGTGGGCGACCTCACGGAGGAGGTGCCGTACCCGGCCGGGGCCAAGGTCGTGGAGGAGGGGCTTCCCGGCGAGGCGTTGTTCGTGATCCTCGAGGGGGAGGCCCGCGTGACACGGCAGGGAAGAAGCGTCGCGCGGCTCCGGCCCGGAGACGTCTTCGGCGAGATCTCGGTGCTCGACGGAGGGCCACGTACCGCGACCGTCGTTGCGCGGACCCCTCTACTGGTGCTCCGTCTCTACCGGCGGGACCTGACCAAGCTTATGCAGAAGGAGCCCCAGATCGCCGGGCGGCTCCTCCGCGAGCTGGCGCGCCGGCTCCGCAGGTCCGAGCGCGGGGAGAGGTTCTAGTCCTCGAACGCGGGTCCGAGGGGGAGCAGCGCCTCGAGCTCCCCGAGGGTCTCGTCGTCGAGCTCGATGTCTCCGGCGGCGGCATTGTCGCGGACGTGGCCCGGGTCGCGGCTCCCCGCGATCGACGACGTCACGCCCGCCTGGTGGAAGTTCCACGCGAGCGCGAGCTGGGCCACCCTGCAGCCGAGGCGCTGGGCGATCGGGCGCATGGCGTCGACCACAGCTAGGCTCCGGTCGATCTTCCCGGGAGCGTAGAGGGCCTCGTAGGTCTCCGTGTCTTCTCCACCTCCGCCCCGGAAGTCACGTTCGGCGAACGTGGTCTCTGGCGTGATCGCCCCCGTAAGAAGCCCGTAGGCCAGCGGGCCGTAGGCGACTACGCCGATGCCGCGCTCGCCGCACCATGCGACGTGGTCCCGTTCGCCGAGCTGCAGCATCGAGAGCTCCTGCTGGAGCGAGTCCACGTGGCGGACCGCCAGGCACTTCTCGATCATCTCGCGGTCGAAGTTGGACACGCCGACGAAGCGCACCTTGCCCGCGTCGACGAGCGAGGCCATGGCGCCCCAGGTCTCCTCCACCGGCACGCCGGTCTCGTCGGGCCAGTGGAGCTGATACAGGCCGACGGCGTCGATGCCTAGCCGACGGAGGCTGCCCTCGCAAGCCGCGCGGACCTGCTCAGGCCGGAAGCCGCTTCCCTCCGGCGCCGGAGCCACTTTCGTTGCTATAAGGACCTCGTCGTGCCGCCCGGCGATGGCCTTGCCCACGATCTCCTCGGACCGGCCGTCCCCGTAGACCTCAGCGCTGTCTATCCACGTGATCCCGGCGTCGATCGACGTGCGAACGGCCTGGATGATCTGCTCCTCGGGAGGCGGCTCGCCCCACTCGGTGCCGGCGCCGGCCTCCCAGGCGCCGAAGCCGATCGCCGAGATCTCAGGACCCTGTGACCCGAGCTTACGTGTGCGCATCGGACCGCGATGCTACCGGTTTCGGGTGTCCCTCACGAACCTAGGCGCTACCATCGATAGAGGGGAGCGAAGCTCGTCCCGAAGTAGCACGGAGGAGGCGGGCCGGGAGCACCGGCCCGAGTTGCATGCCCAAGACGGTCGAGGAGAAGACCAAGGTGGTCGTCCGGTTCGCCGGCGACTCGGGCGACGGCATGCAACTCACCGGCGACCGTTTCACCAGCGCCACCGCGATCCTCGGCAACGACCTTGCAACGCTGCCGGACTTCCCCGCCGAGATCCGCGCGCCGGCCGGCACCGTCCACGGCGTGTCCGCCTTCCAGATCCAGTTCGCCTCCGAGGACGTTACGACGCCCGGCGACCACCCGAACGTGCTGGTGGCCATGAACCCCGCGGCGCTCAAGGCGAACGTCGATCTGGTCGAGCGCGGCGGCACGATCATCGTGAACGAGGACGCGTTCAACCAGCGGGCTCTCGGGCGCGCCGGGTACGCGTCGGATCCCACGAGCGACGGCACGCTCGACGGCTACCAGGTCTACCGGGTGCCGATGACCACGATCACGCTCCGGGCGACCGAGGGACTCGGCATCACGAAGAAGGAGGCGGAGCGCTCCAAGAACATGTTCGCGCTCGGCCTGGTGTCGTGGATGTACGGCCGTCCCACCGAGGTGTCGCTCGACTGGCTGGAACGGAGGTTCGCGGGGAAGCCGCAGATCCTCGACGCCAACATCGCGGCGTTCAAGGCCGGCTACAACTTCGGCGAGACGACCGAGCTGTTCGCCCACTCCTACCGGGTCGCCCCCGCGCCGGCGGAGCCGGGCACCTACCGCAACGTCTCGGGAGCCACGGCGCTCGCGTGGGGCCTGGTGACGGCCAGCGTTCGGAGCGGGCTCCCGCTGTTCTACGCCAGCTACCCGATCACGCCTGCCTCCGAGCTGCTCCACGAGCTGTCGAGACTCAAGAACTTCGGGGTCCGCACCCTACAAGCCGAAGACGAGATCGCCGCCGCCAACGTCGCGCTCGGCGCTTCGTTCGCCGGGTGCCTCGGTGCGACCGGCACGAGCGGTCCCGGCATGGATCTCAAGGCGGAGACGCTCGGCCTGGCCGTGGCACTTGAGCTACCGATGGTGATCGTCGACGTACAGCGCGCAGGGCCCTCTACGGGGATGCCCACCAAGACCGAGCAGGGCGACCTGTTGCTCGCGCTGTTCGGGCGGCACGGCGAGGCCCCGATGCCGGTGGTGGCCGCCTCGTCGCCCGCCGACTGCTTTGACACGGCGATCGAGGCCGCGCGGATCGCGGTCAGGTACAGGACGCCGGTGATCCTCCTCTCCGACACCTTCCTGGCCAACTCCACCGAACCCTGGCGGATCCCCGACGTCGACGGGCTGCCTACGATCGACCCGAACTTCGCGAAGGGTCCGAACGCCGGAGCGGAGTTCCTGCCTTATCTTCGCGACGAGAACCTCGCCCGCCCATGGGCCGTGCCCGGCACGCCCGGGCTCCGACACAGGATCGGGGGCCTGGAGAAGGAGGACGGCACCGGCGACATCAGCTACGACTCCCACAACCACGAGCGGATGTCGGCTATTCGCGCCGCCAAGGTCGATAGGGTCGCCGACGACGTGCCCCCGCTCGAGGTGGAGGGCGATGTCGACGCAGACCTCCTGGTCCTCGGGTGGGGCTCGACCCTGGGCACGATCCGCGCCGCCGCGCGCCGGGTTCGCGAGGCCGGGCGCAAGGTCGCGACCGCGCACCTACGGCACCTCTGCCCGATGCCGAGTAACACAGGCCCGATAGTGAAGCGATACCAGCTCGTGCTGATCCCTGAGATGAACTCCGGCCAGCTCGCGATGCTGATCCGCGCCCGCTACCTGGTGGACGCGAAGACGTTCGCCAAGATCCAGGGGCTACCGATCTTCGCCGAGGAGCTCGAGTCGGCGATCCTCGAGGTGCTGGTATGAGCGAGCAGGTGGACGGCAAGACGACGGCGCTCACGAAGAAGGACTTCGCGAGCGATCTCGAGGTCCGCTGGTGCCCGGGGTGCGGCGACTACGCGATACTCGCGGCGGTCCAGAGCTTCATGCCCGAGCTCGGGATCGAGCCGGACAGGACCGTATTCGTGTCGGGGATCGGTTGCTCGGGCCGGTTCACCTACTACATGGACACCTACGGTGTGCACGGCATCCACGGCCGCGCTCCGGCGATTGCTACGGGCATCGCAACGGCCCGGCCCGACCTGTGTGTGTGGGTCGTGACGGGAGACGGCGACGCGCTCTCGATCGGCGGCAACCACCTGATCCACGCGCTCCGCCGCAACGTCAACCTCAAGATCCTGATGTTCAACAACCAGATCTACGGTCTGACGAAGGGCCAGTACTCGCCGACGTCGGAGGAGGGCAAGGTCACCAAGTCGACGCCGTTCGGGTCGGTCGATCATCCGTTCAACCCGATCGCGCTGGCGCTCGGTGCGGAGGGTACGTTCGTCGCGCGGACCATCGACAACGACCGCCAGCACCTGACCGAGGTGCTGCGCGCGGCGGCGGCGCACAAAGGCGCGGCGTTCGTCGAGATTTACCAGAACTGCAACGTCTTCAACGACGGCGCCTTCGACCTCCTCCGGGAGAAGCCGGAGGGATTGCACAATCAGATCCGCCTGGAGCACGGCCAGCCGATCGTGTTCGACGAGGGGCGCCGGTGCGTCTCGGTCGGGGAGAACGGCAGGCTCGTGATCTCGGATGTAACAGCCACGCCGCACGACAGGATCATCGTCCACGACGTGCACGGCCGTCCGTCGCTGGCCTTTGCGCTCGCCCACACCTCGCCGACACCGACGGAACCCACCTGCATAGGTGTGTTCCGCGAGGTGGAGCGGCCGGTCTACGGAGAGGCGATGATGAGTCAGATCCAGATGGCGACAGAGCGTCTCGGACAGGGAGATCTCGCGACGCTGCTCCGCTCCGGCGACACCTGGGAAGTGAAGGCGGGCTAGCCCTCGCCGGGCGCGAACCGTCCCATCACCCGCGAGGAGGTCTCTTCCACCCGGCCGAGTTCCGCCACGAGCCCGGCGAGCTCGATCAGGAACCGGTCCACGGCCCGATCGTCGGTCTCGGGCCCCACGGAGACGCGCACCCCGGGAGTCGCCGGCACGCCGATCGACTCGAGCACGGGAGAGGGGTCTCCGGGCGCGCCCGAGCAGATCGACCCTGCGCCGATCCGGAACCCTCGGTCGTCGAGCGCCATGACGAGCGTCTCGGTGTCCGCGCCGGGGATCGAGAAGCAGACGATATGAGGGACTCGCTGGGTCGGATGACCGTGGACGCGCGCGCCCGGCACGCGGGACGCCAAGCCCTTGCGCAGCCGCTCCGTGAGCCGCCACCCGAGACCTGCCCGGTCGGGGATGGCCTCGACCGCCTCCTGGAGGGCGACGGCCATCGCGGCCACGCCGGGGAGGTTCTCCATGCCCGATCGGCGCTTGCGCTCGCGGTCGTCGCCGCAGGGGTAGGCCGAGACCGCGACGCCCCGTCGGATATAGAGCGCGCCCACCCCGGCCGGGCCACCGAACTTGTGACCCGAGAGCGAGAGCAGGTCGGCGCCGAGCGCTGCCGCGTCGATCGGGAGCCGCCCGACCGTCTGGCACGCGTCCGAGTGGAACAGCACCCCGGCCTCGTGGGCCAGGCGCGCGGCTTGGGCGAGCGGCTGCATAGTTCCGATCTCGTGGTTCGCGTGCTGCAGTGAAGCCAGGAGCGTCCCGGGCTTCCGCACCTCGGCCGCCCAGGCGTCCAGGTCGACCCGCCCCCACTCGTCGGCGGGGACGATGATTGTCTCGAACCCGTCGGATTCCAGGGTGTGGGTGATGCCGCCGACCGAGGGGTGCTCGACCGAGGAGACGACTACCCGGGTCCCGAGCTCCCGGATCGAGCGGACCGCCCCCCAGATCGCCAGGGCGACCGACTCCGTGCCGCCGGAGGTGAAGACGATCTCGTCGGCCTGCGCGCCCAGGTGCTCCGCGATCGTGGCACGCGCGTCGTCTATCAGCCGACGGGCGGCCTGTCCCCGCCCGTGGATCGAGAGCGGGTCACCGAACTCGAGCGAGGCGCCCACTAGCGCTTCGCGCGCCTGCTCGGAGAGCGGCGCGGAGGCTGCGTGATCAAGGTAGATCTCGTCGGGCATGGCGAAAACCGCAGGTAGACGGCGCGAAACCCGATGCTATCATGACCTCGAGCGTCCCCCCGAACGCGAACGGAGCGGAGGAGATGGCCCAGCAGAGACCGAAGGGTCGGGGGACGGCGCCCGCACCGGGCCCGGCTGAACACGCCGCTTCGGGGGCCGAGCGCACATGCCCCGAGTGCGGCGTGAAGCTGTCGAGCTACAACCCCGGGCCCAATTGCTGGCAGCACACGATCGGGCACCCATGGCGGGGCCCGACGGCCAAGCCGAAGTTCTAGGGCGTCGCCGGCTCTCTCCCGCGCAGGAACACGCCCCAGTACAGCATCGCGGCCACCAGCGCCCCGGAGATCGGCCCGACCCAGTAGACCCACCAGTCCGTCCACGTCCCCGAGACGAGCCCCGGCCCGAAGGTCCGCGCCGGGTTCATGCTTGCCCCGGTGAGCGGGCCGCCGACGAGGATGTCGAAGGTCAACACCAGTCCGATCGTGAATCCCGCCGTCCTCGCGAGGGGTCCGCGGTCGTCCACCGCGGTCCCGAACACCGCGAAGACCAGGAAGAAGGTGAGGACCCCCTCGAGGAGGATGCCCTGTGCCACGCTGGTGCCGCGGGCAAGCACCGGTGTCCCTCCGTCTGTCGCGGCGAGCAACTCCGCGGGGAAGACGGCCTTCAGGAGCAACGCCCCAAGGGTCGCGCCGACCAGCTGCGCGGCTATCAGGACCCCGGCGCGTGGCGTCGTTAGCTTGCCCACTACCCAGAGCCCGATCGTGACAGCCGGGTTAACCAGTCCCCCGGAGATGTGGGCAGTGACGGATACCATGACTGCGAGCACGATCCCATGCGCGAGCGCGATCCCTACGAGCCCGCTCCCCGTGGGATCGGCGATGACGACCGAGCCGGCGCCCACGAAGATCAGCGCGAACGTCGCCACGAGCTCGGCGACCGCTGCTCTGCCGGTGCTCTCCACGTTCCCCTCCTCGCTTTCGCGGGCCGCAGGGCGGACGATATCCGACGGCCGGTGCCGAGACAAAGGCGCACGCGGCGCCTTGATAGGATGCCGATCGTGAAGGCCCTGCTCGTGTCGCCCGACGCGGAGTCTCTGCTGGCGATGCGCATGGTCGTCGCCGGCCTCGAGCGCAGGCTCGATACCAACGTGGAGTTCCTGGAGGCGAACGACGGGGAACGCGGCGCCGCGATCGCCGACCGCGAGTGGCCGGACGTCGTCGTGGCCGACGAGATCGCGTCGCGCGCGGGTGCGTTCGCGCTCGCGAAGGACCTCAGGGACCGACAGGAGCCCTTCCCCGGTGTGATCGTGGTCCTGTTGGAACGTCGGCACGACGCCTGGCTCGCCAAGTGGTCGGGCGCCGACGCGTGGTTCGTGAAGCCAGCGGATCCGTTCGCGATCACCGACCGGATCGTGGAGCTCGTGCGCGAGAAGGAGCGGGTGTGAAGATCAAGGGGACTTGCCGTCGATGCAAGCGGGAGTTCTTCGTCGAGCAGGCGCTGGATAACGGCGGGCGGTGTCCCTG
>DATEBA010000075.1:0-61307 GCA_035288045.1 Actinomycetota bacterium
GCTCCCCGGGAACCGCGAGCTCCACGCGCCCGCGGCCGCCCCCCGCCGCGAGCATGAACGAGGCGCAGCCGTCGTCGCCGAGAACCAGCTCCTCGGCCCTGACGTCGGCTCCGGGTGCGGTTCCGAAGGTGACGGTCCTGGCTCGGGTGAGCGCGGCGAACCCGGACGCGACACGGTCGTCGGCGGGAAGGATCGCGAGGCCCTCTCGGGGCAGGGCGCGGACGAGCTCCGCCTTCGCCTGCGCGATCTTCTCCCTCGAGCCGAACAGCTCGAGGTGCGCTACTCCGACGTTGGTGACGACCCCCACGTCGGGACGCGCGACGGCGGCAAGCCGCGCGATGTGCCCGATCCGCCTGCCTCCCATCTCAGCAACGATCACCTCGGCGTCCGGCGGCGCGCCGAGGATCGTGAGCGGAAGCCCGATCTCGTTGTTGTAGGAGCTAGGGCTGGCGGAGACGTGAAACCTGGCGCCGAGCACCAAGGCCGCGAGGTCCTTCGTGGAGGTCTTGCCGGTCGAACCGGTGATCCCGACGAGCCGTGCGTCGGACGCGGCCCGCTCGTAACCCGCCAGCGCCAGGAGCGCTTCTCCTGTGTCCTCTACGACCACCGCCGGGCCGCGCGACACGCTGGGGTCGCGGACGACCGCGGCGGCCGAGCCGCGTGCGAAGGCGTCCGCGACGAAGTCGTGACCGTCTCCCCGCTCACCACGTATCGCGAAGAAGAGCGCACCCGGGAGCACGGACCGGCTGTCTGCCGCCGCCGACGACACCTCGACGTCCTCGCCGAAACGATGCCCTTGGACCGCGGCGGCCACCTCCGACAGCCGGCGAGGCCTCACGGGTCCCCCCGGATCGCTCGCAGCTCCTCGGCGGCGACGGTGCGGTCGTCGAACGGGATCGTCCGGTCGGCGAACTCCTGCCCGGTCTCGTGTCCCTTGCCCGCGATGATGACCACGTCCCCCGTTCCGGCCGCGCGAAGGGCGACGCGGATCGCCGCACGGCGGTCCGCCTCGACCACGTAGTTACCCCCGCCCTCCTTCGCGCCGGGCTCGACGTCGCCGATGATCGCCAGCGGGTCCTCCGAGCGAGGATTGTCGCTGGTGATCACGGTGAGATCGGCGAGCGAGGTCGCCGCCCGCCCCATGAGGGGGCGCTTCCTCCGGTCGCGGTCGCCCCCGCACCCTAGGACGACGATCAGCCTTGCCTCCGCGAACGGACGGGCTCCGGCAAGCACGTTCTCCACGCCGTCGGGGGTGTGCGCGTAGTCGACCAGGACGAGGAATCCCTGACCCTCGTCCACCGGCTCCACGCGGCCCGGCACGCCGCCGAGGCCGCCGATTCCCTCGACCACCGTGCCGTCGTCGATGCCGAGCGCGCGGGCCGAGGCGAAGGCGGCCAGGCAGTTCCATACGTTGAACCTGCCGCGGAGCGAAGAGCGGACCTCGAGGCCGTCGACCAGGAACTCCACCCCGTCGGCCGTGGACCGGACGTCGGTCGCGCGCACGTCCGCCTCCGCGTCGACCCCGTAGGTCGTCGTCGGGAGCCCCGAGGAGAGCAACGGTTGCGCCTCCGTTGAGTCGGCGTTGACGACCGCGGCCGCTGCCTGCTCCGGCGTGAACAGCCTCGCCTTCGCGGCGAAGTACTCCTCCATCGAGCCGTGGTAGTCGAGATGGTCCTGCGTGAGGTTCGTGAAGACCGCGAGCGAGTAGCGGACGCCACCGACGCGGTGCTGGTCGAGCCCGTGGGAGGAGACCTCCATCGCCACGGCCCGGACGCCGTCGTCGCGCATCCGCGCCAGCAACCGGTGAAGGTCCGGCGCCTCCGGAGTGGTCCGGTCGAACGGGACCTGCCGCCCCCGGATCCGCGCGCCCGTGGTGCCGATCAGGCCGGGAGCGAGCCCCGCCGCGACGAAGATCGACTCGAGCAGGTAGGTCGTCGTCGTCTTCCCGTTCGTCCCCGTCACACCGACCATCGTCATCCCTTCGGCCGGACGACCGAAGAACGCCGCGGCGACCGGGCCCATCGCCCGACGCACCGAGGAGACGCGGACCTGAGGCACCTCGAACGGGAGGAATCGTTCGACCACGAGCGCGGTCGCTCCGGAACGGAGCGCCGTCTCCGCGAAGTCGTGGCCATCGAGCTTCGTCCCGGGCACGCAGAAGAAGAGGGAACCCGGCGAGACGTCGTCCGACCGGTACGAGACGTCGGAGACGGGCACACCGAGGTCGCCGCGCACCTCGCGGATCGGGAGGGATTCCACGAGGTCGGCAACGCGCACAGCGGAAGGAGATGTGGGAGCCAACGCGTCTGAGCTTACCGTCGCCGTGACGCCGAAACCCGTCATCACCGCTCGGTGGACGGGGGTCGCGGCACCGGATCGCCGGGCGCGATCCGCAGACGGTGGATGGCGTAGCGGGCGATCTCCTGGAACAGCGGAGCGGCCGCCAGACCCCCGTAAACGGTCACGGGCTCGTCGAGCATCGCGGCTATCGCCACGTGTGGACGCGACGCCGGCAGGAACCCTATGAACGACGCAACGTATCGGTGCGCGTAGCCGGGGCGGTCCGTGTACGGCTTCCGCGCCGTGCCCGTCTTGCCGGCTACCTGGTAGCCCGGCACCTGCGCCGACTGCCCGGTCCCGTCCTCGACGGCGTAGGCCAGCATCTGAGTGACCATCCGCGCGGTCCGCGGCGAGACGACTCGCTTCGTCACGGACGGGGGGGACGGCACGAGCGTCCCGTCGGGACCGACCGTCCCGCGAACGAGCCGTGGCTGCACCCACTTGCCTCCGTTGGCTATCGTCGCGTACACGGCGGCCATCTGGAGCGGCGTGACGGAGATCCCCTGTCCGAAAGCTATCGTCGGGAGGCTCGTGAGCGACCAGCTGTCGAGCGGAAGCAGCAGCCCCGACCCCTCACCAGGGAATCCGAGCCCGGTCTGGCTTCCGAACCCGAAACGCGACAGGTAGCGCGAGAGGAGCGGCGCGCCCACCTCCTCCGCCACCTCGACGATACCGATGTTGCTGGACTTGGCCACGATGTCGGCGAGGGTCATCCTCTCGGTCGGGTGTCGATGGGAGTCGTGGATCACCGAGTTCCCGATCTGCACCTTCCACGGGACCAGGAACCGCTTCTCCAGCGGGAACACGTTCTCCTCGATCGCCACTGATGCCGTTATCACCTTGTTCACGGACCCGGGCTCAACCGCGTCGGTGACGGCGCGGTTCTTCCATACCTCCGGCTCGTCTGACCACTCCGTGAAGCGATTGGGATCGAACGTCGGGTACACGGCCATCGCCAGGATGTCGCCGGTCGCTGGGTCCAGGACGATCACGGTGCCGCCCTTCGCGCGGTTGGCCTCGACCGCACGCTCCAGAGCGGCCTCGACTCGGTACTGGAGCTGCCGGTCGATGGTCGTCGCGATGTCGCTCCCCGACCTCGGTTCGACGACCTCCTGGAGCCCTCGCGCGATCGGGCGGCCGGCGGGATCGAGCTCCTGGATCTGCTCCCCGGAACGGCCCGCGAGTAGATCCTGGTACTGCGCCTCGAGGCCGTCGAGGCCGATACCGTCCACCCCAACGAACCCAAGCACCTGGGATGCGAGCGGCCCCGCAGGGTAGTAGCGCTTGCTGACCGGAAGGCTGCCCACGCCGGGGAGCTCTAGCGCAGCGATCCGCTCGGCCATCTCCCGGTCCACCTGACGAGCCACGAATGCGAAGCCGCGACCTCGCACGCTGGAAAGGATCTCGCGCGGCTTCACTCCGAGGATCACGGCGAGTTGCTCCGCCGTCCCGGCAGGGTCCTGCACGAACTGACCCTGAACGTAGACGTCCCGGGCCTCGAGGGAGATCGCGAGTAGCTCACCGTAGCGATCGAGGATCCGTCCGCGCTGCGCCGGGAGCTCCGCGGGATGAAGCCGCTGGTCGTACCCGAGGCTGCGGAGCTCCGGAGCCCGGCTCACCTGAAGGACGGCGAGCCTGGCGACGATCCCTCCAAGTCCGGCCACCATCCCGACGAGCAGCACCACGAGCCGGCCGAGAGGAGGGCGCTTCACTCCCCCGACCCCCGCGCCTCGCCGACGCGGAGGAGATGCACCTGCTCGGGCAGCTCCATGCCGTGCACCGACGCCCACTCGGCGATCCGTCCGGGTGACGACAGACGCGCGACCTCGAGCTCGAGCGTGAGTCGCCGTTCGGATAGCCCGGTGATCCTCGTCTCCAGCGCCTGGAGGCGGAACGACGCCTGTGCAAGCAGCGCGTTCAGCGTGACAATGCCTATCACCATCAAGGTGAGGATCGTCCCGGCCAGGATCGCGAAGCCGACGTGGTGGCGGCTGCGAGACCGCCTGCTCGGCGTCGCCTTCCTCTGCGGCGCCGGCCGACGCGAAGGGACGGCCGGCGCCGGCCGTGGCTTCCTCGCCGGAAGCGTACGCGCGGGAACGCTCACGCCTCTCCCTCGAAGCGTTCGGCGGCACGGAGTCGCGCGCTCCGAGCGCGCGGGTTGCCCGCAACCTCGGCCGCCTCCGGCCGGAGCGGCTTCTTGGTGAGGACGAAGAGCCGCTCGTCCTCGCGGAGGAAGCGCTTCACGATCCGGTCCTCGAGCGAGTGGTATGCGATCACGACTACGCGGCCACCGGGAGCCAGGAACCCGACCGCCCGAGGCAGGGAGGCGGCGAGCTCCTCGAGCTCCCGGTTGACCGCGATGCGGAGCGCCTGGAACGTGCGACGCGCGGGGTGGGGGCCCCCCGGACGCTTCCCCAGCGCTCCCGCCACGACGCGGGCGAGCTCATCGGTCGTCTCTATCGGACTCCGCAAGCGCGCCCGCACGATGGCCCGGGCGACCCGTCGCGCCCGGTGTTCCTCTCCGAATCCCTGGATGATCCGCGCGAGCTCTTCCTCGCTCGCCTCGTTCACGAGATCGCGCGCGCTGGGGCCCTCCTTGTCCATCCGCATGTCCAGCGGACCCTCCCGCCGGTACCCGAACCCGCGCGCCGAGGCGTCCAACTGCATCGACGACACCCCGAGGTCGAAGAGAACGCCGTCCACGCGCTCGGCGATCTCGACCTCCGTGAAGCGCGCGCGCGAGAGCTCCGCGTGCGACCCGAAGCGGCCCAGAGCATCTCGTGCGAGCGCGACGGCCTCCGGGTCGCGATCGAACCCCAGCACCCGCTCCACGCCGGCTCCGAGGAGCGCCGCCGCGTGACCCCCAGCGCCGACGGTCATATCCACGACCGTCCCACGACTTCCGAGGAGGCCAACGACCGCGTCGACCATGACCGGCGCATGCGGAGCCTCAGGCGATCGCACGCGCGACGATCAACACGACGCCGAGCGGCAGCGCGAGCGTCAGTCCCGACAGCAGGAGGAGCGACACGCTCTGCCGCACCTCGTCCGAGAACCATCCCTTCATCCCTGCCCCCTACTCGGATAGAGCGTCCCGGCTTGGTACGCGCCTCCGAACGATTCGAGGTAGCGCCCGTGCGCCTCCCGATCCCAGATCTCCATCCGGTCGTGGACGCCGACGACCACGACCTCTTTGCGGATGCCCACCTGGTTCCGCAGGCGCTGCGGGACGACGAGCCGGCCCTGCGAGTCGAGCTCTACGGGCTCGGCGTTGCCGAAGAACATCCGGGAGTAGGCCCGGCCCTCGGTGTCGGAGAGGGGGGAGGAGCGCACCTCCTCGGCGCGCTCCTCCCACTCGGCCCTAGGGAAGCAGAAGAGGCATCCGTCCTGCCCAAGCGTCAAGTAGGCGCCGTCGGCGAGCGCCTCCCGGAAACGCGCGGGCAGCGAGATCCGCCCCTTCGGGTCGAGCTGGTAGCCGTGCGTGCCGAGCAGTTCGGCCACGCGGTCCCCCCCTTCTCCTCCACTAAGCGCCACCTTTATGCCACTAACACTCCACCGGGTCAAGTCACCACAGTGCATACAGTCAACGAGAGTCAAGGACTGACTACGGATGTGGCGCGGGGACGACGCTCAGCGGTGGTGCCGGTGCGGCGTGAGGTATGGCTCCCAGTCGGGCTCGGTGCTCCCGAGCGAGAGGTGGAAGCCGTCCGGAGGCGCGAAGGGCTTGCGGTGGAGACGAAGGCCGGCCTCCTGGGGCAGCCGGTTCTCCTTCTTGGAGTTACAGCGGCGGCAGGAGGCGACGACGTTGTCCCACGTGTGGCCTCCGCCCTTGGAGCGCGGGATCACGTGGTCCAGGTTCTCGGCGGTGCTGCCGCAGTACTGGCAGGCGTGAGAGTCGCGCGCGAACACCGCCCGGCGCGTGAGGGGCGCGTGCGCACGGTAGGGCACCTTCACGAAGTAGCGGAGTCGCACGACCGACGGAGCGTCGAGCCTGAGGCGCTCCGAGCGGAAGACCAACCCGTTCGGGACGATGACCTCGGCCTTCTCCTTGAGGACGAGCACGACCGCTCGCCGCGCGCTGACGATCGCGAGCGGCTGGTCCGACGCGTTTAAGACGAGCGCCCTTCCCATCTGGGTGGTGCGAGTATAGCCGCCTGCCTGCGGAAACCCGCCGGATGCTTGAATCCGGCTAATCACAAGGGTGTAATCGGACCGAAGGCGGCGGAGCGAGCCGAGGTACGAAGGACGCCTAGAAGTAGCGAAAAAGGGGCCGCGCGGGGCGTCCGAGATACCCGAGGCGCGTCTCCGCCGTCTTCAGCCCTCCCCCGACCTATGCAACGCAGGAACCTCGCTGCGGCATGAAGTCCCCGAGGAGCATCCGTCTGGGAGTTCCGGCCCGCATCTCGCCCTGGGCCGAACCGGGGGTGGTCGGTAAGATGGGCCGAAGATTCGGAGGGCACGTGGAGACACGCGACGAGGAACTGGCTTGGCAGCGCTTCGCCACCCGATTCCACGAGATCGAGCGCAACGTGGAGCGGGTCGTACAGGGCAAGGCCCACGAGATCCGCCTCGCGCTCGTCGCGCTCGTCGCCGAGGGCCACGTCCTGATCGAGGACGTCCCCGGCGTAGGGAAGACGATGCTGGCCAAAGCGATCGCACGGTCGATAGACTGCTCGTTCCGAAGGATCCAGTTCACGCCCGACCTGCTACCGACGGACATAACCGGGGTGAACGTCTTCAACCAGGAGAGGGGAGACTTCGAGTTCAAGCCGGGCGCGATCTTCGCCAACATCGTGCTCGGAGACGAGATCAACCGCGCGAGCCCGAAGACGCAGTCGGCTCTGCTGGAGTCGATGGAGGAGCGGCAGGTGACGGTGGACGCGGTCACTTACCAGCTCGGCTCCCCGTTCATGGTCCTCGCGACCCAGAACCCGATCGAGCACGAGGGCACCTACCCGCTTCCCGAGGCGCAGCTCGACCGCTTCATGCTCCGCCTGTCGATCGGCTACCCGACACCCGACGTGGAGGTCGAGATCCTCGAGACACACGGCGTCCGGTCCACGCTGGACGACATCGGACCGGTGGCGGACGCCCCGGCGGTAGCGGAGATGATCCTGCAAGCGCGTCGCGTCCACGTCGCGCCAGCGCTCCGGAGCTACATCGTGAACGTGATGGACGCGACCCGCCGCCACCCAGACCTGTTCCTTGGCGCGAGCCCGCGGGCCTCGATCATGCTCCTCCGAGCGGCACGGGCGCACGCCGCGACCCTCGAGCGCGACTTCGCCGTCCCCGACGACGTGAAACTGCTTGCCCCAGCGGTCCTGGGCCACCGGGTGATCGTGTCCGCGGACGCGCTCATGAGCGGCCGGGGCAGCGACTCGATCCTCGCGGAGATCCTCGACTCCGTCGAGGTTCCCGTCGCCGGGGCAGACTGATGCCCTCCGGCCGCGGCCTCGTGACGCTCGCGGCGGCGCTCGGCCTCTGGCTGGGGGCGCGGCTCGTCGGCTCGCCGACCCTGCACGTGGTCGCCGTCGGTGTTGCCGTCCTTCCCTTCGCCGCCGCCTGGTTCGGCCGCCGGGCAAATCGGCAGCTCGCGATCAGACGGAGGATCGACCGTCCCCGCGTCGCGGTGGGCCAGCGCGTGACGGTCGAGCTGGAGGTCGAGAACCGCTCGCCGGCCTCAACGTCGTTCTTGCTCCTCGAGGATCGCTTCCCGTCGACGCTCGGTCGGTCGGCGCGCCTCGTCCTCGCGGGCGTGCCAGCGCAACGGTCCCAGGTGGCGCGCTACACGGTCGTGCCACCAACGCGCGGGAGGTACACGCTTGGGCCGCTCGTCGTCGAGCCCGCAGACCCGTTCGCGCTCACGCGAAGGAGGATCGAGTTCCGGATCCGGGACGAGCTCATCGTTACCCCCCAGGTCGAGCGGCTGGCGGAAGACCCCGACGCTCGCAGCGGGACGCCGACGGGCGTGTCGCGCGCGCGGCGCCTCCTGCGGACCGGCGAGGAGTTCTTCACGATGCGCCAGTACCAGACGGGGGACGACCTGCGCCGGATCCACTGGCCGAGCGTCGCTCGCACCGGCGAACTCATGATCCGGCAGGACGAGTCGTCCCGGCGCGCGCGGGGTGTGCTGCTCCTGGACACGCGCGAGGGAGCCCTCGGCGCCTCCCGGTCCCCCGGTTTCGAGCGGGCGGTGTCGGTAGCGGCTTCGATCGGGGTCCTCATGCTTCGTTCGGGTTTCTCGTTACGGCTCGCGCTTGGGGAGACCCAGGTGCTTCTCGTCACCGAGGAGCAGCTCCTCGACACGCTCGCCGGCGTGGCGCATCACACCTCCCGGGCGATCTCCCCCGCGCTGACGCGGCTCCGCCGCGAGGCGTCGCCCGATGCGACGCTCGTCGTAGTGACCGGCCCGCCGGCCCCACCCGAGCTCACGTCCATCATCCGTGCCGGCGCGGCGTTCGGTCCTCGGCTCGCCGTGCTCGTCCAGCCGACCGACCCCGCCACCGCCCCTTCGGGTAGGGCGGAGTTCGTCCGAGACCGCGCGGAAAGCGGCAGACTATCGCTCGCGCGGTCGGGATGGGACGTGCTCGTTCTCACTCCCTCGATGAGGCTCAGAGACGCATGGCAGACGATCAGGGCACCTCGACCGGCCGCAACAGGCTGATCGCGCTCGGAGCGCTCGCGATCCTCGTGATCGCCGCGTCGCTCGCGTTCGGTCGCGTGTTCGCCAGCGGCGTCGCCAGCTGGAAGCTCGTCGGCGCAGGGCTCCTCGCGCTCGCCGTTGCGGGAGCGCTCGCGAACAGGAACCTGTGGTTCGCGACCGTCGCGAGCGCCGCTCTTCTCATCGTGACGGTGGGAGTCCTCGTCTTCGATCGGACGACGCTGTACGGACTGCCGACGCTCGATACCCTCAAGGCGACGGCCGAGGCACTGGGGAGGGTCGGGACCGAGGCCCGGATCCAGGTAGCGCCGACACCGCCTCTGGCGCCACTGCTGTTGGCGGCGCTCACGGCGGTCTGGACGGCGACGTTCTCCGCGCACGCCCTGGCCGTTCGCGCGGGCAGCCCGCTCCTCGCCTGCCTGCCGGCGGCCGCGCTACTCGCCTTCTCCGACGCCGTGCTCGAGAGCCGGCCGCGGGCTGGCTTCTCCGTCCTGTTCCTCCTAGGCGTGCTGGCCGTGCTCTTCGCCGACGCCCTCCGACGGGTGAGCCGCTGGGGGCCGGTCTGGTCCCGCCCCGGCTCCCGACGCGGGTTCGCCACCAGGACGACCGGCGGCCGGCGCGTGGCCGCCGTGGCCGTGGTCGCCGCAGTGCTCTTCCCCGGCGCCCTTCCCGGCTACGGCTCGGCGGCGCTGATCGACTTCTCGACCGGCGGGGGCGACGATCCGATCGGGATCGAGCCCACCGTCTCGATCAAGGCCTACCTCACCGACAAGGACCCCGTCGAGCTGTTCCGCGTCCGGTCCGAACGGCCCGCCTACTGGCGGCTGTTCTCCCTGGACCGCTTCGACGGCGAGGCCTGGACGGCCGCGGACCTCCAGGCCAAGGATGGCGTACCCGTGGCCTTCGGAGTTCCCCTGAACCGGTCCCTGGGCGCCGGCCCCGTATTCGAGCAGACGTTCTCGATCACCCACGACCTGAACTTCGGTTGGGTGCCCGCCGCCTACCCGCTCCACTCGCTCGAGTCGCCCGACTCGTCTATCCGCTTCGACGAGGAGCTGGACACAGCCGTCTCGTCGCAGCCACTGGGCCGAGGGACGACCTACTCGGCTATCTCGGGAGCCGTCGTCCCCACCACCGAGGAGCTCGAGGCCGTCCAGTTCCGGGAGAAACACCTGGGGCCCTCCGAGGGCCAGACGGGCTGGCTCCCCGCTAACCTGCCGCCGGAGATCGGCAGCATCGCGGAGGTCTGGACGGGGGGTGAGACCTCCGACTATGGGAAGATGCTCGCCATCCAGGAGCACCTCCTCAAGGACTTCGAGTACAGCCTGGACGTGAAGCCGAGCGACTCGGCGAACGCCCTTCTGGAGTTCCTGACCGTGAAGAAGCGAGGCTTCTGCCAGCAGTTCGCCGGCGCGATGGCGGTTCTGCTGCGAGCGCTCGGGTACCCCGCTCGCGTCGCGGTCGGATTCACCCAGGGAGTGATCGACCCGGCGAGCGGAGAGTACGTCGTCGAGACCCGGAACTTGCACAGCTGGGTGGAGGTCGACTTCCCGGGTTACGGCTGGATCGCGTTCGAGCCGACGCCGGGACGGACAAACCCCACCGCACAGACGTACCTCGATCCGCAGGCCGCTCCCTGCATCGCGAACCCGCGCGAGTTCTGCACCGGCCAGGAGCAGGGAGCCGGCGCCAAGGACCGGGGAACGAAGGGGCTTCCACCAAGGATCCGAAACGTCGAGCGCCGCCTCATCAGGAACAGCTCAACGCCGCTGCACCTCCCCGGCCTCCAGCCCAAGGTGGAGAGCCCGGCAGGGCCACTTAGGACTTTGCTGCCTATCGCCGGGCTGCTTGCCGCCCTTGCGCTGGTGCTTATCCCCCCCTCCAAGGCCGCCCGCCGACGGCTTCGGACCGCGAGAGCCAGGGATCCGCGCGCCCGCGTCGCCGCGACCTTCGCTGTCTTCGAGGATCGGGCGAGCGACCTCGGTCTACCTCGCCGGTCGGGGGAGACTCCCGAGGAGTACGCGCGGCGCCTCGTCGACGCGGGATGCCAGCCGGCGCAGGTCGTTGGCCGCGCGGTCACCGGGGCCGTCTACGGCCCCCGCACGCCCTCCGAGATCACGGTGGAACGAACGGACGAGGCGGCGCGCGAGGCCATCCGGGTTCTCAGGCGGGGGACGCCGCTGTCCCGGCGGGCGGCCGGCGCCTACAGGCTCCGGCGGACCGCCTAGCCGGAGCGGCCGGTACTGCTCCTCTGCGATGGGTGCCTGACCTGGGTGGTGGCCTGGGCCGCAGCCTCCCGGAGCACCCGGACGAAGCGCTCGCGGTCCTCACGGAACTGAGCGACGTCTGCCTTCACACCCGTCGCGATGTCGTCTATCGCCACGAAGAAGGCGAGCTGTCCCTCACGCAGGGCGTCCAGGATCTCACCGTTGCGCCTGGCGACCTTGAAGATCGAGACTCCGTCGGTGATGAGCTTCACCTCGGACAGCTGCTTGTCCAGGCCGGCTTTCCGGTTCAGGTAGTCCCAGGCTCGGCGAACACGCTGGAGCGACATCCCGCCGTCGAGCAGCGAGCGGACCACCCGCAGAGCGACGAGGTCGCGGAACGAGTAAAGACGCGGGACTCCCGGGCGGCCGCCGGTGCCCTGCACCGAGGGTTTCACGAGCCCCACGTGGTCCCAGTAACGGAGCTGCCGCGGCGTGCAGCCGGTGAACTTCGATGCCTGGTGAGCGGTGAACCCCTCCATCGGACGCGCGTCCCTTCACAACTCGGTCGATCAACACTTCCGGGCGGGCCGTCGTCGGTCTCGGGGGAAGACGCAACGTGTGTTGACGGTCACGCACCACCGGGGAAGGTGACGCACTTTGTACTCCCGGCGCCGAACGGTGGCAAGCGCACAGGTCAGGGCGGTGAACAATTGCGATGTTCGAGTTCGACGTGAGACGACGCGCGATCCTCGCGCGCAGCTACTTCGAGGGCGAACCGGACTGCCCGCGGAACCGGCCAGAGACGCGCGCGAGGATCGCCGCGAGCGAGAGCTTCCCGCCCTGCTGGAGCGCGCGGACCTGGTCCCGCCCCATCTGCCTCAGGTACCGGTAGATCATGAGCGTCGAGAGCAGCATCACCGCGAAGCCCGTCGCGGCGACCCAGAGGGCGAACGAGAAGGACAGGAGCATGAGGAACCCGCCGACGAACGCGAGCGTCGCCCACCGGATCCGCCGCGCGAGGTGGCTGTAGAGCGAGGTGGTCGAGACCTGCTCCGCCAGGCGGGGGTCCTCCTCGGCGAGTCGCTGTTCGATCTCGTCGAGGATGCGTTGTTCGTCCGGGGAGAGCGGCATGTTCCCTACCTTCAGGTGGCCGACCTCATTATAGGAACGACCGCCCGTTCGGGAAGAGGGCTCCGGGCGGTCACGGGCGCCGGTCACGGTCCAGGAGCGCGGCCGGCCTGGCCGCGCCGCGCCCGAACCTCCGCTCGATCCCGTCCAGAGCGCGCTCCACGTCCCCCCAGCGCTCGCCCTGCAGCATCGCAAGCTGGTCTGCACCGCCCTGGACCAGGCCCGTCGCCTGTACGCCGAGCAGCCGGATCCTCCGTTTGGCCCCCGGGAGCCCCCGGTACAGGTCGGCCGCGACGTGATACAGATCTGAGGCTAGGTCGGTTGCGTCGCGGAGCGTCCTAGACCTCGTGAGCGTGGTGAAGTTCGCCAGGCGGACCTTGAGCGTTACGGTCCTCGCGCGATAGCCGTCCTCGCGCAGCCGCGCGCCGACCTTGCCCGACAGCGCGAGCAGCTCGCGCAGGATCGCGTCCTCGTCGTCGAGATCCTTGCCGAAGGTCTCCTCGTGCGAGACCGACTTCGGCGGCTCGTAGGGAACGACGGCGCGGCCGTCCTCGCCGCGCGCGAGAGCGAGCAGGTGGCGGGCCTGCAGCTCGCCCAGCAACCGCTCGAGAACCGCCTCCGGGGTCCCGGCGAGCTCTCCGACCGTCTTGGCACCCAGCCGGGAGAGCAGCTCGCCGGTCTTCTCGCCGACGCCCCAGATCGCGCGCACGGGGAGAGGCTCGAGGAACCCGATCACGCCGCCGGCGGGAACCACGACGAGCCCGTCGGGCTTCGCCTGCTCGGAAGCGAGCTTGGCCAGGAACTTGTTCGGCGCGACGCCGACCGAGCAGTTGACGCCGACCTCGCGAGCGACATCCTCCCGAACGCGTGCGCCGATCTCGGCGGGTGGTCCGAACAGACGAGTCGCTCCCCCGACGTCGAGGAACGCCTCGTCGAGCGAGATCGGCTCGACGAGAGGCGAGAACGAGAGGAGAACCTCCCGGAACCGGTTCGAGTGCGCCTTGTAGGCCTCGAGATCGGGCGGCACGAAGACCGCCACCGGGCAGAGGCGCCGGGCCCGGACCGCCGGCATCGCCGAGCGGATCCCGTAACGGCGCGCCTCGTAGGAGGCCGACATCACGACGCCGCGCGAGCCGGCGCCGCCGACCACGACGGGTTTCCCCACGAGACCGGGATCCTTAAGGACCTCGACCGAGGCATAGAACGCGTCGAGGTCGACGTGGAGTATCGGCTCAGGCGGCCGGCTCTTCACCCTCGTCCACCACCAGACGGGCCGCCTCGCGGGTCCGATGGAACGAGCGGAGACCGAAGAGCGCGAGCGCGGCAAGCACGACTCCCGACCCGGCGAGCGTCGGCCGAACCACGATGAGCCCGGCGAACGCGAGGATGACCAGCGAGGAAACCAAGCCCATGAACTCCTGGAGGGCGACGAACACGCTGGTCACGCGCCCGCGCTGTTCCTCGACGACCACTCGCTGGATGAGCGCGAGCAGCGGCGGGAAGAACATCGCGAAGCCCGCGCCCTGGACGGCGGCGGCCGCCAGGGCCACCCCGTAGTCCCCCGCCGCCGCGTACACCAGGATGCCGAACCCGATGGCCGTGACCCCCGCGAGGACTAGCGCCGGCTCGTGACCGGCACCCCGGCCGGTCTTCGCCAGCGTGAGGGCGCCGACGAGCGCGCCGCCGCCGTGGGCCGCCCACAGGTAGTAGAGGGCCTCCGTAGAGCGATGCAGAGTCTCGTCCACGAAGATCGGCTCGAGCACGAAGAACGTGTTTATGAGCGCCCACCCGAGCGCGGTAACGAGCAGCAACAACCGCAGCCACGGATGGTGCCAGGCGGTTCTGGCTCCAACGCGGAGATCGGCCACCGACATCGCAGGGCGCTCGCCCCGCTGCCGGATGTCGGGGACCGCCAGCATGCAAGCGAGCGGCATGATGCACACGGCAGCGGCCGTCGCGTACACCGTCGAGGTCCCGAAGGCCTCCACCAGGATCCCGCCGCCAAGGTCGCCGACGACGAGGGAGAGCTGGAACGAAACGGCCATCGCGGCGTTCGCGCGGACGAGGTCCGCCTCGTCCACGAGCAGGCCCGTGAGCGCCGACCGGGAGGGCTCGATCGTCGCGTAGGCGGCCCCTACCATGAAGGAGGAGACGTAGAGCCAGGCGAGCGACGAGGCCATCCAGGCGAAGGGGATGGCGCCCAGCAGGAGCAGGTAGCCGATGAAGCTCAGCCACTTCGGGCTCCACCGGTCGACGACGAGACCCTGGAGGACGCTCCCCAGGATGAAGGGAACCGACAGGAAGACCCCGAGGACCGCCATCTGAGCCGCGCCGGCGCCGAACTCGATCCTCGCCTCGGCGAACACCCCGGCGAAGTAGGCCCAGAACGCAAGGCCCGAGGATCCGTGGGCGAGGACCAGGTAGAGGAACTGCCTGTTCGCCAGCGGGGAAGAGGTTGGTCTCGGTCGCTCGTCGCTCTCGATGTCTTCCGCCACGTCGCTTCCCCAGGCTCACCAACCGGCCGATCCCCCGCTCGCGTGCCAGAGCTTCCTCGGCGGAAGGCTCCCGGTGCCGTGGCCGGCCAGCGCCCGTTCCAGCTCGCCGTCCCGTCGGGCTCGGTGCAGCGCGACGAGGTCCCAGACGTCTTCGGCGATGATACTCACGCCGCGCACACCCGTTCGCCTGAGCCTCCCCCACACCGCGAGGGCGTAGGAGTGGAACACCGTGCGCGCGACCTTCGGCTGCACGCGTTCGAACACGGTTACCTCGGTGACGCCGGTGCCGTCGTCGAGCGATAGGAAGATGATCCGCTGGCCGCTCCGGACGGCAGGGGTTTGGGAGGCGACCTTCACGCCGGTCACCATCACCCACTCGTCGCCGCGGTGACGCCAGAGGTCCTTCGCGCGAACCACGCCGAGCTCGTCGAGGAGCGGCTCGTAGAAGGACATGAGGTGCCGGGAGGCGTCGAGGCCGAGCACCTCGAGCTCCGCCCGTACCTTCTCGGCCTCGGTGTACTCGGGTAGCGACCATCCCACGCGGGATGGGGCGGGGCCGCCTGTCACGACCGACGTGGAGCCGTCCAGGGCCAGCTCGAGCTGCTCGCCTGCCCGTTCGGCCTTAGCGGTCATCGCCACGAAGAGCCGGTCGCGCCGGGAGCCGGCCGGCAGCACGTCGAAGCCCCCGGCGTGGGCGATCGCCTCGGCTACCGGGCGCGCGACGTTCGTCCGACGCAGGAAGTCCCCAACGTCGCGGAACGGCCGGTCCGCGCGCGCCTCGAGGATCGAGCGGATCTCGGCGCCGCTGATGCCCTCCACCTCCTGGAGCGCGAGCCGGATACCGTAGGTCACGTTGGCGGGGTCCTGACCCGCGGGGCCGGCGGCCCCGAGCGTCTCCACCGTGTACTCCTTCTCGCTGCGGTTGACGTCGAGCGGCAGGATCTCGATGCCGCGCCGGCGTGCGTCGTCCAGGACCAGCCGCCGCGGGTACATCCCCGGGTCGTGCGTCAGAACTCCGGCGAGGAAGTGCGCCGGGTAGTGCGCCTTCAGCCACGCCGACTGATACGTCGGAACGGCGAAGGCGGCGGCGTGCGCCTTGCAGAACCCGAAGCTCGCGAACTGCGCGACGGCGTCCCACACCTTCCCCGCGACCTCCGGGTCGACGCCGCGCTCGGCTCCCCGCGCGAGGAAGCCCCGCCGCATCGCGGGCAACCGACGCTGGTCGTCCAGGTTCCGGCGGATCTGGTCGGCCTGCGAGAGGTCGTAGCCGCCGATCGCCGCGAGCGTCCGCATCACCTGCTCGTGGTAGACGATCACGCCGAACGTCTCGCGGAGCGCCGACCTGAGCGACGCGTGCGCGTACGTGGGTCGCTCCATCCCCGCCCTGCGCCTCAGATACGGCGTGATCATGTCCGACTTCACGGGGCCGGGCCGGAAGAGCGAGATGTCGACGATCAGGTCCTCCCATCGCTCCGGCTGGAGCTTCTGGAGGAGCTCGCGCTGGCCGGGCGACTCGATCTGGAAGCACCCGAGGGTGTCCGAGGAGCGGATCAGCTCGAACGTCGGCGGGTCGTCGAGCGGGATCTCACCGAGGTCGACCTTAACCGCTTCCGTCCGCGCGATCTCGTCGAGCGCGTGGCGCATCGACGAGAGCATCCGAACGCCGAGCACGTCGAGCTTCAGGTACCCGAGCAGCTCGACGTCGTCCTTGTCGGCCTGGATCATCCGGTAGCCCTGGAACGAGCGCTCGAGCGGCACGCGAGTCACGAGGTCGTCGCGCGAGAGCACGATGCCCGAGGGATGGAGCGCGATGTGGCGCGGGAACCCGTCGAGGCGCTCCACGACGCGGAACATGATCTCGAGCTGGCCGACGTTCAGGTTCGAGCCGGCCAGCTCCGGTAGGCGCTCTATCGCCTCGCGCACACGGTGGGCGCCTATGTGCGGGAACGACTTCGCTATGACCCCGAGCTCGACCTCGGGGATGCCGAGGGTCTTGCCGACCTCGCGGATCGCCGCACGGGCGCGGTAGGTGTCGACCATCGCGACGCAGGCGGCTCGGTCGTCACCGTAGCGCGAGAGGACCATGTCGTAGACGTCCTCGCGCCTGGCCGACTCCACGTCGACGTCGATGTCGGGGAGCTCGTCGCGGAGCGGGTTCAGGAACCGCTCGAAGGCGAGGTCGTGGCGGACCGGGTCGACGTCGGAGATGCCGGTCAGGTGGCAGACCAGCGAACCGGCGGCGCTCCCCCGACACGCGCACCGGATCCCCATCGCCTTCACGTCGGCGACGATGTCGGCGACCGTCAGGAAGTAGGCCGAATACCCGAGCTTATGGATCATCGCGAGCTCTAGATCGAGGCGCTCGCGGACCTTCCTGGTCGCCTTCATCCCGCGCTCCGCGAGCCCGCGCCAGCAGCGCTCGGCGAGCACCGACGACGCCGAGCGCCCTCCTCGCGTCGGGAACTCGGGGAAGTGCGGCTGCTTCAACCCGACGTCGAACGAGCACGACTCGGCGATCCGAAGCGTCGCGTCGCAGAGGTCCGGCCGCTCGCGGAACAGCGATCGCATCTCGCGCGCGGCCTTCAGGTACCCCTCGGCGTTCCGCCGCGTGACGTGATGCGATGCGAGCGGGACGATCTCGCGCATGCACTCCAGGGCGTCGGCGAGGAACGCATCCTCGGGCACGAGGTAGCGCACGGGGTTCGTAGCCACCGCGCGCGCGTCGATCGCCTCCGCGAGCCGCAGGAGCGCGCGTACCTCGGCGCCCGAGCTCTGCTCGAGCCGGTACTGGACGCAGATATGGAGGCGGTCGCCGAACGCCTCCCGGAAAGGCACGGCGGCGGTGCGGGCGGCGTCGAGACTGCCAGCGACCGCCAGCGACCCCGGCAGCGACGACGCCCCGAGGAGGAAGACGAGCCCCACGGGATGCGCGCACACCTGCTCGGGCGCGAGCGAGGGGTCGCCGCGCTCCCCGACCATGTGCGCGTCGGTGATCAGTCGGCACAGGTTCGCGTATCCGGTCGCGTCCCGCGCGATAACGATCGCATCCGTGTCGACGGGATGGGCCGGGTGGCCTAGCCGTTCCTCTCGAACCGTGAGCGTCGCGCCGAGCAGCGGCCGGACATCTTCCCGCTCGCAGGCTGCGACGAACCGGGCCGCGCCGTAGAGCCCGTCGCGATCGGTGATCGCCACCGCCGGCATACCGAGACGCGCGGCTCGGCGCGCGAGGTCCTCGGGCGAGAAGGCCCCCTCCTTCAGCGAGAAGAAAGAGCGGACGTCGAGGTGCACGAAGGGAGAGGTCATGGCCGGTAGTCTGGTTCAGACTAGCTTCCCCCTTCAGTCCCAGAGCCGCTCGAGGTGCCAGTCGTCGCGCTGGCGGTCGTGGTAGAGATCCCAGACCGCTCCGCCCCTGGCTTCGATCCTCCAGTACTCCCTGTCGCGGCCGTCGGCCCACCACCTGCCCTCGATCCGCCACCGGCCGATCACGTCGGCCACCTCGTAACGGCGCCCCCGCCAAACAAAGACCGAGGGCATCCCGGCGTCTTTTTCGACCCGGACCTCCTCGTCGTAGCGCTTCGACATCTCCGCCACCTGCCGTTCTCGGGAAACGAACGTATGTTCGAGTGGGAGAACGAAGGTACTCCTCGCCTCCGACATCCGTCAAGAGGGAGGAAAAGCGCAGGTCAGGGGGGTGACCTCGTCGTATCTTCGGCCCATGGTGTGGGCAGCCGGCGACGTCGTGGTGCTACGCGAGACCTGGAGAGGGCGCGTCTTCGAGACCCGGCCCGCCATCGTCGTCGCCGACGAGGTCGACCTGCGCGCCTTCTACATCCCTCCCGGCACCGTCCTCAAGTCGCCGGTCGACGCGTCCGGCCGGATCCTTCGCCTCCCCCACGGCGGATGGACGCTCGCCGACCGTCGCCGGGGCGCCACCCACTGGCTCTCGTTCGCCTGGCCGGGCGTCGCTCACGCTGCGCTCCTCCGGTGGAGCGAGGACGGAGGGTTCCTCGGGTGGTACGTCAACCTGCAGACACCGCTCGTCCCCACTCGCGTCGGCTTCGACTTCACCGACCACTTCCTGGACCTGCTCGTGGAACCGGACGGCTCGTGGTCGTGGAAGGACGAGGACGAGCTCGACGAGGTGCTCGCGCTCGGACTCCTCTCCCCCGCCGAAGCCGCCGAAGTGAGAGCCGAGGGCGAGCGGGCGATCGCACGCATCGAGGCGCGTGAGGAACCCTTCGACGACCGCTGGATAGGCTGGAGCCCCGATCCCGCGTGGGAGAGGCCGGTGCTCCCGGAGGGCTGGGACGTCGTCTGAAGCCGACGTTCAGAGCTCCTCGGCGCGGCGGACGAGGTCGCGGGCGATCACGATCCGCTGGACCTCGGCGGTCCCGTCCACGACCTGGAGCATCTTCGCGTAGTCGACGAACCGCGCGAGCGGATGGTACTCGAGCCAGCCGTAGGCACCGAACACCTCGCTCGCGAGGATCGCGGCTCGAAGGGCTGCATCGGGGCAGAACCGTTTAGCGTGCGCGACGGCGACCGAGCCCTCCGCCGTCCCGAGTCGCTCTGCCGCCCGACGCGTGAGCAGCCGCCCGGCCTCGAGATCGGTAGCCGCGTCGGCGAGCCCCCACTGGATCCCCTGGAAGTCGAGCACTCGCTGCCCGAACGCCGCGCGGTCGCGCGCGTAGCGAAGCGCGACGTCGAGCGCCTCAGCGTGCAGGCCGTTCGCGATCGCCGCGACGTCGCAGCGCGCCACGTCGATCGCCCCGAGCGCCGCGCGCATCCCCTCCCCCGGTGGCGCTAGAAGCGTCCCAAGCGCGCCGTCGAGCTCCATCTCCCCTATCGGCAGGAAGTGTGCCGCGGCCTTCCTGTACATCACGGGGAACGTCACGCCCGGCTGGTCGCGTTCGACCGCAAGCATCGCGATGTCCCGGTGGCCCGGCTCGTCGCTCGTCTTGCAGACCACCAGGAACAGGTCGGCCTCGCCCGCGAGCGAGACCCACGCCTTGCGGCCCGTCACGAGCCAGCCCTCGGCGGTCTTGGTCGCGCGCGTCGTGATGGCCGACGCGTCGGACCCCGTATGCGGCTCGGTGAGGGAAAAGCCGCCCAGGGCCTTGCCCCCGGCGAGCCGCTTGCCCCACGCGGCGCCGAGCCGCGCGTCGGCGCCCCGGGTCACGGCGGCGGCGACGGCGTTGTGCATCGAGATCGAGAACGCGAGCGCGGCGTCGCCGCGCCCGAGCTCCTCGAACACCTCCATGCCCTCCGGATAGGAGAGATCGAGACCTCCGGCGTCGGCGGGCGAGAAAAGGCCGGTCAGGCCCGACGCCCGCACCTCATCGCGCGGGTACCGGGCGCGCCGGTCCCACTCAAGGATCAGCGGCCGCACGGCCTGGCGGACGAACCGTGCTGCGGCCGCCTTCATCCTGAGCGCCGGTGCTACGCGATCGCGCGGGCGCCGTTCGACGCGGCTCGCCGATCCCGGACCAACCGCGCGACCCGGCCCAGGTTGGGCGTCCAGCCGACTCCGAAGACCGTGTCGTTGAAGAGCCGCTCCTCCTCCGGGCTCCACACGCGCTCGCGGATCCGGGAGAGCGTCGGTCGACGGAACTCGTAGGGCACGACGCCGGCGACGCGGCCGTGCCACTCTCGCTCCTCGCGCGGCCTCCGCAGCTCCTGGAGGATCGCTGCGCCGACGAGCGCGATGCCTACACAGGCCGCGATCTTCTCGAGCTTGCTCATGGCGACCTCCTTCCCCGGCGCACAGCCTACTGCCGCCCGGAGCGACGCGCTTCACCGCAGCTAGACGGCGATGCGCTGCCCGAGCCCGCGCTCGGCGGCACGGGACATGACGAGGAGGGCCGCTGCGACGTCCTGGACCCCGACGCCGGTCAGATCGCACACCGTGAGCTGGTCGGGGCCGGAGCGGCCGGGCTCCTCTCCGCCGATGACCTGCCCGAGCTCGACAGCATCGGCCTCCCCCACCACGCCCGCATCGATGGCGTGGTGAAGCTCCCCGATCGCCGCGCACTGCGCCACGCTGTCGCAGACGAGCCGGTCGGCGAGCGCGAGGATCGCGACGTCCAGCTCGCGCTTGTCCGGGCCGTCCGAGCCGAGCGCGGTGACGTGAGAGCCGGGCTTCAGCCACTCCGCGCGGACT
Organism: Actinomycetota bacterium; assembly: GCA_035288045.1. Taxonomy (GTDB): domain Bacteria; phylum Actinomycetota; class UBA4738; order UBA4738; family HRBIN12; genus DATEBA01. The sequence continues at coordinate 20,992 of DATEBA010000075.1, forward strand.
AGGGGTTCTGTGCTCGCCGTGCAGGTGACGACCACGTCGGCGCCCTCGACCGCCTGCTCCACGCTGCTCGCGACCAGGTACGCGCAGCCCTCCGGAAGCCGCTCGCGGGTCGAGAGTTCGTCGACGCAAGCGGCCGCCCGCTCGGGGCTCCTCCCCCAAACCCGAACCTCCTCGAACCCCCTAACCTGTGCCAGCGCATCAAGCTGGTAGCGGGCCTGCACGCCGGAACCGATCACAGCGACCGTCGACACCTCCGACGGCGCCAGGTGCCGCGCGGCGACGCCGCCCGCAGCGCCGGTCCTGATGTCGGTGATGAACCCGTGGTCGATGAGGAACGCGGCCGGAGAGCCGTCGCGAGCGTCGAACGCGACCACCAACCCGTCGTACGCAGGCACGCTCTCGTAGAAGCCCGACGAGAACTTCGCGGCGTAGAAGGGCTGGTCACGCAGATGCCCGGCCTTCACGTGGATCTCTCCGCGGTGCTCGGGCACGTTCAGGTGGATGACCCCCGGGAGCTCCGCGAGCCCAGATGAGTACGAAGCGAACGCGGGCTCGATCGCATCGATGCACGACGCCATGTCGAGTACCTGGCGTATCTCTTGCTCTTGAAGGACGAGCACGGACCGCTCCACGCGCGGAAGACTAGCGGGCATGACGGCTCGCCGCGCGGCTGGGAGGATGCGCCCGTGACGCAAGGCCCCGATCGCGAACGCGTTCGAACGCTCACCGGGCGCGAGGAGGCGCGGTTCGCATCTGAGCGCCCTAGGTCCGTCGCTCTGTTGAACCGAGCCCGCGCGTCCATGCCGAGGGGCGTCCCGATGGGCTGGCATGCGACGAGCTATTCGCACGTGCCGATCTTCGCGGCCGAGGGCAGGGGCGCGCGGTTCCGCGACGTCGACGGCCACGAGTACTCCGACTTCAACATCGCCGACATGGCCACGTTCTGCGGCCATGCGCCCGAGCCAGTCGTCGAGGCGGTCGCCGCGCGCATCTCGGCCGGGCACCAGTTCCTGCTTCCAACGGAGGACGCGGTGTGGGTGGCCGAGGAGCTCGCGCGACGCTGGATGCTACCGAAGTGGCAGTTCACGCTCTCGGCATCGCAGGCGAACGTGGAGGCGATACGCGCGGCCCGGGCGGCGACCGGTCGCGACAAGGTGCTCATGTTCGACGGGAAGTACCACGGTCACTTCGACGAGGGCCTCGTCGAGCTCCGCGACGGGCGGTTGGAGCCCGAGCTGCGAGGCGTCCCCGCCGACGCGGCGGGGAAGGTGCGGATCGTGCAGTGGAACGACCTGCCCGCCGTGGAGGAGGCGCTCGCGATGCGCGACGTGGCCCTCGCCCTCCTGGAACCCGTCTCGACCAACAACGTCGGGCTGCTCGTGCCGGAGGATGGCTTCCACAGCGGGCTCCGCGAGCTCACACGACGAGCCGGAACGCTCCTCGCCCACGACGAGACCCACACCCTGGTGACGGGCCCGGGAGGCCTAGTTCGCGAGTGGGGGCTCGAGCCGGACATCGTGACGCTCGGGAAGTCGGTGGGCGGGGGCGTTCCTCTCGGCGCCTACGGGATGGCCGAAGAGATCGCCTCGGTCCTCGAGGGATCCGTGGGCATGCACGGCGAGGTCGCGACGGGAGGAACGCTCTTCGGAAACGCCCTCTCGATGGCGGCGGCGCGCGCCGCCCTCGGCGAGGTGCTCACGGGGAGCGCCTACGAGCGGACCGCCAAGCTCGGCGCCCGACTGGCTGACGGGCTGGAGGCCGCCGCGGGCCGTGCGGGTCTGCCCTGGACGATCCACAGGCTGTTCGCGCGATCGGGAACCACGTTCGGCCCTCGCATGCCCCGGAACGCGGTCGAGGCCACCGAGGTCCAGGACCCTCTCCTCGTCAGGTGCCTCCGCGTGTTCCTCGCCAACCGTGGCGTGTGGGAGGCGATCCCCGGCGCGGGACCGACCGTATCGGTCCCGGCGACGGAAGAGGACGTCGACCGCTACGTCGACGGGTTCGGGGCCTGGCTGGACGAGATCGCCTGAGGCGATGGTTCGTCGTTGCGACTGGGGCGTGGAGGCGGACCCGCTCTACCTCGCCTATCACGACGAGGAGTGGGGCACCCCGTCTCACGACGACCGCCACTTGTTCGAGATGCTCATCCTGGAGGGAGCGCAGGCGGGGCTGTCGTGGTCGACCATCCTTTCGAAGCGCGAGGGCTACCGGCGCGCGTTCGCCGGATTCGACCCCGAGAAGGTGGCCCGATTCGACCGCCGCAAGGTAGAGCGGCTCCTGCTGGATCCCGGCATCGTCCGCAACCGACTGAAGGTCGAGGCGGCGGTGGCTAACGCCAAGGCGACGCTCGCGGTGCGGCGCGAGCGCGGCTCGCTCGACGCCTACCTGTGGTCCTTCGTCGGCGGCCGGCCCTCCTCCCGGCGATGGCGGTCGGTCCGCGAGATCCCCCCGGAGACGGCGGAGTCACGAGAGATGAGCAGGGACCTGAAGCGGCACGGTTTCCGGTTCGTCGGCCCGAGGGTCTGCTACGCCTTCATGCAGGCGGTCGGACTCGTGAACGACCACACGGTCGACTGCTTCCGCTACCGGGAGCTCCGCCGCCTGCGCTGACCGCGCTCGCGGGAAGGCGCGAGGTACGGGCGGCCGCTCAGCGCTCGATGCCAGTCTCCGACGCGTCGAGTCGCCGCGCGAGCTCCTGAAGTATGCGGACCGCGACGGTCGGCTCCTGGTGCACCACTCGGTCGAGCTCGCGACCGTCCAGCGTGAGCAGGTGACCCGACGTCTCGCCGACGACCGTGGCCGTTCGGGGCCCTCCTAGGAGGACAGCCATCTCGCCGAAGAACTCCCCGGGAAGGAGCCGTCCCAGAGTCCGGCCGCCCCGCATGACGCTCACGCGCCCGTCCAGGATCACGTGGAACACGCGGCCGGGAGTTCCCTCTCGAACGATCCGCTCCCCCTCTTCGAAGGACCTGACCTCGGTCGCCGCCGCGATCGTTCCGAGGTGCGCCTTGGACGCCCCCGAGAAGAGCGGCACGCCTGCAAGCAGCTGCTTCCTGTGGCTCTGGGAAACCTTCACAGCTCCCTCCGCCCGCGAAGTCTCGTCCGCCGGCCGACCTGCGGTCAAACCGTGTTGTTCCCATTCGGCGACGAGTCCTGCTAGCGTCCGAACGACGGACCCGGGAGGAGCCGATGGCCGATATCGACCTGTTCCGGATGGAGAGGATGCAATCCCTCTACTGGTGGCAGGTCGAGTACGACCTGTCGGAGTCGGGCGTGAAGCCGCTTTCGATCGAGGATCTGCTGGGCGGCGACGTCGACCCGACCGAGTTCCTAAGAACGAAGCTCGGCTACCCGCTCTCCGAGGGCTCCCCAGAAACTCGTGAGCGGATCGCCGGCTGGTACCCCGGCGCGACGTCGGCCAACGTCACCGTGACGAACGGCGGCTCGGAGGCGAACCACCTCACCCTCTGGACGCTGATGGAGCCCGGCGACCGGCTGGCCTTCATGCTGCCGAACTACCTCCAGGGCTGGGGGCTGGGCCGCCACTACGGCGAGGCCACCGACACGTTCGGACTGAAGATGGCCGAAGGACGGTGGGTCCTCGACCTGGACCAGCTGGAACGCGCCGTCACGCCGAAGACCAAGGCGGTGATGGTGTGCACCCCTAACAACCCGACCGGGCACGTCCTCACCGAGGAGGAGGTGTCCGCGGTCGTCGAGGCGGCCGGCCGCGTCGGGGCCTGGCTAGTCTGTGACGAGATCTACCGGGGCGCGGAGGTCGACTCCGACGAGACGTCCCCCACGTTCTGGGGCCGCTACGAGAAGGTCGTCGTCACGAGCGGGCTTTCGAAGGCGTTCGGGATGCCGGGACTCCGAATCGGCTGGGCGGTGGCCCCAGAGAACCTGATCGAGGACATCTGGGTCCGCCACGACTACACGACGCTCACGCCGGGGATGATCTCGGACATCCTCTGCGGCGTCGCGATGGAGCCGGGCAGGCGAGAGTGGATCCTCGCTCGCACCCGCCGTATCATCCGGGACCACCTTCCCCGGCTCCAGGAGTGGATCCGCTCGCACGGCGACGTCTTCCGGTACGTTCGCCCGACGGCCGGCGCGATCACTTACGTCGAGTACGATCTGCCGATCGATTCCACCGAACTGACCGAACGCATCCGCGAGGAGCAGAGCGTGCTTCTCGTGCCCGGTGACATGTTCGGGCTCGGAAGAGGGATCCGACTGGGCTTCGGCTACGACATCGAGCACACGCTGAAGGGCCTCGCCCGCGTCGACGAGGTGCTCAGGTCCCTCAGTTGAGCGATGGGTCGAGCGGCATGGTGGCGATCAGCAGGTACTCGCCGCCCTTGCGCCGGAGAACGGCGCTCCAGAGGTCCTCCGGTTCCGAGGTGAACACGTCCGAGGGGAGCGCCGGCTCGACGATCCACGACGCCCCTTCGAGCTCCCCCTCCAGCTGACCCGGGCCCCAACCCGCGTAGCCGGCGAACACCCGGGCCCGGCGGATCCTCTCGCCCGCCGAAGGATCGATCTCGCCCATCAGGAAGCCGATCCCGCCGAGCACCGGGAGGTCGGTCCGTCCATCCTCATCGAACTCCGCGAGGACGACCGCGTCGCTCGGCCGGACCGGGCCGCCCAGGAAGACCCGCGCGCCGTCGCCGGCCAGGCGCGCCAGCGGCGGCACGACCTCCTCGACCGCGAGCTCGGTCGGCCGGTTGAGCACGACCCCGAGGGCGCCGTCGTCGTTGTGCTCGCCGATGAGCACCACGCTCCTCCGGAAGTTCGGGTCGACAAGGCTTGGGCCGGCCAGGAGCAGTTGACCTCGGAGACTGTCCATGACCCCATCATCCCCGACGGGTCGCGACACGACACCGGTCGGCGACGAAGGACGCGCCTGCCACAATGGGGCGCGTGAGCCGGACCGGGAGCGCGCGCATGGGAGCCGCCGCCGTCCTGGCGGCCGTCTGCATCTGGAGCTTCACGAACACCCTCATCAAGACCTCGCAGCTCCCGGCGCTCACCTTCGCCGTGAACCGACTCTGGTTCGGCTCGGCGATGCTCCTCGGCGTCGTGGCGCTCCTGCGACGCAAGCTGACCTGGCCGATCGTCCGGTCGTCCGCTCCGGGCGGCGCGCTCCTCGGCGTCGAGATCGTCTTCTTCTTCTCGGCCGTGAAGCACACCGCGATCGCCGACACGGCAGTGATCGGCGCCCTCCAGCCGGCGCTCGTCCTCCTCGTCGCGGGCCCGCTGTTCGGCGAGCGGGTCACGGCAAGGGAGGTTCTCTGGACGGCCGTGTCCCTCGGCGGGGTCGTCCTGGTGACACTCGGGTCGGCCGGGACACCGGCCTGGAGCCTCTACGGGGATCTGCTGGCCCTCGGCTCACTGGTCATGTGGACGGCGTACTTCCTGGCATCGAAGCACGCCCGTGAGACCGTGCCCGCGCTCGAGTACATGACCGTCGTCACGATCACCGCGGGACTCGTCCTCACGCCGATCGCGTTGAGCTCGGGCCAGCCGCTCGTCGGCCTGCGCGCGGCTGACCTCCTGGGGCTCGTGCTGTTCGTGGTCGGGGCCACCGGAGGGCACGTGATGCTCGCTTGGGCGCACGCGCACGTGGATGTCTCGGTGTCGTCGCTCTTGATGCTCGGCCACCCCGTCGTGGCGGCGATCGCCGCGTTCCTCGTCCTGGGCGAGCCGCTCACGCCGCTCACGATCGCGGGGGGCATCGTCGTCGCCGGGTCGCTCGCGGCGATCGTCACGCGCGCGGCGAGGATCGGCGAGAAGGAGGAGCTCGTCCCTACCTAGCCGGAGCGAACGCGATGGAGATGGAGCCGTTCGAGAAGTGGGTCCTGCGGACGCGCCCATGGGCGTGGTTCTCGCGCCGTGTCGTCGTTCCCTGGACGGTGTCGTACGCGGCGCCGCCTCCCCACGCCGACGTGCTCGAGCTCGGAGCCGGGAGCGGGGCCGAGGCGGAGGAGCTCGCGGAGCGCTTCCCATCTTGGCGGCTCACGGTCACGGACTATGACCCGGAGATGGTGGGGCACGCACGCGCGCGGCTCGCCCGGTTCGAAGACCGCATCACCGTCGAGCAGGCCGACGCCACCTCGCTGTCCCACCCCGACGCCTCCTTCGACGTCGTGATCGCGATGCTCGTCTGGCACCACGTCGGCGTGTGGCAGGAGGCAACGGCCGAGGCCCGGCGCGTCCTTCGCTCCGGGGGCCTGCTCGTGCTGGCCGACGTCCTCGACCCCTGGCATCTGTTGCACGGCTTCGGGACGTACACCCTCCGAGAGCTGCAGGAGACGTTCGCTAGCTCCGGCTTCCGCCGCTGGAAGCTCGACGTCGGCCCGAGGCCCTGGTACCGCCTCGTCGCGGAAGCACCCTAGCGTCATCCCAGATGACGTTGGAGGCCCACGTCGTACGCCTCCCGCAGCCAGACGAGTACCTCGTCGTCCAGCTCCTCTGGCGAGGTGATCCGGAGCGTGTAGACCCAGTTCTCCTTCGGGATGTGCTCCACCTTCGTGAGCGCGGGCTGTGGATCCGCCGCTTCAGCCAGAATCCACACGTCATCCCCCGTTCGGAGACTCGCCGAACCCCCGCGAACCGCACCCTCACCATGAATCCAACGCCCGTTTTCGTCGGCGCGAAGTCGAAGGGCCCACACCTGCGCGTGAGCCTCACGAACGCGTCGAAGGAGCTCGCGCGCTCGCGGGCCCTTCCCCTCGAGGAAGCCCTCTACGGTCCAGGGGCCGCAGGAGTGCCACATGTTGCGCCCCACGAAGCGCGCCCCGCATCGCGGGCACACCCACATCGGCCGCTCGTCCGGCGATCTGCCCCTCGTCGGTCTCGCGCGGGAAGCCATGACGGCGACGGTACACGCGGGGGTGCCTCGTCTCCTAGGCTTCGGCCGTGGCGGACGACCGGCCAGGCACCTCGGATCTCACCAGACACCACTGGGCCGGCCAGCACCTCGGGCGCGACGAGCCCGACCCGCTCAAGGTCATGGTCGATCTCGTCGGGATCTACGCCACGGCCCCGACCTGCTACCTGTCGCTCGCCGCTCGCATCGAGCCGTTCCTATTCGCAGACCTGGACCGCCTGCTCTATGAGGAACGTCGGGTCGTGCGCATGCGCACGCTCCGCGGGTCTTCCTACCTCGTACCCGGCGAGCTCGTTCCCGTGCTCTTCGCGGCGACTAGGCAGAAGAACGAGAAGGCCTTCCGGAGCATCGTCGGCGCCGAGCTCGGTCGAGAGCCCGGACGTTTGCCAGACCGGATCCGAGGAGCTGCTGGCCGACGGTCGCCATCGGACCGCGTCGGAGATCAGAGAGGAGCTGGCGCCGAGGGACCCGCGCGTCGCCAGGGCTCTCAAGTTCGTCGTCGGACTCCTGGCGACCCAGGCAAGGGTCGTGCCGACGACCGTGGACGGCGGTTGGCGGAGCACCCGGTTCCGCTACGCGCTGTGGCGCCACTGGCTTCCGAGCGTGGACCCCTGGCAGCTCGAGCCCGACCCCGCCTGCGCCGAGCTCGCCAGGCTCTACTTCACCGCCCATGGGCCCGCGACGGTCCAGGACTTCCGGTGGTGGTCAGGTCTGTCGGCCGCGCAGGCGAGCCATGCGATCCGGTCGGGCGAGATCGAGGAGGGAACCGACGGGCATCTGTTCGCAGGTGAGCGGCGCCGACCGCCCGCGCCGCTTGTCGTGCGGTTGCTGCCGATCTTCGACACGGCCCTGCTGACCCACGCCGATCGCTCGCGGATCGTCGACGACGATCGGCTGCCCTTCGTCTACGACAGGGGCGGCAACGCCACCTCGGTGATCGTCGTGGACGGGCGCGCGGCCGGTGTCTGGCACCTCGGATGCGGACGCCGGTATCGCTAAGGTTGCCCCGCTGGAGGCCTTCTCCGACAGCCGCTGGCGGGCAATCCGAGCGGAGGTCGAGCGCATCCGGAACGCGGCAGGCCTGGGTGCGGTCGAGCTCGTTCGATGCGAATCTCCCCCGTCGCTCCGCGACGGGGCCCGGAACCTCTTCATGTCGCCCCTGCGCTCGTGCCAATAGGTCCGGGTTGCCGTCTGCGACCGCCGTGCGGGAGGGTATAGCCGTGACCGCGCCCGATCTGTCTTTCGTCCGCGACCGTTTCACCGCGCTCGCGCGTGAGCAGGACGGCCGCCCCTGCGTGTTCGCCGACGCGCCGGGAGGAACGCAGGTTCCCGACACTGTGATAGAAGCTATGGCCTCCTACCTCCGGAACTCCAACGCGAACGTGCACGGCGCGTTCGTCACGAGCCGCGAGACCGACGACGTGATCGCCGAGGCCCATCGCGCCGCCGCCGACGTGCTCGGCTGCGACCCCAGCGAGGTCGTGATCGGCCAGAACGCCACCACGCTCCTCCTGCACGTCTCTCGCTCGATCGCGCGAGGGCTCGGACGGGAGGACGAGATCGTGGTCACCCGGCTGGATCACGATGCCAACGTGGCACCCTGGCTCCTGGTCGCTGAGGACGCCGGAGCTCGCGTCCGCTGGGTCGACGTCCGCGACGAGGACGTAACGCTCGACCTGGACTCGCTGGACGCAGCGATCTCCGAGCGGACGAAGGTCGTGGCCTTTACGCTCGCCTCCAACGCCGTCGGCACGATCACCCCGGCCGCCGAGATCGTGCGGCGAGCCCACGGAGCCGGTGCCATCGCGGTCGCCGACGCCGTTCACCTGGCCCAGCATCGCGCACTGGACGTGCACGACCTCGGCGTGGACGTCGCCGTCTGCTCCGCATACAAGTTCTTCGGGCCGCACGTCGGCGCCCTCTTCGGCAGGCGCGAGCTCCTGGAGGAGCTGACGCCGTACAAGACCCGCGCCGCCTCCGAGGAGATCCCCTACCGCTGGGAGACGGGCACCCTGAACCACGAGGGTCTCGCCGGAATGACGGCGGCGGTCGACTACCTGGCCGGGCTCGGACGCTCGAGCGGTGACAGACGGGCCCGCGTCGTGGAGGGCATGGAAGCAGTGTGCGAGCAGGAGGCGGCGCTCGCCCGGCGCTTCCTGGAAGGGCTAGCCTCGCTGCCCGACGTCCGCCTCTGGGGCATCGGCGACGGGGTCGAGGACAGAACCCCGACGTTCGCCGTCCGGCTCGGCGACCGGCACCCGCTCGAGACCGCGAAGGCGCTCGCGGAGCGCGGCGTGTTCGTCTGGGACGGCCACTACTACGCGATAGCGGTCATGGAGCGCCTGGGGCTACTCGACTCGGGCGGAGCGGTGCGGATCGGCTTCTGCCACTACAACACCTTGGACGAGGTGGACCGGGTGCTCGACGAGCTCGCCGCCCTCGCGTGAGCGCGAATCCGCAGGTCGCACGGCCGGTAGAATAGCCGCGCCTCCCGAACGGAACCCGAAAGGACCGGCATGCGCATTCTGATCCTCGGCGGCGACGGCTACCTGGGGTGGCCTACGGCGATGCACTTCTCCCGTCGCGGGCACGAGGTCCACCTCGTCGACAACTACCTCCGCCGGAGGGCTCACAAGGAGAACGGCACCGACTCGCTCACCCCGATCCTGCCGGGCCTACGGGAGCGGGTCGCGGCCTGGAAGGAGATCACCGGCCTGGACATGACCTCCACCGAGGGCGACCTCGTGGACTGGCCGGTCGTCGAGCAGGTCTTCGGTGAGTTCCAGCCCGAGGCGATCGTCCACTACGGCGAGGTGCCGTCCGCCCCCTACTCGATGAAGGATCGAGAGCACGCGGCCTTCACCCAGACCAACAACGTCATCGGGACGATGAACGTGCTCTGGGCGATGGCGGAGCTAGCGCCAGAGTCGCACCTGGTCAAGCTCGGGACCATGGGTGAGTACGGCACGCCCAACATAGACATCGAGGAGGGGTACATCGAGATACGCCACAACGGTCGGGCGGACACGCTTCCCTTCCCCAAGATGCCCGGGAGCTTCTACCACCTCTCGAAGGTGCACGACTCCCACAACATCCACTTCACCTGCCGCATCTGGGGCCTCCGCGCGACCGACCTCAACCAGGGCGTGGTCTACGGCATCGAGACCGAGGAGACGCGGCTCGACGCGCGCCTCGCGACGCGCTTCGACTACGACGAGGTCTTCGGGACGGCCCTCAACCGCTTCTGCCTCCAGGCCGTGATGGGCATACCGCTCACGGTCTACGGCAAGGGCGGCCAGACCCGCGGCTACCTGAACCTCGTGGACACGATCCAGTGCGTCGACCTGGCGCTCTCGAACCCTCCGGCGCGCGGGGAGTTCCGCGTCTTCAACCAGTTCACCGAGCAATTCTCGGTGGTCGACCTCGCGAACATCGTCCAGGAAGCGGGCGCGCATCACGGCATCGAAGTGAGGGTCGAGCACCTGGATAACCCCCGCGTCGAGATGGAGGAGCACTACTACAACGCGAGGCACACCAAGCTCCTGGAGCTCGGCCTGGAGCCGCATCTGCTCTCCGAGACGCTCGTGGAGTCGATGTTCGACACGATTGCCCGCTACGGGGACCGCGTGATCGACCGGCACATCCTGCCGGAGACCCGCTGGCGCGCGCCTGTGCGCGAGCCCCAGCCGTAGCGCATGACCGCGCTCCGCACCTTCGGCGCGCTGTTCGTTCTGGCTCTCGCGATCGGCGCGACGATCCGGTACCGGCAGCGCTCGATCAGCCGACTTAACCTGATCATCTCGTGGCTGATCGCGACCGCGGTCGTGATGCTAGCGATCGCGCCATCGCTGTTCGACCCTATCTTCGACGTTTTCAACTTCCGGCCGGGAAGCGGCCAGCGACTCACCGCCGTGCTGCTGTTCGCTGTTGTCGTGCTCTTCGTGCTGGTGATCCGCCTCGAGTCCTACACCGACGTCAACGAGCGCGGCATCCGGCAGCTGGTTGAGTCCCTCGGCGTCGAGCGATTCGACTGGGACGCGGCGGGCGGGCTTCCGGAGGGCAAACGGATCGTCGTTGTCTCCCCCGCCTACAACGAGGCCGAGAACGTCGGCGAGGTGATCCGAGCGTTGCCCGTGGAGGTCGAGGGTTACCACGTCGTCTCGATCGTGGTCGACGACTGCTCCGAGGACGCAACGGCGGAGATCGCGCGCGAGGCCGGCGCGCTCGCCGCCAGGCTGCCGATCCGGCGGGGCGGAGGGCTCGCGCTAAGGGTCGGCTACGAGATCGCCCTCCGCCTGGGCGCCGACATAGTGGTGTCGATCGACGCCGACGGCCAGCACGTTCCCGAGGAGCTACCGACGCTCGTCAAGCCGATCGTCGCGGGCGAGGCCGACCACGTGAACGGCTCGCGGATGCTGGGCGCCTACGAGGGCGGGCCGCTGATCCGCAACATCGGTGTGCACTTCTTCTCCTGGGCCGTGACGATCCTCACAGGCCAGCGGGTGACCGACATCTCGAGCGGATACCGAGCGACGCGGGCCGAGACGCTCCGCAAGCTGATCCTAGAGCAGGATCAGTTCTGGACGAGCGAGGTCACCATCGAGGCCCTACGGCAGCGCGCGAGGATCAAGGAGGTGCCCGTCACGTTCCTGACCCGCCGCGGCGGCGAGTCCAAGAAGCCCAGGTCGCTTCGCTACGGCTGGAACTTCGCCAAGGCAGTCATCAAGACGTGGCTGCGGTAGCCGCTAGGACTCGCCCCATATCGACGCGTCCGTGACAGCTTTCATGATCGTCTGGCTCCAGCGAGCTTCGCGAGCGTCGTCGATGAACTTGGTCGAGAACTCGTCGAACAGCTGGCCGAACGCTGTCGGCTCCCGCATCGTCGCGGCCCACGTGTCCATGTCCGCGTAGCTGGTGTGACGCCAGAGCTGGCGGAACTCGCCGGCCTCCCTCTGGGTCGATATCACCGCCGCGTAGGTGCCGATGTACTCCCAGCCCTTCGGGGCTTCCGCGCGGAGCTTCGGCTCGTTCGCGCGAAGCCACTCCTGCATCTCCCGGGATTTGCCCTTCGGGGCGTCGAACCCGATCTCGCTGATGAAGTCCATTCTTCCCCCTCCTTACCGGTCGACCCGGACACGGTACTCCTACGGCGCGCGTGTTGGGAAGGGGTTCAGCGGCGGAGGGCGTCGTCCGCGTCGGTCTCGGCCACCCGCCTCCGGCGATAGTTACGGAGCGCGAAGCGATCGCAGGCGGTCTCGGCTGCCGCCTTCCTGCCCAGACGTTCCTTCAGGTGCCAGTGCATCCACTCGTGCAGGTACAGGAACCGAAGGACCTGCCGCTGGGTCCGGAAAGTGACGCCCTCGGTCATCCAGATGAACCGGATCCCCTTCCCCGGGCGGCGGCGTGCCGCGTGGGCGACCACCTCTCCGAAGGGGAAGAAGGGCCGTGGGAGCTGGAGCACGATCTCCCGGGCATCGAAGTCCGTCCACGCGGCAAGGTGCGCCCGTTCCCGGTACCGGAGCGGCTTCACGACGACGCGGTATCCGTTCGCCGGGGGGAGGCCCTCGAGCATCTCTCGGACCCGCCGCGCCGGGAGGTCGTCGATCTCGGAGGCTATCCGCACGGCAGCGTTCCTCCGCCTCAGGGGAGCCCGGCCAGCAGCGCGCGGACGGCCCCCGCAGGGTCCGAGGCCTCGGTAACTGCGCGGACGACGACCACACGCGTCGCGCCGGCCTCCACCACCTCCGCAAGGTTCGAAGGATCGATCCCCCCGATCGCGAACCAAGGGCGCTCGACCGTTTCCGCCGCCCGCCGGACGAGCTCGAGGCCGGTCCCCGGGCGGCCCGGCTTGGTCGGAGTAGCCCAGACCGGCCCGGCGGTGAGGTAGTCCGCCTCGACCGGTGCCCGGTCGTGGTCCTCGGCCGAGTGACACGACAGCCCTATCAGCGCGTCGGGGCCGAGGATCCCGCGGGCGACGGCCGGCGGGAGATCGTTCTGACCCAGGTGCACGCCGTCGGCCTCCAGGGCGAGGGCGACGTCGGGGCGGTCGTTCTGGACGAACAGCGCCCCGTGGCGCGCCGTCGCCTCCCTGAAGATCTCGCCCCAGCGCAGGAGATCTCCCGCCTCCGCGTCCTTCTCGCGGAGCTGCAAGACATCGCATCCGACGTCGAGGATCGCCTCGAGGAACTCCTTCAGATCGCCTCGTCGCCGTCGGGCGTCGGTCACGACGTAGAGGCGGCTCCGCGCCAGGCGTGCGACGCGGTCGGGGTCCGCACCCCCGGCGACGGCGCGGACGAGCTCGAGCCTGTCGCCCTGCTCGAGACGGATTTCCCCGTACATCTTGCGCTCCAACGGCTCTCCGTTGCGTTCGACGATCACGAAGCGGGGGTCGAGCCCGACCGCCCGGATCAGTCCCTCCACGGTCGTCCCGTCCTCCACCGCGCGCGGCTTCCCGTTCGCGACCACGTCCATGCGGCTTCCAGTGTAGGAGCGGTCAGCGGATGTAGGTCGTGTCCGCGGCGACATCATCGAAGGCCACATCGAACGTGCGTCCGTCGACGTGCTCGCCGATCTGCAGCCGGGATACCGGCACAGTGCCCAGCGGGGCCGCTCCGGAGAGGGCCGAGATCCCAGAGCCGTCCAGCCAGACCTCGATCTCGCCTTCCGAGTCGTTCACGACCACGTGCAGCTGCAGCTCATGCCAGCTCCCCGGCGCGATCGCGACCTGGCTCACGACCCTCGTTCGAGCCACCTCGTTCCGCACCGCGAGCTTGCCGGTCGGGCTCAGGTAGACGGACACGACCCCGGACCCGGTTGAGGTCCGGAAGCGCAGGAGGTTGACGGCGTCGTCCGGGCCTTTGGACACCAGCCGGAACCATGCGCTCCCATGAAGATCCGACTCCTCCGCGCCGAGCCTACGGATCGCGTGGGCGGTGTCGTTCACACCCCGCGCGCGTGCCGCGAAGGTCCCCGAGTGAACGAGATCGGTGTCGACGTATAGCTCGTCGATCTTCGTCCATCTGGACAGACCACCCGTCTCGAAGTCGTCCGCGAAGATAAGGGGAGGCGTCTCCCCGACCACGACGCCCGGATCCGAGACGTTTCCCGCGGCATCGAGGGCTCGGACCTTGTACGAGTAGCTCGTGTCGGGAGCGAGGTCGCTGTCGAAGAGCGACGTTGTCGTGGTCGTCCCCACGAGCACGCCGTCCCTCGTCACCTCGTAGGAGCACACGCCCGTGTCGTCGTCCGACGCTGCCCATAGGATCCGGATGCGGTAGGGATTCACCGGCTCGGCCATGACGTCGCCCGGGATGCTCGGCGCCGTCACGTCGCTCTCCGCGGGCGTCATCACGGGGGTTGGCGACGAGCGCGCGGAGTTCCCGGCCGCATCGAAGGCCTCCACCTCGTAGGAGTAGGCCGTCTCGGCGGCGAGGCAGACGTCCGAGTACCCGAGCTCGCCGGGCCCCAGAGTCGCGACCAGCCCGCCGCCCCGATAGACGCGGTAACCATCGACGGCCACGTTGTCGGAGGAGGCCGGCCACGAGAGGTCGACCTCATGTGCTCCGGTAACGATCGCCGTCACCTGCGGGGTCGTCGGCGGCTTGTCGTCCACCGCGGGTGTGCACGAGATCGTCCCGGTGTCGAGCAAGGCGCCGCCCGAACCGAAGAACTCGAACACGGCATGGTCGCTCCACAGCTCGAGGCGGAGCGCGCCGAACCCCGAATCGATGCCTTTCGCGGCCCTGTCGTCGGTCTGGGTGAACGGGTAGCGGTAGTGACCTCCGGTTCCGACGATGAACGACGTCACGCCCTGCGGATCGTAGGCCCCGCCTTCATCCAGCGGCTTCCAGCGCACGTAGTTGTGCTCGTGCGCGGAGAGAGAGACATCGACGCCGCCATCGGCGAGCAGCTCCCATATTGGCCACATCCAGCTCGCGCCGCTCCGGGAGAGGGTGAACAGGGAGTGGTGGTAGAAGGCGAGCGCGCAGTCGCTGTCGTCCCGCCAAAGATCATTGGCCAGCCACTCGTACTGGGGCGATCCGAGCTCCGTCGGCACCTCCTCGCCGTTGGAGTTCACAGTCACGATGTGCCACCCGCCGGCGTCGAAGCTGTAGAACTTCCGCGGTCCCTCCCAGTAGTCGAAGTACCCGTCGGCGCGGGGGGTCTCGTACTCGTGGTTGCCCGGCGCGGGGTTGGTGATGTCGTCGAAGCGCCCCCACCGCGAGTCGTCCGACCAGTTCACGAACTCCGTGTAGGTGCCCCTCTCGTACACGTCGCCGAGGTAGAGGACCAGATCGGGGTCCCACGAGTCGATCAGCCCGATGACGTCGTCCGCGAAACTCCGACCGTCGACGCCATCACCGACCGAGGCAACGACGAGCGGCTCGCCGGGTCCGGGGTCGGCCGTGCGGGGCACGAAGGTCTTCGCCCGCGGCGGCGGCTCCGTGACCCCGTTAGCGAAGCCCACGGTGACCACTGCGGCTTCCGATGTGAACGTGCCGCTGCTCCAATCCACCTTCGCCTGCGCGGACAGCGCGCGGTCTGGATCGTCCACCCAGCGCTCCGTCGGGAGCAGGAACGTGAACGGCGGCTGCGAGTCGGTGAGCAGGTACCTGTCGTCGAGCGAGTAGACGACCGCTCGCGCGTCGCGGCCGTCGGAGGTGGTGACCGACGTCGTGACGGGAACGGTGCCGCTGAGAACGGCCCCCTCGGACGGTGCGGTGATGCAGACGGTCACCTTGAACCCGGCGCCCTGCGGACCGCTCCTGGCGCAATGGCTGTGCGCACCGGACGTGCTCGACAGGACCGGCACGAGGAGCACCGGCACGAGCACGAGGAGCGCGAGTAACCGCGAGAGCGCCTGCCGCATCAGCGTTGGACACATGCTATGGAACCCGCGGCCACGGGGACAACGAGCGGAGGGCCTATCCCGGGCCTGCTAGTGAGGTCGCCACGCGCGGCGTCACCCTCGCCCAGTCCTCCCAGACAGGGTCGTAGCCGAGCTCGCGCAGCCTGGCAGCCACGTCGCCCGGCGAGCGGAGGTCGGCTATCTCGAACTGCCCAGCCGCTTCCTCGGGGTGCTCGTAGCCACCCGGCTCGGTATGCGAGCCGGCCGATACGTGGGTGATCCCGATCCGCATGAGGCCGTCCCGGAGCTCGGGGACCTCGCGCGTGGAGAGCACGAGGCCGGCGTCCGGGAGGAACAGCCGGAGCGCGCAGACGAGCTGCGCGAGCTCCTGGTCCGAGATCAACGAGGTCGGCCGGTATCCCGCGGCGCTCGGCCGCATCCGCGGAACCGACACCGTCACCTGGGACCGCCAGTACCGCTTCATCAGGAACCGGGCGTGAGCGGCCACCGCGATCGCCTCCTCGCGCCAGCTCTCGTGCAGCCCGAAGAGCGCGCCGATCCCGACCCGGCGCATGCCGGCCCGTGCCGCGCGCTCGGGCCCTAGGAGCCGCCACCGATACCGGCGCTTGCGGCCGGCGAGATGGACCTTCGCGTACGAGCCGAGGTCATAGGTCTCCTGATAGATGACGACGCCCTCGCACCCGGCCTCGTACAGGCGCCGGTACTCGCCCTCGCTCCAGACCTGGACCTCGACGGCGAGCTGGGGCACCTCCCTCGCGAGGAGCCGGATGCGCTCCTCGAGGAAGGGCACACCGGTCTGTCGCTCGTGCTCCCCTGTGAGTAGAAGGATCGAGCGGAAACCCTGCCGGAGCAGGTGCCGGGCCTCCCCTAGGGTCTCCTCCGGCGAGAGGGTCTTCCGGGCGATGGGCAACTCGCGCGCGAAGCCGCAGTAGGCGCAGGTGGACAAGCACTCGTTCGAGAGGTAGAGCGGCGCGTACATCCGCATCGTCCTGCCGAACCGGGCGACGGTGAGCCGATGCGAGGCGCGCGCGAGCTCCTCCAATCGCTCCCCCGCCGCCGGCGAGAGAAGGGCCGCGAAGTCCTCCAGCGTTCGGTCGAACGGGCTCGCCACGAGCGCTCTGTCCACCCGCGCTGATGGCGAGCCGGCCACCTCCAGCAGCAGCCCCATCGGTAGCCGCGGCAGCTCGTCGGCGAACGTCACGCCCGGGTACGGCGGGAGGAAGCCGTCGGAGTCCTCGTCCGGAGAGCGCGTGCGCCCGAACCGGACGCTCACGATCGAGCCTCCTCCTCCAGGAAGCCGGTGAGCGGGCTCGAGGCCTCCGCGCGGTCTAGCTCCGGTGGCCGTCCTGCGAGGAATGCTCGCCGGCCGGCCTCGACTCCCAGCCCGAACGCCCGCGCCATCTCCACGGGGTCCTCCGCCACAGCGATCGCGGTGTTCACGAGCACGGCATCCACGCCCATCTCCATCGCCTCCGAAGCGTGCGAGGGCCGTCCCAGCCCAGCGTCGACGACGACCGGCACGTTGGACTGCTCGACGATGATCTGCACCGCCTCTCGCGTGCGAACGCCCCGGTTCGAGCCGATCCACGATCCGAGCGGCATCACGGTCGCGCACCCGGCCTCCTCCAGGCGCTTGGCGAGCACCGGGTCGGCGTTCATGTACGGCAGGACCGTGAAGCCGTCGGCGACCAGAGCCTCGGCCGCCGCGAGCGTCTCGACCGGGTCGGGCAGCAGGTAACGGGGCTCCGGGGTCACCTCGAGCTTGACCCACGCAGGCATCCCCGCGGACCGCGCCAACCTCGCGATCCGAACGGCCTCGTCCGCGGTCATCGCGCCAGAGGTGTTGGGCAGCAACAGGTACCGTTCGGGATCTATGAACTCGAGGATGTCGGGGCCGCCGGTCGCCTCGAGGTCGACGCGCCGCAGCGCGACGGTCACGATCTCGGTCCCACTTGCGGCGAGCGCGTCGCGCATAGTCCCGGACGAGCCGAACTTGCCGGTTCCCACGATCAGTCGCGAACCGAAGCTCCGGCCAGCGATCATCAGGGGATCGTCGTCGCTCATCGCTCTCCCTCCGCCGGCATTACCCGGGTCAGGTTCGTCGGGTCGCGGGCGCCGCCGTCCCGCCTCTCAGCCCGGTTGCCCCGAGCTCCCCGCCACTACCCAGTATAGGTGCAGGGAGTTCAGCGGCCGCGCGCGAACTGCCCCCGCGCCGCCGCCAGCTCGCGGCGGACCTTCATCCAGTCGCTCGTCTTCGTCGAGAACCTGACGTCGGTCGCGATCTGAACGAGGCCCAGCCCCAGCACCGGCCAGAACGCCCACGCGGGTGCGTTCGACCCCGGGATGAAGCCCAGCACCGCGAACGGCGCGGCCTTCGTCGCGAGCGCGCCGGACGCGTGCATCCAGGCTCGAAGCGCCGGCTCCGCTCGCAGGTACGTGGCGAAGTCGGTCTTGATGCCCGGGCGCGGAGGGAACTGCTTCTTGAAGAAGTACGCGATGAACCTGATGCCGACCCATCGCCCGACGAGCCAGTGCGCGAGGTCGTGCACCGAGACCGACCACGCTCCCGCGGCGACCAGGAACGCGATACCGGAGAGGGTCTCGTCGCCGGCGCGGCGTCCCACGACGACAGCTAGTCCCCCGAACGCAAGCCCGAGCACGAGAACCGCGTTCCCGAGCCACACGGGGAACCGCATGCGCACGCGCCGCTCGAAGAGCTTCCGGTCGATCCGGCCCACCTGTTCGGCCCAATGCTGCGACAGCGCGAACTCCGCCTTGACCTGCCGGAGCAGCCGCCAGTATCCGAGTCTACCGACGCGGAGGTCTCCGGCGTCCAGCGAGGCCTCTATCCGCGCGAAAGCGTCCTGGAACTCCTCGTCGACCTCAGGCTCATCTTCCGCCACCTGCGCTTATTCCTCCAGTACCATGAGCCCGGACGCGCCCCCGGCCCCTGCCGAGCCCGAACGGGAGGCATCGCCACGTCCAGCACGATCCCTAGGGGAACGACCCGCTCCCCGGACCCCAGTATGACCCTGACCACCCTCGACGGCAGGTACCACGTCGTCGAGCGGGTGGCATCGGGCGGCATGGGCGAGGTCTACCGCGCCCACGATGCCGTCCTCGCGCGCGAGGTCGCGATCAAGGTCCTCCACCGTAGCCTCGCAGGTGACCCCGGCTTCGTCGAGCGCTTCCGCCGCGAGGCGCGTGCCGCGGCCGGCCTCACGCATCCGAACATAGTCGCCGTCTACGACTGGGGCGCGGTCGAGGGCATCTACTTCATGATCATGCAGTTCGTCAGGGGAGCCTCGCTCCGCGAGATCCTGAACGCCAACGGGCGCCTAGAGCCCGCCCAGGCGGCCGACGTCCTCCTCCAGGTCCTCTCGGCCCTCGAGCACGCGCACCGCCAGGGCATCGTCCACCGGGACATGAAGCCGGAGAACGTGATCGTGGATCACGAGGGCAGGGCGCTCGTCGCTGACTTCGGGCTCGCGCGCGCGTACGCCGACGCGCGGGCGACGCAGGTCGGAACCGTGACCGGCACCGCTCAGTACCTCGCGCCCGAGCAGATCCGCGGCGAGCCGGCCGACCCGCGCAGCGACCTGTACTCCCTGGGCGTCCTCGCGTACGAGGTCCTCACCGGCCGCCTGCCGTTCTCCGGCGAGACGGCCATGGCTATCGCCTACAAGCACCTCTCGGAGCGGGTGCCGCCGCCCTCGAAGGCCGCGCCCGGGATCTCCAAGGGCCTCGACGGCTGGGTGCTCTCGGCGACCGAACGCGACCGCGAGCTCCGCCCCGAGTCGGCCGCGGAGATGCGGCGGGACCTCCAGAACGAAGAGCGATCGCTCCCTCCGGCGAGGCCGATCGGCGAGCTGGTCGAGGCCGCGCGCGGCCCGCTCCCCGACGGCCAGGGCCCCGAGCACGCGGAGACGATCACGATCCCCCGCAAGGAGAAGAAGCGGGAAGAGCGCAGGCGAACCGGCCGCCGCGTGCTCGGGGCGCTCGTGGCGATCCTGGCTCTCGCCGGCGCCGCTTGGGCGGCCTGGACATTCGCGATCCCGCACTCGGTGACCGTCCCCCAGCTGGTCGGCACGCCAGTCGACGAGGCCCGCGCACGGCTGATCGACCTCGGGCTCACCGTGCGCATGGGTGAGGGCGAGTTTTCGCTGGACGTTCGGGCCGGCCACGTGGTGTCGGTCGATCCCGTGGCGGACACCGAGCTGGAGGAGGGGGCGAAGGTCACCCTGGTGTCCTCGCTCGGCCCCCGGCCGATCGAGATCCCGAGGCTGACGGGCATGACCAGGAAGAAGGCGGACGAGACCCTCGGCTCTGTCGGGCTCCTCCTAGGTGAGGTCCGTCGCGAGTTCCACGAGACTATCCGGGAGGGTCGAGTCACCCGGCAGAAACCGGCGCCCTCCAAGGGGACCGCGCCCGAGGGTAGCGAGATCGACGTTTGGATGAGCAAGGGACCGCCGCCGGTCGAGGTGCCCACGGTGACGGATCTCTCAGAGGGCGCTGCGCTCACGGCCCTCACGGCGCTCGATCTCGAGGGTAGGATCCGCCGCGAGTTCTCCAACCGGATCGACGAAGGCTACGTGATCTCGCAGGAGCCCAAGGCCGAGGACGTAGTCGATCAGGGAACAGGCGTGACGATCGTCGTCTCCAAGGGCCCCGAGGCGTTCCCGGTCGACACCTACATCGGGCTCTCCGAGGCGGCGGCCGTCGCGGCGGTCGAGGCCGACGGCCTCGTTCCGAGGGTCCAGCAGGTCCCCAGCGGCGTGAGCGGTACGGTCGTGGGTCAGTCGCCGGAGCCCGGCACCACGGTACGGGCCGGAGACACGATCACGATCTTCGTGGCGTAGGGGATCAGTCTTCCGGGGCCACCACCGCGAGCAGGTCCAGCAGCTCCTGGGCGGCCTCGGCGTCTGGCAGCTTCACGCTGATCGGCTCCGCGGGCCCGCGCTCACCCAGCGCCGCCACCGCGTCCCGCCATACGGGGCCGAGGTCATCGCGGGAGCCCCTCATCTCGACCGCGACGGCACCCTGGACGCCCACCGACGCCAGCGCCTGCTCGGCCCGGATCTTCAGCTCACGCGGGTCGTCCATCGAGGCACCCACCATCAGGACCGCGAAGTCACGCTCACCCACGTGTGCGGCGACGTCGTTGCGACCGGTTATCCCATCGAGGGCGTCTCCGACAAGGCGAAGTGCGTCGTTGGCCCCGTCCTCGACGTGGATCGCGACGACTGCGGCCTCCGCAGCGGTTCCCGAGACCGTCTCGAGAGCCCACTCCCACCCCCTGAAACTGGCCAGCAAGGTCAGCTCGTCGATCAGCGAGCCGGGTCCCGTCATCGTCGCCGCTCGATCCCCCATAGCCCTCTCCTCGGTCCGGCCCGTAGGGGCCATGTCGCGTCACCCGCGTGTGAGAAGTATCGGCACATCGGGGGAGGAACCTGTAGTCGCCCCATCGGGCTCCCCCGCCGGGGGGACGGCTAGGGCTCGAGCTCGGCCCTCGGCCCCTCTTGGTACGAGTAGCGCTCCTCGCCCCAGGGATCGGCGTGGATGTGGTAGCCGCGGACCTCCCAGAACCCCCGCGTGTTGTGCTTGGCGAACTGGAGGCCGCGGAGCCACTTGGCGCTCTTCCACGCGTAGCGCTTGGGCACCACTAGCCTGAGCGGGAAGCCGTGCTCGGGCGTGAGCGGCTCGCCGTGGTTCGCCCAGGCGAGCAGCACGTCGTCGTCGTCCATGGCCTGCAGCGAGAGGTTCGACGTGTAGCCGTGCTCGCAGTGCGCGATGACCCACTTGGCGTCGGCCGTCGGCCTAACCAGCTCCTTGATCGTCCGGAACGAGACGCCCTCCCACTCGTTGTCGAGGGTCGTCCAGCCCGTCACGCAGTGCATGTCGGCGCCGACCTTCACGTTCGGCAACGTCTTCAGCTCGTCGTAGGACAGCGTGATCGGGTTCTCGACCTCGCCGAAGACACGCAGGTCCCAGGTCTCCGGGTTGATCTCCGGGATCGGCCCGTAGTGGAGCACCGGCCAGCTCGTCACGAGCCGCTGGCCGGGCGGTACCCGCTTGGCCACGTCCTCCGGCACGTCCTGCTTGAAAAGCGCCATCAGTCCTCCCAGCTACGCCGCGATCTGCCTCCAGGCCGCGAGCGCCGCATCGATGCCCTCGTCGTCCACGTTCACGTGGGTGACCATCCGGACCTTTCCCGCGGTCGGGGTCGCGCCCACGCCGAGATCGGCCAGGCGCCGAAGCGCCTCCGCCACCGGGAGGCCCACAGCTTCCGTGTCGACGTAGACCATGTTCGTTTCACACGAGGCCGGGTCGATCGCCCCTGGAAGGATCTGCGCGACCCCGTCGGCGAGCCGTCTTGCCCGCGCGTGATCCTGGTGCAGGCGTCTCGGCCCCTCCTCGAGCGCGATCAGGCCGGCCGCGGCCAGGACGCCGGCCTGGCGCCACGCGCCTCCGAACAGGATCTTCATCCGCCGCGCCTCGCGCATCAGGTCGGCCGGGCCGCACAGTAGCGAGCCGACGGGCGCCCCCAGCCCCTTGGAGACGCAGAACATGAGCGCGTCCACCTCGGCCACGTACTCGGCGACGTCGGTCCCGCTCGCCACGGCCGCGTTGAAGATCCGTGCCCCGTCCATGTAGACGGGAACGCCTCTGTCCTGGGCCACCTTCCGGATCGCCCACACGTCCTCGATCGGAAGCAC
Source organism: Actinomycetota bacterium (assembly GCA_035288045.1). Classification (GTDB taxonomy): domain Bacteria; phylum Actinomycetota; class UBA4738; order UBA4738; family HRBIN12; genus DATEBA01. The sequence continues at coordinate 43,469 of DATEBA010000075.1, forward strand.
CGAGCCTCCGCCACTTCCATGCGTGTTCTCGATGGCGAGCAGGTCGATCTCCTCGACGTCGTAGAACTCGTCGGGCTCGAGCGCCTGCGCGACCTGGTCGGGCGTCACGCGGCATCCCCGGCCACCGGGGATCGTCCGGTAGGCGATCCCAGACAGAACCGCCGAGGTCATGACCTCGGTGCTTGCGACGTGGGCCTGGGCCTCGGCGACCACGAGGTGCCCGGTGCCGCGGAAGAACAGCCGCAGCCCGATCTGGTTGGCCATCGTCCCCGTCGGAACGAAGAGGGCCGCCTCCTTGCCGGTCACTTCGGCCGCCCGCTCTTGGAGGCGGTTCACCGTGGGGTCGTCGCCGTACCAGTCGTCGCCCACCTCGGCCTCCGCCATCGCCTTACGCATGGCGTCGGAGGGGACGGTCACGGTGTCGGAGCGCAGGTCGACCCGGAAGCGCGCCATCGCGCCAGTATATTGTCGCGACCGTGCGCAGCCGCCGCGTCGTCTACGCCCTCATGACGAGCGTGGTCTGCCTGTGGGGCGGTGCCTTCATCGCGATCCGGATCCTCGTGCAGCAGGCCTCGCCCTACACAGTGACGCTTCTGCGGTTCGTCTTGACGACGGCGGGGCTCCTGGTCGCGCTTGCCGTGGTTCGCCCAGAGAAGCGCCGGCTCGACCCTGAGGACCGAGGGAAGCTGGTCCTGCTCGCAGTGATGGGCGTGGCTGTGTATCACCTGGCCCTGAACTACGGGGAGCAGTTCGTTTCGGCAAGCGTGGCGGCCTTGATCGTCGCGTCGTTCCCGGTGATGGTGGCGATCAGCTCGCGCATCGTGCTGAAAGAGCAGATCGGGTCGACCAAGTGGGCCGGGATCGCGCTCGCGTTTCTCGGCGTCGTGATCCTGGTGCTGTGGGGAACCCCGGGAGCGGAGCTCTCGATCGCGGGAGGTCTCGGCGCCGCGGTGACCGCGTTGGCGCCGCTCGCGTGGACCGTCTACACGATCGCCGGCAAGCCGCTGGTTGCGAAGTACGGCGCGCTAAGGCTAACCACGTGGGCGATGGGCCTGGGGACGCTGCTGGTCGCTCCCTTCGCGATCGGGCCGACGCTCGAGGACCTCCCCAGGCTCTCGATCTCCGACTGGGGATGGCTGGCGTTCCTGGCGTACCTGTGCTCGACGTACGCCTACACGATCTGGCTGTACGCGCTGGACGTGCTCGAGGCCTCGGAGCTGGCGGTGTGGATCTACCTCGTGCCGCTTCTGTCGCTCGCGTGGGCTGCGGTTGTTTTGGACGAGCGACCGACGCTATTCGCGCTCCTCGGAGGCGCGATGGTCCTCGGCGGAGTGATCCTCACCGAGCGAGTGGCCTCACGAGTCGAAGCCTCCGCCAGGGTCAAGCAACGGGCGCGGTTGGGTGATTCGACTCCTTGAGCCGTCGCGCCTCTTCGTTCATCTCGGCGAGCATCCGGTCGACTCCCCCGCGATCGAGAGACTTGAAACGGGACCAGGGCGCCATCCCTTGAATCCAGACGACTGAGCCGTCGACAAGCTCGACGTGCCCAACCTTATCCATCAAGTCCCTCCGCCGAAGCACGAATCGGCTGAAGCGGTTCCATGGAATCCGAACCGTGCGAAACATGCGGACGACTCTCACCCCCGAGGGACTGAGGTGCACACCGACTAGAGCCAAGCGCCACGCGAGCGCAGCCGGGCCTAGGAGAAGCGGCACAAGGAGAAGCTTCGCTGGAGACGGTGGTGCCGCGATGAGAACACCGAGAAAGATCCCTCCCCAAATCAAGGCAACGATCCAGAACAGAGGGGTGGGGTATCCGTGGCGGTAGACCGATTCCCTGAATTCCGGATCCACGCGCGATTTCATGGAGGTACTTTCGGGTACCTGGATGCGGGCTGGCCCCCAGCAGGAGCCGCCAGACTAGCCTGGATCGCAGAACTCATCTCCGCAAGGTAGCCATACCGGGCGCGGAACTCGGCGGACTCCATCGCGGCAGCTGACGCGATCGGCCCCAGCTTCTCCGGGTCCTCGAGGTCGTCCCGCTCGAGCCGGATCATGTACTCGCGCGCCACGCGGTACGAGGTGCTGTTCAGATCCACCAGCCGCACGTGCGGACGGCCCGTCGCTGGATCCGTGAACGCGTCGAACGGAAGCGGCACCAGCGCCTGATCCTGGATCGTGATCATCGCGCCCGGTTCCTCACGGCCCTCGTCGATCAGCCGCCTGAGGTAGTCCACCGCCCCGAAGCCGAGATCGCGCGTGTATTCGATGTCGAACGGGATCGGCGGCGCGCACCGCAGCTCGTAGCCGATGTTCTTGGCCTCCACCGTCACCCCCTGTCCGCGGGCCTTGAACCGCTCCTTCACCAGCTTCGTGAGCAGCCGGTGCAGGTGGAGCTCCGCCAGACGGATGTTCCCGTGCTCGTCGCGCTCGATGTCTGGGATCGCGCGCACGAGGTCCTCCTCGGGAAGCCGGAGCGCGACGCCCTCGGAGAAGATCGCCACACCGAACGCGCGCCCGTGAGCGATCCGCTTCAGCATCGACGTCTCCAGGATGTCAACCAAGGTGTCCAGCCGGACCTGCTGCCCTTGAGGGAACTCCTCGGCGATGACCGTTAGCGTTACCCCCGCCGCCTTGCCGATCCCGAGCGCAAGGTGACCGGCGCTCCGGCCCATCGCGACCACGACGAACCAGCGACGTGTGGTCAACGCATCCGTCATCAAGTTGTTGATCAGGAACGTGCCTACATGGCGCGCCGTCTGGAACCCGAAGGTCGGCATGCCGCCGGGTAGCGGCAGGTCGTTGTCGATCGTCTTAGGCACATGCGCAACGCGGACCTTCCCTCCCGAAGCCTCGGCGATCTTGGACACCGAGTACGCCGTGTCGTCGCCTCCGATCGTGATGAGCGCATCGATCCCCAGCTCGTCAAGGGCCCGCAAGCAGTTGGTCATCCGCCAGTTGGGGTCCTCGGCGCCATCGTCCCGAAGCGTGGGGTTCGCGCGCGAGGTGAACAGCACCGAGCCGCCCTGCAGGTGTATGCGTGAGACCTCGGCTATGGACAGCGGGTCGATCTGCGGGGAGCCCTCGATCAGGTGCTGGAAACCGTCGACGATCCCGACGACCTCCCAGCCGGAGTTGATCGCCTCGATCGTGGCCGAGGAGATCACCGAGTTGATCCCGGGGGCCGGACCCCCTCCGCAGAGGATCCCCAGCTTGGGCACGCTTCCTCCGATCGGGCCGCCGAGCACCCAATGTATCCTTCCGGTGATGCTCGCGGCGTGGGGTTTCCTCGAGTTCTTCTTCGCGGGACTGCTGGCCGTGCTGGTCGGGATCGTCGGGCTCTTCGCCCTCTACGCGTTCGTGCAGCTCTTCCGCAACCCCGCCCGCCGCTCCTAGTGGAGCAGCTCCGCGACGACCGGCCGGTGGTCGGAGACATCCCCGACGGCCGGGACCAGAACCCTTTCCACGCGGAACCCCTCGGACACGAAGAGGTAGTCGATCCGTGCGGTCGGGTCCTCCGCCGGGTAAGTCTCGCCCGCCGCGTCGCCACCGAGCAGCCAGGCGTCCCAGAACCTCTCGCCAAGGAAGCCCGCGGCCGATCCATCGGGCGGCTCGTTCAGGTCCCCGCCCATCAGCACCGGGCCGCCGAGGCCGCGCGCGATGTCCGCAAGCTCTCGGACGTGGCGGACCCGCTCAGCCCCGCTGAGGCCCAGGTGCACCGAGATCGCCCAGAGCCGCCTCCCGGTGTGACCGAGCCGGGCGACGAGGGCCCCGCGATCGGATCCGGGGAACCGGTGGAGCCACTGCTCGATCACGCGCAAGGGCGGATGAACGAGAACCGCGTTGCGAACCCTCCGCCTGAGGACCGAGCGCGGATCCGACGCCGCTTCCATCCCGAGCTCGCGGGCGAACCGAGGGAGCCTGCGGCGGCTCCCCGACTCGTTCACGAGGACGAGGTTCGGCTCGAAGTGTCCCGCGACCGCCGCCACGCGGGGGACGCCGGCCCGGAAGCCGTGAACGTTGTGGACGACGACCCGAAGCCGCACGCCGCGAGCGTACCGGGTCAGGCGATCGTGGTTCCGGCCAGCCCGCCGAGTGCCTCGAGGGCATCGGCCAAGTCGGCGATGACCGCGCGCCGGCGTCCGTCGGACTCCACAAACTGGCAGGCCGCCTCGATCTTCGGACCCATCGAGCCGGCTCCGAACTCCCCCGCCGCCAGCAGCTCGTGGACTTCCTGCGGCGTCAAGCGCTCGATGTCCTGCGCCCGCTCGGTACCGTACCCCCTCTGCACGTGCTTGACGTCGGTGAGGATGAGGAGCACCTCGGCGTCTGCCTCCCGAGCGAGGATCGATGCCGCCAGGTCCTTGTCGACGACGCCCTCCACGCCGACGAGCAGCGGCCCGTCCTCGTACACCGGCACGCCTCCCCCTCCCGAGGCGATCACGATCACCCCCGCGCCGACGAGGCGCTCGATCGCCGGCGTCTCGACTATCGAGTAGGGCGTGGGCGAGGGCACCACGCGCCGCCACCCCCCGTGTGGATCCGGCTTCATCACGTACCCGCGGTCGGCCGCCAGGCGTTCGGCCTCGTCCTGCTCGTAGTAGGGCCCGACGAACTTCGTGGGGTTGGCGAACGCGGGGTCGTCCTTCGGCACGCGGGTGAGCGTGAGGATCGTGACGACCGGCCGCTCCATGTCTCGCTCGAAGAAGACGTCGCCGATCGTCACCTGGAGCATGTAGCCGATCTGACCCTGGCTCTCGGCGCCGCAGACGTCCAGCGGCATCGGGCTCACGTACGCGCTCGCGGCCTCGTTCTGAAGCAGGATCCGGCCCACTTGCGGGCCGTTGCCGTGAGTGACGACGACCTCCCAGCCGGCCTGCGCGATGTCGGCGATCCGCTCGGCGGCGAACCTGGCCGAGGCGCGCATCTCCTCGATGGTGTCCTCGGCTCCCCTTCGAAGGAGGGCGTTTCCCCCGAGGGCGATGCAGACGCGGTTCCCCGGCACCGCGGTCTCCTTCCTACAGGACGGGTTTCAGCACGTCGGCGAGCGACGGCGAATCCGGAAGGACCTGGAGATCGTAGCGCACGCGAAGGGCCGGCTTCTGGATGTCGATGATGTGACGGAGGTCGATCGGCGAGGCCAGCAGGACGATGTCCGCCTCGGCGGCGCCGATCATCTTCTCCATCTCCTCCAGCTGCTGGTCCGAGTAGCCCATCGCCGGCAAGACCGGACCGACGTCGTACTTGCGGTAGGTGTCCTCCAGCGTCCCGATCGCGTAGGGACGAGGGTCCACGATCTCCGCGGCGCCGCTTCGCCTGGCCGCTACGACGCCGGCGCCGAACTTCATGTCCCCGTGGGTGAGGGTCGGGCCGTCCTCGACGACGAGAACCCGCTTGCCGGCGATCTTCTCCGCGTTCTCCACGAAGACGGCGCTGTTCGCCTTGACGATCGTCGCAGCCGGATTCACGGCGCGGATCGTGTCCTCGAGCGCCGACACCTGGTCGAGGGACGCCGAATCCATCTTGTTGATCACGACGACGTTGGCCATCCGTAGGTTCGCCTCGCCGGGGTGGTAGGTGGTCTCGTGGCCGGCGCGGAGCGGATCGGCGACGACGACGTGCACGGTCGGGCGGTAGAAGGGCAGGTCGTTGTTGCCACCGTCCCACAGAAGGACGTCGCACTCGTCCTGTGCCTGTTCGAGGATCTCCGCGTAGTCAACTCCGGCGTATACGACGGTTCCGGCGTTGATGTGGGGCTCGTACTCCTCGCGCTCCTCGATCGTCACCTTGTGGCGATCGAGGTCCTCGAGCGCTGCGAACCGCTGTACGCGCTGGGCGTTCAGGTCGCCGTAGGGCATCGGGTGGCGGACGGCGACGACGCGCTTGCCGCCCTCGCGGAGGGTCTCCGCGACCGCGCGCGTCGTCTGGCTCTTGCCCGAGCCTGTCCGCACGGCGCAGACCGCGACCACCGGCACCTTCACGTCGAGCATGGTCGCCTCGGGGCCGAGGAGCAGGAAGTTCGCACCCGCAGCCATCGCCTCACTTGCCTTGTGCATCACGTACTCGTGCGAGACGTCGGAGTAGGAGAACACGACGTCGTCGACCTCCAGGTCGCGGATCAGATCCGCCAGCGCGTCCTCGTCGTGGATGTGGATCCCCTTCGGATACCGGGATCCGGCGAGTTCGGACGGGTAGGTCCGGTCCTCGATGAACGGGATCTGGGTGGCGGTGAAGGCCACCACCTCGGTCTCCGGATCGTCGCGGTAGACGACGTTGAAGTTGTGGAAGTCGCGCCCAGCAGCTCCCATTATCAGCACACGGCGCGGCATCCCGGGGTCCTTTCGGAAGGGATCTGATGCGCGGGGGGGGCGCCCCGCTCTTCGCCTGGCAGGGTACCGGACCGAGCGCCTACCGGCAGCCGTTCGCCCAGGTATCTAGGGCGTCCCGGAGAACCGTGCGAAGTGGAGTTGCAGCTTCCCCGCCACGCGCGTGAAGTCGCCGCCCACCAGCAGCGAGTCGCCCGTTACCTGAAGGGCCCACACGCCCCAGAAGGAGTCGACGCCCGGGTTCCACGACGTCGGCACTCCCGTGCCGGCATCGAGCGAGCCGATCCTGTTGCGGTGGTAGTTCTGCGCGAGCTTCGAGAAGTGCCCGCCGACGTACACCTCCGCGGCGGAGGCCGCGATCGCCTGCACGTCGCCGCCGGACTTGATCGACCAGAGCGGCTCGTTCCCGGATGCCGGCGCGTACTGGCTCGTCTTGTTGCCCGTGGTCGAGAGGTAGAAGCGCGTCCCGTCGGGCGAGAGGGAGACCGCGATGACCCCGCTGCCGATCTGCCCCGGATCGAACGAGGTCGCCCAGCCGGTCTCGGGGTCGAGGACCGCCGCCCCGTCGCGTTGCGCACCACCGATCTTCGAGAAGAAGCCTCCCGCGTACAGAGTCGCACCGTCGGGCGACAGCGCCAGGGCGCGCACGGTGCCGTCGGGGTTCGGCGAGAACCCGACGTCGACCTCGCCCGTCCCGGAGTCGATCGCCGCGAGGTAGGGCCGTGCCACTCCTCCCACCGTCGTGAAGGAGCCGCCCACCCACACTCGATCGCCCTCGGCGACCAGCGTGCGGACGGCGGCGCTCACCTTGGGGTCCCAGCCGGTGAGCTCTCCGGTAGCCGCATCGACGGCTGCGAGCCGCCGCCGGGTCGTACCTCCGACCGACGAGAAGACGCCCCCAAGGTATACCGTCGAGCCGTCGTCGGCTGCGGCGATCCCCCGAACCTCACCGTCGGCGTCCGCGCGCCAGCCGAGGTCGACCTCGCCGGTGCCCGCGTCGATGGCCGCGGCGTTGGACCGCGGCGCGCCGTTCCCCATCGAGAACTCCCCGCCCACGTAGACGTTCAGGCCGGACCTTGCAACGGCGTGCACGTCGGCGTCCAGGCGCGGGTTCCACGGGCCCAGGGCCGCCGTCGAGGTGTCCAGCGCCGCCGCGCGCGGCCGCTCCTCACCGCCGATCGAGGAGAACGCGCCGCCCACGTACAGGGTCGACCCCGAGACCGCCAGCGCCTCGACCGTGCCGTTCGCGCCGGGATCCCAGGCCAGGGCTCCGCCCGTCGTCGTGTCTATCGCCGCGAGGTTGGAGCGCGACGCACCGCCGATCGAGGAGAAAGCGCCGCCCACGTACAGGGTCGACCCCGAGACCGCCAGCGCCTCGACCGTGCCGTTCGCGCCGGGATCCCATGAGGTGACCGCTCCCGTCGCGGCGTCGACGGCGGCGAGGTTTGCCCTCGCCGCGCCGCCGACCGAGGTGAATGAGCCGCCCAGGTAGACCGTCGAGCCGACCACCGCTATCGCGTGCACGGTGCCGGCGACGTTCGGGTCCCAAGTGGAGGAGAGCACGCCGGAGGAGAGCACACGCGCGGCGCCGTTCCGGATGCGATTCGATGCGCGGGTAAACGACCCACCGACGAACCAGCCGCCCTTGCCGTCGCCCGCCGCGGCGTGCACGGCCCCGTTCAGCCGCGCGAGCGAGGCCGAGCGATGCCCGTCCGTGGAGTTCACGACCAACCCGTTCCCGGTGTGAGGGCCGACCCAGGAGAACATCCCGCCGATGTAGATCCTGCTACCCGACTGCAGCACCGAGACGACCGTGCCGTTGGCGCCGGCCGTGACGTCGGGGAGGATCGAGACCGACGCGGACGCCGTCGTCGCCGACACCGCGAGAGACGAGATTCCCACGAGCACGGACACGAGCGAGGACACCGCCTTTCGAGGGATGGCCGTCGTCGCTCGTCTCACTGCTTGCCCTTCCATTCGGGGGGAGCGGTACGCGTACATCGAAGGTAGCGATGAGACACGTCGCGCAACTAGGTCCGGAGGTCCATTCCGCGTTCGCAGCGGGTGGTTCGTGACCGAACCTAGGTCCTAGGTCGGATCGCGGATGGGTCCTATCCCTCGAGGTCCTCGGGGCGATCGACGTCGCGCAGCGTCTCGCCCTCCGGATCAAGGGCTCGCCAGCTCTCCTCAGGGATCGCGCGAACCGCGAGCCGCGACAGCAGCGAGCGCAGGCTCCGCTCACCGGTCACCAGAAGCCCACGGGCGGCGGCGAGCGCCTCGTCGCGGCGGAGAGCACACGGCAGCGGACGTACCTCGTCCCCGTCGGAGAGCGCGACGGCGACCGCCGCCGTTTCGTGGGCGTCGTCCGCGAGCTCCCGGAGTACCGCCGCCGAGAGCGTCGGCATGTCGCCGCCGACCACCAGCACTAGTGGCGCCGAGGCCTCCTCGAGCCCGACGACGAGTCCGGCCAGGGGCCCGGGCTGCGGTTCGCCGTCGTGCAGGACGCGCGCCGCTCCATCGGGGAGGTCCGGCGTTGCTCCGGGGGCGGCGACGACGAGAACCTCCTCGCAGACGGCCGCGAGCGCCAGGACCGGCAGATGGAGCAGCGGCCGCTCCGGGACCGGTTCGGCCAGCTTGTCCCGCCCGAAGCGCTCGGATCTCCCCCCTGCCAGGACGATCCCGGTAGTCTGGCTCAGACTAGTTATCTCCCGTCGCGGTTCTGCACGTGCTGCCAGCCGAAGCGGCCCTTGATGCACAGGTGCCCGTTCGTCACGTCGTGGTCCAGCGGAGATGTCGCCTTCACGATCTCGCCGTCCTGAACGTGGAGCTCCAGGTTGCACCCCACCCCGCAGAACGGACAGATCGTCCGGGTTATGGACTGCTTCGACTCGTCCCAGGTGCCCGCTTCCCGCATGTCGTGCTCGCTCTTGAACATGAGCGCCCCGGTCGGACAGACGCCGATGCAGTTACCGCAGTAGACGCACGCGGACTCGGTGAGCGGTACGGCGAACTCGGTCGAGATCCCCGCGTCGAAGCCGCGGTCGGCTACCGTGATCGCGAACGTGTTCTGGGCGTCTACACCACACGCCTCGACGCACTTGTAGCAGAGGATGCAGCGAGAGTAGTCGCGGACGTAGAGATCGTTGTCCACCTTGACCGGCTGCGCCACGGTCTCGGCGAGCTCCCCGTAGCGACCCGGCTTCGCGCCATACTCGGACATCCATCGCTTGGTGTCCTCGCTCACCAGCGACATGTCGACCGAGGAGGCGAGGAACTCCAGGACCATGCGCCGTGAAAGCCTCACGCGATCCGTGTCGGTCTTCACTACCATGCCGGGCTCCGCCGCTCGAGAGCACGAGGGAACGAGGACGCGCGAGCCCTCGACCTCGACCACGCACACGCGGCAGACGTTCACCGGCGTCAGGTTCTCGAGATAACACAGGGTCGGCGTGTCGATGCCCTGATCCCGGCACGCGTCCAGCAGCGTCGAGCCCTCGGGTACGCGCACCGCCTTTCCGTCGACCTCGACGTCGATCAGCCGCCTGGGCGGGGCCATCATCACCTGGGCCATCAGGCTCCCTTTCCGTCGAAGACGCGAAGACGCGCGATCGCGGACTGCACCGCGGAGGCGGCGGTCTGCCCGAGGCCGCAGATCGAGGCGTCGCGCATCACCTGGGCGATCTCATCGATGAGCGAGAGCTCCTGCTCGAGGGAGCCGAGCGTCCGGCCGGACACGATCCGGCGAAGGGCCTCCTCCTGGCGCACGGTTCCCACCCTGCACGGCACGCACTGCCCGCAGGACTCGTCCCGGAAGAACGCCGCGATCCGCAGGACGATGTCCACGAGGTCGACATCTTCGCCGAAGGCCATCACCACACCGGAGCCGAGGGTCACGCCCGCCTCTTTGGCGCCCTCGAACGAAAGGTCGATGTCGAGATCCCGCGGCCCGACGAACGCGCCGGCGGCGCCGCCGAGAAGCACCGCCTTGGGTTCCCCGGCCCCCGCGAGCGCGAGCAGCTCGCGCAGGGGCGTGCCGCACTCGACCTCGTAGACGCCGGGGCGTTCGACCGACCCCGACAGGCAGAACAGCCGCGTGCCGGTCGAGTCCGGGGTGCCGATCTCCGCGTACGACGGGCCGCCGATCGCGAGGATCTCCAGCACGTTCAGCAGGGTCTCGACGTTGTTGATGCCGGTGGGCTTCCCGAACAACCCGTGGGTGACGGGGAAAGGCGGCTTGTTCCGGGGCTCGCCCCGTCGTCCCTCGATCGAGTTGAAGAGCGCCGTCTCCTCGCCACAGATGTAGGCGCCGGCGCCGCGGCGGATCTCGACGTCGAACCCGAAGCCAGCGCCCATCACCTCCTCGCCGAGCAATCCCCTCGCGCGCGCTCGGTCCACCGCGTTCTGCAGGCGTCGCAGCGCGCGCGGGTACTCGCCGCGGACGTACACGAACCCCCGCTCCGAGCCAGTCGCGAAGCCGGCGATCGTGAGGGCCTCGATCACCGCGAAGGGATCCCGCTCCATGAGGACGCGGTCCTTGAATGTGCCGGGCTCGGACTCGTCGGCGTTGCAGACGAAGTAGTGCGGACGCACGGGCTGCTTCGCCACCGCCTCCCACTTCACCCCCGTGGGGAACGCCGCGCCGCCGCGGCCGAGGAGCTTTGCGTCCTTCACCTCACGGATCACGGCCTCCGGACCGAGCTCGATCGCGATCCGGAGCGCCTCGTAGCCGCCGCCCGCGCGGTAGTCGTCGAGGCTCTCGGGATCCACGGCGCCTATCCTCCGCAGCAGGCGGAGCCCCTCCCGCGCTCCCTCGGTCTGGGGGGCCGGGTTCCACTCCGGCTGCTCCACCCACTCGTCCGACATCACCTTCGCGATCCCGTCCAGGTGCACGGGCGCGAGCGACCAGTCCTCCGCGCCGTCGCCGGACTCCTGGAACAGAACCGCGTGCCCCTTCTCGCAGAGCCCCAGGCACGGCGAGCGGTGCCACGTGAAGCGCCCATCGGCCGAGGGCGTGCCCTCGGGTCCCATCGAGAGCTCCAGATCGGTGCACAGGTGATCGGCGCCCGACGCCTTGCACGCGATGTCGTCGCAGACGTGCATCACGCGCGGCGGGCGCGGCTCGGTGGAGAACATGGCGTAGAAGCTGGCGACCCCGTAGGCCTCCGCCGGAGGCACGGTCAGACGCTCGGAGATGTAGTTGAGAGCCCCCTCGCTGATCCAGCCCACGCGCGAGCGCACCGCGTGGAGCGCCGGCAAGAGGAGGTGCCTACGTTCCCGCACCTCCCGCCCGCCGAAGGCGACGTGCTCGTCGACGGCCCGTCGCTGCCCGCCCTCCCATCCGGTCTTGGGGGGGCCGAGGAGCTCGTCGACGGCCAGGCGTTCCTCCGGCGTGGGGGCCGCGCTCATCAGGTGGACGTCCAATGCCCTCCGTCACTCTCCCCCGCCGCCGGCCGCGGCCGCCCGCTGCGCGACCTTCTCGACACGGATCGCGGTGGCCTTGAACTCCGACGTCCCCGATTTCGGGTCCCACGCCTCGATCGTGAGGACGTTGGTGTTCACCCGGTCGGGGAAGTGGAGGGTCATGAACGCGAGGCCCGGGCGGAGGCTCCGGTCGAAGCGCACAGGGACCTCGATCCCCCCACGCCTCGACACGACCCGGACGACCTCGCCCTCGGTCACCCCGTAGCGCTCGCCGTCCTCGGGGGAGAGATCAAGCGTCTCGCCTTTGGTCATCGGCGACGCGTAGCCGCCGCTCTGCACGCCGGTGTTGAAGGCGTCGAGGCGCCGCCCGGTGGTCAGGCGGATCGGGAACTCCTTCGTGAGCTCGTCGACCGGCGGCTCGAACTCCACGGCCGAGAACGGGGCAAGCGAGCCGCGCCTGGCGGGGTCCTCCTCCCAGAGCCTGGCGTGGAGGAACCTGGACCCGGGGTGGCTCTCGTCGGGGCACGGCCACTGGATGCCGCCGAGCTCCTCCAGGCGCTTCCAGCTCATCCCCGCGTGCATCGGCGACAGCGATCTCAGCTCGTCCCAGGCACGCTCAGCCGACACCTCGCCCCAGTCGCGGCCGAGGCGTTTCGCCATCTGGGAGATGATCCAGATGTCGTCCTTCGCGTTGCCGGGAGGATCGAGCGCCTTGCGCACCCGCTGGACGCGGCGCTCCGACGAGGTCACGGTGCCCTCGGCTTCGCACCACGTGGCGCTAGCCGGGAACACGACTTCGGCGAGCTGCGCCGTCCGGGTGAGGAAGATGTCCTGCACGATCAGGCAGTCGAGGCTCTCCAGGATGTGCTCGGCGCGCTTCGCGTCGGCCTCCGACTGCGCCGGATTCTCCCCGATCACGTACAGCGCTGTGAGCTCCCCGTGCTCCATAGCCTCGAACATCTTGGTCAGGTGCTTCCCGTACTTCGGCGGCACCGTGCAGTCCCAGGTCTCCCCGAAGCGCCGTCGGGCCTCTTCGTCATTCTCGATGTCCTGGAACCCGGGGAGCTTGTTCGGGATCGCGCCCATGTCACCGCCGCCCTGGACGTTGTTCTGGCCTCGCAGCGGGTTCAGCCCGCTGCCGTAGCGACCCACTTGGCCGGTGAGCAGCGCCAGGTTGATGAGTGCGAGCACGTTGTCCACGGCGTTGTGGTGCTCGGTTATGCCGAGTGTCCAGCAGATCTGTGCGCGGTCGGCTTTGCCGTAGGAGTGCGCCAGCTCGCGGATCACCTCCGCTGGGACGCCGGTCTCGTGCTCCGCACGCTCGAGCGTGTACTCGTCCACGCAGCTCCGGAAGTCCTCGAACCCGGTCGTCGCGCGGTCGATGAAGGTCCGGTTCTCGAGGCGAGAGACGATGATCTCCCTGGCGATCGCGTTAGCGAGGGAGATATCGGAGCCGACGTCTATCCCGAGCCACACGTCGGCCCACTCCGCCGAGCTCGTTCGCCTCGGGTCCACCGCGTAGAGCCTCGCCCCGTTCCGGATGCCCTTGAGGACGTGGTGGAAGAAGATCGGGTGCGTCTCGCGCGCGTTCGACCCCCACAGCACGATGAGATCGGCATTCTCGATCTCCTCGTACGAACTGGTTCCGCCCCCCGCTCCGAACACCGTGGCCAGACCGACCACGCTGGGAGCGTGTCAGGTGCGGTTGCAGCTGTCGATGTTGTTGCTGCCCACGACCTGGCGCATGAACTTCTGAGCGACGAAGTTCATCTCGTTCGTGGCCTTGGAGCAGCTGAACAGGCCGATCCCCTGGCCGCCGTTCCGCCCGACTGCTGTCCGCATCCCGGCCGCCGCCCGGTCCAGTGCCTCGTCCCAGGTGGCGACGCGGAGCGCGCCTTCCTCGCGGACCATCGGCTCGGTGAGCCGTGCGTACCCGTCTCGCATCGAGTACTCCTTCCCGCCAGTCGCCCGGCCACGATCGATTCTACGGCCGGCGTCCGGTCGCGGGCCCGTGGAGCGGCCCGAAGGCCCTGCGGCCTCGGAACGCGACGCGCTCGGGGTGTGAGTAGACGTTGAAGCGGTCGTCGCGGACGAAACCGACCACGGTCATCCCGAAGCGCTCGGCTGCCTCGACCGCAAGGCTGGAGGGGGCGGAGACCGCGGCGACGATCGGCACGCCGGCGACCGCGGCCTTCTGGACGATCTCGAAGCTCGCGCGGCCCGAGACGAGCAGGATCCGATCAGACAACGGTACCCGGCCTGCAAGCAGCGCCTCGCCGATCACCTTGTCGACCGCGTTGTGGCGTCCCACGTCCTCCCGGATCGAGAGGAGGCCGCCCTCCGCGTCGAAGAGGCCCGCCGCGTGCAGGCCGCCGGTCTGCTCGAACACGCGCTGCCCCTCACGGAGCGATGCGGGGAGTGATGAGAGCACGCTCTTGCCCACCACCGGACCCGGTCCTACCGACTCGCATCGCACGGCCACGTCGTCCAGGGAAGCCTTCCCGCAGATCCCGCAGCTCGAGGTGGAGAAGAAGTTCCTGCGAACGGACTCGTGGTCGAACGCCGCCGCGAGCCTCACGGTGACGACGTTCCAGTTCTGTTCCTCCTCGGGCAGGTCGCAGTAGGCGACCCGCTCGATCTCGTCGCGGGCCCGGACGAGCCCCTCGGTGAACAGGAAACCGGAGGCGAGCTCGAAGTCGCCGCCGGGGGTCCGCATCGTTACCGCCACCGGCCCGGGCTCCTGGCCCGGACCACCGACCCGAATCTCCATCGGCTCCTCCGCCGCGATGCGGTCGGCCCTCTCGATCGGGCCCTGCCCGTTCACCGCCAGCACGCGGGCGCTCGCGACGTTCTTCCGGAGCGGAGGGCTTTCCATGCGCCGATTATCCACCCATGGCATCGGATTCGGCGACGAGCCCTCATGTGACCTGAGGTCACCGGCCCCGCCGAACGGCCGTCGCCCCGGTGCTGGTCGGAGGGGTATCCTCCCGGTTGGATTTGAACCGCGAGTCAGGAGAAAGCCCGATGAAGACCGGTCTCGAGATCGCGCAGGAAGCCGACCTCCGTCCAGTAGCCGACATCGCCGCGGCCCTCGGCATCCGGGAGGACGAGTTCGAGCCGTACGGCCGCTACCGAGGCAAGATCTCGCTCTCGGTCGGCGACCGGCTGAAGGACCGGCCCGACGGCAAGCTGATCGTCACGACGGCGATCACGCCGACGAAGGCCGGCGAGGGCAAGACCACCACGGCGATCTCGCTGACGCAGGGCCTCGGCCGGCTCGGTGAGAACGTCGTTCTCTGCCTCCGGGAGCCCTCGATGGGGCCGGTCTTCGGGATCAAGGGCGGGGGCACGGGCGGCGGCTACGCCCAGGTAGTACCCATGGAGGACATCAACCTCCACTTCAACGGCGACTTCCACGCCGTCACCGCGGCACACAACCTCCTTGCCTCCGCGCTCGACGCCTCCCTCTACTTCGGCAACCCGCTCGGGATCGACCCCGCGACGATCACCTGGCCCCGCGCCCTCGACGTCAATGCCCGCGAGCTCCGCTACACGGTGATCGGGCTCGGAGGAAAGGCGCACGGCGTGCCGCGGGAGAACCAGTTCGTGATCACCGCCGCCTCGGAGATCATGGCGGTGCTCGCTCTCTCTGAGGACATGCGGGACCTGCGCGCGCGCCTGAGTCGCGTCGTGGTCGCCTCGACCTACGACGGTGAGCCCGTGACGGCCGAGCAGCTGAAGGTCGCCGGCGCGATGGCGGTCATCATGAAAGACGCGACAAAGCCGAACCTCGTGCAGACGCTCGAGGGACAGCCGGTGATGATCCACGCTGGGCCATTCGGCAACATCGCGCACGCCAACAACTCGATCATCCAGGACCGGATCGCGCTCAAGCTGGCCGACTACGTCGTCACCGAGGGCGGATTCGCGTCCGATCTCGGCTTCCAGAAGTTCTGCGATATCGTGTGCCGGTTCGGCGGGTTCACGCCGTCGGCCGCGGTGCTGGTCACAACCGTTCGGGCCCTGAAGTCGCACGGCGGGATGAGGTTCGAGGACCTGGCGAACCAGGACCTGGACGCGGTGCGCCTGGGCTCGGAGAATCTCGCCGCGCACATCGAAATAGTGAAGGCCTACGGGCTGCCGTGCGTGGTCGCGATCAACCGGATGCCGACGGACACCGACGCCGAGCTGGAGCTGGTCGAGGAGCTCGCCGCCAAGGTCGGCGCTGAGAACGTCGTGATGCACGACGGTTTCTCGCGGGGCGGTGAGGGCGCTACGGAGCTCGCCCGGGCCGTGCTCAAGGCGTGTGAGATGCCGAACGGGTTCTCGCTGCTCACCCCCGTCGGCGCGCCGATCAAGCAGCAGATCGAGGCGATAGCCACGCGGCTCTACGGCGCCGACGGGGTCGACTACCAGCCACAGGCCGAGAAGGACATCGCGCGGATGGGGGCCCTCGGCTTCGGCGAGTACCCGGTCTGCATGGCCAAGACGCACCTGTCGCTCACCCACGACCCCACGACGGTGGGCCGACCGAAGGGCTGGCGGCTGCCGATCCGTGGCGTGGTGCCGAGCGCCGGAGCCGGCTTCGTCGTCCCGCTCTGCGGCGATATGCAGCGGATGCCGGGCCTCGGCCGCACGCCGGCCTTCATGAACGTCGACGTCGACTACGAGGGCCGAACCGTGGGGCTGTTCTAGCGCGCGCGGTGCAGCTCGGCCACCGTCCGCAGCCCGAGCCGGTGAGCGAGGACGAGGAACAGCTGGGCGGTGACCAGCGCGTCGTCCAAGGCATCGTGCGGGCTGGCAACCGGCACGCCGTGGCGCTCCGCGCACGACGTAAGGCTCAAGCCTTTCTCCTCTCGTCCGTCCGCACGGAGCGCGAGCCTCTGGACGTCGATCGTCCGGATCGTCCACGAACGAGCGCTCCCGCCGAACATCCTCCGCAGGAAGGCGAGCTCGAGCCCCGCGTACCACGCGAGCACGTACCTGCGATCGAGCGCCGCCCGCAGCGTCTCCCTGGCCTCCTCGAGCGTCGGCGCCCCGCCCAGGTCCTGTGGCCGGATGCCGTGCACCGTGACCGACACGCGTGAGGGCGGAGCGAGGGGCTCCACGAGCTGGTGCACGGCTTCGCCGACCACGACGCGGCCGGAGCGGATCGGCACGACGCCGAATGACACGACGTGGTCGCGCTTGAGGTCCAGACCGGTGGTCTCGAAGTCGAGAGATGCAAGCTCCGCCTCGGCCCACGGCCTGCGCCGGAGCCGGCGATCAGGAGCGGAAGGCTGCCGGGCGGCGCTCATCGTCGGAGGTCGAAGTTGAGCGCGAGCTCACGCTGGGCCCGGTCGATCGCGCGGAAGCCTTCCTTCACCGCCGCGCGAGTGAGCGGCCCCAGCGTCCCCGGATCCACGAAGTCGTCCGGCGTCCCTCCGCTTTTCACGCGCGACGCCTGGTGCTCAAGCCTGACCAGCCAGAGCAACCGGAACGCCTCGTCCAGGGCCGCCCGATCGCCCTCCTCGATCAAGCCTGCTGCGGCGGCGCCGGCCAACCGGTCGAGGGTGCGCTTGGCGGTGAGGCCGGCGACGAGCGCGTGAGTTCGGGCGATCGCGGTCACGGGCATGATCCCCCCGCCCTTGACGTCCAGCGTCCCCGCGTGCTCGCCTCCGGCCTCGACCACCAGGTTCCCGAAGAATCCCACCGGGGGCCTGCCGAGGATCGCGTTCTGGGCGACCCGCCGGAGGAAGAGGCTCCGCCGAGGCGACTCGCGGACCACCTCGTCGAGGGCCGCTTCGATGTCCAGCGGCCCCGCGACGCGCCTGTAGTCGAACGCGATCGAGGCGAGCTGGCCGCCCTCGGGCCCGGTGTCGCGCATCCACTTCGAGAACCGCCCACGCCATCCGTCGACCGACAGCCGCCAGCCGGGCCTCGAGGCAGAGACGCCGGCCTTGCACCGCGGGATGCCGGCCGCCTCGAGCCCTGAGGCGACCCGCTCGGCGAGATCCGCGAAGTACGAGTCTGCGTCGCCATCCTCCGGCGCGTCATAGGCGAGCGCGTGGTCCTGATCGGTCGCAAGCGCCTGCTCGTGGCGGGCCTCGCTG
>DATEBA010000076.1:0-23173 GCA_035288045.1 Actinomycetota bacterium
TAGGCGATCTCTGGGTAGCGGAGGGGGAGACCCACGGCACCGACGTCCGCCCAGACCAGGCTCCAACCGCCCAGGCTGGAGACGGCGAGCCGTCCGAGGCCCTCCCCGGCAAAGATCACGTTTGCTGGCTGGTTCAGCACCACACCGTCAGGGTCTTCGGCGAGCACCTCGATCTTTCCGAGCGGGTCGATGCGCCAGATCCGGTCCGGCCGGTAGCACCCCACGTACATGGCTCCCTCGGCATCTAGCGCGATGCCGTCTGGCTGAGAGCCCGTCAGGTCCGCCAGCGTCTCCGCGCCACGCGCGGAGCCGTCCCCCGCGATCGGGATGCGAACCACCCTTCGCGCGCGTGACTCCACGACCAGGAGCGCGTCACCCTCTGCGGACAGGCAGCAGCCGTTGGGGAAGCGTCTGGGAGTGTCCGTCCACACGCTCGTCTCGCCGCCGGGTGCGATCCGGAAGACGAGGCCGTCGTCGGCCCCCCACTCGCCCGAGTCCGTCGCGTATAGGTTCCCGACGTCGTCGAAGGCCGCGAAGTTCGGTACCCGGAGGTGGTTGGTGAAGGTGCCCCGAGAGTAGCTATCCACGTCCCCGGTCGAAGGATCGAGTCGGACTATCTCCTGGCGGCCCATGTCGCAGCCGTAGACCCGGCCGTTCCCGTCCAGGGTGACCCCGTAGAGGAAGCCGCCCGTATCACCCAGCGGCTCGACCTCGCCGCCCGGGCCTATCCGGTAGATCTGGCCGGCCTCGCCGCCGGCGTAGACCCGGCCGTCGGGCCCGATCGTGATTCCTTCCGGGTGGTCGAGGCCGTCCGCCAGCGTCTCGAAGCGCTCGAGCATGCGGGCATCGTAGGGGCCGCGGGCCGGGGTCGCCACCGCAGGCCGGAAACCCGGCGTTCCTCGTATCCCCTGCAGAGGCAACTTTCGCGCCGGCCTGCGGCGCACCATAATCCGTCAAGACCGTCGGGCCCGCATCACGAAAGGGGAGGGACGTGATGGCCGGAGACTTCAATTCGCTCCTGTTGCGGCGGCTGGGGCGCCGAGACTTCATGCGTTATGCGGCCGTGCTCGGGGGCGCCGGTGTGCTGGCCGCCTGCAAGAAGGCCGAGACCACGCCGACCGGCCCGGTGGGCACGGGCGTGCAGCGGCCGCCGATCGAAGACGAGCCGGGCATCCTTCAGGTCTTCGATTGGGACGCCTACGGAGACGGCCAGGCCGGCTACGGGGACGAGGCGCTTTGGAAGGCGTACGCGAAGGCCTTCCCCGGGCTGGAGCCAGAGTTCACCAAGTTCAAGGACGACGACTCCGGCTACGCGAAGGTAGCGCAGGGCGACCGCTACGACATCGTCCACCCGTGCGGCTACCGCTGGGGGGACTGGGTGGGGCTGGACGTGCTGCAGCCGTGGGACACGTCGCTCATCGCGAGCTTCGCGGACCTCAACCCGACCCTGACCGCGCCGGGGCAGTTCGACGGGAAGCAGTACTTCATCACGACCGACTGGGGATTCGCGGCGCCCATGTACCGGTCGGACCTGGTGGAGCCCGAGGAGGACTCCTGGGCGCTCCTGTGGGACGAGCGGTACGCGGATCGGATCTCCTGGTGGGACAGCCTGAACATGCTCGTCGTCGCCGCATACTTCAGCGGGATACCGGATCCGTGGGCCATGACCGACGAGGAGCTCGACCAGATGAAGGGGTTCTTGATCTCCAAGATCGGGTTGGTACGGACCCTCTGGCCGATCGACCCAAGCGAGGACTTCATCAACGAGGACGTCTGGATCACCTACGCGTGGCCCTCGCACTGGGTCAATGCGGCCATCTGGAACGGTTTGGAGGATACCGTCTACATGGAGCCCAAGGAGGGCCGGACGTCATGGTACTGCGGGTTCGCCCTGTTCGCGGACACCGAGAACTACTACCACGCGCACGAATACGTGAACGCGTGGGCGAGCGCAGGAGCGGCCGAGTGGCTCCTGAACAACTATGGCTACGGTCACACCAACACGGCGGTCGACCTGGACAAGGTGGATCCGGGCATAGTCTCGACGTTCGCTCTTGACGATCCCTCTGTGCTCGAGGAGCCCCGCTCCCACGTCGAGCGGCCGATCGCACGCCGCGACGTGTACAACGACGTGTGGGAAGAGGTGAAGGCCGCGGCGGTGTGATGCGACGTCCCTGGGCGCGGCGGTAGGAGGGTGGCCGGAGCGGCAGCCGAGCCGCTGACTGCGCGTGCGCCCAAGGCCTGGCCCGCAACGTTGGGGCTCCTTTCCGGGCCCGTGCTCTGGATGGCGCTCTTCTTCCTCGTCCCCATCGCGATAGTCGCTGCGTACAGCGTCGGGGTGCTGTCGCTCTTCCCGACCGACCTCGGGTTCAACCTCTCGGACTGGGAGAAGTTCCTGGTCGGCGAGTCGGTCTACATGTCGCTGTTCTGGAAGTCCGTACGGATGTCGCTCACCGTCTCGGTCGTCGTCGTCCTCCTGGCCTACCCGGTGGGGTACTTCCTGGCTCTGGTCGCGGGCAAACGGCGGTACGTACTGCTGCTGCTCATAATCGCGCCGTTCCTCACCTCCTACCTGCTGCGCGTGTTCGCTTGGAAGGTGATCCTAGGTGACCAGGGGATCCTCAACTCGTTCCTCGTGACCGTCGGCCTGCGCAGCCTGGACGACCCCCTGCACTGGCTCCTTTACAGCCAGTTCACCGTGATCCTGGTGCTGATCTACGTCTGGGTGCCTTTCGTGGCGCTGCCGATCTTCGTCGTCCTGGAGAGCCTCGACCGCTCGGTCCTCGAGGCGGCCACCGATCTTGGCGCCAGCAGGTGGGGCGCGTTCTGGCGCGTGACCTTCCCCTTGAGCCTTCGAGGGATCGGCGCCGCGTTCGTGTTCGTGTTCATACCGACCATCGGGGAGTTCGTGACACCCTCGCTCGTGGGTGGCCCGGGCGGGTTCATGTTTGGGAACGCTATCGCCGGTCAGTTCACCCAGGGGCTCGACTGGCAGAAGGGGTCCGTTCTGTCGATGTTCCTCCTGTTCGCGGTCCTGCTGCTCATCCTGGTGCTGGGGCGTTTCGTGCAGTTGAGGAACGTTCGGGTAGCCTGATGGAAGTCACGGCGTCCAGAGGGGGCCGGCGCGCGCTCGTCGCCTTCTTCGCGGCGCTCGTCCTTTTCCTTTACGCGCCCCTTGCGATCCTCACGCTGTTCTCCTTCAACGACAACAGATTCGTCGTCTTCCCGTTCGAGGGGTTCACCCTTCGCTGGTACGAGGCGTTCCTTGGGAACAGCGACCTCATCGAGGCCCTGAAGACGAGCGCGATCGTGGCCGCGATCTCCAGTGTTCTCGCGGTGGCGCTCGGCGTTGTCGCGTCCTACGTAGTGGTCCGGCGCCGGTTCCGCGGGAAGGGGGCGGTGACGGGGTTGCTGCTGGCGCCGCTCGTGATCCCCTACCTGGTGTTCGGGATCTCGCTGCTCGTGCTGTTCCGCGCCGTGGATGATCTCCTGACGGACGCCTTGGGCATCTACTTCGGGCTCGGCGTCCACTCGATCGTGATCGGGCACGTCGTCGTGTCGCTGCCGTACGCGATCCTCACGATCGTGCCCCGCCTCGAACGGGTCAGCGTATCGCTCGAGGAGGCGGCCCGAGATCTGGGCGCCAGTTCGCTCCACACCTTCAGGCGGGTCACCCTTCCGTTGCTCACTCCCGCTGTGGTGTCCGCGTACCTGATCGCTTTCACCCTTTCGTTCGACGAGTACGCGATCGCCTCGTTCGTTGCCGGTCGAGAGGCGACGTACCCGATCTTCCTCTACTCGTCGTTACGGACGCGGGCCGCGCTCCCGCAGATGATCGCCGTCTCGGTCATCGTGCTGTTCCTGTCGCTTGTCCTCGTCGTCGGGACCGAGGTTGGGCGGTGGCGCTACGAACGGCGTCTGGAGTTCGCCCCCGGCGCCTAGGCCCGTAGGATTGGTGGCCGTGTCCGCGATCCACGGGGTGATCGGGTTCGGCGTCGTCGCCCTGTTCGCGGTCGGCTGGCTGTGGGGTCTGGGAGCGAAGGTCATCCGTCGCGGCCCGGGGGACCTCTTCTGGCGCTGGCTAACGGTGGCTCAGCTCGTGGCCGGCGTCCAAGCTCTGGTCGGGATCTGGATGCTGGTGCTCGGGCGGCGCGTCGTCGACACGGGCCTCCTGGGCGGGGTCCGGCACTACGTGTACGGACTGCTCCCGCTCCTCATGTTCGTCTTCGCTCACGTGATCGCCCGGACGGGGAACGCGAGCATGCTCGGGTTCGATCCGCGCAAGGCGGTGGCTCCGTGGGTCCCGTTCGCCTGGGCATCCTTCGTTTCGTTCGGACTGGCGCTGCAGGCCCTAAGGACCGGGCTCGGCTAGTAGCCTCGGAGCCGTGTCGGATGAACGACCCCCCTTCCGGGGTTCGTCGGACTCGCTGCCGCGAGCTTTGGCGGCGGAGCTGTCGAAGCTCGATCCATGGTCGTTTTGGAGCGTGCCCCTGGTTGGCGATCGCGTAGCCGTGATCGGGACGACCGGCGCGTTCCTCGTCGCTCTGAACGAGGACGAGGGTTACCTCGAGGTTCGGGGCCGGCGCGGGGACGTCGGCGGCAAGCGGATCGGAGGGCTGCGCGGCCTCCGGCGCGAGGCGAAGATGCTCAGGGACCGTATCTCCTCCTTCGCCGTCTACACGCCCGTGGAGCCGGTCGTGTGCCTCTCGCGCGGTGTCGCAGGCGGCCCGCGCCCCCTGGGCGGCGTCACCGTGGTTCCTCTCGGCGACCTCGCTCGGCACGTCGCGGGCCGGGAGAAGGTGCTGCATCGGGATCGCGCGCGCCGCGCCGCCGAGCGGCTCGCCGGGCCCCCCTAGGCGCCACCTTCCCACCAGAGGGTGGCGATCCGGTGCTCGCTCGGCCCCGCCGACCAGAGGCCGCCGCTCAGCGCGAGCCGATCGCCGAGCGCCCCGGCAACCTCGGGGTCGCGCTCCGAGGGGAGGCAGAGCCGTCGGCGGACGAGGGCGATCGCGTCCTCGCGACGCTTGAATCCGCCGGACGTCGGCGGCGCGTCCCACTCCTCGAGACCGGCGTCGGATCCCGCCTCCTGCAGGGCCGCCCTGGCTTCGGCGGCCGTCGGCCCATCCGGCCGCTCGAGCCCGTGGAACCTTCGCCAGAGGTCGTTCATCCACACCCAGGGGTGTCGGTCGGTGACCTCGACGACGACGCGCCGTCGCGCGTGGGCCGTCAGGGCCTCGGCGAACGGCGCGAGATCCTGCACGTTGTAGAGCACGTGGTGACAAACGACGACGTCGGCCGGCTCCACTCGCGAGGCGATGTCGGGCCAGGCGCCCTTTTGAGCCTCAGCGCGTGCGCCCCACGTCGATGCCGCCTCGAGGAAGGCGTCGAGCATGTCCTGCGACGAGTCGATGCCTACGATCAGCGTCGCTCGTGCGGCGAGGGGAAGCGACGCGGCACCGGCCCCGACACCGACGTCCAGCACGTGCCCGCCCTCGGGTAGCGCCTCGAGCGCGCGAAGCGTCGAGATCGACGCTTCGCGCCCGACCGAGGACTCGGCGCGCCGCCTGAAGATCTCAGCGGGGAAGCCGTACGGTGACTCGGGGGCCGCCGCGAGGATCTCCTCGGGGATCGCCCAGGCACGGAGGGCATCGGCCCACCGCTCGAGCGCGCTCACCCGGGCTCCCAGCCGATCTCCTCGAGGATGGCGTCCGTGTGCTCGCCCAACCCCGGTGGAGCCATCCGGACCGGAGGGACTTGCCCTGAGAGGCGGATCGGGTCCGCCACGAGGCGGAGCAAGCCGCGGAGGGGGTCGTCCACCTGCTGAACGGTGGCCGCCCCTTCGGGCGAGGCGAAGACCTCGTCGAGCCTGCGCACCGGCGCGCACGGCACGCCCCCGTCCTCCAGCGCGCGGAGCCACTCGTCGGCGGGCCGCGCCACGAAGAGCTCCCGCAAAAGCGGCACAAGCTCGTCGCGGTTGCGAACCCGGGCCTCGTTGGTGGCGAAGCGCGGGTCTCGGGCGAGATCCTCGCGCGCCAGGACCCTGCACGTCCGCTCGAACAGCCGGTCGTTGCCCGCCGCCAGGATGAACGGGCGGTCGGCGGTCTCGAACAGCTCGTAGGGAACGATGTTCGGGTGAGCGTTTCCCATGGGGACGGGGACGATGCCCCCGATGAGGTAGTTCGCGGCCTGGTTCACCAGAGCCGCCACGCTCGCATCGAAGAGGGACACCGAGATCCGCCGCCCGCGTCCGGTCTCCGAGCGCTCGATCAGCGCGGCCTGGATCCCTATCGCCGCGTAGAGCCCCGTGATGACGTCGAGAAGGGCGACGCCGACCTTGACGGGCCGCCCGCTCGGCTCGCCGGTCACGCTCATGAGCCCCGAGAGAGCCTGAACGATGATGTCGTAGCCGGGACGGTCGGCCGATTCGCCCTCGCCGAACGCCGTGAGCGAGCACGAGACCAGGCCCGGGTTGTCCGCTACGAGGGCGTCGTGGTCGAGCCCGAAGCGAGACATCAGACCGGGGCGGAAGTTCTCGATGACTACGTCGGCCCGCAGCGCGAGGGCCCGCGCGACTGCCGAGCCGTCCTCGGTCTGTAGGTCGATCGCGATCGAACGCTTGTTGCGGTTGAGGGCCAGGAAGTATGCGGCGTCCCCGCCGAGGAAGGGCGGCCCCCAGGCCCTGGTGTCGTCTCCCGAGCCGGGGCGCTCCACCTTCACGACGTCTGCCCCGAGGTCGGCCAGGATCATCGTGCACAGGGGTCCGGCCAGCACCCGGGAGAAGTCCACGACGCGGATCCCCTGTAGGGGGAGCGACCTGTCCTCGGCGTCCATGCGACCCTCCGGGCGGGTGGAAGCGGGGACAGGATAATCGGAGCCGCCGAACCCCGAGGGGTCCAGCGGCTCCAGCGTAGGCATACGGGCATGCGGGCGCGAGGTCGGCCCGGCAGGTTCGGATTTGTCATTCTTCGTCGTGCCCGGACACCGGGTGGCGCTCGGGGCCAGAACTTGCCACGATATGACCGTGAACGAGGAGAGCCTCGAGCGAGCCAACGCGTTCCTAGCAGCCGTAGCCGCGCGCGTGAGGCCGGGCGAGTTGCTGGATGCCACGCCTGCGGAGATCGGCAGGCAGATCGGGTTCACTCAGGCGCTGGCGGCCGCTAGGGCGGTCCGGGCACTGATCGCCAGGCGCCGGCTCGAGGCGGCGGAGGGGCGGTACAGGCTGCTCGACCCGCGACCGGTCGAACCGGGCGAGCGGGAGTCGGTGCCGCGGAAGCCGCGCCGCCGGAGGGTCGCCGAGCCGAGCGAGCCCCGGACGGGTCGGCCGACCTACTCCGAGGTGGGGCACGAGGCGATCGAGCGGCTCATCGAGCTGGGCCGGGAGGCCGCCCAGCTCCGAGCGAGCCTCCGCGTGGCGCGCGATGAGGTCAAGCAGGCGCGCGAGGCGCGCGAGGACTCCGAGCGGCGAGCGCAGGCGCTCACGGCGCGATTGCGCGAGCTAGAGGCACGGGCCGAGATGGCCGAGAGCAACCTGCGCACGCTGCTCGCGGCTGCGCGAGGCAGCGGCCGTGACGCACCGGTAGCGGACTCCGAGATGGAGGCGATCCTGGGAGTCCTGAAGGGCGGCCAGGCGGCGCAGGACTCCTAGGGCTGGGCGCCTTGTATCGCCGCGTGGTGGCACGCTGCGAAGTGGCCGCGGCGGAGCTCCGCGAGGCCGAGATCCTCTCCCCTGCATCGCTCCTCGATCTTCACCTGCGCTGCGACGCCGGAGGCGACCACGGGGCACCGTGGATGGAAGCGGCAGCCGGGCGGGATCCGCGTCGGATCCGGCGGCTCGCCGGCCAGGATGGGTCGTTCGATCCCACCCGCTTCGGGCACCACGTCGAGGAGCGCCTGCGTGTAAGGGTGCAGCGGTTTCGTTAGCACGTCCTCCGCAGGCCCGATCTCGACGATCCGGCCGAGGTACATCACGGCGACGCGATCGGCCACGGTCCAAGCCAGCCCGAGATCGTGGGTCACGACGAGGATCGAGATCTGGAGCGTGTCGCGGAGCTCCATGAGCAGCTTCAGGATCTCCCCGCGAACCGACGCGTCCAGGGAGGACACCGGCTCGTCGGCGACGATGACCTCCGGATCGAGCGCCAGCGCACCGGCTATCACGACGCGCTGTCGCTGACCGCCCGAGAGCTCGTGCGGGTAGAGGAGGAAGAACCGTTGTGGAGGCCGGAGCCCCGCCCGCGAGAGCGCGCTCGCGACGAGCTCCTCCTCGTTCCCGGCGACGTGGTGGATCCGCAGGCCCTCGGCGACTATCTCGTAGATCGTCTGTCGCGGGTTGAGGGCGGCCGTCGGATCCTGGAACACCATCTGGACGCGGCGGCGGTACGAGTGAAGGTCCTTCTTCCGGAGGGGATTGCCCTCGTGGAGGATCTGTCCGCGCTCGGGCTCCTGAAGCCCCATCACCGTGCGGGCGAGCGTCGTCTTCCCGCAGCCGGACTCTCCGGCGAGCGCGAGCACCTCCCCCCGATGAAGCACTAGGTTGACGCCGTCGACGGCGCGAGCCATGGTCGCTTCTTGCCCGAGAAGGCCGGCGATCAGGCCGACGCGACCCGCGAAGTTCACATAGAGGTCTCTGACCTCGAGGACCGGCTGCTCGTCGGTGGCGACCGCTTTCTCCGATCCGCTCACGGGCCGTCCCCCTTCGCTCGCTGGAGCGCGCCCTCGACGAGTAGGCAGGCGGCCCGGCGCCCCTCACCCGCTGGGAACAGCCACGGCTCGACTCGCGAGCAGTCGTCGAAGGCGACCGGGCAGCGCGGGTGGAAGCTGCACCCGGGTGGGATCTGTTGCGGGTCCGGCGGGTCGCCGCCGAGACCGGAGGGCGCCCGGCGGAACCGAACGTCGCCGATCGCGGGGAAGGCGGCGGACAGCGCGCGCGTGTAAGGGTGCTGCGGCTCGTAGAACACCTGTTGAGCGAGACCGTCCTCCACGATCTTGCCGGCGTACATGATGGCGAGGCGATCGGATACCTCCACGAGCACCGACAGGTCGTGGGTGATGAAGAGCATCGCGAGCCCGAGGTCCCGCTGGAGCTCCTTAAGCAGCCGGAGCACCTGCGCCTGCACCATCACGTCCAGGGCGGTCGTCGGCTCGTCGGCGATCACCAACGAGGGATCGCACGCTAGCGCCATGGCGATCATCACGCGCTGCTTCTGACCGCCGGACAGCTCGTGCGCGTAGTCGTTCATCCTGCGAGTCGGGAGCCCGACCTGCTCCAGGAGCGCGCCGACCCGGACCAGGGCCTCCTTCTGGCCCGCCTGCTGGTGGATCACGATCGCCTCCGCGATCTGGTCGCCCACCCGTTGCACGGGGTTCAGCGCGTGCATGGCCCCCTGGAACACGATCGAGGCGCCGGCCCAGCGCACCGCCCGGAGCCGGCCGGGCCTCATCTCGAGCACATCCTCGTTGTCGAGGAGAACCTGCCCGGCGATCTCCGTCCCCTTCGGCAGGAGCCGGAGGATGGCGCCGCCGATGGTCGACTTGCCGCACCCCGACTCGCCCGCGAGGCCCAGTACCTCGCCCTTCCGAACGTCGAGGTCGACTCCGCGGACGGCCGGCACGCCGCCGCCCTGCGTCTTGTAGACGACCGTTAGGTCCTTGACTGACAGGAGGCTCATCGCTCGCGGAGCCTCGGGTTCAGGATCTCGTCCAGCGCGTACCCGCACATCGTGAACGCGAGCGTGACGAGGACGATCATGACCCCGGGGGGTATCAACCACCACCAGAATCCCGCAGTGAGCGCCCCCTCCTCGAACGCCTCGTTGATGATGGTTCCCCACGAGACGCTGTTGGGGTCCCCCAGACCCAGGAGCGCGAGCGTGGTCTCGGAGAGGATCGACAAGGCCACCGTGAGGACCGTGTTGGCGAATATCACCGGGAAGACGTTCGGTAGGATGTGGCGCGTCACGAGGTGCCACGTGCCCGCGCCGAGCGCCCGGGCGCGCTCGACGTATGGACGCTCCTTCACGGTAAGGGCCTGCGCGCGAACGAGCCGCGCCGTGCCGGCCCACGAGGTGATGCCGATCACGAGGATGATGTTGACGAGAGTCGGGCCGAGGATCGCCGCCATCACGATCGCGAGCGCGATCCAGGGAAGCACGAGGAACCAGTTCGTGAAGGCGTTCAGTAGCGTGTCGATCCGTCCGCCGAAGAAGCCGGCGGCGATCCCCACCACCGTGCCGATCAGCATGGTAACGATGGTCGCCGAGAACCCGACGAGCAGCGAGATCCTCGATCCGTAGATCACAAGCGAGAGCACCGGCCGGCCGAACTTGTCGGTTCCCAGGGGGTTGTCCACGCTCGGCTCCTCGAACGCCGGGTAGGAGTTCGTAGTCGTGTACGAGACGTTGAGCTCCCGCTCGTCGATCAGCAGAGGAGCGAAAACGGCCAGCAGGACGAACGCGGTCATGATGACCAGCCCTGCCATGCCCTGGCGGCTCCTGCGGAACGTCCGCCAGTAGCCTGCGAGCGCGCGACGCCGTCGCGCCCACGCGATCGCCCGGGGGCTGCGGGGCGGCTCGGCCGGCTCGGGTAGCTCCACGACAGTCGGCGCGCCCGGTCTCGGCTCCTGGGGAGTGAGGGGCTGCAAACTACGCCTCCCGGATCCGCGGGTCGAGGTAGCTGTACAGGACGTCGGCAGCGAGGTTGAAGACGATCACCGCCAGGCTGAAGAGGAGGAACACGCCCTGGATCACGGGGTAGTCGAGCTCCGCGATCGACTTGTACTCGAGGAGTCCGATACCCGGCCACGAGAACACCGTCTCGACGATGATGGCACCCCCGAGGACGTATCCGAAGCTGTAGAAAACGAGGGTCAGGGTCGGCAGGATCGCGTTCGGGACCGCGTGGCGACGCCTGACGAGCTTCTCCTGCAGCCCCTTGGCTCTTGCCGTCTGCACGAAGTCCTCTCCCATCGTCTCGAGGAGCGAGGATCGCATGATGATCGCGTACTCGCCGATGTAACCCAACGTGAGCGTCAGCAGCGGGAGGAAGAGGTGGTTGAGCACGTCGAAGAAGTGGGCGAAGCCGGTGAAGCCCGCTCCCGAGCTCTCGTACTGGCCGGCGGGGAACCAGTGCAGGGTTCCAGCGAAGAAGATCAGGAGGATCATCCCGAGCCATCCCTCGGGCATCGAGTACAGCACCAGAGACCCGAAGAGGCTGCTGGTATCGAAGAGGCTCCCGCGTTTCCAGGCCCCCTTTATCCCTATGAAGAGCCCGAACGCGGTGGAGAGGATCGTCGAGAGGCCGACCAGTAGGACCGTGGGCCAGAGCCTGTCGGTGATCATCTCGGTGGCGGGAAGGCCTGTCTTGATCGAGGTTCCGAAGTTGCCCGTCACCGTGTCGGCCATGTAGATGACGAACTGTTGGGGGAGTGGCCGATCCAGCCCGAGCTCGTGCTGGAGCTCGAGCTTGTCCTCCTCTGTCAGGTGGAGGCTGCGCGCGTATAGCTGGACCGGGTCGCTCGGCATCACCCGGAAGAGGAAGAAGTTGAACGTTAGGACGAACACCAGGGTGGCGATCGCGTGAAGCGTCTTCCTAAGGAGATACTTCCGCGATCCCACCCTGGCGCTCCGTCCTCCTTATCCCGCTAGGCCTGCTCCTCGCCGCCGCGCCGTCGCATGAGCGCCACGAGGATCACGATCACGACCACCCCGGCCGCGATGGCGATCCAGACCCCAGCGGAGAGACCGGGCTTCTCTACCGTCGTCGGTGCTCCCTCGATCGGGTGGAGCGAGAGGTACGAGTCCGCCCCCCACCCGAACAGGTAGAACCCGTCGGGCTCCGGCACCGGCACGTAGCCCTCGAAACGGTCGGTCCGGAACGCCTGTAAGTCGTTCTCGTACGCCAGCACGATCTGCGGATTCTCTCGGTAGAGGAACTCTTGCATCTCGACGATGAAGGCGCGGCGCTCCTCGCGGTCGAAGATCGTGCGCTGCTCCTCGTACATCGCGTCGAACTCGGCGTTCGAGTAGCAGCCGTCCGACCACCCCAAGCACTGGCCGGTCGTGTGGAGCGACAGGATGAAGTCGGGGTCCGGGTCGCCGCACCAGCCCCAGACGTAGGCGTCGAAGTCCCCATCGGCCCACAGGACGTAGGCCTTGGTCGTGCTGACCGGCACCAGGTCCACTCCGATGCCGATCTGCTCCAGCCAGCCCTCGATCAGCTTGCCCGTGTCGTTGGAGCCGGCCTCGTCGGTGAGCGTGACGATCTCCCACTGGAGCGGGTGCCCGTCCGGCG
This sequence comes from Actinomycetota bacterium, assembly GCA_035288045.1. Taxonomy (GTDB): domain Bacteria; phylum Actinomycetota; class UBA4738; order UBA4738; family HRBIN12; genus DATEBA01. The sequence goes on from DATEBA010000076.1 coordinate 12,289, forward strand.
CCTCGCGCACTCCGTCGTTGTCACCATCCACGTACCCGGCATCCTCGAGGGTCTGAGCGGCGAGGTCGAGATCGAAGGTGAACTCGTCCTCGGCCGGGATGTCGTAGTACCAGAGCTCCTGCTGTGGCCGGACCACCGAGTCGCCCGGAACCGCGTACCCCTGCCAGATCGAGCTCACGATCGCCTGCTTGTCGATCGCCTGGGCGACCGCGTCCCGGACGGCCAGGTCCTCGATGGCCGGGTCGTGCGTGTCGGTCTTGCCCTGGCCGCCGAAGTTGAACGCGAGGTTGCTGAAGCAGCCGGCCGGCGCGACGTGGGTCTGGATGTTCGCCTCGCCTTCCAGCGCGTCGAAGAGGGTCGGCTTCAGGGCCTCGGCGAACTGGATCTCGCCGTTCTTGAGGGCCTGGACCATCGCCTCCTGGTTCTCGTAGATGTGGAAGACGACCTCGTCGATCACTGGGTCGCCGCCCCAGTAGGGACGGCGCGCCTCCATCGTGAAGGACTGGCCCTTCTCCCACTCCGTGAGCTGGAACGGGCCCGAACCGATCGCGGGGAAGTTCTCGTATTCCTTGAAGGCCTTCTTGACCTCGGCGGGGTCGTCGCTCACCTTCGTGAACTCCTCCCACACGTGCTTGGGGAGGATCGGCACCCACGGGGGGATCGTCGGCGCGAACGTCGGCTCCTGACTCTCCCATACGAGCGTTGTCGGGTTGGGAGCCGACAAGGTCGGGTTGAACGGCAGGTAGTCCTTGAAGAAGGCGAGCCTGTAGTCGGCGATGGCCTGGTAGGTGAACACGATGTCCTCGGCCGTGAGCGGCTGGCCGTCGTGCCACATCGCGTCGTCGCGTATCTCGAAGGTCCAGGTCATGTAGTCCTTCGAGTGCTCGGAGGACATCGCGATGGCGGGTTCGGGCGACAGGTCCGAGTTCGCGAAGTTGAATAGCAGATCGTAGTTCATCCACAGCATCTCGTAGTCAGCCGTGCAACACGCCCGGAAGGGATTCGGAGACGTGATGTCCCCGGTTAGGCCGACGTCGAAGACGATCTTCTCGTCCGTCCCTGCGTCGGTCTGCGCGAGGGCCGAGCTCGCCGGACCTAGGACCAGCAGGCTGAGCACGACCAGCGCGATCGCGCTTCCCGGTCTGCTCCCTCTCATGACCTCCTCCTCTCCCCTCGATGTCCCCGCATGGTGTTACGGAACCGGTCGGAGGGCCGGTTCTTCCACGACCAGGCGCCGCTCGTCGGCGTCCAGGGTCGCCGTTACCCCGAGCGGCAACGTCGCGTGGTGTTTTCCGTGCCCAAGCGGGAGCTTGTATAGCACGGGCACCCCGAGCGGCTCCAGCCTCTCCTCCAGCATGTCCTCCAGCGAGGGGACCCTGGCCCACTCGGGCTTGTCCTCGCTCCAGTCGCACTTCTCCATGTGCCCGACGACCACCCCGAGGACGCCGTCCAGCTTTCCGGTCTGCTCGAGATGCACCAGGTGCGCCTCCAGGTGCGTCGTGGGGGTATCCACGTCCTCGAAGAACAGGATGGAGCCCTCGAACTCGGGCTCCCACGGAGTGCCGATCGCGTGCTGCAGCAGCCACAGGCAGCCACCGACGATCGGCGCCGTGACCTTGCCTCCGCGGATCGGGCGTCGGTAGGGATCGTCGGGGTCGTTGGGGATCCCCCCGGTTGTCTCGCCCTTGAGCGTCCGAAGGAGGCGGTCCTTCGACCAGTCCCCTCGCTCCGGGGAACCCCAGCCGGAGAACCCGGGGCCGTAGAAGGTTGCGAGCCCGGTCTCCTTCAACATCGCGACGTGGAGCGCCGTGATGTCGGAGTACCCCACGAACGGCTTGGGGTGGTCGCCGATCAGACCGAAGTCGATGTGGGGGAGCATCTGCGCGGACCCGTAGCCGCCGTGGAGAGCTTGGACGACGTCGACCTCCGGATCCTCGAACATAGCCATGAGGTCGCGAGCGCGCGTCTTCGGATCGCCGGCCAGATGGTCCTTCCGGTCCCAGATCCCCTCGCCGAGTTTCACCCGGTAGCCCCGCGACTCCCACCACTCGACACTCCGGAAGACCTCCGAGCGGTTGTACCAGGGCGTCGAGGTCGCGACGACACCGATCGTTCCGCCGTCCGGCATGGGGGCGCCGAAGAGGGTCGCCCTCACTCGAGCGTCTCCCGGGGTTCCCAGCGGACGGGGAGCGGCTTTCCCCGAAGCTCGGTAGCGAACGCCACGCACTCGGCCACGGCAGCGTCGAGGAGCGCGTTGCCCTTCTCCGCCGTCGCCTTGGTCGGAGCGCCGTGCACTCCAGTGTGGCTTATCGCGTTCCACCATGGCATCAAGCGGAGCGGCCCGTCGGTCCAGTCCATCCAGCTGTTCGGTCCCTCCGGGAACGAGTTCTCGTCGATGGCCCTGTCCATGTCGACGGCGTCGGCGTCGATGGCGAGGTAGATCGACGTCTCGAGCTCGCACGCGTGGCCCATGCCGCCGCGCTCGGACTGGCGGACCTCCTCCACGACCTTCAAACCTTCGTCGCTGGAAAGGTAGAAGGCCGAGGCCGCGAGGACGCCTGGATGCTCCAGCCCGATCAGACGCGCCGCCATGTCCATGAGCGGGATGTTCGAGCCGTGGCCGTTCAGGAAGAGGATCCGCTTGAACCCGTGCCGCGCGAGGGAGGATCCTATGTCGACGCAGTAGCGGACGAACGTGTCCCAGCCGATCGTGATCGGGCCCGGGAATTCCATGTGGTGGGGTGTGTAGCCGTGGGTGACGGGCGGCAGGAGCACCACGTCGTCGGGGATCTGCTCGGCGGCGAGCCGGCAGATCTCGGTCGCGATGCGCGTGTCGGCGTCGATCGGCAGGTGGGGGCCGTGGTCCTCGAGGGTGCCCGCGGGGATCAGGCACACACGATCCTCCTCGACCGCCCGCCGGACCTCCGGCCAGGTCAGGCGCTCATAGAGGAGCGGGTTCGTGCGGCTCATGACTGCGTCACCGCCTCGAGGTCTATCTCCAGGTATTCGTTCTCGCAGGGGATCCCCGGAGCCACCCACATCCGGCGCGTCTCGAGCTCGGTCACCATCGAGAACATCACGGCCGAGGCCTCCTCGCCCTCGTCGGGGTTCGGGTGGAGGCAGATCTCCTGGGGCGAGGACCCGTGGTCCTTCATGATCTCCATCACGTCCTCGACCGAGGTCGGCTGCCGCCCCTCTATCAGCTCGCGGAGTCGGGCGAAGCGGCCGTTGCTGCCCACGGAGGCCTCCGGTGCCATCGACGCGAGATCCGGGGCGAGATAGTGGTTCGTGTGGACGCCGGGGCCGGGATGGACCGCGTGGCGCTTGGCGGTCGTCTCGACGATCACCGCGCCTCCACCGGCGAACGCGAAGACGTGGCCGTACCCGCCGGCGCGCGCGGGGAACGCGGCCCTTTCGGTCGCGTCGTCGGGGTTCGCAGCGTTGAGCGAGTGGCGCGAGACGAGTACCCGCGGCACTCCGACCCCGTCGTCGCTGGCCGTGAGCGAGCCTATGCCCTGCGCGCCCCCGCGGCTGTTCATTCCGACCGCCGGCAGGCAGCAGACGATCGTCGGGGAGGCCGTGCGGACGGGGTTTTCGTCGGGCACGTCGATGACGACGGCAACGTTTCCGGCGTCCCCGGCTAGCCAGTGCTCGTTATGGGCGAGGAAAGTCCTCTCGGGCGTGACTATCGAGAAACTCGAGCAGCGCTCGACGATCGGCAGCTTGGGCGCCTGGAGGTAGCCCTCCTTCCTCTGGAGGAACAGAAGCTGACCCTCCGGTGACTCGAGGAGCGGCTCGAGTTCCTCGAACGCGTTGATCGCGAAAAGCTCGAGGATCGGCACCATCGCTCCGATCGACATCCCCTTCAGGGTCGCCATGAGGGCCGGGAAATGGCCCTCCGCTGCGACCAGGTAGGGGGTTAGCAGGTCGGCGAGCTTCTCGGAGGACACCCCGCGGCGACCGAGGTACCGGTGGTAGAAGTCCACCGAGCCCTTGATCAGGTCCTCGAGCTCCCTACCGATCTTCTCCCCGCGGGAGAAGGCGTCACCCTCCGCCCTCACGACGCGAAGCTCCGTCACGTTGCCTCCCGGCATGCTCTTGCAGGCGTCATCGTACCCCCGGCCTCCGCCCACCTGGCGCCGCGGTTGCGTGCGCGCCCGCGGGTCAAGCCGACGAGGTGTCCCGCAGGGCCGCCTCCTCGATCGTGCGCACGAACTCGGTCTTGCCCTCGACGTACGCGTATACGTCCGTGGGGAAAAGCTCAGCGAGCCGGCGCTTCAGCCGCTCGTACTCGGAGACGATCGTGGGATCTCTCCGGAGCGCATCGCGGAACTCGAGGTGGCGTCGCTCCCACTCCCCGCCCAGGAGGCAGACGTGGACGTGGTGGCCCCGGACACCGTCGACATCGTGGCTGAAGTACTCGTGGTCGATCGCGATCGGATCGAGCGCGTGCCGATACCCGAGCGCCAACAGCGGCTCCACATAGGTCCGACGCGGCTCCATCGAGCGGGTGGAGACCTGGATGTCGATCACGGGCTTGGCCGCCAGACCGGGAACCGCGGTCGAGCCTACGTGCTCGATCCGGACCGCGACGTCCCCCAGCGCCTCCGCGATCCGGGTCCGCTCGCGCTCGAACTCCTTGGGCCACGCGGAGTCGTAGTCGACGATCTCCACCGCGCGCGTGCGGCGCTCCTTCCTCGTGGGCGTCCCGGGGATCCCTTCCCGGGCGAGGAGCGCGAGGGCGTCGAACAGCGACTGCTGGGCGTCGTCGTCCGCCGCGGTCTCCTCCGGATGCCATTGCACACCGACCATCCATCCGTCCGTGCGTTCGATTGCCTCGATCAGCCCGTCCTCGGATCGGGCCGCCGGCGCGAGCGCATCGCCCAGGCGATCGATGCCCTGGTGGTGGTGGGAGGGGCACCGGATCGTCGGGGCCGCCACCGTCGCGCGCAGCCTCGTCTCCGGGACGACATCGACGTCGTGGACGGTTCCAACACCATAGGTCTCCCCCCGATGGTCGATGAGGCCCGCGATGTCGGGGAGATGCTGGTGCAGGGTCCCGCCGAACGCCACGTTCATGACCTGCGCACCGCGGCAGATCGCCAGGGTTGGCGTTCCCAGCCGATCGGCGGCCGACAGCAGAGCGAGCTCGAACGCGTCGCGCACCGGGTCGACGCCGTACAGGTCAGGGTGTAGCTGCTTTCGGTACCGCGCGGGATCCACGTCCCCGCCGCCGATCAGGAGGAGCCCGTCGAAGGCCGCGAGGATCTCCTCCGCTCCCGCATCGTCGTCCGGTGGGACGAGCGCGGCCCTTGCTCCCGCCCGCCGTAGAGCTTCGACGTAGAGATCCGGAACGCCGTACGCGCCGGTGTCCCAGCTGTCCACGCGCCCGCGTTCCAGGTGATAGGTGGGAACGGCGATCAGGGGCCCGGATGACACACGTCGAGTCTAGTGGCCGACGCTTGGTCCGGCGCCCCGACCGTGTCGATGGCACGTACCGGGGGGTCAACTGTGCCATGTGCACACACTGAGCCCCGATGCACGTGGCACGGCCTCGTGGTCCGGGAACAGCTAGGCCCGTACGCTGCTTTCATGCGCGCTCGAGTCGTATGAAGGAGGGCGGGATGGCCCGAGCTCTTGTCGAGAGCAACCGATCACACGTGCTACCCCTCGAGCTCGCTCGACCGATGCCGGTCATCGCTCGCGGCCACGGTGTCTGGCTCGAGGACGCAGCCGGTCGCCGGTACCTCGACGCGATGAGCGGAGGCTCGATGGCCTCGACCCTCGGCCACGGTCGCCGGGACATCATCGCCGCCGCCCGAGCCCAGGCCGAGTCGCTGACCCACGTGCACAACGAACGACTCACCACCCCGGCTCAGGAGCGGCTCGCCCGTGAGCTGATCGAGGTGGCACCAGAGGGGTTCACCCGCGTCCGCTTCACGGTTAGCGGCTCCGACGCGAACGAGATGGCGATCCAGCTCGCCCGGGCATATCACGTGGAACTCGGTGAGCCGCGCCGCTGGCAGGTGATCTCACCGGCGCAGGCCTACCACGGCCCGACGATGGAGACGCTCGCGCTGACCGGTCGCCCGGGTCTCCAGGGTCCGTTCGGACCCTACATGCCGCGCCACCTGCACGTCCCGCCGAGCAGCTGGCCCTTCGACCCGACCGGCGAGGCGGCGCTGGAGGCCCTGGACAGCGCGCTCGAGGAGGCCGGCCCCGAGAGCGTTTCGGCGTTCTTCTGCGAACCCATCAGCGCGGCCGCGCTGCCCGCGTACACACCACCCCGGAGGTTTTGGGAGGGTTTGGCCGAGCGTCGTGAGCGCCACGGCTTCCTGGTTTGCTTCGACGAAGTGGTCACCGGGGTGGGTCGCACCGGGCGCTGGTTCGCGGGGGCCGGGACCGCCTGCGCGCCGGACGTGATCGCGACGGCGAAAGGGCTCGGGGCGGGTTATGCAGCGATCGGGGCTCTGCTCGTCAGGGAGCAAGTCTACGAGGCGATCGCGGGCGGCTCGAGGCGCTTCACCTTGGGGCACACGTGGGACGGTGCTCCGCTCGCCTGCTCCGTGGGCCTGGCGGTCCTCGATGCCCTGCGGTCGGAGAAGCTGGTCCAGAGGGTCCGGGACCGAGGGGAGAGCCTGCGGGACGAGCTCTCGCGCGCGCTGTCGGGCATCCCGCTCGTCCGCGAGGTGAGGGGCCACGGCTTCCTGCTCGGCGTGTCGTTCGTCGACCCCCGTGACGGCGAATCGTTCCTCCCGCCGGAGCTCCGTGTGGCCGCTAGGATCGACCGGGTCGCTTTCGAGCGAGGCCTCATCACGCTGTCCACCCAGCCGACGCGCGACGGCTACGCGGGCGACCAGACCCTTTTCGCGCCCGCCTTCACCGCGAGCGACGAAGAGCTTGCGGAGATGGTCTCGCGGTTCGAGGACACCGTCCGCCAGGTCGCGGAAGAGGTGGAGACGGAACTATCCGAAACCGGTTCGCTGTACCCATCACCCACCGGAGGTCCGTGATGAGCTCGACCGAAGAGCAGGCACCCGTGTCCCTCCGTGCGCTGATCCTCCAGCACGAGCAACCCACTCCGCCGGGCCTGGTGGCCGAGTGGCTGCGTCGGCACGAGGCGACCGTGGACGTGCTCCGGATCGATGTCGAGGATCACGACGTCGACCCCGCACTGTATGACCTCGTCGTATCGCTCGGATCGGAGTTCGCGGCGTTCGACGACAGCAAACGGTTCGTGCCGCGCGAGGTCGACCTCATGCGACGAGCGATCGACGCGGACGTCCCGATACTCGGGCTGTGCTTCGGCGGTCAGATGCTGGCCCGCGTGCTCGGCGGAGAGGTGTTCCGGTCCAAAGAGGCGGAGATCGGGTGGCACCCGGTCCGAAGCAACGACCCGGAGCTCGTTCCTGGGGGACCGTGGTTCCAGTGGCACTTCGATACGTTCACGCTCCCACCGGGCGCGACCCTTGTGGCGGAGACCGACGCCGCCCCGCAGGCCTTCTTCGCAGGCAGGAGCCTCGGCCTGCAGTTCCACCCGGAGGTGACCCAGGAGATCATGGACGACTGGGTGCGCTCCTACCCCCACGAGCTCGAGGCCGAGGGCGTCCCGCCGGACGAGCTCCTGGAGGAAACCAGACGGCGCATCGACGCGAGCCGGAGGATGGCCTGGCAGATGTTCGAGCGATTCCTGTCAGACGTCGCGCGGCTGCCCCCGCAGGGAGCGACCGGGATCCCCGCCGGCGGCACGGCCGAGCCGGCGGTCTCCTGATCGGAAGCGAATGAGAGGGGCCGAGATGCCGGGAACGGTTCGGTCGGACGAAACGAGCGTGTTCACTCGTCTCCTCGACCTGTCTTACCCGAACATCGAGCGGGGCGAGGGCGTCTGGCTCACGACCACCGACGGCGTGCGCATCCTGGATGCCTGCTCCGGCGGCGCTATGGTCACGTGCCTCGGGTACGGGGTGCGCGAGGTGGTGACGGCGGCCGCAGAGCAGGCCGAGCGAATCGGCTACTTCTACAACCACCACTTCACGAGCGAACCGCAGGAGCGCCTGGCCGCGCGCCTGCTCGAGGTGGTGGCGGCCGAGATGGCTCGGGTCCGGTTCGTTTCCGGCGGCTCGGAGGCGAACGAAACGGCTCTCCAGCTCGCCCGCCTCTACCACGTCGAGCGGGGGGAGTCGGAGCGCTGGCGCGTGATCTCGCAGGCCCAGGCCTACCATGGCTCGACGATGGGCACGCTTGCCCTCACCGGACGGCGAGCGTTGCAGGAGCCCTTCACCCCCTACCTGGCATCCCACCTCCACATCCCGCCCTCGACATGGCGGTTCGATCCTACGGGGGAGGCCGCACTCCTGGAGCTGGACCGTCTCCTCGAGGAGGCCAGCCCGGGAACGATCGCCGCCTTCTTCTGCGAGCCCGTGAGCGCGGCGGCTCTGCCCGCCTACTCGCCCCCGGATAGGTTCTGGCGGGGTTTGGCCGAGCGCCGCGAGGAGCACGGGTTCCTTATCTGCTTCGACGAGGTGGTGACCGGGATGGGGAGGGTGGGGAGCTGGCTGGCGGCACACCAGGTCCCGATCGAGCCCGACATCGTCACGATCGGGAAGGGGCTAGGCGCGGGCTACGCGCCGCTGGGGGCCGTGCTCTGCAAGCAGGACGTGTACGACGCGATCGATCAGGGCTCGCGCGAGTTCGATCTCGGGCACACCTGGGACGGGGCGCCGCTCTCGGCGGCCGTTGGGCTCGCGGTCCTGGACGTGCTCGAGGAGCGGGGTCTGGTGGACCGTGTCCGGGAGCGCGGGCCGAGCCTGCGGAGCGAGCTGGGGGCCGCGCTCGAGGGCTCCGAGATCGTGCGTGAGGTGCGCGGTCGGGGCTTCCTACTTGGCGTTGAGCTGGTCGACCCCCGGGACGGGGAGTCCTTCCTCCCCGATGAGCTGGAGGTCGCCGCGCGCGTCGACGACACTGCCCTCGAACACGGGCTTCTGGTCACCTCGACGCATCCGCAGGCCGATGGGTTCGCGGGCGACCAGACCCTCCTCGCGCCGGCCTACGTGAGCACCGATGCGGAGCTCGCGGAGATGGTGGATCGCTTACGGGTCACGATCGAGGACGTGGAGCGCACGGTCAAGGAGCAGCTCTCGGGCAGGTCCATCTGATGAACAACGGCGACACGCGGGCGTCCGTCTCGCCGGGGAACGCGCACGAGGAGTTCGTTCTACTAGCAATCCCCGACATGAACGGCTCGCTGCGCGGCAAGGCGCTCCGACCCGAGGCGTTCGAGGCGGCGGTTCGACGCGGGACCGTGATGACCGACCTCATCCTGGGCCTGGACCCGGTGGACACGCCGATCTCCGACTACGAGCGGTTCGGTGTCGCGGTGGGAGCGCCCGACCTGGTCGTGCAACCGGAGCCCGACACCCTGCGGGAGCTCCCGTGGCGGCCGGGTTGGCGCCTCTGCTTCGCAACGCCGAGCTGGCCCGACGGCTCCCCCTGCGAGATCGCAGTGCGGGAGGTGTTCAGGAAAGTCCTGCAGCGCGCGGCGGACGCCGGCTACGAGGTGACGTCGGCGCTCGAGTACGAGATCCGGATCTGGGACGCGCAGGGGGACCCGACGTCGAGCGGGATCAGCTACAGCCTGAACGAGATCGGAGGCTACGAGCGGTTCCTCGACCACTTGGTCCGCGCGCTGGAGGGACTGGGGGTCGAGCTGTCGGCCGTGCACACGGAGGCCGGTCCCGGGCTCCTCGAGCTCAACGTCCGAGCGCGCCGCGGGCTGGCCGCGGCCGACGACGCGACCCTGTTGAAGTTCGGCGTCAAGCAGGTGGCCTCGTCGATGGGGATGCGCGCGAGCTTCCTCGCCAAGACCAGGCCGGGGGAGGAGGGCTCGAGCGGGCACGTCCACATGTCGTTCTGGCAGGAGGAGACGAACGCGTTCGCCGCTCCGAACGCGGTCGACCCACTGCCGCCGGCCTTCTCCTCGGCCGTGGCCGGCTTGCTGGAGCACCTGCCCGCGGCCTCGCTGGTGCTGAATCCCACGATCAACTCGTACAAGCGCCTGGTCCCCGGCTGGTTCGCGCCTATCAACGTGAGCTGGGGCTACGAGAATCGGTCCTGCGCGGTGCGAGCGATACGCTCGGACCGGCAGGATCTGTGGCGGCTCGAGTGCAGGAGGCCCGGCGCGGACGCCAACCCTTATCTGGCCCTAGCCGCCATCGCCGCCTCCGCCACCGACGGCATCGGGAGGGAGGCGACACCACCGGCGCCGATAGTTGGGGACGCGTACGCGAGAGCGGATCTGGTCGAGCTGCCGGGCTCCCTGGAATCGGCGATCCGAGCGTTCGAGGGCGACGATGTGCTGCGGCGGGGGTTGGGAGAGACGTTCAGCGACTACTACGTCACGTCCCGCGAGTGGGAGCTGAAGGCATGGCGCGATACGGTCACGGACTGGGAGCGGGAGCGGTACGACCGGGGCGTCTAGCGCCCGTGAGGAGGGTTCGAGATGGTGATCGAGAAGCTGATAATCGGGGGAACCGGGACGGAAGCGGCGAACGGCAAGACTTTCCGGGTGAACGAGCCGGCTGCGGGCCACCCCCTAGCCGAGGTGTCCGAGGGCGGGGCGGAGGACGCCTGGCGGGCCGTGGACGTTGCGCACCGGGCCTTCGAGGAGGGGGCATGGACGCGCACGCCGGCTACCCAGCGGGGCCGCGTCCTGCTGCGGGCATCGACCATCGTCCGGGAGCGGCTCGAGGAGCTCGCTCGGCTGGAGGCGCGCAACGTCGGCAAGCCCATCCGGGATGCCCGCGACGAGATGGGCCTAGTCGCCGACACGCTGGAGTACTGGGGAGGGGCCGCCAACAAGGTCTTCGGCGAGACGGTCCCCGTGCAG
>DATEBA010000077.1:0-34562 GCA_035288045.1 Actinomycetota bacterium
ACCGAGGCCTTGGCGAGCTCCTGATGCGACCAGCCACGGAACGGCCCGCCGGAGCCCGTGAGGATCACTCGCTTCAGGTCCTCCCGGCGCTCGCCCCGGATGCACTGCGCTAGAGCCGCGTGCTCGGAGTCGACCGGGACCAGTCGCTCGGGTTCCCCCTTGATGAGATCCATAACCAGATCGCCCCCGACGACCAGGCTCTCCTTGTTCGCCAGGGCGAGCATCTTGCCGTGCTGGAGCGCTGCGAGGCTCGGCAGGAGCCCCGCGAAGCCCACGAGCGCGTTCAACACCATGTCGGCCTCCGCGTCGCGCGCGAGGGCCTCGGCAGCGTCGTGTCCCATCATGATCTCGATGCCGCGGATGCCGCCGAGCTTCTCCTTGAGGTCCTTGGCGGCCTCCTCGTCGGCGATCGCGACGTAGGGCGGAAGGAACTCGCGGACCTGGCCGACCAGCAGCTCGTGGTTCGCGCCGGCGGAGAGTCCGACGATCCGGAAACGGTCGGGGTTCCTGCGCACGACGTCCAGGGCCTGGGTCCCGATGGACCCGGTAGAGCCGAGGATCACGAGAGAGCGCATATCCGCAAGGTTACCCCGAGGGGCACCGAACGCGTGTCAACCCTAAAGGACGAACCTGAAGAAGATCAGCGCGGCCGGCGCCACGAACAACACCGAATCGATCCGATCCATCACCCCGCCGTGGCCCGGGAGGATGCTCCCCATGTCCTTCACGCCTAGATCGCGCTTGAGCAGCGATTCGGCGAGGTCACCGAGGGGGGCGAAGACGGCAACCACGAGGCCTAGACCGACGGCGCGCCCCACCGGCGCGAGAGCGTCCACCCACGAGGCTACGAAGGCCACGGAGATCGCGATGACGACGAGGGTCGCCCCGATCGCACCTTCCCACGACTTCTTCGGGGAGACCGTCGGCGCGAGCGGACGGTTCCCCCAGAAGTACCCGACGACGAAGGCCGCCGTGTCGTAGGCGAAGGTGAGACCGATGACGGCAAGGATCAGGGCCCGGCCGTCCAGCGGCTCCTCGAGCGCGAGGGTTGTGAGCGCGTACCCGGCCAGGAGCGGCCCGTAAACCACGGGAAGCAGCGTGAGGGCGATGTTGCCGAAGACGTTCTTGCGATGAACCGGCGGAACGGCCATGTACCACAGGAACGTCGCCATGGTGGCCAGCGCCATCATCGAGAGCATCGCTGCCTCGCCTCGAAGGTATCCGGCGGCGAGAACCAGCCCGCCAGAGACGAGACCCACGGCGGTGGCCGGCTGCTGGTTCCGGCGGCGGAGAACCGCGTAGAGCTCGATCTGGCCCAGGATGACCAGGACCGAGGCGACCGCGGCGAACGCGGCGGAGCTGATCGCGAGGGCACCGATCGCGAGCGCGGCGAGCACCAGGCCGGTCAGGAAAGCCGCGGGAACGTCGCGCTCGCCCATCCGGCGGTCGAGCTCGACCCCCACCTCGACCGTGGTCGGCTCCTGCCAGCTGGGCCCGCCCAGGCCCTCGGCCCCGACCTTCACGGTCCGGGGGGGAGAAGGCTCCTCGGCGGCGACCTCCCCCTCTTCCTCCAGGCCCTCTTCCTCCTCGTCCGCGAACACGTCCACGATCGGGAGCTCCTCGGTAGATCTACCGGGTCCCTCGACCTCATCGCGCACCGACCCCGCGAAGTGCTCGACCGCCCGCTCGACCGCCTCTTCCGAGGGGGCTTGCTCGGGCACGATCTCCTCGGGCTCCTCGAACGCCGGCGGGGCTTCCGGCTCTTCGGCGAAGTCCCGCGCGAGACCCTCTCGCTCGGCCGGAGAGGGCCACTCGGCCTCGGGTCCCTCCTCGGGGAGCTGCGCGGGCTCCTCGGCGCCGACCCAGACGTGCTCGGGCTCCGCGGCGGCCGGCTCTTCGGACTCCCCGAACGCCGGCGGGGACCCCTCAGGCTCTTCGGACTCCTCCGGCTCCTCGGGGATCGTGATCCTCTCCGCCGGCTCCGGAGGCGCCTGCACGTCGACGTGGCCCTCGCCCGACGGGGCCGAGGCGGAGGGCGTCTCTTCCTCCGGCTCCGGCCACTCGACGTCCTTGATCGGCGCGAAGAACTTGTCGAGATCCTCGAAGAGCTCGTCCGTCTTCTCGCGCTCGTTGCCCTCGTCCGCCACTAGACCTCCAAGAGCTCCTGCTCCTTGTGCCTCTGGATCTCGTCGATCTCCGACACGAACTGGTCGGTCAGCTTCTGGAGCTCCTTCTCGCCTCTGTTGAGCTCATCTTCTGAGATGGCGTGCTCGCGCTCAAGTCTCTCCATGCCGTCCTTCTCGTGCCGGCGGATGTTCCTGACGGCAACCCGGGCGTCCTCGGCGCGTGCGTGCAGAACCTTGACCAGCTCCTTGCGTCGCTCCTCAGTCAGCGGCGGGAAGTTGAGCCGGATCACGTTCCCGTCGTTGGAGGGCGTGATGCCGAGGTCGCTCGACTGGATCGCCTTCTCCATCGCCCCGATCCCCCCCTTGTCGAAGGGCTGGACGACGAGGGTCCGCGGCTCAGGGACCGAGAAGGACGCGAGCTGATTGATGGGCACCTGAGTACCGTAATAGTCCACGACGATCCGCGCGAGCACCGCCGGAGACGCCCGCCCGGTGCGGATAGCGGCCAGATCATCCTTTAGGACGCCTATGGCCTTGCCCATCTTCTCCCTGGCCTCGGAAAGGCGCTGCTCGACGGTCACGCGGCGCCCCCGTGGACGAGCGTTCCGATCGGCTCGCCGGCGAGGACCCGACGGATGTTCCCCTCCCGGCGGAAGTCGAACACGATGATAGGGAGCTTGTTCTCCATGCAGAGGGAGATCGCCGTCGCGTCCATCACCTGGTAACCCTCGCGCAGCACGTCGATGTACTCGATCTGCTCGAAGCGGCGCGCGTCGGGACTCACATGCGGGTCGGCGTCGTACACGCCGTCGACCTTCGTGCCCTTGAGGATGGCCTCGGCTCCGATCTCGAGCGCGCGCTGCGCGGCCGTCGTGTCGGTGGAGAAGAAGGGGGCGCCGATACCGGCCGCGAAGATCACGATGCGTCCCTTCTCGAGGTGACGGATCGCCCGGAGCGGTACGTAGGGCTCGGCGACCTGCGCCATCGCGATCGCGGTCTGAAGGCGGGTAGTCACGTGGATCTTCTCGAGGGCATCCTGAAGAGCCAGAGCGTTCATGACCGTGGCGAGCATCCCCATGTAGTCGGCGCGCGCGCGGTCGATCCCCGGCGCCTGGCGCCCTCGGAAGATGTTTCCGCCACCGACCACGGCCGCCACCTGCACGCCCAAGTCGATGACCTCCGCCAGCTGACGAGCCAGCAGGCCGGTCGCCTGAGTCGAGATGCCGAAAGCGCGGTCGGGCGGGGAGAACGCGTCGCCGGAGAGCTTGAGAAGCACCCGGTGGTATATCGGCCGGGTCTGCTGCGTCGGGCCCTCGCGGTCGGTCATCCGCTCCCCGTCACTTGCCGTCCTCGCCAAGCTTGTACCGGACGAAGCGCCGCACGGCAACCTTCTCTCCGACCTTGGCCGAGATCTCGTCCAGCAGCTGCCGCACCGTCCTGGAGTCGTCCTTCACGAACGGCTGGTCGAGCAGGACGGTCTCCTTGTAGAACTTCTCTAGCTTGCCCTCCACGATCATGGGGATCCTGTCCTCGGGCTTGCCCTGCTCGCGGACCTGCGCCTCGTAGATCCGCCGCTCATACTCGAGCTTCTCATCGGGAACCTGGTCCCGGTCGACGTAGTGGGGCGCGGAGGGGCTCGCGATGTGGAGCGCCACGTCCTTGGCCAGCCGACGGAACTCGTCGGTGTTGGCGACGAAGTCCGTCTCGCAGTTCACCTCGACGAGCACCCCGACCGTGTTGTTGAAGTGGATGTAGCTCTCGATCAGTCCCTGGTCCGCCGCCCGGCCCGCGCGCTTGTGCGCGGAGGCGAGACCCTTCTGCCGCAGGAGCTCCGTCGCCTTCTCGAGATCGCCGCCGGCCTCCTCGAGGGCGCGCTTGCAGTCCATCATCCCTGCGCCGGTGGCGTCCCGGAGGGCCTTGACGTGTACCGCACCTATCTCGGTCACGCGCCCTCCTCCAGAACGATCTCGTCCACGGGTGCCGACTCGGGCTCGATCTCCTCGACCGAAGCCGCCGCGACCGCCTCGTCGGCCGACGCGACGCCAACGGTCTCCGATCCACTCGGCTGCGAGGAAGCTGGAGCTGCCGCCGCCTTCTCGACGGGTTGCGCCGGTCCGCCCCTGCCCTCCACGAGCGCGTCGGCCACTATCCTCGTCACGAGCGAGACCGAGCGGATCGCGTCGTCGTTCCCAGGGATCACGTAGTCGACCTCGTCAGGGTCGCAGTTCGTGTCGACGATCGCGATCACGGGGATCCCGAGCTTTCGAGCCTCGTTGACCGCGATGTGCTCCTTCTTCGTGTCGATCACGTACACCGCGTCGGGGAGCCGACGGAGGTTCTCGATGCCGCCCAGGTTGCGCTCGAGCTTCTCCTTCTCGTGGCGGAGCCGGAGGACCTCCTTCTTCGGCAGGTAGTCGAACGCGCCGCCGCGCTCCATCTCGCGCAGCTCGCGCATGCGTTGGAGCCGCCGGGCTATCGTGACGAAGTTGGTGAGCATCCCGCCCAGCCAGCGGGTCGTGATCGAGGGCATCCCGCACCGTCGCGCGTTCTCCTCGATCGTTTCCTGCGCCTGCTTCTTCGTGCCGACGAACAGCACGACCCCGTCGCGGCGACCGAGGTCCCGGACGAACTCGTAGGTCTCCTCGATACCCTGGAGCGACTTCTCCAGGTCGATGATGTAGATACCGGAGCGTTCCCCGTGGAGGAAGCGGCCCATCTTCGGGTTCCAGCGTCTGGTCTGGTGCCCGAAATGGACGCCCGCCTCGAGGAGCTCCCGTCTGGTGACGACGGGCACGACGTCCTCCTTGTTCGGTTTTGTCCTCCGCCCGGTTCCGCCCGCCCCCGCCCGGCCGAGACCGGGACCCGGGAACGGTCCCCGAGCGTGCGAATTCGGCGTTCTCGCGCCGGCGGGGAGTCTAGCAGCGGGCCACTCGGACGCGCCCCAAGACGCGGTCAAGCGGCGAGGATCGCACCGATACGCTTGAGCGCCTCGGGAGAGAGCTCGAGATCGCCGGCGGCGGCGTTGAGGCGCGCCTGCTCCGGGCTCTTCGCGCCGGGGATCACGCAGGTCAGGCCCGGCCGCTCGAGGACCCACGCGAGCGCGAGCTGTGTGAGCGTCACGCCCAGCTCCTCCGCGATCGGGGCCAGCCCATCGACGATCGCGACGTTCCGCTCGAATGAGCCCGGCGCGAACAGCCTTCTGTACTCGTCCCAGTCCGCGTACTCGCCCTCTCCCGCCCGCCAGTCGGAGAGCTCCGCCGAATGATGGTACTTCCCGGAGAGCATCCCGTAAGCGAGCGGACCGTACGCCATGTAGCCGATCTGCTCGCTCGCGCAGTACGGAAGGACGTCGGCCTCGTCTTCACGCCAGAGCATCGAGCACTGGTTCTGGAGCGAGTCCACCCTGCGGATGCGCCCTAGCGCACGAAGCTGGTCGACGGAGAAGTTCGACACGCCGATCCACCGAGTCTTGCCCTCTAGCTGCAGATCCACCAGGGCCTGCCACCCCTCCTCGATCGGCTCACCGTCGGGCCAGTGCAGCTGCAGCAGGTCCACGTGGTCCGTCGCGAGGCGCGTGAGGCTCCGTTCGAGCGCGTTCTTGACGTAGGGGGCTCGGAGGTCGATCCCGAGGTCTGGATCCTGGAACGCGATCCCGCACTTCGTCGCTATCAGCACCTCGTCGCGTCGTCCGGCCACAGCCTGCGAGACGAGCACCTCCGCACGCCCCGAGCCGTACGAGTCGGCCGTGTCGATGAGGTTCACGCCGCCATCGACCGCGGCGCGGATCGTGGCGATCACTGAGTCGGCGCCGATCGACCCCCACATGCTCCCACCGAGTGGAGAGGTGCCGATCGAAACGACCGAGACCTCGGGTCCTTCGCTGCCGAGCCTCCTGAAGCGCATGGGCCATATAGTCACGGGCGACGGCCCGTCGGAGCAACCCGCGCCGGGAGGACCACGGTGGCTGAGCGCAAGATCACTTTCGTCGGAGGCCGCGTGTTCACCGCCTCGGAGCCCGCTTGGGTCCAGGCAGTGGGTGTCGCGGGCAAGCGCATAGTCGCCGTCGACAGCCGCGAGCGGGTCCTCGCGGACCTCCCGGATGCAGACGTGGTCGATCTCGGCGGCCGGACCCTGCTCCCGGGTTTCATCGACGCCCACAACCACTTCCTCGCGACCGGGGAGTCCCTCGCGATGCTCGACGTTCGTTACCCGGGCGTGCGAAGCGGCGAGGAACTCGTCGCGGCGATCGCCCGTGTCGCCCGGACGACGCCGCCCGGTCTCTGGATCACCGCGTACGGGTTCGATCACGCGCGCTACCCTGACGGTGCGCCAACCCGGTTCGACCTGGATCGCGCGGCGCCCGAGCACCCGGTCCTGCTCCACCACGTGAGCGGCCACCACGCGCTGCTGAACACGCGCGCACTCGCGCTCCGCGGGATCGACGACGACACGCCCGATCCCCCCGGCGGATCGTTCGTCCGGGACTCCGCTGGTCGCAATACCGGCCTCTGTCTCGACGCGGCCACAGGCCTGGCGTCGCCGGTCGCCGTGGACATCGGGCACCACGGACCGAACTTCCACGTCGAGGCGCCGCTCGGTGAGCTGGTCAACGCGACCGAGCGCGCGGGGCGGGCGTTCCTCGTCGCGGGTCTCACGACGGTCTGCGACGCGCAGGTCACGAGCCGCGAGCTGGCGGCCTACCTTGAGGCGCGACGCGTCGGGCGCCTGCCGGTGCGAGCGGTCTGCATGCCGCTCTCGCACCAGCTCGAGGAGTACTCGGACCTCGGCATGGCGGGCCCGTTCGGCGACGACCGGCTGTGGATAGGCCCGATGAAGTTCTACTGCGACGGCTCGCTCATCGGAGGCACGGCGGCGTTCCACGAGCCATACGGAGAGCACGAGGGCTCGCTGTATTGGGAGCCGGACGAGCTGCGGAAGGCCGTCGGGCGCGCCCACAGTCTCGGGTGGCAGGTCGGGATCCACGCGCAGGGCGACCGCGCGATCGCGATAGCGCTCGATGCGATCGAGGCGGCGAGCGACGGATCGCCACGCCCGGACCCGAGGCACAGGATCGAGCACGCGGGCTACCCGACCTCCGAGATGATCGAACGGATGGCGCGTCTAGGGGTGATCACGGTCAACCAGCCGAGCTACCTCTTCGACAGCGGCGACGACTTCCTCGCCCGCCTTCCCGACAGGGCGCACGGGCTCCAGCCCCTCCGCGACGAGATCCGGGACGGCGTGCGCGTGGTGGTATCAAGCGACTCCGACGTCGCCTCCTACCGGCCGCTCGACACGATCGCAGCCGCCGTCGACCGCCGAACCCGAGAGGGGGCGCCGATCGGACCCGATCAAGCGCTCACGGTGGAGGAGGCCATCCGGGCGCACACGATCGAGGCGGCGGTCTCGATATCCGCGGAGGACCGACTCGGGTCGATCGAGGAGGGGAAGCTGGCCGACCTCGTCGTCCTCGACGGCGATCCGTTCGCCGTCGAGCCGGCGGCCATCAGAGACCTGCCCATCTGGATGACCGTGCTGGACGGGGAGATCGTCTTCCGACCTTGAGCTAGGCGAGCAGGTAGCGGCGGGACAGCGGAACCTCGGTCACGGGATCCACGGCGAGCACTCGCCCGTCGAGCGTCACGGTTCCATCGCCGGGGTCGACGTCGATCGCCGGTACGGCGCGGTTCGCCACGAGGTGTCCGCGGCGGACCTCTCTGGTCCCCTCGACAGCGACGAAGCGCCGCGCGCTACGCAGTCGCTCGCGAACGCCCGCCTCGAGGGCCGCGCGCGAGACGAACGTCGTGCCGAGCGCCGCGGGGGCGGCTCCGACCGCGCCCCAGTGCGGGCCGTACCGCCTCGGCTCGGTCCACTCAACGGCGGCGTTGCCGGGCCCCGCCGCCGCCCACGCGTACTGGCCCGCCTTGATGACCAGCTCGGGGCGCACCCCGAAACGGGCCGGGCGCCAGAGCACGATGTCCGCCAGGCGCCCGGGGGCAAGCGAGCCGACCTCGCCCGAGACCCCGTGGGCGATCGCGGGCTCGACGGTGTATTTGGCCAGGTAGCGGAGCACGCGCTCGTTGTCGTCGTCGGCGCGCGGCGAGGCCGGCCGGATCCGTCGCACGGCGGGCGCCTCCGGGCGCCCCGCGCCCGCCTCGCCGGCGCGCCAGAGCTTCATCACGTGTGCGAGCTGCCAGGTCCGCCGGATCGTCTCCCCGATCCGGCCCATCCCCTGTGAGTCGCTGTTGACGATGCTGATCGCGCCGAGCTCGTGGAGCGGCCCCTCGGCCGCCATCGTGGCCGGGTGGACCCGCTCGGCCGCGGCCTCCACGTCCTCGAGAACGTCCTCCGACCCGCCGTGCACCGCCATGATCATCGCAAGATGCTCGGCCGCCGCGGCGCTGCCGTAGGGGATCGTCGGCGTCGTCGAGGAGCAGACGACGTTCGGCTCGCGGACGATGCCGATCAGGTCGGGGATGTGGCCACCGCCCGCACCCTCGACGTGATAAGCGTGGACGGCTCGACCGCCGATCGCCGCGACTGTGTCCTCGAGCTCGCAGGATTCGTTCAGGCCGTCGGTGTGCAGGCACACGGCGACGTCATGCGCATCGGCGAGCCGGAGCGTCGCGTCGACGATCTCGGGGTAGGAGCCCCAGTCCTCGTGGATCTTGAGCCCGCAGGCTCCGGCCTCGATCGTGCGTTCGACGTGCCCGGGAACGTCGGTTCGGGCGCTCGCCTGGAGCCCGAGGTTCACGGGGAGCCCCTCGAACGAACGGAAGGTCTTGTCCATCGTGTACGGCGGTTCCTCGAAACCGGCGGTGATGAGGGTGGTGACGCCCGCGGAAAGAGCCACGGGCACGAGCCTCGGCGTGACCAGGTGTACATGGGAGTCGATCGCTCCGGCCGTGGCGATCAGGCCGTAGGCGTTCACGGGCCAAGTGTTGGGTCCGATCACCAGCTCGACCCCGTCCATCACGTCGGGGCTTCCCGCCCGTCCGATCCCGGCGATGCGACCGTCCTTCACGCCGATGTTCGTCTTCACGACGCCGAGCAGAGGGTCGATCACCAGCGCCCCGGCGATCAGCATGTCCAGCTCGCTCTCCGATGTTGCGCGGTCGTGCTGGGCCATCCGCGAGCGGAAGTTCTTCGCATACCCCCACATCGGCTCGTCGCCGTATCCGACGCGGTCCTCCTCGACCCGTACCCACAGGTCGGTGTCGGCGAGCCGGAGCGCGTCACCGGTGGTCGGCCCGTATCTGCGGATGTACTCGTCACCCGGGATGCGGCTCATCCAGATGCTCCTCCGAGCCGAACGAGGCCTACCTGCTTCGTCGCGCCGGGCGCCCACCGGACCGACGCTCCCGAGGGAACATCCAGGCGGAAGCCGTGGGCGGCATCGCGATCGAACGCGAGCCGCGGGTTCGAGAGCCAGAACGGGTAGTGGGACGAGACGCGAACGGCGTGAACCGATGTGTTACGAACCTGGATCGAGATCCGCTCCCTGCCGAGGTTCAGCTTGATCGACGCCCGGGCAGCGCGAGCCTCACCGATCACGACCAGGGTCTCCGGAGCACGACCAGCCGGGTCCCTTCGTCCATCAGCACCTCGAGCCGTATCTCGTCGACGATCTCGGCGACGCCCTCGAGGAGCTGGTCGGGCGACACCGCGCTCCTTCCTACTTCGAGGGTCTCCTCGAAGCTCGCGCCGGCGCGGGCCGCCATGTGCATCTCGTCGCACACGACGGCCGTCGCCTCCGGCGCGTTCAGCTCGAGGCCGCGCGCGAGCGTACGGCGGGCGAGCTCGGCCGTTAGGAAGATCCGCAGCCGCTCTTCCTCGGTAGGGTCAAGGTACATGGTCGCTCCCCGGGCAGCGCTCTCCGCCCGCGGCGCGATGATATAGGAGGAGCTACCGACCCTTCTTCGGTACCTCCGGCACTTCCGGCTCCGCCACGATCCACCGGTAGGCGAAGGTGGCCATGAACGCGATCTGCAGGTAGGTGCCGAAGAGGAGGTAGACCCAGAGCGAGAAGCTCGGGTTGGAGGTTATGTCGGAGCCACCCGGCGGAAACGTGCCCCCTATGATGGGGAGGAGGAAGAAGTAAAGGATGACGAGAGGCAGGTGTCCGCTGGGAGACCGCGCCGCACGGTAGGCGCGGCGAAACGTGGCCGCGGCCGACCTCCCCTCGCGCACCGCGACGATCGGGACGAACGAGAACACCGCGATCATCGCAAGCAGGAGGAAGATCGCGAGGTAGTTCCCCAAAGCTCCCAGCACGCCTAAGAACACGATGTTCCCGAGAGTGATGAGGCCGAAGCTTGCGATGTGCATCGCCAGCACCGAGGGGAACGCTCGGAGACCCCGGACCACGGCCCACATGGAACCCGCTCCGCCCTCGAAGCGATCCACGGTCACTCCCGCGAGCGCGGACACGATCACGGCTCGGACCAGCATCGCTCCGTTCACGAACACGAGGAAGGCCCAGGTCGTCCCGTGCAGCGCGATCCCCGTGCCGGCGTCGAACTGGACGCTGACGGGCGCCAGCGAGATCGCGTTGAGCAGACGCCCGGGGGAGGCCTCTAGCCCGAGCGCGAGGAGAACCAGCCACACGACGAGCATCAGGACGAAGGGCGCGACCAGGAGCACGGGCGTGGTGGCAACCGCTAGCAGCCCCTGGCCCAGAGACGCGAAGAACGGCGGGAAGATGCTCGGGCCGGGAGGCCGGAAGAGGAATCCGGCGAACCCGCGCCGTTGGGGCTCCGCCGGCTTCGGCGGAGCGGCGGCTCTGGTCTGCGGTCCCCGCGCTGTGGTCGACGGCCGGCGGCGCTTCTTCTTCGTCAACGGTCCTCCCCGTCGCCGACCTCGGTCTCGCCGACCGGCTCGATCGTGTCGAGCGGGAAACGGGATTCGACGAGCTTGCCGAGACCGAACAGAACCACGAACACGACCGCGAAGGCCGCCGCGAAGCTCCCGATCATCACGGGGAAGTCGGGGATCGTCGGTGAGGCGACGTGCAGAAGCTCGCCTTCGGGATCCTCGACGAAGGCGACGAGCCCTCCTTCGTCGCCTCCCCTGGCCGCGACGAGCGTCCCCGAGGCAACCGCGATGCCTCCGATCGCACCTTCCGCGGGGGCGCTCTCCCACACGAGCTCCGCCGTCTCGAGGTCGATCGCCACCAGGCGGCCGTCCTGAAGACCGACGACCGTGAACCCGCCGACGATCACCGGGGAGCTCCGGAAGAGCAGCTCGTTCAGCTGGTAGCTCCACTCGCGATCACCGCTCACGGGTTCGACGCCGTAGACACCTCCACCTAGGTCGCTCACCACGATCACGTCGCCGGCCGCCGGAGCCGAGAGCTGCGAGGACTCGGTATTCAAGCGGTGACCCCAGAGCTCCGAGCCGTCCGCGGGGCTCAGCGCTACGAGCAGCCGCTCGCTGATCCCGACGAGGAGAGAGTCCGCCGTCAGCGCCGGAGCCGACAGGCTACGGCCTGCTACCGGAGGCTCGTAGGTCCAAAGTGTCTCGCCGCCCTCGGGGACGCCCGCCTCGTCCACGGCCGCCACCATCACGCGCCCGCTCTGCGGATCGGAGATAGCCGCGTACACCACCCCGCCGCCCGCGGCCGGGGGCGAACCGATCTGACCCCCCTCCTCGAGGGTCCACGCAAGGTCGCCGCTGTCCACGTCGACCGCATAAAGGGTGCCGGAGTCGTCACCGAGGAACGCCGAGCCCCCGTCCATCGTCACGCCGCTCCTGCTTACGTCCTCGAGGCCGGTTCGCCAGAGCTCCTGTTGGGTAGCTACGTCGACCGCCACGACCGCGGCGGCGTCGTCTTCCGCACCCTCTGTGAAGACCACTACCGTGCGGCCCTCAGAGGTCCCGAGCGCCGGCGGAGCGAGAGGGCCGCCGGCGCGAGGCACACGCCAGCGCTCTACCCCCGACGCGAGGTCTACGGCGTAGACGCCCTCCAGTCCGACGGCGATCGCGACGTCACCCGCGATCACAGCCGACGAGAGCCCACGGTTGCTCCCGGGCTCTCCGAACGTCCACGCCTGCCCGTACGGGGGCAAGGGGCCGTCCTCCGGACCAACACCCGAATGAGCTGCATCGCCCTGGAACTGAGACCACTCGATGGGCTCGGCGGCGAGGGCGGGCCGCGCGACCGCTCCCGCGGCCACGATCGCGGCCGCGAGGAAGCCGAGCAGCCTGAACCGGCTTCTCGCAAGCGCGCGACCTTTCCTTGTACATCCGGAGTCCCTTGGCACTTCGAGCCTTCCGCCGGGCGGGAGCCCCCATTGTAGGGGCCAACCCGGATCCGACCCGCGCGACTCACCCGGCCGCCCGGAGCGAGGCGAGCCGGATCAGCCCGACGACTCCCGACGGCACCAGGACCGACAGCGGATCGACATAGTCGCCGTCTCGCTTCACTCCGAAGTGCAGATGCGGCACCTCGGATCCGGGGTGCCCCGAGCCCGAGCGCGCGATCGCCGCTCCCGCGGCGACGGTGTATCCCTTCGAAACGAGGCGTTCGGAGAGCCACGAGTAGGTCGACACCCAGCCGTTCCCGTGGTCGATCGTGACGTACAAGTGACCGCCGACGGATCCCGAGAACGTGACGACGCCGGCAGACGGCGACCGGACGGTGGACCTCGTAGACGTCGCGATATCGATGCCCCGGTGTCCGGAGCCGTACGGGGATTCCGGAGCGTCGAACGCCCGGATCACGGGGCCGGTCACCGGCCAGGACCACTCTCCTGGCTCGGCCGCGGCCGCCCGGAGCGGTGGGATCACGCCGGCCGTGGTAACGACGATGACTGCGACTCGAGCGAACCGAGACATGAGAGGGACGCTAATCGCGCGACACTTGCGGTGCAGTGACCGAAGTCACTCCGAGTGCGACTCCGCGTCTAGTCGACCTCGGCCAGCTGGCCGCGGAGCGAGCCGACGGCCTTCGTGTGGATCTGGCACACACGCGACTCGGTGACCCCCAGAATCTCCCCGATCTCCGCAAGGGTCAGCCCCTCGAAGTAGTAGAGCGTGACGACGATCTTCTCGCGGTCGGAGAGGGAGCCGATCGCGGCGGCAAGCAGACCGCGCGTCTCCTGGCTCTCGACGCCGGAGGTCGGGTCCGAGCCTCGATCGGCAAGGGTGTCGAGGAGCGACACGCGCTCGCCCCGATCGCTCCCCACCGCGAGCAGCTCGTCGAGCGCCAGTACGGACACGAACGAGATCTGCGAGACGACCTCGTGCAGCTCCCGAACGCTGATCCCCAGCCGCGCCGCCATCTCTTTCTCGGTCGGGGCACGCTTGAGCATCGTCTCGAGGTCGGTATAGGCCTTCTCGATCTCGCGCGCCTTGAATCGCACGGAGCGGGGGACCCAGTCCATCGCCCGGAGCTCGTCGATGATCGCGCCCTTGATGCGAGGGATCGCGTAGGTCTCGAACTTGTTGCCGCGATCCGGTTCGAACTTCTCGAGGGCGTCGATCAGCCCGAACATCCCGTAGGAGACGAGATCCGCCTGCTCCACGCTAGCCGGCAGCCCGGTCGCGACGCGGCTCGCGACGTACTTGACGAGCGGCGCGTAGTGCAGGATCAACCGCTCCCGCGCGTCGGCCGACCCCGAGCCCTTGAAGTCCCCCCATAGGGCCACGAGCTCGGCCGATACCTCCCTCGAGCCGTCCGGCGCCGACGAGCCCCCCCTCGGGGCGGCCGGCTTCCTGGCGGCGACGGTCACCTTCTTGGCCGTGGGCTTCTTCGCGGCCTTCGCGTCCTTGGCCTTGGGCTTCGTCTCCTTGGGCACCCTGGCGACCTTCGACATCAAGCCCTCGGATGGCTGCGCCGGTACGCGTCGAACAGACGCGACCGCGACACGTGCGTGTATCGCTGGGTCGTGGCCACGCTTGCGTGGCCGAGCAGCTCCTGAACGGCTCGGATGTCTGCCCCTCCCTCCAGAAGGTGGGTGGCGAACGAATGGCGCAGGGTGTGCGGCGTGACCCTCCGCCCGGCAAGAATCCTAGCCCCATATTGTTCCACCATCGCGCGGACGTCGCGTGGGCCGATCGGCCTCCCCCGGAGGTTGAAGAACAGAGCGTCCGAGGCCGCTCCCTGAGGCGCCAATATGGGCCGCCCCAGCCGCAGGTACCGGGTGAGGGCGACTACGGCGTGCTCGGAGAGCGGCACCTCGCGCTCCTTGGCGCCCTTGCCTAGCACGAGCACGCGAGCCCGGTCGAGATCGACGCTCCGGAGCGTCAAGGAGGCGACTTCGCCCACGCGGAGCCCCGAGCCGTACATCACCTCTAGGATCGCCCGATCGCGGAGACGGATGTGCGTTGGGCGGTCGTCCGCCCGGTCCGGCGCCTCGACGAGCGCATCGGCCTCGCGGGGGCGGAGTACCCCCGGAAGACGCGAGGCAACCTTGGGCCGCCCGAGCGTGGCCGCCGGGTCGGCGTCGAGGATCCCTCTCGCAGCCGCCCACCGGTAGAAGGTCCGGACGGAGCCGGCGCGTCGCGCGATCGACGCGCGAGCGTATCCGAGGGTCGTCTGCTGGGAGAGGAACCGGCGGAGGGCCGCGAGGTCGGCTCCGCCGAGCGAGCGGCCCGACCGGTTGAGGAAGCGCGCTAGCTGCTCGAGGTCCGTCCGATACGCGGCGACCGTGTGCGCGGATAGCCGTCGCTCAAGCGCCAGATGCGCCGCGAACTCCTCGATGAGCGCGCTCTCGGAAGGGGGAAGCTCGTCCCGGGCTAGCAACCGCACCGCCTCTGCATCGTTGGGGCTCCCTTGTACCAGGGGGGGGACCCCGCTTCAAGCGATGGGCCCTACGGGGCATGCCCGCTCCTTTCGAAGCGACCGCCGACGTTGCGGGCGAGACCTCGAAGCTCGAGCGACAACAGCGTGGCCATCACCTCGGGGAACGCAAGGCCCGTCGAGTCGACGAGGGTGCTCGGCACAACCCGCCCCGCCAGCGTCTCGAGCACCAGCCGCTCGGTGTCGCTCAGGCCAAGCGGGAGCCGCCGCGCTCCCGGCATCGGGTCGTCGTAGCCGAGGTCGGCGAGCAGGTCGGCGACCCCTCGGATCATCGTGGCGCCGTCGCGGATCAGCGCGAGAGGAGCCTCCGCCAGCTCACTTGTCACCGGTCCGGGAACCGCGAACACCGAACGCCCTATCTCGAGAGCGTGCTCGGCTGTTATGAGCGACCCGCTCCTACCGATCCCCTCCACCACCACGACGGCCTCCGACAGACCGGCCACGATGCGATTGCGTGCCGGGAACCGGAACGGCTCGGCGGGAACGCCGGGCGCGTACTCGGACACGATCGACCCAGACTCGAGGATGTCTTCCAACATCCGCCTGGAGCCACGCGGGTAAGCGACGTCGATCCCGCTCCCGAGCACGGCGATCGTCGTTCCGCCCGCGCGGAGCGAGCCCTGATGCGCGGCCGAGTCGACGCCACGCGCTGCGCCGCTCACGACGCACACCCCGGCCGCGCCCAGTCCGGAGCCGACCTCGATGGCGAACTCCCTGCCAGCGGGCGAGCAGTTCCGCGCTCCGACCACCCCGATCCTCGGGACCAGCTCCTCGAGGTTGCGACCGCGCACGAACAGTGCGGCGGGAGGATCGTCGAGGTCGACCAGCCTCGGCGGGTACTCCTCTTCTTCCGGCGTGAGCATCCGTGCGCCGCAGGCGCCCGCGGCGGCCTCGACCCGTTCGGGCGCGATCCGGGCCGCCCACTCGCGGTCGGCATCGCTGCCCGCGCGACCGGCCTTGATCTCGTCAAGGCAGGCGCGAGCCGAGCCCTCTCTCCAGGCAAGCGCGTGGACCTCGCGCGGCAGGATCCCTCGGAGCGAAGCCATAACGGCGAGCGCCTTCCGGTTCGCCGCGCCGTTGGCGAACCCCTGCGGCCAGCCTCGCGGCGGCGGCTCCCGGCTCCTCGCGACCCCGCGATCAACCGGCACGAGCGAGCGATCCGTCGCCTGTTCCCCGGTACGAAAGCGCCTCCGCCAGGTGCTCCGGTCGCACCCGGTCCTCGCCTACCAGGTCCGCCACCGTCCGCGCCACCTTCAGCGCTCTGTCGAACCCGCGGCCCGTGAGGGCGAAGGAGTCCACGGCCCGCGCGAGGAGCCGCTCCGCGTCGGTCGTGAGCCTCGCCTCGCGTCGTGCCACCGGACCCGGCAGCTGCCCGTTGCACGTGACGCCTCCTCCCCGGTAGCGCCGGCGCTGCCGCTCGCGGGCCTCCTCCACCCTGATGCGGATCGCATCCGAAGACTCCCCCGGAGCCTCGCCGAGCAGCTCCGCCTTCGAGAGCCTGGGGATACCCAGCCGGATGTCGATGCGGTCCACGAGCGGCCCGGAGAGCTTGCTCCGGTAGATCTGGCGGCGGTGCTCGTCACATCGGCACGCCCGACGCGGGTCGCCGTCGAAACCGCAAGGGCAGGGGTTCGCCGCGGCGACGAGCGTGAACCGCGACGGGAACTCCACCGCGCCGCCGATTCGCGTGATTACCACCCGGCCGTCCTCGAGCGGCTGCCGCAACCCCTCGATCGCGTCGCGCCGGAACTCGGTTAGTTCGTCCAGGAACAGCACGCCGTGGTGGGCAAGCGACACCTCGCCCGGTCGCAGGAACCCGCTCCCGCCCCCGAGGAGACCGGCGACCGACGCCGAATGATGGGGCGCGCGGAAGGGCCTTCCCCCGACCAGCTCTCCCGTGGCCAGGAGTCCGGCGACAGAATGCAGCTGCGTGACCTCGAGCGTCTCCTCCCTGCTAAGCGAAGGCATGATCGTCGCGAACCGCCGCGCGAGCATCGTCTTGCCGGCGCCGGGCGAGCCGACCATCAGCACGTTGTGACCGCCGGCCGCCGCGACCTCGAGCGCTCGCCGCGCCTGTCCCTGCCCCCGAACCTCGGAGAAGTCGACCCCTGAGGGTGGAGCGGTCGGGTCGGCGCGCTCGATCTCCGGCGGCGACCATGAGCCGCGAGCGAAGCCGACCGCCTCGGACAGCGTGGTCGCCGCCACGACGTGGAGTCCCTCTACCAGCGCGGCCTCCGCGCCGTTCGACGCGGGCACGACCACCCCCTCGAGCCCTGAGCCGGCCGCCGCCAGCGCGACCGACAGCACCCCTGGCGTCGAGACGAGGCCCCCCTCGAGCGACACCTCTCCGGCGAACGCGTAACGACCCAGCCTCTCGACGGGAACCTGCCGCGACGCCGCAAGCACGCTCATCGCCACGGGAAGGTCCAGCCCCGGGCCGTCCTTCCTGAGATTCCCCGGGGAGAGGTTCACAACGATCCGTCGCAGCGGCCACTCGAGCCCGGAACCCTCGACGGCCGCCCGGACGCGACCGCGCGCGTCCTGCACCGCCGCGCCCGGCATCCCGGTGAGCGCGAGCGACGGGAGCCCCCGACCGATGTGCGCCTCGACCGCGACGCGGTGGCCCCGGACCCCGACCACGGTCACCCCTATGACCCTGCCGTACACCTCGCGCGGACCCTAGCGCGAGGCAGTGACAGTCACGGAGCGAGGAATCGCGTCACCTCATCGGCCAGCATCTTGGGAGCCGTCATCGTCGCCGCGTGTCCCTGCCCCTCGAGCTTCGACACCCGGGCGTCCGGCAGGGCCGCGCGGACCTTCTCGACCCCCGCGCGGAACGCATCACCGCTCTCCGTACCCAGCAGCAGAAGCGTGGGTGCCGTCATGTTCGCGAACCGCTCCGGGGAGATCGAGTACCTCGAGTCCGCGCACGACTCCCGCGGCATCGTCCAGGCCAGCGCGACGCGCTCGAGCCACGTGGGAGAGGCCCTCAGCGCCGCAAGGTCCTCGGGCGAGAGCACCCCCTCCGCCAGGAACACCTCCTCGAGGAGCTTATCCGCCCTTCCTGCCGCAGCGAGCCGCTCCTGCCTCTCGATCGAGCCCTCCGCGTAGGAGAACGCGACCGGCGGCTCGTACAGCACGAGCTTCCCAACGTTCCTCGTCAGGAGCGACGCCTCCAATGCGCACGCCCCGCCGAAGGAGTGCCCGAACAGGTGCGCGGGCCCTCCGGTCGCATCGACTACGGCCGCGACGTCCTCGGCCTCGCGATCGAGCGAGTACTCCGGGCCGTCCCCGCTCTCCCCTCGACCGCGGCGCTACAGCAGGTAGAGCGCGAACGAGGACGAGAGCAGCGGCTCCACGAACCTGAACGACCAGTCGGAACCCGTGGTTCCGGCCACCATCACGAGCGGCGGCCCGGTTCCATTGCGCCGGAAGGCGATCCGCGTGCCGTCGCCGGACGTCACGAACTCGAAGCCAGCCATCTCCCCCCCTCTCGCTGGCTGGAACCCTACTGCAGCGCCTCAGAACGCGTCGCGGAAAAGCTCGACGTCGGCCCCCCGCGGGCCGAGGTGCACGCTCGCGACGTCGAAGCGCACGCGCTCGGGCGAGAGCTCGTGCGCGGCCAGGAACAGCTCGGCGAGCTGCCTCACCTTCCGCTGCTTCGCGGCGGTAACCGCCTCGAACCCCCCGCCGAACGCCCCGCCCGATCTCGCCTTCACCTCGCAGAACACGATCAGGTCGTCGCGCCCGGCGACGAGGTCGAGCTCGCCCGCGCGGCAGCGCCAGTTGCGAGAGAGGAGATCGAACCCCAAACCTCGGTAGAGCGCGGCGGCTGCATCCTCGCCTGCCCGCCCACGTTGGGGACGCGCGTCGATCACACCCGGGACGCTAGCACGGGGCCGTGACACTCGAGCGACGGGTCAAGCGAGCGGGTCGTCCCGGCCTTCGAGGTCGGCCACGTTGACGTCGCGCCGGGCGAGCTCCTCGACGTTCACGTCTCGCCGGGTCATCACGCGCACCTTCGTCACGAAGCGCGCGGGCCGGAACATGTCCCAGACCCAGGCGTCCGAGAGCTCGGCCTCGACCCATCCGTCCTCGCGCGATGTCACGCTCACCTGGTTCGCGAGGTAGAAGCGCCTCTCGGTCTCAACCGCGTAGGAGAACATCGGGAGCACGTCCCTGTACTCCCTGTAGAGCTCGAGCTCGCGCTCCTCCTCGAACCGCTCGATCTCCTCGTCGCTCATGCTCTCCCATCATCCCACGCCGGGCCCACGCCCTTGAAGCTCAGCCGGTGGATCGGAGTCGGCCCGAGGCGCTCCAGCGCTGCGAAGTGCTCCGCCGTCCCGTAACCCCGATGTCGGTCGAAGCCGAACTGAGGGAAACGGCGGTGGAGACGGTCCATCGCGCGGTCGCGGACGACCTTGGCAACTACCGAGGCCGCGGCGACCGAGGCGGTCACGGCATCGCCCTTCTTGATCGAAAGGGCCGGAACACGCAGCCGCGGGACCGACCATCCGTCGGAGAGGACGTAGTCCGGGGGCACTGGAAGCGACCGAACCGCTCTACGGAGAAGCGCGAGGTTCATCCGGTGCAGCCCCCGCCGGTCGATCGTCGCCGGAGCCGCTCGGCAGACGGACACCGCGGTAGCCCCAGCGAGGATCCGCTCGTAACACACCTGGCGCTGGGCTGGGGAAAGCACCTTGCTGTCTGCCAGTCCGTCGAGCTCGAACCACTCGGGCAGGATCACCGCGGCCGCCACCATCGGGCCGGCCAGCGCCCCTCGCCCGGCCTCGTCGACGCCGGCGATGCGCGAGAAGCCCTGCTCCCGCAGGCTCCTCTCGTAGCGTCCTAGGTCGAGGATCCGCTCAACCACGCGACCCGGGAAGGCGGCCAGACGACCACGAACGCCTCCCCTACCACCTTGTCTGCCGGAACGTACCCCAGTCCGAAGCGCGAATCCGCCGAAACGAGTCTGTTGTCGCCCAGGACCGCCAGCATCCCCTCGGGAACCACCTGGATGGGGAAGGACCTCGTGTCGAGTGGGCGCTTGACGTACGGCTCGGGGACGCGCTCCCCGTCAACGTACAGACGCCCGTCTCGGATCTCCCATGTCTCCCCCTCAAAGGCGATCACGCGCTTGATGAAGTCTTCGTGCGCCGGCCTGGCGAACCCGAGGCCCTCGGTCAACCAGTCAACGAACCTGCCGACGGGTCCGGGATCGTCCTCGGTCTCGGTCGGATCCTCGAAGACGACGACGTCGAAGCGCTGGATGTCGCCGAACGTGTAGACGAGCTTGTTCACGAGCACGCGGTCGCCCACCCGGAGTGTCGGAACCATCGACCCCGAGGGTATGAAGAAGGCCTGGACGACGAAGGTCCTGAGCACCAGCGCTACCACGAAGGCGACGACGACGATCTCGACGGCGTCCCGGACGATGCGACGCACACGAGATGAAGAGCGCGGCCGCTTCTTCGGCTCGTCTGCCAGGACGGTGCGGCGATCGGGACCGGTGCGGGAGGGTCGCTCGGTCACGGCGCGCCCGGGCGCCGGCTCCCAAGGACCCGGCGGCCGGTCGGCCACCCTTACTCCTGGTCCCCGGCGGCGGACGGCCCTTCGGCCGCTTCGGCCTCCTCCGGGGCCGGCTCTTGCTCGGTCTCGCCGACCGGCTCTTCTTCCGCGACCTGGATCTCGGAGGGCCCCTCCTCCGGCTCCGCCTCGTCGACCTCTGGCCGGACGGCCGCGGCTAGAAGCTCCTCCTCCGTCAGCCGGCGCTCCCGGATCCGGGCCTTCTTACCCTTTCGCTCGCGGAGGTAGTAGAGCTTGGCGCGCCTCACGTGCCCTCGCGTCACGACCTCGAGCCTGGAGATGGAGGGCGAGTGCAAGGGGAAGGTTCGCTCCACGCCGATCCCGAAGCTCACCTTGCGCACGGTGAAGGTCTCGCGGAGACCTCCCCCTTGCCTCCGGATCACGACGCCCTGGAAGACTTGGATGCGCTCGCGGCCGGCCTCCGCGACTCGGACGTGCACCTTTACTGTGTCACCGGGCCGGAACTCCGGCAGGTCGGCGCGCAGGAAGGACTTCTCGACGAGATCGACTGGGTTCATGGCGGGAGCCCTCATGATAGCAGTGGCGTTGCGCCCCTATTCCAGCAGGTCGGGGCGGTTGCGGCGCGTCTTCTCGCGGGCGGCGTCCCGCCGCCAGCGCTCGATCTCGACGTGATCGCCCGAGAGCAGCACGTCCGGTACCTTCATGCCGCGGAACGTCGCTGGGCGCGTGTAGTGCGGGTGGTCGAGGAGTCCATCCTCGAACGACTCGCGCTCGAGGGACTCCCCGCGCCCGACAACGCCGGGCACGAGTCGCGATACCGCCTCGAGGAGGACGAGCGCGGGTACCTCGCCGCCGGAGAGCACGTAATCGCCGATCGAGACCTCCTCGGCCGGCAGGCCCTCGGCCACGCGCTCGTCGACGCCCTCGTACCGCCCGGAGATCAGCACGAGCCACGGCTCTCGCGCCAGCTCGCGCGCGAGCGCCTGGTCGAGCCGGCGCCCGGCCGGCGACAGCAGGATCATGCGCTTGGCACCCTCTCCGAGCGACTCGACCGCAGCGAAGACGGGCTCCGGCTTCATGACCATCCCCGGCCCGCCGCCGTAGGGCTCGTCGTCCACTTGCCGCCGATCCTCGGCGAAGTCGCGGATGTCGATCACTCGCACATCCAAAGTCCGCACCCGTATCGCCTTGCCGAGCAGGCTCTCCCGGAGGGGACCATCGAAGATGCCGGGGAAGATGGTCAATATCTCCACGCGCACGGTCGCAGGCTAGCAGCGGCCGGGTGCGGCGGCCCCGCAGCGAGCGATCCATCGGCGCCGGGTCGAGAGCGGGATCCGCTCTCAGGGCTCCTCGGGCGTCGTGAGACCCGGTAGGTCCCGCACGACGATCCGCTTTCCCCGCACGTCGACGGAGACGAGCACGTCCTCAAGCACCGGTATCAATGTCTCCGCCTCGCTGCTCTTTGCGACCCACACATCGTTGGCAGGCGTGAAGAGGACCTCGGTGAGCGTCCCCAGGGCACGGCCAGAGTCGGTGACAACCTGACACCCCTGGACCTCGTGGGGCCACCAGGACCCCTCGGGCAGCTCGGGAAGCATCGTCTCCGGGACGACGAGGAAACGTCCGCGGAGCTGCTCCGCGAGCGTGCGGTCGCCGATCTCGCGGAACAGCACGAGCAGCCGCCCGCCGTGCGGTCGGGCGGACTCCACGGTTAGCGCCCTGCCGTCCTCGAGGTACACGGCGGAGCCGACTTCGAAGCGCTCGGGGTTCTCGGAGAGGACGTGTACCGCGACCTCTCCCCTCACCCCGTGCGACCGGGCCACCCTGCCGACGACGATGGTCGGCTCATCCATCTACTCGGGTTTCGGCTCGACGTCCACTATCTCGACATGCGCGTGGAGCCCCCTACGCACCGCTGAGGCGCGAACGACTGAGCGGATCGCGCGGGCGATCCGGCCACTGCGCCCGATCACCTTTCCCATGTCGTCCGGTGCGACGCGGAGCTTGTACACGAGGCCGCGGTCGTCCTCCCCCTCCGTCACCTCGACGGCGTCGGGGTCGTCGACGAGCTCGCGGGCGAGGAACTCGACGAGCTCCTTCACGCCTCGCTCGAACCCTCCTCCGCAGGCGGCGCCTCGGCGGCGGGCGCGGGCGGCGCCTCGGCGGCGGGCACTTCGGCGGGCACGGCCTCCTTCGCCTGGGCCTTCTTGGACTTCTTCGCCGCGGCGGGCTTGGGCGCCCGTTCCTGCTTCACGAGCCCCACCGCGCTCGGGCGCTCGGCGGCGAACTTGTCCCAGATGCCGGCCTTCGAGAGCAGGTTCAGAACCGACTCGGACGGCTGCGCGCCGACACGGAGCCAGTGGATCGCCCGTTCCTCGTCGATCTCGATCAGCGAGGGATCTTCGAGCGGGTGGTACTTGCCGATGTTCTCGATGAAGCGGCCGTCGCGCGGGCTGCGCTGGTCGGCCACGACCACGCGGTAGAAGGGGCGTTTCTTCGCCCCCATCCGCATCAACCTGATCCTAGTGCTCATCCGGTTCCTCTCAGGGCATCTTCGGCATCCCCGGGATCCGGGGCATGCGCGTGCCGCCCATCACGCTCTTCATCATCCTGCGGGCCGCCTCGAAGTCCTTGAGCAGCCCATTCACCTCCGCCGTCGTCGTGCCGGAGCCAAGGGCGATCCGGGAGCGGCGGCTCCCGCCGATGATAGCGGGATTCCGTCGCTCCTCCGGGGTCATGGAAAGGATGATGGCCTCCGCGTGATCGAGTTGGGTGTCGTCCACCGCGCCCGCGAGATCCTTGAGCGTGTTCTTGCCCCCGGGCACGCCGGGCAGCATCGCGAGGAGGTCCTGGATCGGCCCGAGCTTCCTCATCTCCCGCATCTGGACCAGGAAGTCCTCCAGCGTGAACCGGGCTTGAAGCATCCGCTCGGCAGCCTCCCTCGCCGCGTCGGAGTCCATCTTGTCCTGCGCCTTGTCTATCAGCGTCAGCACATCACCCATCCCGAGTATCCGCTGAGCCATCCGGTCGGGATGGAAGGGCTCGAGGTCATCCGGCTTCTCCCCCACGCCGGCGAAGAACACCGGCAGGCCAGTCACAGCCGTGATTGACAGCGCCGCGCCGCCGCGCGCGTCGCCGTCGAGCTTGGTAAGCACGAACCCCTTGGTATCGACCTCTTCCATGAAGGCGCGCGCCTGAACGACGGCGTCCTGACCGGTCATCGCGTCGCAGGCCATCAGGACCTGATGCGGCTCGATCGCGTCGCGAACCTTTCGAGCCTCGCGCATCATCTCCTCGTCAACGTGTAGACGCCCCGCCGTGTCTACGATCACGACGTCGTACCCATCGCGCTTGGCCTTTCTCGTCGCGCCCTTGGCCACCTTGACTGCGTCCCTTCCTTCGGAGACGACGTCGACCCCTATCTCGCGCCCCAGCGTGAACAGCTGCTCGACGGCCGCGGGTCGCTGGAGGTCCGCGGCGACGAGGAGAACCCGCTTGCCCCTCTTCTTGAGATGTAGCGCCAGCTTGGCGCAGGCCGTCGTCTTCCCGGAGCCCTGGACGCCGGCCATCATCACGACCGCGGGCTTCGGGCTCGGAAGGTGGAAGGCCCGGTGCTCACCGCCGAGCGTCTCTTGCAGCTCATCGCGTACGACCTTCACCACCTGCTGGGCCGGCGTGAGGCTCTTCATGATCTCGTCGGAGAGGGCACGCTCCCGAACGCGTCCGAGGAAGGCGTCCACGATCTCGGTCGCCGCGTCTGCCTCCAGGAGCGCAATGCGCATGTCGTCGAGCGCGGCGTCCACCTGCTTGGGGTGGAGCTTCCCGCGCGCTCGGAGCTTCTTGAAGACCGCGTCGAAGCGGCCGGTGAGGGAATCGAACATGGGAACGAGAACGATTCTACCGAGCCCTCTTCACTCGCCGGAGCCGAGAACGCGCTCGACCGTGCCAAGGAGCGCAAGGGGCGAGAACGGCTTGGTGAAGTACTCGTCGGCGCCGAGCCCGAGCACCTGCTCACGGCCCTCCTCGCCGGTCGCGGTCACGATGATGACCCGGACCTCCGCGGTCCCCGGGTCGCCTTTGATCGTCCGCAGCACATCGGCACCGCTCGTGCCCGGGATGTTGAGGTCGAGAAAGACGAGGTCCGGCGGGTCGTCCTTGATCTGCTGGAGAGCCGAGGCGCCGTCGGCGGCCTCACGGATCCGGTATCCCTCGTGCTCCAGGACCATCCGCATGGCCTCGCGCATCGTCGGGTGGTCCTCCACGATGAGGATGTCGGCGCTCACGTCACCCCCAAACCAGATGCTCCGCGAACCCGCGGGCGTTGAACGGCTCGATGTCCCCGACGCCCTCGCCTGTCCCGACGAGCTTCACGGGGACACCGAGCTCCTCCCGGATCGCAAGAACGATGCCACCCTTGGCCGTGCCGTCGAGCTTGGCCAGAGCCACTCCCGTCACCTCCGCCGCCTCGATGAACGCCCGCGCCTGAGCGATGCCATTCTGACCCGTCGTGGCGTCCAGGACGAGCAGCGTCTCGTCGATAGTTCCTCCGGCTTTCTCGATCACCCGGCGTATCTTCCCTAGCTCGTCCATGAGGGGGGTCTTCGTGTGGAGCCGTCCGGCGGTGTCCACGATCAGCACGTCGCTGCCCCGGGCCCGGGCAGCGTTCACGGCGTCGAAGGCAACCCCGCCTGGGTCGGCCCCTCGCCCCTGGGAGACGAGGTGCGCACCCGCCCGCTCCGCCCACGCCTCCAGCTGCTCGGAGGCGGCCGCGCGGAACGTGTCGCTCGCCGCGAGGCTGACGCTCCTCCCGTGCTCGGCGAGCCAGTTGGCGAGCTTGCCGACGGTGGTGGTCTTGCCGGATCCGTTCACGCCGACCACGAGGATGACCGACAGGCGCCCTTGGGACAGCCGCAGCCGTGGATCGTCGGATAGCGCGCGGGTGATCTCTTCGACTAGGAGCCCCTCGGGAGCGGCGCCCTCTCCGTGCTGCTCCCTGATGCGCGAGACGAGGCCCGCCGCCATCTTGGGACCGGCGTCGGCGCGAACGAGCAGGTCCTCCAGCTCGCGCCACGCGCCCTCGCTCGGACCACCCGCGAGGATCGCCCGGATGCTCGGCCCGAGTCCCTCCACCCGTGGCGCACCCGGCACCTGGGGCCCGCGGGCGCGGCGACGCCGGCGCGCGCGCGCGGACAACACGGCGGCCGCGAGCATCGCGACCGCCACGAAGCCGAGGATCGCACCGAGCAGTTCCACGAACGGCAGAGACTAGCCGACGACGTCCGGTTCGGGCACGGTGACGATCCGCGCCGCCTCACCGTCGGCCTTGCCGTTGCCCGATACGTCGGCCGGGTGCTCCAGGCGCTGGGCGACCACCTTGGAGGTGCCGTCCTTGCTCATCGACACGCCGTACATCATGTCGGCGACCTCCATCGTCTTCTTCTGATGTGTGACCACCAACACCTGGCTCTCGTCGGCGAAGTCGCGAACGAGCTTGATGAACCGGTGGAGATTCACGTCATCCAGGGCGGGCTCGACCTCGTCCATCAGGTAGAAGGGCGACGGCCGCGCCTTGAAGATCGAGAAGAGGAACGCCATGGCGGTGAGAGCTCGCTCACCGCCAGACAGCAGGGAGATCCGCTTCACTCGCTTCCGGCCCGGGCGAGCCTCGATCTCGATCCCTGTCTCGAGAGGGTTGGCCGGATCGGTCAGTACTAGCCGCCCCTCGCCGCCGGGGAACAGCTCGGCGAACAGGCGCTCGAACTGGACGGCCACGTCGCGCCAGGCGGCGTCGAAGGTCTCGGTGATCTCCTCCTCGATCCGGCGGATGACCTCGAGCAGGTCGCGGCGGGCCTTGCGCACGTCGTCGAGCTCCCGCGCGAGGAAGTCGTGACGTTCCTGCAGCGAGGCGAACTCCTCGTTAGCGAGCAGGTTCACGCGGCCGAGAAGCGCCAAGCGTCGCTGGACGAGCTCCGCGCGCTTCTCCAGCGCTTCGGCCCGGTCTTCGTCGCTAAGGGCCGCCACCGCCTCGGCTGGTTCCGTCTGGTGTCCCTCGCGGAGCAGACGCTCGGCGTCGCGGATCCGCCGCTCGAGGTCGCCGCGCACTCGGTCGTCCTCCTCGTACTCGTCGCGGAGGTGCTCGAGATCCGCCGAGGCCTGTCGCCACCGGCGGTTGCCATCGGTCTCGGCATCGGCGGCCGCTCGCTGAGCGGCGGCGGCCTCGTCGCGGGCCGCCGTCGCGGCGCCGTCGGTCTCCTCGGAGGAGCGCAGGGCCTCTTCCGCTTCGGAACGAGTGGCGACGGTCTCCTCGAGCTCGGCCCGGAGCATCGCCGGGTCCAACGTCGAGAGCTCCTCCCTGTCCGCGCGGAGCCGGTGCAGCCGCTCGTCGAGCGCGGCGCGGTCGCGGCGTAGAGTCTCGACCTCGACCCGTACCCGGATCGGCGGCTCGGCCGCAGGCGGCAGCTCTGGCGGCTCGGGCGGCTCGGGCTCCGCGCCGGCCAGGGACTCGCGCCAGGTCCCGGCCGACTCGTCGAGCGAGGCGACCCGTTGGCCGATGATCTCCTCTTCCTTGCGGAAGGAGGCGAGATCGGATGCCGAAGCGGCCAGTCGCTCGGCTGCGCGGGTGATCTCGGCGTCGGTCGCGGCCATCTCCTCCGTGATCGCGTCCAGCTCGCCGACGATCTCCTCCAGGCGGTCGCGCTTCGGCCTCACCGTGTGACGGGCGCCCTGGAGGTCGTGATCGACGACCGCCAACTCCGCGCGGATCTCTCGGGCGAGGTCCGAGTCCCCAGTAGCGGTGTGTATGACCGCCGGGCCGACGAGGACGCCCTCCCGCGTCACGAACGACGCCGCCGGGTGCTCGCGGTGCTTCTCTGCGGCCTCCTCGATCGTCTCGGCGACGTACACGTCGCGGAGAACGGTGCTCGCGAGGCCGCGGGCGGCCGGCTCGGCCGACACGGCGGAGAGCAGGCTCCGTTCACCGAGAAGTTTGAAGGCGACGGGGCCGCCTGAGGCTATCGCGAGGATCGCGCCGTCGCCCCCGGGCGCATCCGCCAGCGCGCGCTCGCCGTCCTCGTACACCACTGCGTCGGCCAGCGGTCCGAGCGCCGCGAGTAAGGCCTTCTCCAGCCCGTCCCTCGCGCGGATCAGGTCGCGGAGCAGTCCGATCGCCCGGTCGCCGCGGCTCCGCAGGAACCGGGTTCCGGGGGTGTCGACGACGTCGCCGAGGCGGAGCTCCAGCACCTCCTTGCGCGACTCGTGGCGGCGGATCGCGTCCTCGAGCTCGTCGACACGGTGGGTCAGGCGTCTCCTCTCTTCCTCCAGCGCCGACCGGCGCTCGGCGAGCGGGGTCTGCCGGGCGTCGAGCGCCTCGATCTCGGACTCGAGGCCCTCTCGCTCGGCCTCGACCTCCCGGAGGCGGCCGCGCACCGAATCCAGGCCTGCCGCGAGGCGGTCGCGCTCTCGCTCGTAGCCCTCGAGCGAGCGCCGCATCGTCTCGGCCTCGGCCCGGCGACCCGCTTGCACCTCGAAAAGCCGCCGCCGCTCGTCCTCGACGCGGCGCCGATCCTGCTCCCGCTCGCGGAACTCTCGCTCGGCTTCCTCCAGCGCTCGTTCGCGGTCGGCGAGCGCGACCAGCGTGTGCTCGATGTCGGCTTCTACCCGCGTGACCTCCTCGTCGATCGCCGCGATGCGGCCCGCGAGGGTCGCCTCGGCGGCAAGTGCCGCCCGCGCGTCGGACTCACGCTCGACGGCCTCCCGGAGCGCGTGCTCCGAAGCCGACCGCGCGGCCTGTGCCTCCCTCATCACCGCCTCGGTTCGGAAGAGCTCCCGGGAGGTCCGCTCGCGGTCGCCGGCAGCGCGGGCCACATCCTCGTCGAGCGCGTCGAGCAGCTCGCGGGCGGCCTTGCGCCGCTCGAGACCCTCGTCCCAGCCGGCCTTGCGACGGTCCCGGTCCTCGAGAAGCGACCGTAGGCGTGCCGCCGCCAGCCGCCAGGCGAGCTCGTCGGCCTGTGCCGTCAGCTCCTCGTGACGCTTGGCCATCTCCGCCTGCTGGCGGAGGGGCTTCAGCTGGCGCTTGAGCTCGGCCAGCACGTCCTGGAGACGGAGCACGTCCTGATCGAGCCCGGCGAGCTTGCGCTCGGCTCGCTCCTTCCGCTTTCGATGCTTCGCGACGCCGGCAGCCTCCTCGATGTACTGCCTGCGCTCCTCGGCGCGAGACGTGAGGACGTCCTCGAGCTGGCCTTGGCCGACGACCGTGTGGAGCGCGCGCCCGATGCCCGTCTCCGAGAGGAGCTCCTGCACGTCGAGGAGCCGCACGAGCTGCCCGCCGATCCGGTACTCGCTCTCGCCCGAGCGGAAGATCGTCCTCGAGATCTCGATCTCCAACATCGGCACCGGGATCAGCCCGGCCGAGTTGTCGATCACGAGCTTCACCTCGGCCATGCCGAGGGCGGCGCGGGCCGGGCTCCCGGCGAAGATGACGTCGGCCATCTGTCCGCCTCGCAGTGCCCGGGGTCCCTGCTCGCCCAGCACCCAGGCGATCGCATCGACGAGGTTGGACTTCCCCGAGCCATTGGGCCCGACGATCACGGAGATGCCGGGGGCGAAGTCGAGGAGGGTCTTGTCCGCGAAGCTCTTGAAGCCTCGGATCTGGAGGGAGCGGAGGAACATCGGTAGACAAGGCTAACAGCGGCCGGAGGCCGATTCTCGCCTTTGGCTCCGGAGCCTCAGCCGCTCACGCGGAAGCTCGCGTCGCCCCTGAGTGACTCGTCGACCACCTCGATCCCGTCGACCCGTGCAAGCTCGGGGCCCCCCCGGCACCAGGCGACCATCGCGTCGACGGCGGCGTCCTCACCCTCGAACGCCGCCTCGACACGACCGTCGCGGAGGTTCCGGACGTGGCCACGGAGCTCGAGCTCGCGCGCCCTTGCGGCGCAAGCCACGCGGAAGAACACTCCCTGCACCCGGCCGGAGACGATCACCCGCGAGCGCTTCATGGGGCCATGCTACGTGCGAGCTTGAGCGGGCTCCGGTACAAAGATCCTGTGAGCCGCTACGACGAACGAACCGCGCTGCTGGTGGTGGACGTCCAGAACGACTTCGCCGACCCGAACGGGAGCCTCTACGTGAGGGGCGGCGAGGAGGTCGTGCCCGTCGTGAACCGTGAGGTCGCGGCCGCGCTCGAGGCGGGAGCCCTCGTCGTCTACACGCAGGACTGGCACCCGGAGTCCACACCGCACTTCCAGAAGGACGGCGGCATCTGGCCGTCCCACTGCGTAGCGGAAACCTGGGGGGCGGAGCTGCACCCGGAACTCGAGGTGGAGGGCGAAGCGATCCGTAAGGGCGCCGGCGGCGAGGACGGCTATTCGGGCTTCAGCGTCCGCGACCCGAGGACCGGTAGGACCGGTGCGACCGGCCTGGAACAGCTCCTGCGAGGCCGAGGCGTCGAGCGCGTCGTGATCGCCGGACTGGCGACGGACTACTGCGTCAAGGCAACGGCGCTCGACGCCGATGCGCTGGGGTTCGCGACCGAGGTGCTCACCGAGGCGATCAGGGCGGTCGACATGCGGCCCGGCGACGGCGAGCGCGCGATCGAGGAGATGCGGGCGGCCGGCACC
Organism: Actinomycetota bacterium; assembly: GCA_035288045.1. Taxonomy (GTDB): domain Bacteria; phylum Actinomycetota; class UBA4738; order UBA4738; family HRBIN12; genus DATEBA01. The sequence goes on from DATEBA010000077.1 coordinate 30,090, forward strand.
TCGATCGACGGAAGGTTGTCTGAGCCGGACTAGCTGCCCGGCGCTGGGATCAGGCCGAGCTGGGTCATCGCGCCCATGACGTCGAGGATCCCCCAATGCTCCAGGATCCTGCCGTCGTCGCCCCAGCGGACGATGTCTATCCCCTCCATCGAGTAGGGCTTGTTCGTCGGCGTCATCCCCGGCATGAACCCGCCGCTGTCGGTCCCGCTGTAGGTACCGCGGATCGCGACGCGGTCCCCGCTCGCGATGAGCTCGTGGATCTCGGCTTTCATGTCCGGACTAGCCTCAAGGAGCACCCGGAACTGCTCCATCGTGCCCTTCTTGTCCGGCGTCATTCCGGGAAGCACCTGATGCTCAACGAAGTCGTCGGAGATCGCCTCCATCGCGTAGTCGAGGTTCTTCTTGTTGAAGACCTCGTCGATGAACCGCCGGACGAGCTCCTTGTTCTGCTCCCGTGTCGGCATTCGCTGCCTCCTCACATCGGCATCTGCATGCCGGACTGCATCAGCAACTTCGGCGTATCCATCTGGGCCCAGGTCTCGACGACCCGTCCGTCGTCGGCGTGCCGCGAGATCTGGATCCAATCGATGTCGATCGCGCCACCGTTGGCCGGGACACCGGCCCATGCGATGCCCCCCGTGTTCGTCCCGGTCATCCGGACGTGGGCAACCACCTTGTCCCCCTCCCCGAAGATGTCGAGGATCTCGCTGCGCTTGTCGGGGAAGGACTCGCGACCGGCTTCGTTCGCCGCGATCGCCCCCTCGACGCCGGGCGGCAGCATCTGTGATCCCGGCGTGTGTGGCGTGAAGTCCACCGCGACGAGCGACCGGACCGCGTCGTAGTCGGCCATGTTGTGCGCGCCCTCGATCCGGCGCACGACGTCGATGTTCTCCGCGACGCCCATTCCCCCTCCTTTTCCTCCGAGGGCCCCAACCTACGCCCCGACGGCTCGCCGGCGCAAGGGACGGGGTCAGCTCTGGCACTGCGGGCAGAAGTATGCTCCGCGTCCCGAGTACTTCACCGTCTCGACCGGCGTTCGACAGCGACGGCACGGCTGGCCCGCGCGCCCGTAGACCTTGAGCTCGTTCTGGTATTCGCCCGGCTTGCCGAAGAGGTCCAGGTACGCCTCGTCGTCCAAGGTCGTTCCCCTGTGGCGGATCGAGTCCTGGAGGGTCTCCTGGATCCCCCGGTAGAGGCGCCGCACCTCCTGCGCGGAGAGGTCGTCCGACATCCGGTCGTGCCGCAGTCCGGCGGCGAACAGCACCTCGTCGGAGTAGATGTTGCCCAGCCCGGAGATGAACTTCTGGTCCATGAGCAGCTGCTTCAGCTTCGCCGCCCGCTCGGCCATGCGCAGCTGGAACGACTGCCACGTGAATATGTGGTCGAGGGGATCGATCGCGACGTGCTGGAGCTCCTTCACCTTGCCGAGCGCGTCGGCCGCGGTCACGAACACCTCGCCGAACGTCCGGGGGTCGATGAACCGCAGGTCGCCGCCTTGCTGGAACGTCAGGATCACGTGCGTGTGAGGCGCCACCGCCATCCGCTTGTTCCCCCGGATCAGCCGTCCGCTCATCCCGAAGTGCACGACGAGTACATCACTCGCATCCACGTAGAGCAGCAGGTACTTCCCCCGCCGCTCCACCCGCGTGACCTTCCGACCCGCGAGGCGCGCCGTCAGGTCCTTGCGCTTGTCGTGGCGACGGATCGCGCGCATCGCGTTCTTCGAGGACCGGACCTCGGCGCTCGCGATCTTCCTGCCGACGATGTCCTTCTCGAGGTCGCGGCGCATCACCTCGACTTCTGGGAGCTCCAACTAGCCCTCCCCTTCGAGCAGACGTTCGTAGGCCTCGCGAGCGGCCCGCTGCTCGGCCTCTTTCTTCGAGCGCCCCAGGCCCCTGCCCAGCTCACGACCAGCGAGCAGAACCGTTGCGGTGAACTCTTTCTCGTGATCCGGTCCGCTCTCCTCGATCTTGTAGTCGGGAAGCTCGCGGAGGTCCTGAGACGCGCGCTCCTGGAGGATCGTCTTGTAGTCGCGCTCGCCCTCGCCTCGGACGTACGCCTCCATCTTCGGCCAGAAGAGGCGCTCGATCAGCGGCCGGGCGACGTCTATGCCGCCGTCGAGGTAGACGGCGCCGAGCATCGCCTCGAGCGCGTCGGCGAGGATGCTCGTCTTGTCGCGACCACCGCTCATCTCCTCGCCCCTACCCAGCAGGATCGCGACTCCCACACCGAGCTCCCGGGCGACGTCTGCCAGGGCGACCATGTTCACGATCGCGGCCCTGAGCTTCGCGAGGTCGCCCTCCGAGAGCTCGGGGAACCGCCTGTAGGCGAGGTCGGTCACTACGAGACCAAGCACCGCGTCGCCCAGGAACTCCAGACGCTCGTTCGTCACGTCCACGCCCTGCTCGAAGGCGTAAGACCGGTGGACGAGCGCGGCCTGCCTGAGCGCGGGGTCCTTCCATCGGACGCCCAGGGCGGCCTCGAGGTCGTCCGTGGGCCGGGTCTTCCCAGAGGCCGATCCCACCCCGCTACTCGACCTCGATCGCCTGCCTGCCGCCGTAGTACCCGCAGTTCCCGCACACTCGGTGCGGGAGCTTGGGCTGGTGGCACTGCGGGCACTCGGCATAGGTCGGCGCCTGCGACTTCCAGTTCGCGGCGCGCTTGTCGCCCCGAGTCTTGCTCTGTTTCTTCTTCGGTACGGCCAACGTTCGTTCCTTTCCCTTACTCGAACAGGTGGGAAGCGCCCTCGAGACCGGCCCACCGTGGGTCGGTCATCGCAGGCGGACACCTGCACTCGCCGAGGTTCCGGTCGCCGCCGCAGCGCTCGCAGAGCCCGCGGCAGCCGGGCTTGCACAGAGGCGAGAACGGCATCGACAGGACCACAGCGTCGCGCACCATGGGCTCGGGGTCGATGGTGCCGTCTGCGGGGAGCTCGTAGACATCGGCGTCGGGGTCTGGCTCTCGAGCGAACAGCTCGCTCAGCTCGACCTCGAAGCCGCTCTCGAACCCCTTCAGGCAGCGGGCGCAGGTGAACGTCATCCGGCCGGCAAGTCGACCTGACACGAGTATCCCCTCGACGACGTTCTCGAGCCGCAGGTCTCCGTCGATCGGCGTATCGTCGGGGACCGCCGCGAGCTCGGTCCTCAGGCCCTCCACCGCCTCGTGGATCGGGGCGGTGCGGGCCGAGCCTGGCTGGTCGAGGAGGTCCCGGACATCGATCGCGCGCATCACGACTCGCCTCCCTCCTCGGGAACCACCTCGGCCTCGGGCTCGGCGGGCGCGAACTCCTGCTCCGCAGGCGTGCCACCGCGTAGCCGGTCGCGGCCGACCTCGATCTGGTCGAGAGTGCGCGTCAGCGCTTTCGTCGCCTTGTGCGCCTCCTCCAGGATCCGCTGTAGCGCGATCTCGAACTGCGCGAGCTTGGCGTCGACGTAGTCCTCGGCCTCGCGGCGTATCCGTCTACCCTCCTCCTCTGCCTCGGTCAGGATCCCCTCGCTCTCCTGCTTGGCCCGCTCGACCACATCCTCGCGCGAGGCCAGGCGGAGCTGCTCCTTCTCGGCCTCGGCCACTATCTGCTCAGCCTCTTTCCGCGCCTTGGCCAGGAGCTCCTCTCGGTCACGAACGACCCAGCGCGCCTGTTTGATCTCCTCGGGCAGCGTCTCGCGCATCTCGGCGATCGCCGCGAGCACCTCGTCCCGGTTGAGAAGCGCCGATGAGGACAGCGGCATCGACTTCGCCTCCTTCACGAGGTCCTCGAGCTGCTGGAGGAGAGCGGCGAGGTCCACCGGCTACCCCTCCCCGCCGAGCCGTTCGGCGAGGGCGCGTGCGACGTGGTCGGGCACGAGCCCCGTCACGTCGCCGCCGTAGCGCGCGACCTCCTTCACGAGCGAGGAGGAGAGGAAGGAGAACTTCGGCGAGGTGGTCATGAAGAAGGTCTCGACGCCGCCCAGGCGCTGGTTCATCTGAGCCATCTGGATCTCGTACTCGTAGTCGGATACGGCCCGCAGGCCCTTCACGATCACGTTCGCGTTCCTGCCGGTTGCGAATTCCACTAGCAATCCCGTGAAAGACTCGACCTCGACGCCGGCGAGGCCGGCGGCAGCCTCCTTGAGCATCGCGACGCGCTCCTCCAGGGTGAAGAGAGGCTCCTTCGACGGGTTCTCCAGCACGGCGACGATCACGCGGTCGAAGTGCTGTCCCGCGCGCTGGATGATGTCGAGATGACCGTTGGTCACGGGGTCGAAGGTCCCCGGACAAAGAGCGGTCACGCCCATCTAGGCCTCCCGGTACACGAAGACGAGGGTGTCGCCGTATTCCAGGCACCTCGCGACCCGCCAGTCTAGCGGAATGACAGGCATGGAACTCTTCCGACCCCTGGTCAGGACCGCCGCCCAATCGGGCGAAGCGAGCCGCCCAACGGTTAGCCCGACCAGGACCCTCTCGAGATCGGATGCCTCCTCCGAATACGGCGGG